>NZ_JAWDIW010000012.1:0-288290 GCF_032464805.1 Rhizobium sp. 10PS4 | reverse complement strand
TGATGGCTTCTTCGCCAACGGCGTCAGCAATGGTCCGCTGTCGGCGCTATCCAGCGCTGCGGCTGGCGGCAATGGCGTCTATGCCTACGGCGGATCTGCCACCACAGGTCTCTTCCCGACCAGCACCTTTGACTCGGCAAACTATTATGCCGATGTGGTCTTCCGGCCGCAGCTCGCCGCCTGACGCGTCGAACGAGGTTAGAGACGATTTCGATGAGGCTCATAAAACGCAAATGACAGTCGCTCCGAATGCCCTCATTGACGGGATGCTGATAAACAGCATCGACCGGCTGCCGGTGACAGTGCTCTCGGGTTTTCTCGGCGCCGGCAAGACGACGCTTCTCAGCCACGTGCTGACAAATCGCGACGGCCTGCGGGTCGCCGTCATCGTCAACGATATGAGCGAAGTGAACATAGACGCCAGTCTTATCCGAGACGGCGGCTGTAACCTGTCACATACGACGGAGACGTTGATTGAGCTCAGCAATGGCTGCATATGCTGCACCCTGCGCAACGATCTCCTGACGGAAGTGCGGCGACTGGCCGAAGAGGGGCGATACGACTATCTGTTGATAGAGGGGACCGGCATTGCGGAGCCGTGCCCTATCGCGGCAACCTTTTCATTCCGCGACGAGAACGGTGTTTCGCTCTCCGATTTTGCGAAACTCGACACGATGGTGACCGTCGTCGACGCCGCAAGCCTCCTGGCCGATTACAGCAGCGCTGATCTGCTTCGCGATCGCGGCCTGCAGCGGGACGGTGACGACCGGCGCACACTCATCGACTTGTTGGTCGACCAGATCGAGTTTGCCGATATTGTCGTGATCAACAAGATCTCGGATGCGAGCGAAGAGGTCCGCGCGGAAGTCCGCAAGACGGTGGCTGCGCTCAACCCGGATGCCCGCCAGGTGGAGACGGACTTCGGCAAGATTTCTCTTGCAACCGTCCTCGACACGGGCCTCTTCGATGAAGCAAGGGCCGCCGCTCACCCGTTGTGGCACAAGGAACTCTACAATCCGGGCGACCATGTTCCGGAGACGGAGGAATACGGGGTATCGAGCTTTGTCTATCGCACGAGGCGTCCCTTCGACCCCAAGCGGTTTCGAGCATTCCTGGACGAGCCCTGGCCGGGGGTAATCCGCGCCAAAGGCCATTTCTGGCTTGCCACGCGCCCGCGTCACGTGGGTTTGATGTCGGCTGCCGGGGTGCAACGGCGCTGTGAACCTATGGGGCTCTGGTGGGCGGCCGTTCCCCGACAAGACTGGCCCAGCCATCAACAGTTTCGTCAGCATATCGAGAGCCGATGGGACAGCGCTTGGGGCGACCGTCGGCAGGAGCTCGTGTTTATCGGTGTTGATATGGACGAGACAGGCGTCCGCACCGCGTTGGACGACTGCTTGGCCAGTTCAGATCCGCGGGACTGGTCGGCTCTCGAAGATCCGTTTCCGGCCTGGTAGC
The DNA here is from genome assembly GCF_032464805.1 of Rhizobium sp. 10PS4. Lineage (NCBI taxonomy): Bacteria > Pseudomonadati > Pseudomonadota > Alphaproteobacteria > Hyphomicrobiales > Rhizobiaceae > Rhizobium > Rhizobium sp. 10PS4. The sequence goes on along the minus strand of NZ_JAWDIW010000012.1, from coordinate 286,832 downwards.
ACGGAACGCGGGAGTACCGGCTCGACCGGCCGGACCGGCGAGACAATACCGAACTAGAATTCCTCTTCACCCAGAGTCGGCCACTGAGCAGTAGCCGGAGGCAGCTTTGCGGCCTTGTCGGTCGGGTATGCGGTGAGGGTCATCATATCGGAGTACGGTGTATCACCCACATACCCCAGATTGCTGTCGTACATTCCCTTTCGAAAGCTGGCAGGATGAAGCCTTCCAATGGTGGTCGATGGGAAACGGGGACGCCGCTCTTGCTGAGATTTCATGTGAGGAATCGCGAATATCTAAGTACTGCCGGCGGCACGCCGAGCGTCTGTCACCCACCCTCTGTCTGGACCGCACTGCTTGGAACTGCGACCGTGGTGTCTTCAAGCACTCAGGGTCCCTACGGCTTTGCCAATCAGGGCAGCGCAACCGTCCAATCCTCCTTCTCCGGCACGGTCACATCTTCCCTGATATCATCAGGCGACATGCAATCGTCGCCCGCATCGTCGACGGCGATGCCGGCGCCTGCGGGAGATAGCGGCGCGCAAGACGGTTTCACCAAGACGGCGTCGGCTGCGACGGTGTTCCAGACGCCTTCCTCGACATTGCAACGCACCGTGCTTGCCCCGGATCCGTCCGAGGAGGCTGCGACATTGCCTGCCGCTCCCACGCTTACGGGTGTTACCACCGATGCCGACACTGGAAGCACCAAGACGGCGGCGCCGGTCAGCTCTTCCAGCAGTCTCGGCACGGCTTCGTTGCGCCTTCAGGCCTCGATAGCATCTGTCTCTGTGGAGCCGAGCCAGGACGTTTCTGCTGAGACGACCGCGGCCCCGACAGCACTGGGGGCACTGGGGGCACCGGTGGCACCGATGGCGGCGGTTTCGGCTGCGGCGACACCCAACAAGATCGCGCTCGAAAACCTGAAGCAGGGCAACCCCATTAGCGAATGGGGGCTGGAGGGCGACGGCAACGGCACCATCCAGGGCTTCGCCACCGAAATCAGCACCAATATCGGCCAGACGGTCGACTTCAAGATCGCCACGGATTCCACCCATTACCGCATCGATATCTACCGCATGGGCTATTACGGCGGGGCAGGCGCGCGCAAGGTCGACTCGATCGAGAAATCGCTGACTACGGCGCAGATCCAGCCGCATCCGATCGTCGACATGTCGCTCGGTCTCATCGATTGCGGCAACTGGTCGGTTTCCGCCAGCTGGCAGATCCCTGCCGATGCCGTCTCGGGCGTCTATTTCGCCAAGCTGGTGCGCGAGGATGGTACCGAGGATGCAAGCATCATCCCCTTCGTCGTGCGCGACGACGCCTCCACCAGCGATATCGTCTTCCAGACATCCGATACCACCTGGCAGGCCTATAATGCCTGGGGCGGCGCTAGCCTCTATTATGGCGAAGTGCCCGTCGATCCCGCCGACATGATCGGCTACCTGCCGCCGAACTGCAGCTGCGGGCTGACCGCGATCGGCCGCGCCTCGGCCGTCAGCTACAACCGCCCGATCATCACCAATACGAGCCCGGTCGGCGGTTCGCATGATTTCATCTTCGGCGTCGAATCCTCTGCGATCTCGTGGCTGGAGCAGAACGGCTACGACGTGTCCTATATCTCGGGCGTCGATGCGACGCGCAGCGGCAGCCTGCTGCTCAACCATGATGCCTATCTCTCCGTCGGCCATGACGAATACTGGTCTGCCGAGCAGCGCGCCAATGTGGAAGCCGCGCGCGATGCCGGCGTGAACCTCGCCTTCTGGAGCGGCAACGAGGTTTACTGGAAAGTCCGCTGGGAAAGTAGCATCGACGGCAGCGGCCAGGCCTACCGCACCATGGTCTGCTACAAGGAGACCTACGGCACGAGCACGGACCCGAGCAATGTCGGCACCGGCACCTGGCGCGATCCGCGTTATGCCGATCCGGGGCAGCAGCCGGAGAATTCGCTGACGGGCACGATGTTCCAGGTGGACAGCTACCGCCAGGACACGATCTCCATCCCCTACGACTATTCGAACCTGCGCTTCTGGCGCAATACCGATGTCTCCCAGCTGAATGAAGGCGATACCTACAATCTGGTGCAGAACCTGCTCGGCTATGAATGGGATTCCGATGTCGAGAACGGATTCCGTCCGGCTGGACTGATCAACCTGTCGCTCTCTTCGGTCTCGGTGGAAACCTATCTGCGCGATTACGGCACGACGATCGGCTCTGCCGTCGCCACCCACAGCCTCACCATGTACCGGGCGGCAAGCGGCGCGCTGGTCTTCGGCGCCGGCACCGTCTTCTGGTCCTGGGGCCTGAGCGACAACCACCAGGGTCCGACAACATCGACCGATCGCAATGTGCAGCAGGCGATGGTCAACATGTTCGCGGACATGGGCATCCAGCCGACGACGCTGGATGCGAGCCTGATCCTCGCGACGCAATCGACCGACGCGCTGAAGCCCACCTCGTCGATCACGTCGCCGATCATCGGCGCCAGCTTCCTCGAAGGGCAGCACGTGACGATCACGGGTACGGCGCAGGATTTCGGCGGCGGCATCATCGCCGGTGTCGAGATCTCCACCGATGGCGGCCAGCACTGGTTCAAGGCGTCAGGCCGCGAGAACTGGAGCTATAACTGGGTCGTCCAGGCAAGCGGCACCTACACGATCCTGTCGCGCGCCGTCGACGACAGCGTCAATCTGGAAGCGCCATCGGCCGGTAAGCAGGTCACGGTCAACCTGCCGGGCACGCAGGGCCTGTGGACGCTGGCGGAAAAGCCCGCAACCGAGGTGGCGATCGATCGCGATCCCGTCGAGCTCGGCCTGCGCTTCCAGGCAACGACGGCAGGCTCGGTGCAGGGCATCCGCTTCTACAAGGGCTTCTACAATACTGGCGACCACGTCGTCAGCCTCTGGTCCGGCAACGGAACGCTGCTCGCAACCGGCGTGTCGGTGGGTGAACCGCTCTCCGGCTGGCAGACGGTAATGTTCTCCTCGCCGGTCCAGATCGCCGCCGGCACGACCTATGTGGCCTCCTATCACAGCAACGGGTTCTTCTCCGTCACCGAGAACTATTTCAGCGAGCCCTATGCCAGCGGCGCGCTGAAGGCCGTCGATGGCGGCGGCGTCTTTGCCTATAGCGGCACCAGCACGTTCCCCGGTCAGAGCCCCGGCGGCTCGAACTATTGGGTGGACGTGGTCTTCGATGCCGGCCCCAACAGCCAGCCGGTCGCAACGGACGACAGCGGGCTGATCATCGGCCATAACGGAACCCTTGTTATCTCGATTGCCGCACTCGTGGCAAATGATGTCGATGCCAATGGCGATGCGCTGACCATCACCGCCGTCGGCAATGCGCTCAACGGCACGGTCGCGCTCAACACGCAGACCGGAACCATCACCTTCACGCCGGCTAACAATTATTCAGGCCCGGCAAGCTTCACCTATACGCTGTCGGACGGCCGCGGCGGCACGGATCAGGGCAATGTCAGCCTCACCGTTCAGACCGCCCCGGCCGGGGAGACGCTCTTTACGGGAAGCGAGGGGCCGACCGGCGGCAGCTTCAACGACAATACTGCGATGGAACTCGGCATGAAGTTCGTCGCTTCCTCAAACGGCACGATCTCGGGAATCCGCTATTACAAGGCTGCCGGCGATACCAGCGTGCATACAGGCTCCATCTGGAGGGCGGACGGCACGCTTGTTGCCACGGTCACCTTCACCAACGAGTCGCTCTCCGGCTGGCAGACCGCAACCTTCTCCACGCCGCTGCAGATCACGGCGGGTGCGACCTATGTCGCCTCCTATCACACGACCGGCAGCTATGTGGCCACCGCAGGCTATTTCAACACGGCCCACACCAACGGCTCGCTGACGGCGCTCGCCGGTGCGAACGGCGTCTATGCGGTCGGATCGGGCTCGACCTTTCCGACCCAGAGCTACCAGTCGTCGAATTACTGGGTCGATGTCGTCTTCAATCAGTCCACGGGCAACACGGTGCCGGTTGCCGCCAACGACAACGGCTATACGACCTATGCCAACACGGCCCTGTCGATTGCCGCGGCCAACCTGCTTGCTAACGACAGCGATGGCGATGGCGACCCGCTGAGCATTACCGGCGCCAATGGCGCGGTGAACGGAACGGTGACCTTCAACAGCCAGACCAACACGGTGATCTTCACGCCGAACTCGGGCTATACGGGCGTCGCAAGCTTCTCCTATTCGATCTCGGACGGGCAAGGCGGCACGGCCTCGGCGACCGTCAGCCTCACGGTCAATTCGCAGCCCGGCGGCGGCACGACCTCGAGCCTGTTTACCAGCGCCGACACGTCGGGGGTTACCGCCGCCAATGACGCCAACTCGGTCGAACTTGGCGTCAAGTTCATCGCTTCCGGCAGCGGCCAGATCACGGGGCTCACCTATTACAAGAGCGCTCAGGATACCGGCACGCATGTCGGCTCGCTCTGGACCGCAGGCGGCCAGCTCCTTGGCCAGGCAAGCTTCATCAACGAGACGGCAAGCGGCTGGCAGACGGTTTCCTTCACGCAGCCGATCAATGTCACGGCCGGCGTCACCTATGTGGCGAGCTACCATTCCAACGGCTTCTATTCGGCAACGGCGAACTACTTCACGACAGACCATACGAGCGGCGCGCTGACGGCGCCGGCAAGTTCGGTCAGCGGCGGCAACGGCGTCTATGCTTATGGCACGGGCAGCCTGTTCCCGACCGCCTCCTACAATGCCAGCAATTACTGGGTGGACGTGCTCTATCAGCAGGGCGCGCAGAATGCGATTCCGGTTGCCGCCAATGACAGCGGCTACTCGACCAATACGGGCACGCCGATCACCATCCAGGCCTCGGCGTTGCTTTCAAACGACAGCGATGCCGATGGCGATCCGCTCACGATCACCGGCGTCAGCGGCGCCGTCAACGGCTCGGTCGCCTACAATGCCCAGGCCCAGACGGTGACCTTCACGCCGACCGCAGGCTATTCGGGACCGGCGAGCTTCAGCTACGCGATATCAGACGGCAAGGGCGGCACGGCCACGGCCCAGGTTGCTCTCACCATCAACAACCCGGCTGCAGGCCCGGAGCAGAACCTCTTTGCCGCCAATGCGACGCCTGCAATCGTCTCTACCAACGACAATCAGCAGGTCAATCTCGGCATGAAGTTCCAGGCCGATACGGCAGGCTGGATCACCGGCATCCGCTTCTACAAGGGTGCCGACAATACGGGCCCGCATAACGGCTATCTCTGGACTGCCTCGGGCACGCTGCTCGGCAGCGTCGCCTTCAGCAACGAAACGGCAAGCGGCTGGCAGACCGCGACACTCACCCAGCAGGTGGAGATCGCCGCGGATACGACCTACGTCGTTTCCTACAGCACCAACGGCAATTATTCGGCGACCGGCAATTACTTCAGCGCCGAAGTGACGAATGGCGACCTCAGGGCGCTCAGCGGCAGCAACGGCGTTTATGCCTATGGGTCGAGCGGGCTGTTCCCGAGCGCCAGCTATAACAGCACAAACTACTATGTTGACGTAGCATTCAGACCACAGCTCGCAGCCTAAAGCCGCGAGCATGTAAGGCCAAGCATTTGTAAAGGGTAATGAGATCGATGATGGGTGCAGACAACAGATTGCCGGTAACGGTTCTCGCCGGGTTTCTCGGCGCCGGCAAGACGACTGTCCTCAATCATGTCCTGAGCAATCGTGAGGGTCGCCGGGTTGCTGTCATCATCAACGATATGAGCGAGGTCAACATCGATGCGGATCTCCTGCGCGAGGGCGGTGCAGACCTCTTGCGCACGGACGAGACACTGGTAGAGCTCACCAATGGATGCATCTGTTGCACCCTGCGCGACGACCTCCTGAGCGAGGTTCGCCGGCTCGCTAGCGCCGGCCGTTTCGATTATCTGCTGATCGAGGGCACCGGCATTGCCGAGCCACTGCCGGTCGCAGCCACCTTCTCCTTCCGCGACGACAGCGGGGCAGCACTCTGCGATGTCGCGCGGCTCGACACCATGGTTTCCGTCGTCGATGCGGTCAATCTTCTCGCCGATTACCAGAGCGCCGAGTTCCTTGCCGATCGCGGCGAAAGGCGTGACGGGGACGATGAGCGCAAGCTCGTCGAACTCCTCGTCGAGCAGATCGAATTTTCCGACGTCGTCATCATCAACAAGGCAGGCGATGTGCCGCCTGTAATGCTCTCGGAGGTTCGCCGGGTCGTCGCGGCGCTCAATCCGGATGCCCGCATCATCGAGGCGGTCTTCGGCCAGGTGCCGCTTGGCGCGATCATGGATACCGGGCTCTTCAGCGAGGCGAAGTCCGCCCGCCATCCGTTCTGGCACAAGGAGCTTTACGGCTGGGGCGACCACGTGCCGGAGACCGAGGAATACGGCATTGCGAGCTTCGTCTATCGCAGCCGCCGGCCTTTCGATCCCGCGCGGCTGAGCCGGGTCATCGAGCAGCCATTGCCTGGCATCATCAGGGCGAAAGGGCATTTCTGGCTGGCGACCCGGCCGGACGAGATCGGCCTGCTGTCGATTGCCGGCACGCAATGCCGCATCGAGAACAGGGGGTTCTGGTGGGCCTCGGTGCCGCGGGCGCACTGGCCGCGGCATCCGCAATTCCGCCAGTTGCTTGACCGGCATTGGGACGATGTCTGGGGCGACCGTCGTCAGGAACTGGTCTTCATCGGCTCCGGCTTCGACGAGGCGGCGATCCGTGCCGCGCTCGACGATTGCCTGGCCGGAGAGGAGACGGGTTTCGATCCGCAGACCGCCATCGGCCTTCGCGATCCGTTTCCGGCATGGCGGCACGATACTCACGCGTCGGACCGAAACGTGTGAAGCGGTTTTCGGATAATCCGATGTGTCGACTCAAAGGTGAACAGGTTTTGATTATCAACCAGAGGAGAGAACAATGAGCAACGAACTTTATGCAGATGGCATCGGCGAGATCACCATCACGGGAACGATCGTACGCATCGACCTGATGTCGCTCTCGGCCACCGATCGTGACGCCAACAACAATCCGAAGCCGGTCTTCCGCCAGCGCATCATCATGCCGGTCGATGCCTTCGCCAATGCCGTCGATCTCATGCAGAAGGCGCTTGGCGGGTTAGTCGAGGCGGGTGCGGTCCGTCGCATCGGCGATATGCCAGCTGCGGCTGCTGCCGATATTCAGACGGTGCAGGCCGGCGCTTCGAACGCCTCGCCGAACTTCAACTGATAAAACAAATATTGCCTCGGTCTCGTATTGTTTCGGGTGGGCCATGAGTGGTTTTCTGCATACCAACCTGCACTGTCTTGCACTGGTCGCGCGTCATCACGGCGTCGATCTTGCTCCTGAACGACTGCAGCACGATTATGCCGTCGGCAACGATCCCGTTGCCATGCGGCAGCTGCTGCGCATGGCCAAGGATGCCGGCCTCAGGGCAAGGCATCTGACGCTCGACTGGCGATCCCTGTTCCAACTCGGCGAGGCCTTCCCGGTGCTCGCCGAGCTGACGAACGGCAACTGGGTGGTCATCGCCGGCGCTGTCGGGAGCGGGGAGGATGAGAGAATCCGCGTTCTCGACCCGCTGGCATCACGTGCCGAAGTGATGATGCTCAGCGAAGAGCAGTTCGCCAAGGCCTGGCTCGGATCGGTGATCCTGCTGAAGCGCAACTATCGCATGTCCGATGAGGACCGGCCCTTCGGCTTCCGCTGGTTCGTCCCCGAGATCATCAAGCAGCGCAGCTTCTTCCGCGACGTTGCGCTCGCCGCCTTCGTGCTCTACGGGCTGGGGCTGACGACGCCGATCTTCTTTCAGCTCGTCATCGACAAGGTGCTGGTGCATCAGAGCTATGCGACGCTGACGGTTTTGACGGCGGGCATTGCGATCGCGCTCGTCTTCGACGCGACCTTCACCTTCCTGCGCCGCTATCTGCTGCTCTATGCGACGAACAGGATCGACATCCGCGTCGCGACCCGCACCTTCGGCCATCTGCTCAACCTGCCGATCGCGCTCTTCGAGCAGGCCTCGGCCGGCGTTCTCGTTAAGCATATGCAGCAGACCGGGCGCATCCGCGAATTCCTGACCGGCCGGCTCTTTCTCACGCTCCTGGACGGCGTTTCGCTCCTGGTCTTCGTGCCGATTCTGCTTCTCTACAGCGTCAAGCTGACGCTTGTCGTGCTCGGTTTCGCCGCCCTCGTCGGGCTCGTGGTGATGATGCTCGTCGGGCCGTTCCAGCGCCGGTTGCAGGCGCTCTACCAGGCCGAAGGCGACCGGCAGGCATTGCTGGTGGAAACCGTGCACGGCATGCGCACCGTCAAATCGCTGGCGCTGGAGCCGCGCCAACGCAAGGTGTGGGACGATTATTCGGCGCAGTCGATCTCCGTGCGTTTCCGGGTCGACAAGATCTCGACCATCGCCCAGGCGATGACCGGACTGCTGGAGAAGCTGATGAGCGTTGCCATCATCGGCCTCGGCGCGCTCGATGTCTTTAGCGGAGCGATGACGATCGGCGCGCTGGTCGCCTTCAATATGCTCGCCGGCCGGGTCTCGGGACCACTGGTGCAGATCGTCACCATGGTGCACGAATATCAGGAAGTCGCGCTCTCCGTGCGGATGCTCGGCGAGATCATGAACCAGCGGCCGGAGCAGGCGGGCCGCGGGCGAGGTGTTCGGCCGCATTTGCAGGGCCGCATCGAATTCGACAGGGTCAGCTTCCGTTACGGCCCGGATAGCGCGCCGGCGCTCGACAATGTCTCCTTCGCCATTCCGGCGGGCTGCCTCTTCGGCGTGGTCGGCAAGAGCGGCTCGGGCAAGACGACGATCACAAGGCTCATCCAGGGGCTCTATCAGAGCCAGGAAGGCCTCGTGCGCATGGATGGCTATGACAGCCGCGAGATCGACCTCGTGCATCTGAGAACGAGCATCGGCGTCGTGCTGCAGGATAGTTTCCTGTTTCGTGGCTCGGTGCGCGAGAATATCGCCGCCGCCAAGCCCGATGCCAGCATCGAGGAGATCATGGAAGTCGCCCGCATCGCCGGCGCCGAGGAGTTCATCGAGCGCCTGCCGCGCGGCTTTGACACGATGCTGGAGGAAAACGCCTCCAACCTGTCAGGCGGCCAGAAGCAGCGGCTTGCCATTGCCCGCGCGCTGATCACCGATCCGAAGCTGTTGATCTTCGACGAGGCGACGAGCGCGCTCGACCCCGACAGCGAGGCGATCATCCGCGAGAATCTGAGCCGCATCGCTGCCGGCCGCACCGTCATCATCGTCTCGCACCGGCTTTCGACGCTCGTCGATGCCGATGCCATTCTCGTCATCGATCGTGGCAAGGTCGCCGATATCGGCCGGCACGATCAGCTTGTATCGCGCTGCATGACCTATCGCCATCTGTGGTCCCAGCAGATGAGGCAGGTCGCATGAACGCGCACACCAGAAAACCCAGCGAAAACCTGCCGGTCCCTTCAGGCAATGGCCCTTCAGACAAGGTCCCTTCAGGCAAGGGCCCCTCAGGGAAGGGCAGGGAGCTCACCGCCCGCCCGCCGTTGCCGCCTGCAATTGCCGAATTCCAGTCCGACGCCGTCGAGTTGGAGGAACGCGCTCCGCCGCGCATTGCACGGATGACGCTCTACTGCGTGACGGCGCTGATTGCCGCCGCGATCATCTGGGCCTCGGTCTCGTCGATCGACGAGGTGGTGATTGCGCCCGGCAAGCTCGTCACCACCCAGCCGACGATCGTCGTCCAGCCGCTCGAAACCTCGATCATCCGCACGATCGAGGTGAAGGCCGGCGAAGTGGTGCATGCCGGGCAGACGCTCGCGACCCTCGACGCCACGTTTAGCCAGGCCGATGTCGACCAGCAGCAGGCGAAGTTCGCCGCCCTCGACGCCCAGGTGAGGCGCATCGAGGCCGAGCTTGCCGGCGACGACTACATGAAGATGGCGGGAGATACGCCCGACCAGGTGCTGCAGGCGCAGCTCTTCGGCCAGCGACAGGCCTTCTACATGGCTCAGCTGCAGAATTTCGAGCAGCAGATCGCCGGCCAGTCAGCCGCTCTTGCGGCGAGCAGGAACCAGGAGGCGGTGCTCAACGACAGGCGCGATGGGCTCTCGCAGATCGAGGCAGCGCGGGAGCGGCTCTATAACAAGCAGAGCGGCTCGCTGATCACGCTGCTCGGCTCGCGTGACGCCCGCCTCGACGTCGAGTCCGACCTGACCGCCGTCCGCGGCCGGGCCGACGAGGCCGCCCACACCTATGCCAAGCTCCGAGCCGACCGCCAGGCTTTCATCGAGGATTTCCGCCGCGCCGCAATGGAGCAGCTGGTGGAGTTGCGCGGCCAGCGCGACATGGCTGACGAGGAACTGAAAAAGATGAAACTGCGCCGCAACATGGTGGCGCTGACCGCACCCGCCGATGCCGTCGTGCTCGATCTCGCCCAGCGCTCGGTCGGTTCAGTGGTGCGCGAGGCGGAACCGGTCGTGACTCTGGTGCCGATCAACGTGCCCCTCGAAGCCGAAGTCTCGATCAACACCCGCGACATCGGCCGCGTCGCCGTCGGCAAGGAAGCCCGCATCAAGCTCGACGCCTATCCCTTCCAGAAATACGGCACCGCCTCGGGCGAGGTGAGAACCATCAGCCAGGACACCTTCCTCACCGGCCAACAGGAGCAGACAGAGACCCCGAGCCAGCCGGCCGCCCCCTTCTTCAAGGCGCGGATCCTGCTTGCCGATACCCGGCTGAATGCCGCAGGTATGCCGGTACGGCTGCTGCCCGGCATGACCGTGTCCACGGAAATCAAGGTCGGCAACCGTACGGTGATCTCCTATTTCCTGTATCCGCTGCTGCGTGGCCTCGATAACGCAATACGCGAACCGTAGAACGCGGCGGATCAGTTTGCCCCGACGAGATCCCGAGTGAGCTTCGAGGCAGATATTTCGCATCTCATAGCTACGCCTGACCTGTCCGTATGTCGGTGAAGTCGGATTTTGCCCTCGGAAGCGCGAGAGCATCGAGGCCGCTCGTCCGGATCACAGCCGGCGAACGTGTCGTGTGCTTAAGTTCATAACATGCGCCGCCGAGACCAGCGTCGTCCGACCGTCGATGACCTCATAAAATCTCGATCCGCTGCAGGTCGCGCTCGCTCAGCGCTATCAGTCCCATCGGCAATCTCCACCGTCCTCAAACGCGGGGAGTGTGACATTCCAACTTTGCAGAAACAGGACACTTTAACTTTGCGGCTACATGCAGGTGTGGCGTAATGGATATTATGGAACTCCACTGGAGTGTTAGGCTCACGTCGATCGCGCCGACGTCACTTACGGTCATTTGGAAATGAATTTCGCGGATTGCGTAGCTCAACCCCCACTGCCGCATCCGGGCGGTCCTCGAACGTCCGCTCGACCATTTTGGTATCGAAGTCTACGAAAGACCCTTAAAACCGCGCTGGAAAATGTCGGCCTGCGCTCCGGCTATCTCGACCGCTTCTCAAGCAGCTTTCGGACGGCGAGCGCCAGTGTATAGCCATCGCCCGCGCGCTGCTGGTTAATCCAAAGCTCTTGATCTGCGATGAAATCCTCTCGGCGCTCGCTCAAGGAAAACATGCTCATGCTCTTCGCTCGAGCTCGCCGTCGTACAACAGCTCGCCGATACCGACACGCCGCATCGCCTCAGCAAAGACCACTACGTGTCCCGCCCACCCGCCATGCTACATCAAGGCCAGCCGGCATCGGCTGCCCGCTCGTCGGCCGCCGTCCCCGGCAGGTTGGGAGCCGACACGCCGGCGAACAAGAGCTTCAGGACCTTCGTCAACGCCTCCCCGCCCGATCCATTCAGGCGGATCAACCCCTGAAACGCTGATCAAAACACCACCGGACGCTTACTGAATAGGCCAGACTCCGGTCGATCCTGCAGGAATTTGCCGAAGGGCTGGCGAGCTTGTATCCTTCAACGAAGGAGCTGTTACCCTGTGAAAGGTAACAGCTAGTAGCCGGTCATCTCGAGATATCCGACGCCTGACGTAGAGCCCTTGAAGTTGATCGGTCCCTCCCAATAAGGCGTCGAAGTCGCCATCCAGGACTGGTCGTTCAACGGTCTGGTGGTGATATCGAGCGACTTACCCGGCACGCGTATACGCCACTCTATCGGCATTTGGCGGCCATCGACGGTTGCGTTCCGAGTTGGCTCCAGTTGGATGTCGTCTTTCGACAGAGGTGTCGTTCGCCCGTCCGCGGATATCCAGTTCGCGGAGATGAACCCGTCCTTGTCGTCACGAAGGCGGAAAGCCATCAGTTTCTCGCCGGAATTCAGGTGCAGTGAGAACCAGTCCCAGCCCGTCTGATTGGACGCAAGCGGCTGCGACGACCACTCCCGGTCCAGCCAAGCTTTGCCGGTGACCTTAACCGGCGATCCGGACGTCGTGACCGTCCCCGCCACCTCATAGAAAGGCTGCGAGTAGTAGTAGCTCGCCTGTCCGTTCGCCGACTTTACCGAAAAGCCTTTGTCACCCTGAAGAACGAGTGGCCCATTGGCTTTGAGGTTTAAGGTATAGCTGAAGTCCGACCCGCCGGCGATGGCTGAAAGGTTGCCAAAGGTGTTCGAGCCGCTTTGCTCAGTGTCCTCCATCCGCCAGTCGTCTATCCACGCGCGAAAAGGCGTTGCCTGAACGCCCGCCTGCCCGACGCCTCCCCGGCCCAAGCGCTCCGCAACATAGTGATGGCCCTGGGTGGTGATCGCTGCATGCCCGATCCAGACTTGCGGATCTGCGAAACCAGTCTTGTTTCCCGGAGCCAGCGCAGAGCGAAACAGCGTCCACTGCGCACCGTATTGCTTGCCATCATCACCGTTGAGATTGGCGGTCACATACCACCACTCAATGCGGTAATCAGGATGAGCGCCATGGTCGGCGGGGAAAGAAAGACCATTGCCACGCTCCGGGATCGCAAAACCTTGCGCATCCGATCCCAATCCGGCGAAGCCCTGTGCGAACGCCTGACCGCTTACGCAGATCATAGCCGCGGCCATCAGGAGGGACGCCAACTTTCTAACGTTCATTGGCGAAAATCCTCAGCAGGTCCGCAGGATTAATCGAAGCGAGGCGACGAACCGGTATCAGCACCGACAGCGATGCCGCTATGAAGGCGATTGCTCCCAGCCAAAGCCAATCCATTGGAAACACCGTCATTGGCAATCGCCAACCGAAGGCCTCCACGTTCACAATCTCAAGCAGGACCCACGCCAGGGCAAGACCAACCGGGACGGCCGCCACAAATGTTGTGAACCAGAGCGCAAGTGTCCGGGCAACTTCATAAAGCGCCAGATCCCGTCGCCGCACACCCATGGCCCACACCGGCGCCAGTTGAGGAAGCCGAATACCGGACAGTGTCAGAAGACTTGAGAACATGGCAAATCCTGCCACAGCAAGAGTGAGGACGTTTAACGCGCCCGTCACCTTGAATGTCTGGTCGAAGATCGCTCTCGATTGTCGCTTGAGCGAAGCCTGGTCAACGATCGCGGTATCCGACAGACCAAACTCCTCGACCAACTGGCGCTTGAGAACCTGAGCTCGCTCGGGAGCTACCCGGACCCCGTAGCGAAGTTTCGGGACATCGGGGTAATAATCGACCAGGGTATTGATGCCGACGATCACTTGCCCGTTCGGGTTCCCATAGTCAGAGTACACACCGGCCACGGTTACACTCCAACCTCCAGGCATGACCAATGGCTGGCCGAGCTTGGCTTCGCCGCGACGCCACATCTGTTCGTTGACGAGGGCGCCCTGACCGGCAGCGATCTTATCCCAAACGTCATTATCGGACGCAATCAAAGGCCAGTGCTCTCGGTAAGTTGGATCGTCCGCGACGCCAAAGATCTGGATCTGTTCGCCAAGCACCTCACCGTCCACACTCCAGATGGGCAGGACTGCCGTCGAGCGTTGCGGAAGCCAGGCTCGGAGCCGTGCAGCTTCCTCGTCATCCTTGGCCGTCACGTAAAGCTCGGCGGCCAGCCGTTGGTCCAGCCAGCCGATGAACGTCAGCCGGAAACTGGATACCATCGTGCCGACGCCGATGTTCGCCGACAATGCCAGTAGCAGAGCCATCAAAGCCAGCGACAGGCCGGGAAGCTGTATGCGGGTGTCTGCCCAGAACCATTCCATCAGGGCGCTCCGCGCCGTTCGCTGCGCTGCGGTCAGGATGACCGCAAGAAGTCCAGGCAGCATCAGAGCTGTTCCCAGAAGCAGGCAGCCAAGAACCGCAAAGCCCGCTACCAGCCCGGACGCAGTAATCGCAAGGACAGCCGCCAAGATCAGCAGAAACCCGCCGATTCCCGCCTGATAAACAAGGGACCCTGCGGATTGTCTCGCCCAGGCTCGCGGCTGCGCGGCAGCCAAAATCGGCAGCTTCCAAACCCGCCACAGGCTCTGAGCTGACGAGACAGCGGTTCCTCCGAGAGCAATTGCCAGTCCAGCCAACCACCATTCCGGCCGAATGGATAGCGAGCCTGACACATTCGCGCCGTAGAGGCCCCTGAGGGTCGCGGCGACACCCGGCATCAGAAGCCACGCAATGACGTAGCCGAGTATGACGCCGATCAACCCCGACATCAGCGCCAGCATCGAAAGCTCGATCAGGAGCAACGTGGTCAATACTCGAAGAGAGATACCAAGCGATCGAAGTGTACGAAAAGTGCCTCGACGCTGTTCGAAGCTCAGGCCCGTGGCCGAATACACGATGAAGAGCCCGACGATGAACGAAAGGAACCCGAAGGCGGTCAAGTTGAGGTGGAAGCTGTCTGTGAGGCGAGCGACGTCTGGCTGTGCAGCCGGTTCGCGGATCGTCAATCCCGCCTGATCGATTGCTTCGGCGGAAATCTTTTGATCGGCTGCGACCACCATGCGATCAATCTTCCCGTGCTTGTCGAGCAATCGATCAGCGACCGATATGTCGACGAAGGCAGCACCGTCGGGAACGTTGCCATCGATTTTGATGTTCATGTCCGTGGCGCCACGGAGCCGCTCGGCAGTCGCGCTTGACACGAGCAACTGTCCGCTGGCTGAAAAGAAGGCGGAAAGATCTGAACCGCTGGCGATCGTCGCGTTCTGGGAGTCCCTTGGCATCGTCAGAGGCTCGATGCCGATCAAACGGATCCTTATGCTTCCGAAGCGGTAGCTGCCCTCAATTACGGGCGAAACACTCAGGCCCGCTCGACGCATGCTGCCATAGACCTCAGTCGCTATGCCGTCACCATCCTTGGCGACGATCTGCCGGAGGTCGCCTTGCTCCAGAACCGATGCCGCCCGGGCATAGCTCGCTCTCGCCTCGGCGTTGATAGCCTGAACGCCGGACCAAAGCGCTGTCGCAAGCGCAACCCCTGTGACCAGCGTCAGAAGCTGGAGAGGTCTCCGACGCCAGTGTGACAGCAGGGCTGCGAATGCAACGAAGTTCATTCGGCAATCTTCCCACCGCGAAGGACCACCGTCCGGTCCAGACGAACTGCGAGCCTCGTGGAGTGAGTGACGAGAAGCAGAGCCGATCCCACTGTCCGGGCGAGATTGAGCATCAGATCGAGGACGGCATCGCCTGTTTGCTCATCCAGGTTGCCCGTTGGCTCGTCCGCAAGGATGAGAGGAGGTCGAGCAGCCAAGGTTCGCCCGATGGCAACGCGCTGCTGTTGCCCCCCGGAAAGCTGCTCGGGATATCGGGCGGTGTATTCTTCCAGCCCCAGTTCCTCGATCAACTGCCTTTCCCAAGCGTGATCGTACCGGTTTGCAAGCTTGGCGTGAAATGAAATGTTGGCTGCGACGCTCAGGGATGGGATGAGGTTAAACTGTTGAAAAACCAGGCCGACCCTCGTTCTCCGGTATCGGGCCCGATCGGTTTCTGCAAATAGCGCGAGATCGCTGCCATCCATCACGACAGAGCCGCTATCTGCACGGTCGAGCCCGCCTGCCAGATGCAGCAATGTGCTTTTGCCACTGCCGGACTCTCCGGTGAGCGCAACGCTTTCGCCCGCAGCGACTTCCAGATCGATGCCCTTCAGGATTTCAATCCGGCCCTCGGCAGTGGAATAGGATTTTCTGACGCCTGCGAGGGTGAGGATCATGGCGGTCTCTCGAGCACGGAGTTTGCAGAATGCAAAGACCTCGGGTGACCTAAGAACTTTCGAGAGGGATCGCAAGATCCTTGCGACAGCACAAAAACAGGAGATTCCTTGTCATTGCTTGATCACTAGCCACTACAAGCGGTCAAGTTCAGCCTGAAATGTGGACCTTGCGAGAACCGAGCTACCGCTCAACGCGGGCTGCCGCCTGGTATGTCCTAGCGTCGAGGGTGCCGCTGGACAATATGACGGCCGCTACTCCAACGCATGTCATTCGTGCCGGCTGGCTGCAACCGTGATCGGATCATCCCTCGTCCGTGCCTGCGGCCAACAGCATGATGGAGACGGACAGCAGATCTGACAATCGGCACTTTCTATCGGGGCTGGCAAGAGTGCCGGAGGCGGGCTCGTATCAATGGCCTCACGACTCACGAATGCCTTGCCTCATCGCGGCAATGTCGGCGAGCACCGAAAGGGCAAGGGAGGTCGCGTCGCGCGCCGGGCCGAACAGCCCGATCGGTGCCTTGATGCGATCGATGTCGGTCCTGGCAAAACCAGATCTCGTCAGCAATTCGACACGCCTGCTGTGCGTTTTCATGCTGCCCAGGGCACCGATGTAGAATGCCGGCGAGCTGAGCGCCAGTCCGAGAAGCGGCGCTTCAGCCTCGAGATCATGATGCAAAAGCACCACGGCCGTGAAGGCGTCAATCATTTTCGCGACATAGTGGGGATTGCCGTTCTCGATCCGGATCACATCGTAGCCCAGGATCGTTGCACAGCGCGCCGTGGCCCGCGCCTCGAGCGAACGACCCGAGATCAGGATGCGGGTTCGCGGAAGGAATACCGACAGAAACTCGTCTTCAAACCAACCAGATTGAACAGGCGGATCCACGGCCACGAGAGACTGATTGGACGGCACATAACGAAGGCCAACCGGCTGCCTCCGTTCCAGGCGTTCGAGGACAAGCCGGATCGCAGAAATGTCGCGCAAGACATGGATTGCAACGGTGATGCCGCCGCCGCACGGCAGGGCTATGTCGAAGAAGGGAGAGCCTTGGCCGAACATCATAGTCCGATCCCGACCCTCGGCAATCGCAAGGAGTGCGTCGAAAGCAACCGCAGCCTCCACGCAGCCGCCGGAGACATAGCCGCAGTAGCTGCCGTCAACAGCGACCGCAACCAGCGAACCCAGAGAACGAGCCGCCCCGCCTCGAATGTCGACGAGTGTTGCGATCGCGACCTCTCCTCGGTCGAAGCAGTCAACGGCAAAGCGCAAAATCTCTGACGGATCGTCCGACATCCTCGCTTGGACGGGTGCAGGAAGCGGAGTGATGGCTACCATCTCGTTCATATCAGATCCTCTCGAGGTCCGGAGCAACGGCAGGTTTTCTTCGTCTTGAAGGGGGCATCGGCAACCGTGGGGTCAGGCTGCCGATGCGGGGGAACCCGGTCCTTGGTTGTGGGGGATGAAGGAACCGGTCCGACCGAAATCTAGCGCGAACTTGTCTGATGGATTTGTCAGTGATCGCGCACTTTGTATCAATCTGTCGCACGTCCGCGGAGGGCGCCCTCGCCCGTGGAGAACCTCAGCGGACCGTCGATGACATAAATCAAGCGCCACCTCGCCCGCAAAAGTCAGTTAGACGGATCTGCCTGCTGCACGGGTGGTGCCTTCGAAGCCACCTCGTCGAGGCTCCATGGTCCCGGGCCGGCGGCGGCGATGTAGAGGAAGAGGAAGCAGAACAACATTGCGGTCTCGCCGCCGTTGAGGGCGGGAAAGAAGCCTTGTGAACCGTGTCCAATAAAATAAGCAAAGGCCATCTGGCCGGAGAGCAGGAAAGCGACCTGGCGAGAAAACAGACCAATCGCCAGAAGCACACCACCGATGACTTCAAGAAAGCCGGCCGCCAGAAGCAGCGCATTCAGCGGGTATTCGAACGGCGCCGGCCAACCGAACAATTTCATCATTCCATGCGTGAAGAATGATGTGGCGGCGATGATGCGCAGGACGCTGAGCAGCTGTGGTGCCGCGCCGTGGAGAAATGCCATCTGCATGTTCGGGATCCTCATCTGGCGAAGCGTATTCAAGAAAGTCGAAGAGTGCGGCTTCGCGGGCGCCGCTCGCCGACGGTCGATATGCTCTTCTATTCGGCGGGAGCGCTTACTCCCGCATCCGCGTAAGGCTTGGGATGCGGTCCGCGGCTGAACACTCGCCGGGTCACGATGAAGAGCATGGGGATGAACAATATGCCGAGGACCGTCGCCGATATCATGCCGCCCATGACACCTATACCGATCGAGTTTTGGGAACCGGAACCCGCGCCGTCGGCGATGGCGAGCGGGAGGACGCCAAGGATGAACGCGAAGGATGTCATCAGGATCGGCCGCAACCGCTGGCGCGCGGCCTCAAGCGTCGCCTCCACCAATCCCTTCCCGCCGGCTTCCTCGGTAATGGCAAATTCCACGATCAGGATGGCGTTCTTCGCCGAAAGACCGATCGTCGTCAAAAGCCCGACCTTGAAATAGACGTCATTGGCTTGTCCGAAAGTACTTGCCGCAACCAGTGCCCCGAAGACCCCGACGGGAATGGCAAGCATGACGGAGAATGGCACCGTCCAGCTCTCATAGAGCGCCGCAAGCGCCAGGAAGACGACCACGACGGAAATGGCATAGAGGTATGCGGCCTGATTGCCGGAAAGCCGTTCCTGAGCCGAAAGGCTCGTCCATTGGTGCGAAAAACCCGCAGGCAGCTCTCCCACCATACGGTCGATCTCCGCCATCGCCTGACCTGAGCTTATTCCTACGGCCGCCGCGCCCTGAAGCTGTACTGCTGACACGCCATTGTATCGCTCAAGCCGTGGCGAGCCGAAATCCCACCGTCCTGTCGAGAAGACCGAAATCGGCACCATCTCCCCGCGATCGTTGCGGACATGCCAGCGGTCGAAATCGGCAGGCTGCATGCGAAAAGACGCATCAGACTGGACATAGACACGTTTGACCCGCCCGCGGTCGACGAAGTCGTTCACATAGCTGCCTCCCCAAGCCGTCGACAGCGTCGCATCGATATCGGAAAGCGTAATGCCGAGCGCGCTCGCCCGCCCGCGATCGATCGAAACGGAATATTGCGGTGTATCCTCCTGGCCATTCGGCCTGGTGCCCGACAACCTCTCATTCGCCGCAGCTGTCCTCAGAAATTGGTTACGAGCCGCCATCAGCGCCTCATGCCCGGCGCCACCGGTGTCACGTAGGAAGAAATCGAAGCCGCTATTGTTTCCGAAGCCCGGCAGGGCGGGTGGCGACAAGGCAATGACACGCGCATCGCGAATTGCGCCGAAGGCTGCCATCGCACGTCCGGCAATCGCCTGCGCAGAGGCTTCGGGTTCCGAGCGCTGATCGAAATCCTTCAAAGCGACGAACACTGTCGCAACATTTTGACCTTGGCCACCGAAGCTGAAGCCGGTAGCGCCGAATACGCCGTCGACGTAGCTTGCCTCGCTGGTCAGGTAGTATTCGAGCACCTGGTCCAGCACCCGCCGCGTCCGGTCAGCCGTCGCTCCCGGCGGAAGCTGGATAGAGGTCATCAGTCTGCCTTGGTCCTCCTCTGGCAGAAAAGCGGTCGGCAACCTCGCGAAAAGCAGGACGGTCGCGCCCGATAGCGCCGCAAACAGGACGAGCGCCACGCCGATCCGGCGGACGATCGAAAGCGTGGCGTGCTGGTAAAGTGCGGTGAACCTCTGGAAGCCGGCATTGAACCAGCGAAACGGCGCGGCCTTTTCGGATCCGGATCCGGGCGGTCTGAGGATCGTGGCGCAGAGCGCCGGCGTGAAAACCAGGGCCACCAGCACGGAAAGCACCATTGCCGAGACGATAGTGATCGAGAACTGCCGGTAGATGATTCCAACAGAACCAGAGAAGAAGGCCATGGGGATGAAAACCGCCGACAGCACGGTCGTGATACCGATCAGGGCGCCGCTGATTTCACCCATGGACTTCAAGGTCGCCTCGCGCGGCCCGAGCCCCTCTTCTTCCATGACCCGCTCGACATTCTCGACGACGACGATCGCGTCATCAACGAGAAGGCCGATCGCAAGAACGATGCCGAACATGGTGAGTGTGTTGATCGAGTATCCGAACACAGCCATGACAGCAAAGGTCCCCAACAGCACCACAGGTACCGCAAGCGTCGGGATGATCGTCGCGCGCAGGTTCTGCAGGAAAACGAACATGACGATGAAGACGAGGATGACAGCCTCGATCAATGTCACCACGACGCTCTCGATCGACAGGCGCACGAAAGGAGACGTGTCGAGGGGATATTTGACCTCTACGCCTGGGGGGAAGCTACCTCTGTAGCTTTCGATCTCGGCGCGCACCGCCTCTGCAGCTTCAAGCGCATTTGCGCCGGCCGCCAGGCGGAAGCCGACGCCTGCGGAGGGATGACCGCTATAGGTTCCGCTCGTGGTATAACTCTCGGAGCCAAGTTCGACCTCAGCAACGTCATTCAATGTCACGACCGAGCCATCGGAAGCGCGCGCGAGGATGATTGCCTCGAACTGCTCCTTGCTCTGGAGACGGCTTCCCGCAGTCACGGTGGCATTGAGCTGTTGGCCCTGCCGCTGCGGCAGAGCCCCGAATTGACCGGCGGCCACCTGCGTGTTTTGCGCTCTGATCGCTTGCGTCACATCAGTGACCATAAGCCCATGCTGGGCGAGCCGGTCGGGGTCAAGCCAGATGCGCATGGCATAGCGGGAGGAGCCAAGCAGTTGCACCTCGCCAATGCCTGGCACGCGCCGCAACGAGTCCATGAGGGAGCTGTCGACAAAGTCGGCGATATCCGTTCCGGACAGACTGTCGTCCTCAGACAGGAAGGAGGCGATCAGGAAGAAACTGGACGTCGACTTCGATACCGTCAGCCCCGTGTCCTGGACCGCGCTCGGCAAACGTGCCTGGACGAGCTGGAGATTGTTCTGGACCTGCATCTGTGCGACATCGGGGTCGGCGGCGCTCGTAAAGGTCAATGTGATCGACGCCTCGCCGGTGGAGGATGAGTTCGAGGACGCATAGTCCAGATTTTCGATGCCCGTCATGCCCTGCTCGATCACCTTAGTCACCGAGTCCTCGACGGTCTTCGCGTCGGCGCCCGGATAATTGGCGGTGATGCGAACCGATGTGGGAGCAATCTGCGGATACTGCGATATGGACAAGGTCGTGATTGCGATCGCGCCTGTCATCATGACGGCGATTGCAAGCACCCATGCGAAGATCGGGCGGCTGATGAAGAAACGCGACATGGCGCCGCCTCACCGCGTTACGGCGTCAGGCAACCGCACGGAAACCTCTGCGGGTTTTCCTGCAGATGGCCGACCCGCCTCGGCGACGGCAACGAACTCCCCCGTCTCGTTATCGACGGTCACTGCGGTGACTTGGACCTCTTCGCCGATCGCCGCCCTCTGGAGGCCCTCGACGACGACACGATCACCCTCCCCGACGCCAGCGGTCACCAACCAATTGTTGCCGATGCCGCGCTCGACGGCCAGAACACGTTCCTCGATCTTCCCGTCGGCGCTGATGAAACGCGCCGTGGCCTCTCCGCGGCTATTGCGTGAGACCGCGCGCTGCGGAATGAGCACGCTATCTTCGACATAGCCGTCTTCAACGAGTGCCCGCACATACATCCCGGGCAGGAGCGCGCCTTCCGGATTGGGGAAGACGGCGCGCATCAGAACCATGCCGGTCGTTTGCGATACGGCGCCGTTGCGGAACTGCAACTTTCCGGGATGGCCGTATTTGCTGCCGTCTTCGAGCCGGAGTTCGACGGTCACCGAGCCTTCCTGTGGCTTGATATCCTGCGACGCGAGTGCCTTGTTGAGCGCGAGAAGGCTGGCGCTCGAGCGCACAAGGTCGACATTGATGATGTCCGTCTGGCGGATCGTCGTCATTGGCGACGCCTGGTCTTCGGTAACCAGCGCACCCTCGGTCACATTTGAAGCGTCCACACGCCCGCTGATCGGGGCGCGGACCTTGGCATATTCCAGTTCGATGCGGGCGGTTTCAAGAGCTGCCCTGGCAGCGGCGACGTCCGCCTCGGCCTGCAGCATCTGTGTTCGTGCCTCATCGAAATCCTGGCGGCTGACGACACTGCTCGCACTGAGGCTCTCATAGCGCTGCGAGCGCGCTCGGGCGCTCGGAAGGGCACTTTCGGCCCGCTGCACAGCAGCCTCGGCATTGCGGTAGGAGGCCTCGAACGGCATGGGGTCAAGTTCGTAAAGGACGTCTCCGGCTTTTACCAAGCCGCCCTCATCGAAACTTTGCCTGAGAATGATGCCGGACACGCGAGGGCGGACCTCCGAAACCATCTGTGCACCGGTACGGCCCGCCAATTCTGTCGTCAGTGTCACTGCCTGGCGATGCAAGGTCTGCGCGCTGACTTCAGGTTTCGAACGAGCTGGCCGCTCCTGTGCTGCCACGTCAGCGTTGCAACTTGAAAGCAGGGCCGGGAGGCAAAAAATCATGGCAACATAGACGGTCGAAAAGCATTTGGCTCGCATCATCGAACACCTTTGCGCGGCTGTGAACGGTCTTCACGCGAGGCGGGCGCCCATGCGCCCCACCAGGATCGCGATCGGCGGGAAATTAAGCCGGCTCTGTCGCACGGGTGTGCCGAACGCGACCAAAACTGTAACCAAGTGTATCAACCACCATCAATTGCCCGCCAGGCTGATGACGGCCGTCAGTGAGATGAGGGAGGCAAACAGAATGATGTCGGCCAACACTCCTCTGGCGATCGCCGAAATGCTGTGTTGTTCGACTCTGTAGCTGTTGTTCTGATCTGCCATGACCATTCCTTTCCATGTTGATCGCGCGTCGGTCGATCGGCCCGTGGTCTCCATCGGGGGCTGGAAGCGCAGGGCGGCCAACCGACGATCGTCGAGGCGACGATTGAAAGACGCCCGTCTTGTTCGCGCCTTGTGCTTGATGAGGGGAAGGTTAGTTCGGCCTTGTCGCAGAGCTTTGCCGCAGACGAGTCAAAATGTAATCAAGTGTCGCAGCATGAGCGGCGAGGCTGCGGCACCGCTACCAGAATAGCTGTCCAAGGTGCACTTTCGATCGACACGCATGAATGTGGATGGTGGCTGCCGCCTGCCGAGGGTGACGATGGAGGTGCAACGGCGCCGAGATCAATGTTGCGTCCGCGGCTTTGTCGGCTTCTCGGCAAGGTTCGGCGCACGGAGCCCAATCGACCCGCGCAGGGATTTCCAGTCGCGCCCCTTGGGGACAGCAGGCGTTTCCACACGGCCATCGCGTGGCAGAGAAAGAACGGCTTGCATGCCGCCATCTCCTGTTGTGAAGGAAATGTCACCGCCATGTTGCCTGGCTGCAGCACGCGCGATCGATAGGCCAAGTCCAATCCCGCCGGTGTCGCGATTGCGCGAAGCCTCGAGCCGGAAAAACGGCGTGAACACCTTTTCCTTCATAAGGTCGGGAATGCCTGGACCGCGGTCCTCGACGACGATGTCGATGGTCGCAGCCGTGTGCCGGATGAAGACCCGCGCCTCTCCGCCATATCGCACGGCGTTTTCGACGAGATTTCGCACAGCGCGTCTGAGACCATCAGGCCGGCAGCGATAGGACAATTTCACGCCTTCGACGAAACTGACAGGCTTGCCAAGATCGGACTGGTCGTCGCAGATGCTTCCAACCAGCGCTTCCAGATCGATGTCGCGCGTTTCCTCTTCCGTCGATTCCCCACGCGCAAAAGAAATGGCGGCCTCGGTCATGCCCTGAAGTTCATCGATCGTCGACAGCATTTTTCGCTGGATCTCCTGATCCTGCACGAACTCCGTCCTCAGTCTCAAGGTCGTCAGGGGCGTTCGCAGATCGTGACCGATCGCGGCCAGCATCTTCGTTCTGTCTTCAAGGAAACGGTGCAGCCGGCCTTGCATCTTGTTGAAGGCTTCGGCGGTGCGCCGGACCTCTTCCGGTCCTTCTTCCGAAAGCGGCGGCAGGTTTTCTCCCCGCCCCAAGGCTTCGGCCGAGGTCGCAAGATGTCGCAACGGTCTTGATATGCGGCTGGCGAAGAACACGCCGAGCAGAGCCAGGATGAGTGCCGTCAGGCTGAGCGAGGCGAGCGACGTGGAGGTCCACCAGCCTCCAGTCTGTCGCATATAGAAGGCTGCGTTCAGCCAGGTCCTCTCATCGACCTTGATGACAAGGCCATAGCCCCGCGAGCCGTCGAAATAGACATATTTGATCGGCTGCGGGAGCGCCCAGAGGCTCTGCATTGGAACGCGCCATCCCTCACCGCCGTTCGACGCTGCGACCCTCTTCGCATCAGGGACCTGCGTCCTGGCTGAGCCATCTTGAAAGATCCTGACGAGGTCCACGAAATTCTCCAGAGGCCGGGAAAATTCGGCGGCAGCCGTCAGGCGCCAGGCGGCGGGGTCTTCCGCTTCACGATCGCTCACCCAAAAACGCGAGTCCCTCGTCTCGCTCGCAAGCAGAGCCTGCTTTTGATATTCGGGCGGTACGGTTTCCACCAGTCGGGTCAGCGTGCGCGCTCGACTGAGGAATTCGCTCTTGGCTGCAGCGTCGAGAGCTTTGGAATGCTCCTTCCAGGAGATTAGAAATGTCAGCGCCTGGGAAATGATCAAAGCCGCAAGCGTAAACGCGATAAGTTGCGTCGCCAGGCTTCTGTTCCAGAGGTGGTTCATTCGAACGCCACCTCGGCAGCCAAGCTGTAGCCGCCGCCCCAATGCGTCTTGATGATCGACGGATTTTTAGGGTTCTCTTCGATTTTTTTGCGAAGCCGGCTCACCTGATTGTCGATGCTGCGATCGAAGATGTCGGCCGTCCTGCCGACGGTCAGATCAAGCAGCTGTTCGCGGCTCAGGATCAGGCCGGGCCTTTCGATGAAGACTTTCAGCAGACGGAATTCGGCAGTGCTCAAGGGTATTCCAACGCCGTCGCTACCGGAAATTTCCTGACGTCCCATGTTGACGCGCCACTGGCCGATGCGGACGGCCCGTTGCTGCTGTGTCATGCGCTGCTGTGTCAGCGGATTGCTCGCACGCCGAAGCACCGCCCTGATGCGAGCCAGGAGTTCGCGGGGGTTGAATGGTTTCACGACGTAGTCGTCAGCGCCAAGTTCCAGTCCGATGATACGATCGGTATCTTCGACCAATGCGGTCAAGAAAATGATCGGGATGTCGGTCGCGGCACGCACCTGACGGCACACGCTCAATCCGTCCTCGCCCGGCATCATGACATCGAGAATGATCAGGTCCACCACCTGGCGCTCGCGCTCGAGCAGGCGTCGAAGGGCCGCGCCGCTTTCTGCCACGCTCACCTTGTAGCCTTGCTGCTCGAGATACTGTCGAACCAGATCTCGGATATCGCTGTGATCGTCGACAACCACGACATGCGATGAATTCTGCATCTGCATAACCTCTTGAGCTATTTTTACAGAAGAGAGCGCGGTTCGCATCGAAAAAAGTGTATCAAAGTTTCACAGCGGTTCGGCCAAACCCATTTTCTCACATGTCCTAAAAGGATCTCAAATGGCCGCCTCGGGATCGAACGCCCCTTCGCTTGCCGGATTATGGGGACCACGACTGCGAACTCAACGGCGTTGTCGTAAAATTGGTGACCGCGGGTGCAATGGAAAGTGGCCGGCATCTGGCAAGAAGCCTGTTTGGCTCGGTGTATCGGACGCGTGACCGATACGGCGAATTCGCTGCAGGCTGTTTGCAAGATGCCTGCGACGTCGATAAGCTCAACTGTCTCTGTCGCATAGTCGTTTCGAGGATAATTCAGGTTCTCGACGAGCAGGCTCTCAATCCGATCGATATCGGAGAGCAGGCGTCCTTCTGACCGCTTTCCCGTCCGCTCCACGCGCAGTTTCAGCCGCGTCAGCGCCGTGCGCAGATCATGACCAATGCCCCGGAGCATGTGGGTGCCTGCTTCGATCATTAGACGGATCCGGCCGGCCGCCATGGGACAAGTTTCTACATGGGAGCGCCACAACGACAGAGGCGATCCGTCGACCAATACAAATAGTCATTTGGACCCGCATGACGCAGCGCTTGGCGGCCGACTTTCTTCAAAGGACATCTTCGATGCGGATCGGCAGCTTTCTGACGCGTTTGCCCGTCGCGTGATAAATCGCATTGGCGATCGCAGGAGCGGTGCCGAGCATGACGAGTTCGCCCATTCCCTTGACGCCCACCGAATTGACCATAGTGTCCGGTTTGTCGATGAAGCCAACGTCGACGTCACCGATGTCGGCGTTAACCGCCATGAGGTAGTCGGCCAAATCAGCGTTGAGGTAGCCGGCAAACCGCGGATCGACGTCAGTCTCCTCGCGAAGCGCCGTGCTGAAACCCCAGACAACGCCGCCATACATCTGCCCACGAGCGGTCACCGGACTGACGACCCGGCCGACATCGGCAATGCTGACCACCCGCGGCATGCGGATGCGGCCCGTTCTGGGTTCGATATGAATCTCGACGAACTGGGCAATGTAACTCATTGATGTAAAGCCTGGATATTCAGGGCCTGCACCTGCACGACTCCCGGTTCGAAAGGCTTCAAGAGCGGAGGCGTCCTGCCCAGGCGCAAGCTCCGAAACCACCACTTCGATTTGGGCACGTTTTAGGCGCGCCAGTTGCTCATGCAAATTGCCTGCCGGCGGGTTCGGTCCCGCAAGCTCATCAAAGCGGGCGCGCAACGCCCTGACGGCCTTTGCCGTGACAGGGATGATGCTCGCCGTGCCACGCTCGCCAACGGTCATCATCTGCGGACCGACAGTCGTATCCCCAAGCAAAATCTCCAGACGATCGGGGTTGATGTCGAGTCCTTGGATGATTGTGTTCGCGACCGCAGTCCGGATACCCTGGCCCATTTCATGCCCGGACGAAATCACCCGTGTCGTGCCGTCTGCACGTACCCGCAGTGTCGTCTCGGCAGCTGACCCCGACGCCCCGAAAATCCCGCATGCGACGCCGTATCCGACCATCGTGCCGTCATCCAGTCGCATCGATCCCGGTTCAGCTGTTCGCCGGCTCCAGCCGAAGCGCCTTGCACCTTCCCGCAGGCAGTCATTCAGGAAATGCGGCGACAGCGACTGCCCAGCGATGATGTCCTTCGTTGCTTCATGCTCGAGACGAAGTTCAACCGGATCTTTGCCGAGCTTGTAAGCCATCTCGTCGATCAGGCTCTCCAGCGCAAACCCGGCGGGGAACGGATGCGTCCCGCGGGTGTGTCGCGGCATCTGGCGGTCGATATGGATATCGCCGGCCGTCGCTCGAAAATTTTCGATGGCATAAAGACGCGCGATATCCTCATGGTAACCGCTTGAGCGGAATCCGCCGTCAGGGATATTTTCTTGCACCACATCATAGAGGATGGCGTCCAAGCGCCCCTGCGCGTCGGCGGCGAGACGGATATTGTGAACACTGCGCGCCCGGTAATTGGCGATATGGAACAACTGCCCACGCGGTGTGACCAGCTTGACCGGCCGCCCTGTGAGTCTGGCAGCCTGAGCAACCAACGCGGATTGAAGCTTGGGAGGAGATTTCTGCCCGAACCCACCTCCGACATGTTCGGATTTGACCGCAACCTGGTCCGGAGCAAGGCCTAAGGTCTTAACGAGTGCGCCCTTGGCCGCCTCAATATTCTGGCAGCCCTCATGGACCGTCAGTCGCCCGTTAGACCATTCCGCGACCGTCCCGAACAACTCCATGGCGTTATGGTGCTGGGTTGGCGTCTCGAAAGTGCCCTCGACAATGACGCCTGCATTTTCAAACGCCCTGTCGACGTCGCCTGTATTAAAGCCTTCTGCGGGGACGCGTTGTGCACCAGGACTGGTCATCAAGGGCACGAATGGTGCCGCTTCGTAGTCAGCAGATATGGCTTCAGCACCTTCGATCGCGGCCTCGATCGTCTCAGCGACAACCAACGCGATCGGCTGCCCACGAAACAATATTTGTGGACGAAGTGAGGGAAAATCGCCGATGGACAGGACATGAACGACGCCGGGGATTTTGGTCGCCGCGGTGACGTCAACTTTTGTGACTTTGCCTTTCGCAATGGTGGCAGGGACCAGCATCGCATGCAGCATGCCGGGCAGCCTGATATCGGCTGCGTACGTCGTGCGGCCCCGTACCTTATCCCTGGCGTCGACGCGGGCGATTTCTGAGAAGGTTTGTGACGGCATCACGCTCTCCTTTCCGCGGCAATCATCAAGGCATCGGCAACAACCCGGGCTCCCAGATCGGACTTGAAGGCGTTATGCTGGCCCGGACGCGCATCCTTGAATGCGGCCCGGCCAGCTTCAAGGGCGAGCTCGGGCGTCAATTGCTTGCCGCGCAGCATCTCTTCGGCACTCTGCGCTCGCCATGGGATCGTTGCGACCCCGCCAAGCGCGATGCGGGCCGTTCGGACATCGGCTCCTTCCATTTCGACCACAGCTGCGGCGGATGCCACCGCGAACGCAAAACTCTCCCGGTCGCGAATCTTGTGATAAGTCGAGGAACGGCTTGGCGCTTTCGGGACGGTAATGGCCGTGATCAATTCGGCTGGGGCTATATTGAATTCCAGATGTGGCGTATCGCCGGGCAGCCTGTAGAAGTCCGAAATCGGGACGGTCCGCGTTCCTGCGGGTCCATGAATTTCGACCGATGCACCCAGGGCCGTCAACGCCACTGGCCAGTCGCCCGGTGAGACCGCGATGCAAGCGTCACTCACGCCAAGGACCGCATGGCCTCGGTCCAACCCGCCGATTGCCGCGCAACCGGAACCGGGCACACGCTTGTTGCAGGGATACACGCCGACTGTAGACAGTGACCCCGCGCCGTTGCGGAAATAGGGACAGCGGGTTCGCTGAAGCAGGTTGCCACCCACTGTGGCCATATTGCGCAATTGCTGCGAGGCTGCTTTCAGCAAGCTCTCGGAAAGGACCGGATATTCGTCTCGCACCACTGGTGCGTAAGCGACGTCGCTCATCAGCGCCAAGGCACCAAACCGCAATACGTCGCCGTTCGTGTCGATCGTGTTTAGGCCCCCGATGCCGGTAACGTCGATAAGATGCGTCGGTCGCTCCACCCCGAGCTTCATCAGATCAAAGAGCGTTGTGCCGCCGGCGATGTAGCGCGCGTCTCTGCCAACTGCAGCAAAGGCTTCGACGGCTGCTTCGAGGCTGTCCGCCCAGGTGTAATCGATCGCTTGCATCCTCAGCCCTCCTTCGAATTGGCTGCCACATCTTCGATGGCAGCGACGATCCCGGCATACGCGCCGCAACGACAGATGTTTCCACTCATGAATTCGCGGATCGAGGTTTTGTCGGTTGCATGACCGTGTCGAACGCATGCGACGGCGGACATGATCTGGCCCGGCGTGCAGTATCCGCACTGCAATGCATCGTGATCGATGAAGGCGGTCTGCATCGGATGAAGCGTATCGCCCTCTGCAAGCCCTTCGATGGTCGTCACCTGACGTCCGTCGACTTTCGCCGCAAGCGTCAGACAGGACACGACGGTTCGGCCGTCGAGGTGCACCGTGCATGCGCCGCACTGACCATGATCGCAGCCTTTTTTTGTTCCCGAAAAGCCAACGCGCTCGCGCAGCAGGTCAAGAAGCGATGCGCGTGAGTCAATATCAAGAGCGACGGCCCGTCCATTCACCGTCGTCGAAACGAAGAGAGTTGTGCCCGTTTCATTCGAAACAGAAGTCTCCTGGGCGGCAGCAGGTTGCAGTGGAAGTATCGTTGCGACTGCCACACCGGCACCCGTGCCAAGGACGGCTCGACGCGTCACACCAGCGCCTTGAGAGTCTGCGGGACTTTGCTCTGCCATTTATGCTCTCCTCCTGGACTTCAAACCAATGTCTGGACGCGGCGGTTACTCGCCAGGAATAGCTCATCGCTGTCGCACAACTGTGCCGCGGCATGGGGAATTTGTCGCAAACTGTCGCAAATTCGCAGCAGATCTAGGCTGCTGCCGGCGAAGGAGATATCTGCGGTCGAGAAGCGTGTGGAGATGACATGGCGGTCGTGGACCGCATCGATCCCCTGGTTGCCGTTCATGCCTAGGCGAGGTGGTCGAAATCGGCACCCGAACGGAAATTTTGCCAACCCTTAGCATGACTGCACCACGAGGCTCCTCGAAGCCGTCCCTTTGCCCGACCGGGATAGGCGCAATACGCGGCGAACCGTCGAACCTGCCCTGGTTTAGCTAAACCGTTGGTTTTTTTGAAACTCTGTCAAAGCTGATTAGGGCTGCGACGTCGCTGGCCAGTTAGAAACGCGACACTGGCGTCCGGCTTGCTCCGCCGATCAGCCCCCGCTCCGAATGTGGCGCGAGCCGGCGCGGTCGGAAAAAGAGCGGCACGCATCGGGCGTGACCGCGGCTTACTCCGCCGCCGGTCCGTAGAGGCCAAGCTGCTCGAGAAGCGCCCGCTGCCGGCCGGCATTTTCGGCCAGCAGACCGGTATAGCGATCGATGATCCGGTCGCGGTGGCTCGGATCGCAGACAACAGACAGCGCGCCGACGATCGCCGCGACCTTTTCCGAGGTCCGCCGCAATTCGTCGAGCAGTTCCGAATTGCCGCTGATCTCGCTGACCACCCGCTTCGTCACCCTGCCGATTCCGGCCGGTGTGCGGCCGCCTGCCGAGACGTATCCTTCCGGCAGATCACCCTTCAGATTGGTGACCGACTTGAAGCGGATGACATCGAAGATCTGATCGACCGCCTGCTTGGCGCCGGTCACCCGCGAAGGATGGTCGGTATCGGCGGCGGCATGCGGCAGCAGTTCCAGCTTGCCCTTATGGCGCTCTTCGAGCGGCAGATAGGGAACCATCGGTCCGCTGAGCTTGCCGGTCGCTGCATCCTTGAAGAGATCGGCGTCGATTGCCGCATGGGCAATCTTTCCTGATGACAGCGCCTGGTCGAGCGCCGCCGCATCGACGACCTCGCCCCGGTCGTAGTTGACCAGCACCGCACCATCGTTCATCGCACCGAGAACCTGCGTGTCGACCACCCCTGCGTTGGAGTAGACGCCGGTCGCAGCATCCAGCCGGCCGAGACCGATATGGATGGAGAGCACGTCGGCGCCGGTCGCCGCGTCAACCGGACTTGCGGCGTAATAGAAGCCTTCCGACTCGATCCAGCCTTGGTGACGCTGGCGCGCGTAGACCGCCACCTTCATGCCGAAAGCCTTGGCGAGCTTGGCGACTTCGCGGCCGATATTGCCGTAGCCGAGAATGGCGATTTTCCGGCCCTCCAGCTTGGCGGTCGGGAAATTCTTGAGCTGGCGCCCGGTATCAAAGTCGCCTTTGGCGACCATCTGGTGCAGCCTGTCGACGGGCAGGTCGGGAACGACCTTGAGGATTGCCTTCATCGCCATCTGAGCGGTCGCCCGGCTGTTCATGCCGGGCGTGTTCATCAAAGGCGCCTCGCCGCCCTCGCCGTTGCCGCCGCCCCAGGAGGCCGAGCCCATGTTGCCGGTACCCGCGCCGATGCGCACGCCGCCGAACGGGAAGACGGAAGCCTTCGGGATGAAGGTCGCCGCCGCGATCAGCGCGTCATACTGGCCCTTGTCCGTCTGCGGCAGGATTTCGGCCTCGGTGCTGAGATTCGGCTGGTAGAAGAAATGGATGCGGCCCTTTTCCAGCGCCGCCCTGTCGCCGATCGGGCCGGCATGGAAGACGCCGCCCCTTTCCCCGACATAGGTCCTGATCTCGCTGTCGTCGGGCTCCCCATCGGCGCCGAGGCGCAGGCCGACCAGATCGGCGATCAGCACCGTATAGGCGTGTTCGGGATCGTCCTTGCGGACCATCGCGCCGGCCTTCGCAGGCGCCGCGAACGTGACGCCCTGCTTTGCCAGTTCCTCCTCGATCACGACGATCTTGGCGCGCAGATAGGCATATTGCAGGTTCTCCAGCAGCGCGACGACATCGGTCGGCTCGCGGATGCCGCCGA
The DNA here is from genome assembly GCF_032464805.1 of Rhizobium sp. 10PS4. Taxonomy (NCBI): domain Bacteria; kingdom Pseudomonadati; phylum Pseudomonadota; class Alphaproteobacteria; order Hyphomicrobiales; family Rhizobiaceae; genus Rhizobium; species Rhizobium sp. 10PS4. The sequence goes on along the minus strand of NZ_JAWDIW010000012.1, from coordinate 254,777 downwards.
CCCAGGCGCGGTAGTCGCCGGGCGTTCCCGGGAATGCGTTGACATAGCGCGCCGCGTCGAGGCCGGGCTCGAACGCGCCGTTCGGATGGGTAAAGCCCTCATAGCCGAGTAGTTGCTTCGAACGCGCGATGATGCGGCCATGGATTGCAGGATCGGTGATGCCGGCGTCCTCTACCTTTAACAGTGTCACCGCCGCGCCGCGCCGCTCGGCATCGATGACGGTGAGCGAAAACAGCGGGTGCGACTCGACCCAGCCGTCGATCACCGCCCGATTGGCCGCAGACCGCTTGTTGAGCTCGACCACCGAGCCGACCCGCGCCTCGGACTGCAGGAGGCCGAAGGTGGTTTCGGCAAAGGCAAGCGCGCTGTAGGTATTGATGACGCCGCCGAGCATGCGGTCTTCCGCTGCATCGTAAAACGGCCCGGCATCCACGGATCGCTTGGCTGAAAGCGGCTGCCGGGCATCGATCGGCGGCGCGATCTTGAGCTGGCGCGGGATCGCCCAGGACGGATCCTGCTGGTTTTTCTCAACGAGCGCCAGGGCATGCGGCGTGAAGGAGGCGACGAAATACCCCGACACCCCGCCGATCGCCTTCTGGAACGGCATGAACAAACAGCATTTCGCCATCACGGCGTCGACCAGCTCGGGCTCCCAAGGCATGGCGCCCAGCATCGACGTCGCGTCGAACACTGCATGACGGTTTGCCGGATCGCCATCGATCCAGTTCAGCAGCTCTTGGATCTCGCGGCTGGTATAGGCATTGGCGCCGGTCGTCTCGTGGCCGACGCCGACGAAGATCGACACGCCAAGAGCGAAAAGCTCGGCGGCCGTCGGGATCACACCCTCGGAGGCGGCAAAATGAATGCGGCTATCGCAGCCTTTTTCGGCGAAGCGCTGCATCTCGATCAGCTGCGTGGCCCAGGACTGACGGAAGAAGCCTGCCGCGCGGGACGGATCGCTTTCCGGGCGCGGCGTATCGACGTAGACGCGCTGCGAGGCGTCGTTGGCGTTCATCAGGTGCTGCACGCAGACAGTAAAGCCGCTGTGACCGCCGCCGAGTCCCACAGCCATCCGGTTCGTCTTCGGGAAGTGGAAATAGCGGTGGATCGCCCGCATCATGTCGGTCAGAATTTTGTCCGCAGGGTAGCCGCGATGCATGCTGCGGGAAATTTCGGCGGTGGTGAAACCGCCGATGTCGTTACCCCTGTCGTCGAACTTGCGATAGGTCTTCTCGATCCATCTATCGAAAGCGATGCGCCGCAGGCGGCTATCCACCTCGTCGGTGGTCGCATCCGTGATCGGACCGACGCCGAAAAACGGATTGGATGGCAGCTTCGGTGTTCCCGACTTCGTCAGTCGGAGCGCTTCAAGTCGCTGTTCCTGCATCTGTTCGACATTTGTCATGATCTGCCTATCTGTCTGAAAGGAAGGTGGGCGAGGCGGTCAAGGTCGTGATCATGGTATCGCGTTTCGGCGATTGCCTGAATGATCTTTCCTGTGCAAACACGTGGCCGAAACCCCTTCGAGCGCTGCGGCAAGAGTCGCCTCCACCGGGGTGGATATGGGTGATGTACTCCCCTATGCGGTTGCCGCGATCACAAAGACGCCCCTCGTGCCACCCTTTCGGCACCGCGCCATCGGCTGCCGGTTTCGCGTGGTGCCGCGCGGATATTGGCATTGCAGGCAATCTCTGATCTAGTCTGCAACTCTCTCGGCCGGGCACTTCAACTGCAGGCTCATGACCATCGAAACGAGCGAGAGCTGTATTTCATGACCACTCACCGCTTCATTCCGACGAGCTTTCACAATGTCATCGGCTCTCTTCCACCGGCCCTGCACATCGCCGACGGCGATACCGTGGTCACCGAAACGCTCGATGCCGCCGGGCATGGCAAGGACGGCATCAAGCGGGCATCCGGCCCCAATCCCATGAACGGCCCGATCTTCGTGGAAGGGGCTGAGCCCGGGGATGCGCTGAAGGTCGAGATCATCAGCATGATCCCGACCAGGGACACGGGTTTTACCCGCAGCGTCGTCGCCGCCAATGTGGTCGATCCCGACGCGGTTCGCGACCTGCCGCCGCGCGATATCGCCATCTGGGCGATCGACCGCGAAGCCCTGACAGTCCGGCTTTCCGAACCGGTTGCAGGTCTTGAAGATTTCGTTCTGCCTCTCGACCCGATGATCGGCTGTTTCGGCGTGGCGCCCAGCCTCGGCCAGGCGATATCGACTGCGACCAGCGGCGAATATGGCGGCAACATGGATTATCGGCTGTTCGGCCCCGGCACCACGGTCCGCTTGCCTGTAGCGGCCCCCGGCGCCCTATTCTTTCTGGGCGATTGCCATGCCGTGCAAGGGGATGGCGAGATCGTCGGAACCGGCGTCGAGACGACGTTCGAGGTCACGGTGCGGCTGACGGTGGAAAAGAAGGCCGGACTGGTCTGGCCGCGCGGAGAAACGGCCGAAGACATCTTCACCATCGGCAACGCCCGCCCCCTCGATCAGGCGCTCCAGCACGCCACCAGCGAAATGTTGAACTGGCTGGCGGCGGATTATGGCCTGGACAGGACGGCGGCCAGCCATCTGCTGGGCCAGGTGGTGCGTTACGATGTCGGCAACGTCTTCGATCCGGCCTATACGATGGCCTGCCGTGTCGCCAAAAAATGGCTGGTTCGCCGATAGACGACCGCTTCCTCAATCGTGCCGGGACAGGAAACCGGAAACGGTCGCCAGGCAAAGCTGCTTTTCCTCGACATGCGGCATATGGCTGGAATTTTCGAAGAGCACCCATTCGCAGCCGGGAACGCGTTCGAGATAGGGCCTTACCACCAGGGGCGTCGCCTCGTCGTATTTTCCCGAGATCAGCAGCGTCGGGGCTTCGATGCGGTCGAGCCTGTTCTCGATCGTCCAGTCCTTCATCGTGCCGATGACGTGAAATTCGGTCGGGCCGTTCATGTTGCGGTAGACGGTGTTGTCCTCGTCCATGATGGCAAAGGTCCGCGCCACTTCAGGCGGCCACGGCACCACGCGACAGACATGGCGGTCATAGAAGACGCGCGAGGCGGCGATATATTCCGGATCGGTGAGGCTTCCCGCCAGCTCATGCTTCAGCAGCGTGTCCTGTACCTCCTTCGGCAGTTCCTGCCTCAGCCGGTTCGCCTCCGAAACCCAGGTATGCATGTTGGCCGGCGAGTTGGCTATCACAAGCGCCTTCAGCCCTTGCGGCCGGCGCACCGCGTGTTCGGCGCCGAGCATGCCGCCCCAGGACTGGCCAAGAAAGGCGTAACGGTCCTGGATGCCGAGATGGGAAAGCAGTGCGTCCAGCTCCTCAAGGAATAGGCCGACCGTCCAGAAATCCGGGCCCATTTCCGGAAGTCGGGTGGAATTGCCATTGCCGAGCTGGTCGTAATGAATGACCGGACGGCCGTCGAGGGCGGCGATATCTTTGAAGGAATCGACATAATCATGGGTGCAGCCAGGCCCACCATGGGCGACGACGAGGGGCAGCTTGCCGCTCTCCAGCGAGCCGGTGACTCGATACCAGGTGCGATAATCGCGAAAGGGCAAATAGGCTTCGTTGGTCGTGACTTCGCCCACGGGCGTCTCCATCTCTCGGCGTCATGAAAAAAATCATAACGCGGCGGCGGCGGCCAAGGCAGCTATCACAAGTTATAGGGTGGCCAATTATGGGTCGGCCGGTCTTCGAGCAGGCGGTAGTGGGTGGCGCGCACCACGGCCTGGGTTCGGTTGCGGGCGCCGAGTTTCTTTGTCGCGGCGTTCAGATGCATCACGACGGTTGGTACGGAACGGTCTATGATGCGGGAAATTTCCTTGGCGGAGTAGCCTTCCGCCGAATGGCGCAGGCATTCACGTTCCCGTTCGGTCAGACGGATCGTGCCGACGCTCTTCGCCCGTGTGTCGAACAGCGAATAGGCGGTCTCATGGAAAACATGGGCAAGCAGGTTGAAGTCGGCGATATAGCGCAGTGCGTGCCGTTCGAATTCTTTGTTCCGGCCGAAGCGGATGCCGGTGACGGTGGCATAGTCGCCGCGTGGCATATGAACCGGAACGGTGACGCCGGTCGACATATCGCGTTCGCTCAAATAGCGCGTCACCGGCGCCGTGTCGTCGGTCATGAAACGGTTGATCAGCGTGTCGGCGTCCGGGTCGTAGTTCCAGAAGAAGGGTGCGGAAGTGCGCAGTGCCACCTGCTGCACCGGATCGATACGGAAATAGCCGCGATTGAACCAGTAATCGTGCATGTCGTCGGAAATATTCCGCAGCTTCAGCAGCGATGGTATCATGATCGCGCCGTCGAGATCGTAAGGCACCGGCGTATAGTCGTAGATCAGCGCCTCGAAGCCGATCTGCTTCATCGCCTCGAAGGCTTGGTCGATCCGGCCGTCCAGCGTTTCATGTACTGTAAACTGCCGTCTGATCGTTCCGATCTCGTCAAGAATGGGGTCGTCACGAATGGGGTCGTCAAGCATGGGCTGCTCCCAGGTTCGGCATGGCGCCCACCCTATCACTTCTTATAGCTGGCACAGAATGGGATTTGAGGTAAAAATTTAGCCATGCCCAAATATTGAGCAAGCGAAATCTTCTGCCGGAGCGATCAATGTGGCGTGAAATACGGCCGGACGAGCGATTCGAGATCGATGTCGATGGCTATCGCGTCGTTGCCTATAGCTTCGGGGCCGGCATCGAGACGGTTTTCTGCTTGAACGGCGGGCCCGGTCTGCCCTGCGATTACCTGCGCGAGGCGCATTCCTGTCTTATCGACAAGGGATATCGCGTCGTCGCCTTCGATCAGCTCGGCACCGGCGCCTCCGACCGGCCGGACGATCTCACGCTCTGGACGATCGGCCGTTATGTCGAGGAGACGGAGACGGTGCGCAAGGCGTTGGGGCTCGGCAAGGTCCACATGCTCGGCCATTCCTGGGGCGGCTGGCTGGCGATCGAATATGCGCTGACCTATCCCGAGAACCTCAAGACGCTGATCCTCGAGGATACCGTCGCCGACATGCCGCATCTGATCTCGGAACTGGAACGGCTGCGCGCAGCGCTCGGTCCGGAAACCGTCTCAATGATGCAGAAGCACGAGGCGCAGGGTACCTACAATCATCCGGAATATCTCGCCGCCATCACGATCCTCAACTACCGCCATGTCTGCCGACTGCCGGAATGGCCGGCGCCGGTGCGCCGCTCGCTCGACGATTGGAACATGGCGCCCTACGAGACGATGCAGGGGCCGAACGAGTTTCTCTATATCGGCAACCTCAAGGACTGGAACCGCATCTCCGCCCTGCCGCGGCTGACGCTGCCGGTGCTCATCACGACGGGAGAGCATGACGAGCTGACGCCGGCCTGTGCGCTCAGGATGAAGCTTGCGCTGCCGAATGCCGAGCTGAAGGTATTTGCCAATGCCAGCCACATGCCGTTCTATGAGAACCCGCAGGATTATTATCCGGCGCTTCTCGATTTTCTGGCCCGGCACGAGGCAGGCTGATGCAACAGGTAGCCGACCGAACCCGACGAAGACAAAGGGGCGATCGCCGTCATGCATCGCTATAAATTCGTTCTGACGCGACCGCTGCAGTTCCTGCCCGTGATCTTCGGCATCAGCGTCATCACTTTCATTCTGGTCCGGCTGATCCCTGGCGATCCGGCGCGCAATATTCTCGGCACGCGCGCGACGCCGGCAGCACTGGCCAGCATCCGCGCCCAGTACGGGCTCGATCAGCCGATGTGGCTGCAATATGTCTATTTCCTCAAGAACCTCGCCAATGGCGAGATGGGCAAGTCGATCCTCTACAAGATCGACGTGCTGAAGCTGATCGTCACCCGTATCGAGCCGACGCTTGCGCTCGTCGTCTCCAGCGTCGTGTTTTCGGTCCTGATCGCGGTGCCAATGGCGGCGATCGCCGCGCGCAATGCCGGCCGGGCGCCGGATCATGCGGTGCGCATCGTCTCGACCTTCGGCATCGGTTTTCCTCCCTTCTGGCTGGGGTTGATGCTGATCATCCTCTTCAGCGTTGAACTCGGTGTGCTGCCGGTTTCGGGCTATGGTGCGACGATCGGCGAAAAGCTGTCGCATCTCGTGCTGCCGAGCCTGACGGTCGCGCTGTCGCTCTCGACCGTGCTGACGCGCAGCCTGCGGGCAGCGATGATCGAGCAACTGAAATCGGATGTCGCGACGGCGGCGCGTGCCCGCGGCATGCCGGAGAGGATCGTCTTCTGGCGGCATGTCCTGCCGAATTCGCTGGTGCCGACGATCAATTTGCTTGCTGTCAACATCGGCTGGCTGATCGGCGGCACGGTGGTGGTCGAGAGCGTCTTTGCGCTGCCCGGCATGGGACAACTGCTCGTCAGGGCGATCTTCTCGCGTGACTATATGGTGGTGCAGGGCGTCGCCATGGTCTTTGCCTGCGCCACCGTGCTCATCAACTTCATCGCCGACATCGTCACCGTCGCCGTCGATCCGAGAGTGAAGCTATGAGCATCGAGGCGATCACCCCCGCCTCCCCCGGCTGGCGCCGGTTCTTCGGCCGGCGGCCGATGCTTGTGTTCAGTGCCGGCCTGCTGCTGTTCTTCGTCCTGCTGGCGATCGGTGCGCCCATCGTCGCGCCTTACGACCCGATCATGCAGAATGCCGAGGTGCGCCTGCAGGCGCCTTCGCTGTTACATCCCTTCGGCACCGACAATTTCGGCCGCGATATCCTCTCCCGCGTCATCTGGGGCGCTCGCCTCGACCTGCAGATGGCGCTGATCGGCGTCATCTTCCCCTTCGTGATCGGAACGACGGTCGGAACGATCGCCGGCTTTTTCGGCGGGATCGTCGATGCGCTGTTCATGCGTCTTGTCGATATCATCCTCGCCTTCCCCTTCCTGGTGCTGATGCTGTCGATCATCGCGATCCTCGGCCCGGGCCTCGGCAGCTTCTACATCGCCATGGCGCTGGTCGGCTGGGTTTCCTATGCGCGGTTGATCCGGGCGCAGATGCTGGTGCTGAAAGGCAGCGACTACGCCGTTGCCGCCGTCAGCCTCGGCTTCAGCCGCCCGCGCATCATGTTCCGCCACCTGCTGCCGAACGCGATCGCCGGCTCGATCGTCTTTTCGATGTCCGATGCGACGCTGGTGCTGCTCAGCGGCGCCGCCGTCAGCTATCTCGGCCTCGGCGTCCAGCCACCGATCGCCGAATGGGGCGTCATGGTCGCGGAAGGACAGAGTTTTATCACCACGGCATGGTGGATCACTTTGTTTCCCGGCCTCTCCATCGTTTGCCTCGCCTTCGGTTTCAGCATGCTGGGCGACGCGCTCGGCGAACTGCTGGGGGTGCACGAATGAGCGGCTCCGTGTTGTCCGTCCGTGATCTCACCGTCAGGGCGCATGTCGATTCCGGCCCGCGCATGCTGCTCGATGCGGTCTCGCTCGACCTCGGCAGGGGCGAGATCCTCGGTCTTGTCGGCGAGAGCGGCTCGGGCAAGAGCCTGTTCTGCCGTTCCCTGGTGCGCCTGCTGCCCTCCTCGCTGCTGAAGATCGAAAGCGGTAGCGTGCTGCTCGAAGGGCGTGACCTCATGCGGATCGATGATGGCGAGATGCTGAAAGTGCGAGGCGGCGAGATCGGCATGATCTTCCAGAACCCGACCAGCCATCTTGACCCTGTCATGCGGATCGGCGATCAGATCGCCGAGGGCATCCGCTATCATCAGGGCCTCGGCGCCCGCGAGGCCCGCACCGCGGCGACGGAAATCCTGGCGCAGGTCGGCTTCCCCGATCCAAAACGCCAGTACGACAGCTATCCGCATGAATTTTCCGGCGGCATGCGGCAGCGGGCGATGATCGGCGTGGCGCTGTCCTGCAATCCGAAGATCCTGATCGCCGACGAGCCGACGACGGCGCTCGATGTGACTATCCAGGCGCAGATCCTGCGGCTGTTGATTGACATTCGTGATCGGCGTGGCCTGTCGATCATTCTGATCACCCACGATCTCGGTATCGTTGCCCAGACTGGCGACCGTATTGCCGTGCTGCGCGGCGGCAAACTGCTCGAAGAGGGGCCGAAGCGGACGATCCTGGCGCGGCCGCAGCATCCCTATACGATCAATCTGATCAACAGCCACCCTTCCATCCCAGGCGAGATGTCCGCGCCGCTGCTCGAGCTTGCGGCGGCCAGCCAACCGGCGAGGCCATTGCTCGAAATCGACGATCTCCACGTGCGTTTCAGAGCCGGCGGCGCCCTGCTCAGGGGCGGTGCCAAGACGGTCAGCGCCGTTGCCGGTGTCAGCCTGCAGATCATGCCGGGCGAGACGGTCGGCATCGTCGGCGAATCCGGCAGCGGCAAGAGCACGCTTGCCCGCGCCGTGCTCGGCCTCACCCCGCTTTCCTCAGGCCACGTCACCTTCGACGGCGTCGATCTGGCGCTGCAGAAAAGTGCCGGCCTGGCAAAGCTCAGGCGCGAGACGGCGATGGTCTTCCAGGACCCATACAATGCGCTCAATCCGAGACTGACGATCGGACAGATGCTGGCCGAGGTGCTGAAGGTGCAGGGCAAGGTCGCCAAGGGCGATATCCCTGTTCGAATCGGCGAACTGCTCGATCTCGTCGGCCTCGAACGCGAATTCGCCGGCCGCAAACCGCGGAGCATGAGCGGCGGCCAGTGCCAGCGCGCCGGGATCGCCCGTGCGCTCGCCGTCGATCCGAAGCTGATCATCGCCGACGAATGCGTGGCGGCCCTCGACGTCACCATCCAGGCGCAGATCATCGGGCTCTTCCGCGAGCTCACGGCGAAGATGAACCTCACGCTGCTCTTCATCGCCCATGATCTCGCAATCGTCCGCAATCTCTGCGAACGCGTCGTCGTGATGTATCGCGGCGAGATCGTCGAGGAAGGCCGCTCCGAAGAGGTTTTCGCGCGGCCGAAGCATCCCTATACCGCGGCGCTGATCGCCGCCATTCCCGACATCGATCCTGACAAGCGGCTGCTGCAAGGCGCCGGCGGCAAGGACGATCCGCATTCGATGCCGATTCAATCAATCAAACGCATGCCATAACAACGAAGGGAACGAACTCATGACAAACAGGTGGAAATCAATCGGGCTTGCAGCCTTGCTCGCCGGTCTGACGCTCAGCGCAAGCTATGCCGAGGCCGCTGGTGTACTCACCATCGGCCGCCGCGAGGATTCGACGACATTTGATCCGATCAAGACCGCGCAGAACATCGACAACTGGGTGTTCTCCAACGTCTACGACGTGCTGATCCGCGTCGACAAGACAGGCACGAAACTGGAGCCGGGCCTTGCCGAAAGCTGGACGGTCTCGGATGACGGGCTGACCTACACGTTCAAGATCCGCGACGCAAAATTCTCCGACGGTTCGCCGCTGACGGCGGAAGACGCGGCCTACAGCCTGCTGCGCATCCGCGATGACGCCGCCTCGCTCTGGAGCGATTCCTACAAGGTGATCGACACGGCCGTGGCGACCGACGCGCGCACGCTGACGATCAAGCTCAAGAACCAGTCCGCGCCGTTCCTTTCGACGCTGGCGCTGCCGAATGCTTCGGTCATCTCCAAGAAGGGCATGGAATCGCTAGGCGCCGATGCCTATGGCGAAAAGCCGATCGCATCCGGTGCCTTCGTGGTCGAGGAATGGCGGCGCGGTGACCGCGTCATCCTGAAGAAGAACCCGAATTTCTGGCAAGCCGACCGCGTCAAGCTCGACGGCGTCGAGTGGATCTCGGTGCCTGACGACAATACCCGCATGCTGAACGTTCAGGCCGGCGAGCTGGATACGGCGATCTTCGTGCCCTTCTCCCGCGTCGAGGAGCTGAAGAAGGACCCGAATCTCAACGTCGGTATCGACGCTTCGACCCGTGAGGACCATCTGCTGATCAACCATGCGCATGGCGCGCTCGGCAAGAAGGAAGTCCGTCAGGCGCTTGATATGGCGATCGACAAGAAGGCGATCGTCGATACCGTCACCTTCGGCCAGGGCACGGTCGCCAACTCCTACGTTCCGAAGGGCGCGCTCTATTATTATGCCGACAATTTGCAGCGGCCTTATGATCCCGAAAAGGCAAAGGAGCTGCTGGCGGCCGCCGGCGCCTCGGACCTGACGCTCAACTACCTAATCCGCGCCGGCGACGAAGTCGATGAACAGACGGCCGTGCTGGTTCAGCAGCAGTTGCAGAAGGCCGGCATCACTGCCAATCTGCAGAAGGTCGACCCTAGCCAGGAATGGGACATGCTCGTTGCCGGTGACTACGACATCTCGGTCAACTACTGGACGAATGACATTCTCGATCCGGACCAGAAGACCACCTTCGTCCTCGGCCACGATTCCAACAACAACTATCTGACCAACTATAAGAACGAGGCGGTGAAGGATCTGGTTGCCAAGGCGCGCCTCGAGCTCGACCCGAAGAAGCGCGAACAGATGTATGTCGATCTGCAGAAGATGGCCAAGGACGACGGCAACTGGATCGACCTTTATTACAGCCCCTATATCAACGTCTCGCGCAAGAATATCGAGAACTTCTATCAGAACCCGCTCGGCCGCTTCTTCCTGGAAGACACGGTCAAGAACTGAGTTCGCGCAGCTCGCAAATGCTCCGCCGCCGTAAAGGCGGCGGAGCATCATTTGTTGCTGCGACACGTGGCTGGGGCCGCTTGCTTACTCGGCGGCCGCGAGCTTGTCCTGCGTCCTGGTGTCGAAGTCGCTGGCGTCATGGCGCTCGTGCAACTGGCTCGAGGGCTCGCCGGAGAGGCGGTTGACCATCCGGCCGCGTTGCACGGCCGGCCTGCTGTGGATGGTGTCGGCCCAGCGCAGCACGTTCTTATAGTCCTCGACCTGCAGAAACTCGGCTGCCCCGTAGGTCCAGCCCTTCACCAGCCCGCCATACCACGGCCAGACGGCAATATCGGCGATCGTATATTCGCTGCCTGCCAGATATTCGCTTTCGGCAAGGCGACGATCGAGCACGTCGAGCTGACGCTTCACTTCCATGGCGAAGCGGTCGATCGCATATTCGATCTTCGTCGGCGCATAGGCGTAGAAATGGCCGAATCCGCCGCCGAGATAGGGCGCGCTTCCCATCTGCCAGAACAGCCAGGACAGGCATTCGGCCCGCGCGCTCGGCTCGGTCGGCAGGAAAGCGCCGAATTTTTCGGCGAGATAGGTGAGGATCGCACCGGATTCGAAGACACGGATCGGCTTCGGACCGCTGCGGTCCATCAGCGCCGGGATCTTGGAATTGGGATTGACGGCGACGAAGCCGCTTCCGAACTGGTCGCCATCGCCGATCCTGATCAGCCAGGCGTCATACTCCGCACCTTCATGGCCAAGGGCCAGCAGTTCCTCGAGCATGATGGTGACCTTCTGGCCGTTCGGCGTTCCGAGCGAATAGAGCTGCAACGGATGGTGGCCGATCGGAAGCTCCTTGTCATGCGTCGGTCCGGCGATCGGGCGATTGATGCTGGCGAACTGGCCGCCATTCGCCTTGTTCCAGGTCCAGACCTTCGGGGGTGTATAATCGGGAGAACCGCTCATCTTTCAAACTCCTGGCATTGGTCAGATAGGATCGCGATGCCAATGGGTTTGGCCACCGCATTTTTCCTGACATAGCAGAGGCGACGAGGTTTTGTCACAGGTGTCGGCGCGGTTTCACGCAATCGTCAGAGTTGGCCAGGGATCAGATTCACGCTGTGAAGACTGGGTTTTGTTATGTACCAAAAATTGGTATATTGGCTTAAAGGAGATTCAGCATGGCCAGAAATACGTCCATATCGCTCGGCGAGCATTTCACCAGCTTCATCGATACGCAAGTTCAGGCTGGCCGCTATGGTTCAGCAACTGACGTTGTTCGGGCCGGCCTTCGCCTACTTGAAGAACACGAAGCCAAAGTGAAGGCATTACAGGACGCCTTGATTGAAGGCGAGGAATCCGGCCCTGCCACGCCCTTTGATTTCGATGCGTTCAACGCTCGCAAACGCGCGGCGTTCGAGGCGAAATGACAGGCATCATATTCTCTCCTGCTGCGCAAACCGATATTGACAAGATTTGGGATTACACGGCGACGAGTTGGAATGTCGATCAGGCAGAACGTTACATCCAGGACATAAGAGACGCCTGCCACGAACTGGCGGAGGGAAGACGGATGAGCCGCCCCTTGGATATTCGGAAAGGGTACAGAAAGGTCCCTGTTGGCTCTCATTTTCTGTATTTCAGAAGCAATGATGCGGGCCAGATCATCATCGTGCGCATCCTTCATCAAAGAATGGACGTAGCCAAACACCTGTAAGGCTATTGCGGGGATTGCTTGACTATTGCGGTCAGCTGCCGATGTCGGGGCGCGCCATGATCTCGTCCAACTGCCCGACGAGCACGCGGCTCCCCTCCACGTCGGAAGCCATCCTGGCAAAGACGTCCGCCATGCCGCGGAAGATGGTCGCGGCCGGATCGTTCTCGCCGAGGAAATCGGCAATCTCGTGCATTTCGGCAACCCACCGATAGGCTTTCGGATACATGTCGGGTATGGATCCCGACAGCTTGCGATCGATGTCGGGAAGGCTTTCGGAGAGCTCGGCTTTCAGGCTTTCTGCCGCACCGGAACGCGATGCGGCAAGCAGCATGGCGGTGCCAAGGCCGACAAATCCCTTGTTGATGCCGGCATAACACATCTTCAGGGCCGAGGCGGCGCCGAGCGGTCCGTCGAGCCGGCGGATCCTGAGGCCGCAATCCTCGAGCAGCCGGCTTCGCGCAGCGGTATCGCCGCTGATATAGATGGTCGGACCTGTTTTGCCGGGGACCGGCGGCCCGCCGATGATCGCACCGTCAAGCACCTCGACGCTGCTGCCTTCGAAGCGTGCCGCCAGCGCCTGCATCGTTTTCGGCGCAATCGCGTTGAGGTCGATGAAGGGCGGCGGCGCCGGCATCCCCGACGATATGTCCGCGACGAGGTCGGCGACCTTGATCGCCTCAGCCGGCGGAACGATCGACAGGGTCAGCTCGGCCTTCGTCAGCTCCTGGCGGCCGACCGGCACCATGCCGGCTGCCTTTGCCCGCGCAATCGTCTGCTCGCTCCTGCCCTCGAGATAGGTCAGCACCGTAGCGCCATGGTCGATCAGCCGTCTGGCGACGGCACTTCCCATCGCACCCGATCCGATTATCGCAAAATTCGGCATGTGAACCTCAATCGATGACGCCATCGGGTTAGAACTGTTGTCGATGGCCATATCGTCAACTGCGACGATTCAGCCGGAGGTCAGTTCCGAAGTGCTGGCAGCTTCGTGCGCGCTGCTGCTGCGGCACTTTTTCTTGATATTCGTCAATGCCGGGACGGTCGACACCGGTATGATCGGTGCTATCATTCGCATTCGAGGATATGGATTTCAAATGTATCGGACGATCATCTGCGGCATCGGCATGGGTCCCCGCGAAACGGCCAGCCGCCTTCTGCGCCGGGCTGCTGCGCTGGTGGACGAAGGCGGAAGCATCGTCGTCATGCACGTCATCGAGAATATCCCCCGCCGTCATCTGACGGAGCTTCCCGAGGAATTCGAAACGACCGCCATCGTCGACGCCGAAAAGAAACTGGCATCGCTCTGCAAGGAGCTGGGAATTCCGGCGATGATCGAGGTTCGTATCGGCGTTGCCGCCTCCCTGCTCGTCTCCAGGGCAAGGGAGAAATCGGCCGACCTTATCCTGGTTTCATCCCATGTGACCGATATCACCGACTACGTCTTCTCTTCGATCGTCGACAAGGTCGTGCGCCATGCCGGGTGCTCGGTTCTTATCGATCGGCGCCCCGATCACGCGCAGGAAGGCTCGGCGTCCCCAACGGCAGACGCGGCGTTGTTCTAAGTAAGCTCTGGCTTGCGTGACAGCGGGCTCTTTGTCGGATTGACATCGATCATAGCGGCCGACCTCCCCCTCCCCGGCGGCGGCTCGACAACCTATATCATTGCCAAACCAACCAGCAGTATTCGCTGCCCGACCGGAGACATGTATGAGCCAGGATCCCTACGAGCTTCTGGGCGTGAAACGCGATGCAACGCAAAAGGATATTCAAAGCGCGTTCCGCAAGCTCGCCAAGAAACTTCACCCCGACCTTAACCCCGGCGATAAAAAAGCTGAGGAACGGTTCAAGCAAATTTCAACGGCCTACGAGATATTGAGCGATGAGGAAAAACGCGGACGCTTCGACCGCGGCGAGATCGATATAACCGGCGCCGAGCGGGCGCAGCGCAATTATTACCGCGACTACGCGTCGAAGAGCGGGCCTGGCGATCCCTACCACAACAGTGCCGGCTTTGCCGATTTCAGCGACGCCGACGATATCTTCGCCAGCTTCTTTTCACGTCGTGCCGGCGGCGGCCAGGCCCGTGGTCGTGGCCGTGACCGGCAATTTTCCATGGAGGTCGACTTTCTCGAGGCCGTCAACGGCACGAGGACGGAGGTCAAGATGCCGAATGGTCCGGCGCTCGACGTACAGATCCCGCCGGGGACGCGCGACGGGCAGACCTTGCGGCTGCGCGGCAAGGGCGAGCCGGGCGTCGGCGGTGGGCCGGTGGGCGATGCCCTGATCGAAATCCGTGTGCGCCCGCACCGCTTCTTTACGCGTGACGGCGACGATATCCGCCTGGAACTGCCGATCTCCCTCAGTGAGGCAGTGCTTGGTGGCAAGGTTCGCGTGCCGACGCCGTCGGGACCGGTCAATCTGACACTGCCGCCTCATTCGAACACGGGCAAGGTCCTGCGTCTCAAGAGCAAAGGTGTTTCAAAACGCGGCGGCGGACACGGCGACGTCTACATCTCGCTGAAGATCGTGCTGCCCGACGCCTCGGATGAGCGGTTGACGGCCTTAATGAAGGAATGGGCGACGGCAAACTCCTACGATCCGAGAAAGAACATGGAGGCTTGATCATGGATGATCTCGAATTCCGTCTTTACTTGAAAATCGACATCGTCCAGCTCGACTTCTGGATCGAACAGGGTTGGCTGATCCCGGAGACATCAGGCGGCAAAAGGCAATTTCGCGACGCCGACGTCGCCCGCGCCCGGCTAATCCTCGACCTCATGGGAAACATGGGTGTCAATGAAGCCGGCGTCGATATCGTCATGGAGCTGGTGGACGAATTGCACGGCCTGCGGGGAACGATGGGCAAGCTGATGACCGCCATCGGCAAGCAGGAGCAGGATGTTCAGCGCCGACTGTTCGAGAGCCTCGAGGAGATCGACCGGTTTTAACCACAACCAGCTTCTACGTGGTGAACCAATAGCGGACGATGTGGAAGAACAGCGGCGCGGCGAAGGTGATGGAGTCCAGGCGGTCGAGCACGCCGCCATGGCCTTCGATCACATAGCCCCAATCCTTGGCATTGAGATCGCGCTTGATGGCCGAGAGCACGAAGCCGCCGAAGAAGCCCGCGACGACGATGACCGTGCTGACGGCCGCGGCCTGCAGCGGCGAAAACGGCGTCAGCCGATAAAGCAGTGTTCCGACGAGGATGGCCGAGGCGCCGCCTCCGACCAGCCCTTCGATCGTCTTCGACGGGCTGATATTCGGCGAGAAACGGTGCTTTCCAAGGAGCTTGCCCCAGACATACTGGAAGACGTCGCTGAGTTGCACGACCACGACCAGATAGACGAGGAGAAGTGCCGACGGCGTGCCGGTCTCCAGCATGAGCAGGGCGGGAGCGTGGCTGATCGAATAGACCGTCAGCATCAATCCCCATTGCACCCTGGCGCTGCGGGCAAGGAATTCGTTGACGTCACCCGTCAAGGTCGCCACCGCCGGCAGGATCAGGAAGGCATAGACCGGGATGAAGATCGCAAACAGGCCGTACCACTCCGTTCCGAGCAGCACATAATGCAGCGGCAGCACTACGAAGAAGGACAGGAACAGCGCCAGGTGATCGCCGCGCCGCGATGGTGTTAGCGTCCAGAATTCGCGAAGCGCCATAAAGGACAGGAATGCGAACAGGATGACCGTCGCCGTGTCGCCGAGCAGGATCGCGCCGCCGAACACCGCGACCATGATCCACCAGGAGCGGATGCGGGCGTTGAGGTTTTGGACGGTGGCGACTGAACCGGGTTCGGTCGCGCGCCGCTGAAGGATAAAACCGATGGCCGAGGCGACGGCAAGCAGACCGAGGATGGCGGCCAGCACGATGGAGAACAGGCTGGTCATGCGGCATGCCCCCCATCTGCGAGCTCAATGACCGCGGCACGGGCACGGGCCAGGAATTCGGTCTTTTCCTCGCCTGGTTCGACGCGGAGCGGCTTGCCGAAGCGCGCCGTGCAGGTGATCGGGACGATCAGCATGCTTCCCTTCGGCAGGATGCGCCGGAGGTTGTCGAGATGGATCGGCACGAGATCGACATCCGGAAAACGGCAGGCGAGGCGATAGATGCCGCTGCGGAACGGGGCGATCTCATCGGTGGTGCTTCTCGTTCCCTCAGGAAAAATCAGGATCGAATGTCCCTCCTCGAGCAGACGCTCTACCGGAGCCAGCGGATCGCTGTCCGGCGGAGGCTTGCGGTCTATCAGGACGGCACGCAGGCCTTTCTCCGCGATGAAACGGCGAAAGGCGGTCGTTCCCCAATAATCGCGCGCCGCAACCGGATGGGTCATCCGGCGCACCTGATATGGCAGGGCCGCCATGACGGCGACGGTATCGATATGGCTGTTGTGATTGGCGAAATAGATGCGGCGGCTGGGATCGGGCGCACAGCCGCGCCACTCGCTTCGGGCGCCGACCAGGATACGGACGAACAGCACGAGAAGCCGACGGACGAGCGCGATCATAGTCTCTCCAGGGAACGGGCAAGCGTTATCGTGCGTGTGATGCAGGTGACAAGGCTGCCGGCGGCGATGACCGCGGATGCCAGGATTAGCGACCAGTGGCTGCCTGATATCAGCGTCTCGACGCTCTGGGCGAGGAGGCCCGCCGTCAGTACCGCCATACGCCGCTGCTTGGCCATGATGCCGCTGAAATCCTGCTGCAGGCCCACCGATCCTCCGAACACCCTGATATAGGCGGTGAGTGCGGCGAGCAGCGCAGCCAGCCAGCCGAGCCAGCCAAAGCCGCAGGCATAGCCGGCCGCGACGAGAAACAGGCTGTCGGCGACCCGGTCGGGGAATTCATTGTAGAGCGGCCCGCTCTTGGTTTTCTTGCCGCCTTCGATCGCGACCATTCCGTCCAGCAGATTGCAGACGAGCCGCAGTTGCACCGAGATAGCGGCACAAACCATGGCAATCGGATGTGTTGTGAAAACGATGAGTGCTGCGCCTATACCCGCGAATACGACCGATAAAAGCGAAATGCCGTTCGGTGTCGCGCCGCTGCGCGCCAGCCATGCGCTGAGGCCGATAGCCCAGGACGACGACCGGCTCGCGATCGGTCGCCGCGAGGCGCCCTCTTCTTCCCCCATTTTATGTCCCCCAACCCCAATGATCCTTGCATATCCTGCCGACGTCGCCGCGCCAAGACATAACACCTTGTAAATCCAGCCCATAGTCTCCGCGCCTCGACGAGCCGGCGGCGAGTGTGGGTCGAACAGCCTGATTTTTAAGCCTATTTGCTGCTTGACACATTTTTGGGCGCTACTATGATTTTTGAACCAAATGGTAAAAAAGGGGAACATTCAATGACCAAAGATATGCTGATTTCACGCCGGGCAGTGATCGCGTCCGGCATTGCGCTTGGGGTCAGCGGCTTTGCCCCGCTGGCAAGGGCGGCTGCGCCGCTGAAGGTTGCCGGCATTCATGCGTCGCCGGTCGAAAATGCCTGGAACTCCTGTCTGCACAAGGCCCTGCAGGACGCGGCCAAGGAAGGCGTGATCGAATATGTCTTCTCCGAAGGAGTCTCCGGCACCGACTATCCGCGCGCAATGCGCGAATATGCCGAACAGGGCAACAAGCTGATCATCGGCGAGGCCTATGCGGTGGAGAAAGAGGCCCGGCAGGTCGCGACCGACTATCCCGACACCGCTTTCGTGCTGGGTTCGAGCGGCGAGCAGGCCGGCGACAATTTCGGCGTCTTTGGCACCTGGAACCATGACGGCGCCTATCTCGCTGGCATGCTGGCGGGCAAGATGACCAAGTCGAATGTCGTCGGGTCGGTCGGCGCCATTCCGATCCCCGAGGTCAACATGCTGATCAATGCGTTCGCGGCGGGCGTCAAGGCGGTCAACCCGGACGCAAAACACCTCGTCTCCTTCATCGGCACCTTCTTCGATCCGCCGAAGGCCCGCGAAGCCGGTCTTGCCCAGATCGACGCCGGCGCCGACATTCTATTTGGCGAGCGTATCGGCACAGCCGATGCCGCCAAGGAACGCGGCATCAAGTCGGTCGGCTCGCTGATCGACTATACGCCGCGTTATCCGGATACGGTGTTTGCCAACGCCATGTGGTATTTCCGCCCGATCTTGGACGCTGCGATCGCCGATGTCGCTGCCGGAAAACCGGTCGGACGGAACTACACGTCCTACGGCCTGATGAAGGAAGGCGGCAGCGATATCGTCTTCGTGAAGGGTGTCGCGCCCGCCGAGGCCGAGGCTGCGATGGAAGCCAAACGGGCGGAGATCAAGGCCGGCACCTTCGAAGTTCCGAAGATGATGGACGAGCCGAAGTAATTCGGCTCATGCAAGGCGATGCAACAGACCTGGCGGCAGCGATCAGGCGCGGTAGCCTGAGCGCAGCGGAGGCGATGCAAGCTTCCCTTGAGGCGGCTGCGCGGCAGGAGCCGCTCGGCGCCATCGCCTATCTCGATGCCGCCATGGGCCTCGTCTCGGCAGAGGACCGCGACCGGGAGCGGCGGAGCGCGCCCAGTCGCTTTGCCGTACGGCCTTTCGCCGGTGTACCGACCTTGGCAAAGGATCTTGGCGGCCCATTCGCCGGGCTGCCGGTGACGGCCGGCTCCCGGCTGTTTGAGAGAAAGGGCGGCGAAGCGGATTCCGATCTCGCCTCCCGTTTCCGCGACGCCGGTTTCTGCCTGTTCGGCCTGACGACGAGCCCGGAATTTGGCCTGTCGCTCGCCAGCGAACCGGCGATCGGGCCCGTCTGTCGCAACCCCCTCGATCCGACACGAACCGCGGGCGGCTCCTCCGGCGGTGCGGCGGCAGCGGT
This sequence comes from Rhizobium sp. 10PS4, assembly GCF_032464805.1. Lineage (NCBI taxonomy): Bacteria > Pseudomonadati > Pseudomonadota > Alphaproteobacteria > Hyphomicrobiales > Rhizobiaceae > Rhizobium > Rhizobium sp. 10PS4. The sequence continues at coordinate 235,648 of NZ_JAWDIW010000012.1, read as the reverse complement.
TGCCGCCGGGATCGTCGCGATTGCGCATGCCACCGATGCCGGCGGCTCGATCCGTGTGCCGGCCGCCTGCTGTGGCCTTGTCGGAATGAAACCGACGCGCGGCGCGATCCCGGGCGGGCCATCCTTCGGCAACCATCTCGCCGGTATCGCCAGCGAACTCGCGGTCTGCCGCTCGGTGCGGGATACCGCGCTGATTTTCGACAGGCTGAGCGGCAATTCCCGAGGACCTTTTCCTGACCCCTCCCCTGTTGATAGCGATAACGGCCGTTTGCGGATTGGGCTGCTTGTCGATACCGGCTCAGTCTATCCGACTGAGGGCGTTCGGCTCGCAACAGTGGAGGCTGCGGCCCGTGCGCTGGAGAGCGACGGGCACGAAATGGTTCCACTGACCTGGGCCGACTTCGAATGGGCCGTCGCCGCCAGTGGTCGCGCCTTCGCCGATATCGTCTCCGTCAACCTTGCGGCGCTCATCGAGGTTGCGGCCCTTGATGAAAGCAGGGCCGAGCCTCTGACGCAGGCCTTTGCGGCGCGCGGGCGGACACTTCCGGCCACATCGCTCTGGAACACGCTGAACGAGGCCGTCCTGGTGAGCCATAAGCTCTGGGCGCTGTTCGACAGGGTCGATTGCATCGTCATGCCGATGCTGTCTTCCGCGCCTCTTGCGATCGGTTCCTTTCCATCAGATCATGCCGACACGGATCTGCATCTCGAGCGGATGACGGCATTTGCGCCGCTTGCCTGCCTCGCCAATATTTCGGGTTTTCCTGCTTTGACACTGCCTTTCGGACAGGATGAGCACGCCATGCCGCTGCCGGTGCAGCTGATGGCGCCGATGGGTCACGAGCCGCACCTGCTGTCGCTTGCCGCCCGGCTGGAGGCCGAGGGGCGGTGGCAGCATCGTTTTCCCATCGCGGGACTGCCGTCATGACCGGGCCTGTGCTGGAAATTATCGGCGTCAGCAAGCGCTTTGGCGACAATCTCGCCAATGACGATATCTCGATGACGCTTGCAAGGGGTGAGGTCGTGGCCCTGCTCGGTGAGAACGGTGCCGGTAAGACCACGCTGATGAGCATCCTTTTCGGCCACTACATGCCGGATGCCGGCCGAGTCCTGATCGAAGGCACGGAGGTGCCGCAGGGCAAGCCGCGGGCGGCGATCCGCGCTGGTGTCGGCATGGTGCATCAGCATTTTTCACTCGCACCCAATCTGAGCGTTCTCGAAAATGTCATGACCGGCACCGAAAGGTTGTGGTCCTGGCGCTCGGGAACGTCGGCGGCGCGGAAGAAGCTGCTCACAATTTCCGAGCGCTTCGGCCTCAAGGTCGATCCGGATGCCCGCCTTGGCGACCTGTCGGTCGGCGAGCAGCAGAGAGTCGAGATCCTCAAGGCGCTCTACAACGACGCCCGCATCCTGATCCTCGACGAGCCGACGGCGGTATTGACCAATATCGAGGCCGAACGGCTGTTCACGACGCTGAGGGAAATGGCCCGCCAGGGCCTGTCGCTGATCTTCATCTCGCACAAGCTCGACGAGGTGATGGCGGCTGCCGACCGCATCGTGGTCTTACGCGGCGGCAAGATGGTTGCCGAACGTAAGGCGTCGGACACCAGCAAGGCGGAACTCGCCGAACTGATGGTCGGGCGTCGCGTGACCAGGCCCGTGCGCGAGCCGTCGACACCGGGTGCCGTTGCCCTTGAAGCGGCAGATGTGACGGTGCGTATCGGCGGCGTCGACCGGTTGAAATCGATCAGCTTCCGGCTTCACCAGGGCGAGATCCTCGGCATCATCGGCGTTTCCGGCAATGGCCAGGCGGCACTGGCGCATTTTCTCTCCGGTATGCTGGCGCGGAACGCTGGCGACCTTCTGCTGTTTGGCGAAGCCATCGGCAATCTCAGTGTCGAGGATGTCGTCGAAGCCGGCATCGGCCGCATACCCGAGGACCGCAACGAAGAGGGCGTGATCGGCGAAATGGCGATCTGGGAAAACACCGTGCTGGAGCGCCTCGCATCGCCGGCCTTTTCGCGCCATGGTCTCGTCAACCGCAAGGCGGGCATGGCTTTCGCGAGCGAAATTATCGACGGCTTCGATGTCCGTGGCGGCGGCCCTGCCATCCGCACCCGCCTGCTCTCCGGCGGCAATATGCAGAAGCTCATTCTCGGCCGCAATCTGCATCGGCGGCCGCGGATCCTGATCGCGGCGCAGCCGGCGCGTGGCCTCGATGAAGGAGCCGTGGCCGCCGTGCACGCACGCCTGCTCGAAGCCCGCCGGCAGGGTACCGCCGTGCTGCTGATCTCGGAGGACCTCGACGAGGTGATCGCGCTTGCCGATCGCATACAGGCGATCGTCGGTGGCCGCCTGTCGCCGCCCGTCGAGGCCGAAGACGCCGATGCCCGCAGGCTGGGGCTGATGATGGCCGGCGAATGGCAGGAAACCCCAGAGGCCGGCCATGCGATTTGAGCGCCGCGAGCACCGTCCGGTTTACCTGCTGATCGTCACCCCTGTGATCGCGGTCATCGCGGCACTGGCGCTGGCCGGCATCCTGATATCAATCGCCGGCGCGCCAGTGCTCGATGCCTATTGGCGCATCCTGACCGGTGCCTTCGGCTCGCGGCTGTCGGCGACCGAGACGCTGACGCGGGCAACGCCGCTGATGCTGACGGGGCTTGCTGCCGCCGTCGCTTTTCGGGCGCGGCTCTGGAATATCGGCGCCGAGGGCCAATTCTATCTCGGCGCCATCGCCGTTGCCGCGGCAAGCGCGAAACTGTTCGGCGATCTTCCCGCCCCCATCCTCATTCCGCTGCTGCTGCTGGTCGGCGCCATTGCAGGGATGGTGCTGATCCTGATCCCGCTCTGGCTCAGGCTGCGCTTCTCGGTCGATGAAGTCGTCACCAGCCTGCTGCTGAATTTCATTGCCGTGCTCTTCGTCTCGATGCTGATCGATGGCGTTCTCAAGGATCCGCTGGCCTTCGGCTGGCCGCAGTCGCAATCCGTCAGCGATCACGCCATGCTGCCGAAGCTGATCGCCCGCTCGCGCCTGCATATCGGCTTTGCGATCGCGATCGCGCTGGCGGTCGTCGTCCATTTCGTCCAGTCCCGCACCGTGTTCGGCATGCAGTCGCGCGCAGCGGGCCTCAATCCCGGCGGCGCGATCTTCGCCGGCGTCCCGCTCGGTAGAACGCTGGTGAAGGTCGCCTGTCTCTCCGGCGGGCTTGCGGGGTTGGCGGGAGCGATCGAGGTCATGGGCGTCAAGGGTTATGTGACGACCGACCTGTCGCCGGGCTTCGGCTATGCCGGTATTGTTGTCGCCATGCTTGCCAACCTCAATCCACTCGGCGTCGTCTTCGCCGCCATTTTCACGGCCACCATGTTCGTGGGGGCGGATGGTATGAGCCGCGGCCTCGGCATCCCGACCTATATCGCCGATGTCACGGTGGCGCTGTCGCTGCTGACGATGCTGATCGCCTTGTTCTTTACCCAATACAGGATCCGGCGATGATGCAGCTGTTCGACATCATCGCTTCCGCCGGGCTCTGGGCGGCAATCCTGCGGATCGCCACGCCGCTGATTTTCGGCACGCTCGGCGCATTGCTGTGCGAACGCGCCGGTGTGCTCAATCTCGGCATCGAGGGCATCATGACCTTCGGCGCGATGATCGGCTGGCTTTCCGTGTATCATGGGGCCGATCTCTGGACCGGCCTGTTGATCGCGGCAATCGCCGGCGGCGTCTTCGGTCTGCTGCATGCAGGCCTGACGGTGACGCTCGGTCTCTCCCAGCACGTCTCCGGTCTCGGCGTGACGCTCTTTGCCTCCAGCTTCAGCTATTATGTCTTCCGGCTGATCGTGCCGCTTGCCAATACTCCGCCCACCATCGTGCCGTTCCAGCCGATCACCATTCCCGGTCTCTCGACATTGCCCTTCATCGGGCCAGCCTTCTTCACGCAGACGGCGCCGACCTATCTCGCGATCATGATCGCCCTGCTGATGGCCTACATCATCTTCCGCACGCCCGTGGGGCTTGCAATCCGCATGACCGGCGAGAATCCGCATGCGGCGGAGGCCCAGGGCGTCAATCCGATGAAAGTGCGCTACGGCGCGGTCATCGCAGGAAGCGCGCTGATGGGAATGGGCGGCGCCTTCCTGACATTGTCGGCGTTCAACAGCTTTTTCCCGACCATGGTGCAGGGGCGTGGCTGGATCTGCATCGCGCTTGTCGTCTTCGCCTCCTGGCGGCCGGGCCGCGCGCTGTTCGGCGCCCTGCTCTTTGCCTTCTTCGATGCCTTTCAGCTCCGATTGCAAACCGCGCTGAGCGGGCTTTTGCCCTATCAGCTGTTTCTGATGACGCCCTATATCCTTTCCATTGCCGCCCTTGCCGTCATGGCCCGCCGCGCCCGCGTTCCACAGGCGCTGATGCAGCCCTATCGCCGCGGCGAACGCTGAAACCGCCCACATCCAATGAGGCTCCGATGTTCGATCTGATCGTCAGAAATGCAAATCTCCCCGATGGCCGAAACAATATCGATATCGGCATTCAGGCCGGCAGGATCATCGCTGTCGAGCCCAATCTCCAGGCGCAGGCGCAGGAAGAGATCGACGCGACCGGCCGGCTGGTCAGCCCCCCCTTCGTCGATCCGCATTTCCACATGGACGCCACCCTGTCGCTCGGCCTGCCGCGCATGAACGTCTCCGGCACCCTGCTCGAGGGCATTGCGCTCTGGGGAGAGTTGCGCCCGATCGTGACGAAGGAGGAACTGGTCGATCGTGCGCTGCGCTATTGCGACCTGGCGGTGACGCAGGGGCTGCTCTTCATTCGCAGCCATGTCGATACCAGCGATCCCAGGCTGGTGACCGTCGAGGCGATGATCGAGGTTCGCGAAAAGGTCGCGCCCTATATCGATCTGCAGCTGGTCGCCTTTCCCCAGGACGGCTATTACCGCTCGCCGGGCGCGATCGATGCGCTCAACCGCGCCCTCGACATGGGCGTCGATATCGTCGGCGGCATTCCCCATTTCGAACGGACGATGGGCGAAGGCACGGCGTCGGTCGAGGCGCTCTGCCGCATCGCCGCCGATCGTGGCCTGCCCGTCGATATTCATTGCGACGAAACCGACGACCCGCTCTCGCGCCATATCGAGACGCTGGCTGCAGAAACCATCCGCTTCGGCCTACAGGGACGCGTCGCCGGCTCGCATCTGACTTCGATGCATTCGATGGACAATTATTATGTTTCCAAGCTTATTCCGCTGATGGCGGAGGCCGAGATCAACGTCATTCCCAATCCGCTGATCAACATCATGCTGCAGGGCCGGCACGACACCTATCCGAAACGCCGCGGCATGACCCGCGTCAGGGAATTGATGGATGCGGGGCTCAATGTTTCCTTCGGGCACGATTGCGTCATGGACCCCTGGTATTCGATGGGATCGGGCGACATGCTGGAGGTCGGCCATATGGCTATCCATGTCGCGCAGATGGCCGGCATCGAGGACAAGAAGAGGATCTTCGACGCACTGACCGTCAATTCGGCAAAAACGATGGGGCTTGCAGGCTATGGTCTCGAAAAGGGATGCAATGCCGACCTCGTCATCTTCCAGGCGAGTGACACGCTGGAAGCGCTGCGGCTGAAGCCGAACCGCCTGGCGGTGATCCGCCGCGGCAAGATCATCGCCCGCTCGGCGCCGCGCATCGGGGAGCTTTTCCTCAACGGGCGCCCGGCACGGATCGACGGCGGGTTGGATTACGTGCCTCATTATTGAGGTGCGACGGAAGCTTACCGGCTTGCGGGAGCAGCTTTGGATCGGAGTCAGCGAAAAGGGCCGCAAAGCTGCGACCCGTCAGACTGCTGACCAAGTCGGCCAACTCCTCTTTCGTCATGCTCGGGCTTGTCCCGAGTATCTACGGCCGGCTTAGCAGATCCTCGGCACAAGGCCGAGGATGACGCCGAGTGAAGAATGAGACTTTCAACAAATTGAGGGGTCGCGAAGCCGCGGCCCTTCAATCCGCCCTATTCAGGAAGCTACTTCTTCGAAGCCTCATAAAGCGCCTTGGTTTCGGCGTTCATCGGATAGAGGCCCGGCAGCGACACGTCTTCTTCGATCTTCGTCATGATCCAGGCTTCCATGCGCTCCTGTTCCGGCGCTTCCGCCAGCACCACCTCGAGCAGATCGGCCGGGATCAGCACCGCGCCGTCCTGGTCGACGACGATGATGTCGTCAGGAAAGACCGCAACGCCGCCGCAGCCGATCGGTTGCTGCCAGGCGACGAAGGTGAGGCCGGCGACCGAGGGGGGTGCTGCGACGCCGCGGCACCAGACCGGCAGGTTGGTGTCGAGCACACCGGCAAGGTCGCGCACGACGCCGTCGGTGACAAGGGCTGCGACACCCCTCTTCTGCATGCGGGCGCAGAGGATATCGCCGAAGATGCCGGCATCGGTAACGCCCATCGCATCGACGACGGCGACACAGCCTTCCGGCATCGCCTCGATCGCGGCGCGTGTCGAGATCGGCGAGGCCCAGGATGCCGGCGTCGCCAGATCTTCGCGGGCCGGAACGAAGCGCAGGGTGAAGGCCGGCCCGACGATGCGCGGCTGGCCGGGCTTTAGCGGAACGGCGCCGCGGATCCAGACGTTCCGCAGGCCCTTCTTCAGAAGAACGGTCGTCAGGGTCGCCGTCGAGACGGTCCTGAGGGTTTCTATCGCTTCAGCGCTGAGGGCCATTGGTTATCGGTTCCAATTCGGTTTCTGTCAGATGCTCTGGATCATGCCGCCATCGACGCGGATCACCGATCCGGTGAGATAGGAGGCAGGTTCGCTTGCCAGGAAGGTGACGACATTGCCATATTCTTCCGGCCGGCCATAGCGGCCGAGCGGAATGCTGCCGGTGCTCTCAGTGACGACGTCATCGATGGAACGGTTCTCGCGCTTGGCCTTCTGTTCGTCGAGGAAGGTGATGCGGCCGGTTGCGATCCGGCCCGGCAGGACGATGTTGACGGTGATGCCGTCGCGTCCGACCTCGCGCGCCAGCGTTTTCGACCAGCCGACCAATGACAGGCGCAATGCGTTCGAAATGCCGAGATTGGGGATCGGCGCGACCACGCCCGACGAGGTCGAAGTGACGATGCGCCCCCATTTGCGCGCCCGCATCTGAGGCAGCACACGATCGGTAATGGCGATGACAGATAGGACCATGCTCTGGAAATACTGGTTCCAGAGCGTCGGATCCTGGCCGGAGACGGTGGTCGGCGGTGGGCCGCCGGTATTGTTGACGAGGATAGCGACCGGTCCGAACTGGCGCTCGATTGCAGCGACATGCGCATCGATCGAACCGAGATCGGCAAGATCCCATTGCAGTGCCAACGCCTTGCCGCCTTCGGATTCGATCGCAGCCGCGGTCTTCTCAGCGGCGGCGAGATCGATATCCGCCGTGGCAATTCTGGCGCCTTCGCGCGCAAGCTTGACGGCAATCGCGCTGCCCAGTCCGCCGCCGGCGCCAAGCACCAGGGCCGTCTTGTCTTTCAGGCCGAAATCCATTTCATCCATCTCCTCATAGGGTCTGGCCATCTTTCGGAGCAATGGATCGTAAATAAAATATAGCTTCTGCTTCGTTCAGGAGATAGAAAAACTATCGATGGACACCCGCTTTCTCGAAACCTTCATTGTCGTTGCCGAGCGGCACTCGCTGGCGGAGGCGGCCCAGCGGCTGAACCTCACGCCTGCGGCTGTTGCCCAGCGCATCCGCGCGTTGGAGGCCGAACTCGGGGTGCGGCTGCTGGTGCGCTCCGGCCGCGTGATGCGGCCGACGGAAGCGGGTTTTGCCATTCTCGAACGTTGCCGTGATCTGGTGCGCGATACACGCGACCTAAAGGCGATGGCCGGTACCGCGACGATTTCGGGCGAGATGCGGATCGGGGCGATCAATACGGCGCTGACCGGTCTCGTTCCCGGCATTCTCCACCGCCTTGCCCAGGACTATCCGCTGATCGAAATCTTCCTTAAACCGGGCGCGTCGATGGACCTCTATGCCGAGGTTCTGAACGGCGCGCTGGACGCCGCCTTCATCATCGAACCGCGATTTCCGATGCAGAAGACGCTGACCTTCAACAGGCTGCGTCAGGAACCCCTGGTACTGATCGTCCCGCGGGACTGCGAAGGCGCGGATCCGCTCGAACTGCTGCAGACCCTGCCTTTCATCCGCTACGACCGCAACCAGTGGGGTGGTCACATCGCCGACGAATATCTGCGCGAGCTCGGCATCCGCCCGGTCGAGCGTTATGAGCTCGACGCGCTGGAGGCGATCGCGGTGATGGTAAACCGCGGTCTCGGGATCTCGATCGTGCCGGATTGGGCGCCGCCCTGGCCAGAGGGATTAGATATCGTCAAGCTGCCCCTGCCCCGCTCGTCCGCTATGCGCACCGTCGGCATCGTCGTGACGCGATCCTCGCCACGGGCAAATCTCGTCGCCGCGCTTCTGGAAACCAGCCGCGCGGCGATGGGGCTCTGATCAATTTCAGGCGATCTTCTGGCGGACCGGCAGTTTCCAGCCGGGCCGGACGAAATGGCAGGTATAGCCATTCGGAATCCGCTCCAGATAATCCTGGTGCTCGGGTTCTGCCTCCCAGAAATCGCTGACCGGTACAACTTCGGTAACGACTTTGCCGGGCCACAGGCCTGATGCATCGACATCGGCGATCGTATCCCTGGCGACGCGCTCCTGCTCAGGCGTGACGTAGAAGATCGCCGAGCGGTAGCTCATGCCGACGTCGTTGCCCTGGCGGTTGCGCGTGCTCGGGTCGTGGATCTGGAAGAAGAATTCGAGGATTTCCCGATAGCTGATCCTTGCGGGGTCGAAGATGATCTCGATCGCCTCGGCATGGGTTCCGTGGTTGCGGTAGGTGGCATTCGACACATCGCCGCCGCTATAGCCGACGCGGGTCGAAATCACGCCCTTGTATCGGCGGATGAGGTCCTGCATGCCCCAGAAGCAACCACCGGCGAGGACTGCACGTTCTTCGGTCATTGGATATCTCCTTTTCCGCAAGAGATAGTGTCTCCTGCCGCCGATTTCCACACGGCGCAATCAGCACAGCTGTGCAATTTCCCTGGCGAGACGCCCCACCCTGTCATGTCGATGTTACGCGCCGGCGCTAGCAAAGCCTTGGACAATCCTGCGGAGGCTGAGCCTCGACACCTGATGGAGACGGGTTATGAATAGACGCGAATTTCTGATCACATCGTCGGCTGCAGCCGGTCTGCTGGCTCTTCCGCGTTTCGCATCGGCTGCGGCCGGCACGATCGATCTCTACAGCGGTTCGGATGCCAACATCGTCGACCTCTGGAACAACGTCATCCGCCCGGCCTTCGAAAAGGCGCATCCGGGTGTTGCCCTGAAGGTTACCGATGCCGGCGACAATAATGGTCTGCGCGCCATCGCTGACCGTGCGCTCGCCGCGCTGAAGACGAAGACCGACCCGCAGGCCGACCTTTTCGAGCAGTTCGATCCGCGCCTACCGTCCGGCGGCATCGATGCCGGCCTCTGGGTCAAGTTCTCCGGTGAGAACATCGAAGGCTACGACCATATCAACCCGCTTGCCTTCGATACCCCATACTCCCTTCCCTATCGCGGTTCGCAGGTGCTTCTCGCTTACGACACGACCAAGCTCGATCCGAAGGATGCGCCGAAGAGCTGGGATCAGCTCACCACCTGGATCAAGGCCAATCCGGGCCAGTTCATCTACAACCGTCCCGACAAGGGCGGTTCAGGCGGAAATTTCGTGCGCCGCGCGATCCATGAAGCGAACGGCCGCGATCCGAAGAAGTTCAAGATCGACAATTTCACCGCCGATTTCGCCATTGAAACGCTGACGCCGGCCTGGAAGATCCTCAACGACCTCGCGCCTGCGCTCTACGACAAGGGCGCCTATACGGCTGGCAACACCCAGTCGATCCAACTGCTCGCCCAGGGCGTCGTCACCATGGTGCCGGTCTGGTCGGACCAGGTGCTGCAGGCAATCTCCCAGGGCGTACTGCCTGACACGACCGGCCTCGTGCAGCTTAGCGATCTTGCCCTTTGCGGCGGCTTCTCCAGCATCACCGTCTTCTCGAACGGCGCCAACAAGGATGCGGCCTTGAAGCTTGCCGCATTCATGCTGACGAAGGAAATGCAGGAAGCGATCATCACCAATATCGGCGGCTTCCCTGCCGTCTCCTGGGATCACATCTCCGACGATCTCCGCAAGAAATATGCCGACGTCATTCCGTCAACCATTCCGACCTTTCCGGGCGGCGACTGGGAAAAGGCGATCGCCGACGGCTGGTACCGCAACGTCGCGCCAAGCATCAGCCGCACCTGATGTCCACTGACACTGCGCCGGCGGTTCTGCGCCGTCACCGGTCCATCAACAGGGGGAGCTCTATCGGGCTCCTCCTCGTTGCCCTGCCGGTCCTCCTGCTCGCATGGCTGATCGTCTTTCCGATCTTTTCGGCGGTCGTCGGCACGATCTTCGTTCGAGGCCCTGACGGCGCGACGGAATTCTCGCTTGCCTCCTACCGCTTCTTCTTCACCGACAGCTACAGCCTCGGCAATTTGTGGCTGACGCTCTGGACCACCGCCGTCTGCGGCATTCTGCTTCTAGCGATCGGCCTTCCGATCGCGCTTTACCTGCGGTTCTCGCAAGGGCGTCTTGCCGCCTATGTGCAGGCTCTTGCGATCTTCCCGATGTTCGTGCCGTCGATCATCCTTGCCTATGCACTGATCAGGACGATCGGGCCGAACGGCACCGTCGACCTGTTGCTGAACGCTGTCAGCCTGCCGAAGCTGCGCACGCCCTATCTGACGCCGTGGGGACCGGTCATCGGCCTCGTCTGGGACAATCTTCCCCTGACGGTGCTGATGCTGACGGCCGGGCTCTCCTCCGTTTCGAACAGCGCTATCGAGGCCGCCCGCGATGTCGGCGCAGGCCCGCTCCGGGTGTTCATCTCGATCATCCTGCCGCGCATGGGCAATTCCATGCTGGTGACCGCGTCCTTCGCCGTGCTCGGCATCTTCTCCGCCTTCACCCTGCCCTATGTGCTCGGCTCGGCATCGCCGGAGATGATGGGGCCGTTCATGCAGCGCACTTTCGCCGACATGAACGACCCGCTAAACGCCATGACCCAGGCCGTCATCACCTTCGGCTTCTGCCTGGTCTTCGGTATCTTCTATATCAGGTCGATCGCCCGCAACCGCGAGGCCCAGCCATGAGTGCCGGCAGATCGGGCACGGATCTTCGCTTCGACTGGATCGGCATGCTCTTCGCCTGCCTGCTGACGCTGTTCATCGCGCTGCCGCTGATCGTCGTCGGAACATGGGCTTTCACCGAGGTCTGGCGTTATCCATCGGTGATCCCGCAGCAGTTCGGCCTGCGTTTCTGGGGCCAGACGCTGGCGCGTCCGGATGTCTGGGACGCGCTCTTCCTCAGCCTGCGGCTGACGACGACGGTCACCATTCTTTCCGCCGTGATCTGCCTTCCCGCGGCTTACGCCTTCGCGCGCATGCGCTTTCCCGGCAGGAACATCCTGTTCCTGTCGTTCCTCGCATCGCATGCCTTCCCGAAATTCGGCCTGCTCGTCGCCATTGCCGGCATCTTCCTGCAGCTCGGCCTGATCAGCACGTTCTGGGGCGTCGTGCTGATCCAGCTTGTCGGCACGCTGATGCTGATGATCTGGATTCCGGTCGCAGCCTTCCAGAATGTCGACCGGCGCATGGAAGAGGCGGCGCGCGATGCGGGCGCCACGCCGCTGCGCGTCTTCTGGTCGATCACCCTGCCGCAGGCTGGACCCACGATCGCCGCCGCACTGCTTTTGACTTTCGTCGGCACCTTCTACGAGACCGAAGGCGCCTGGTTGATCGGCGCGCCTCAGGTTCGCACCATGCCGGTGCTGATGATCAGCTTCATCAACAACCAGATCGTCGTGCAATACGGTGCCGTACTGTCAGTCATGCTGTGGGTGCCGTCCTTCATCGCGCTGATGTTTGCGCGCCGCGTAATCGGCACCGGCGCATTCGCACGAGGCTTCGGCGCGTGAGGTTAATTCAGGGAAGGGTTTGAGAATGGCACATCTTTCGATCGAAGGCGTTTCGAAGCTGTTCGGGACCACCTTTGCCGTTCGCGACTTCTCGCTCGAAGTCGGCGACGGCGAGCTGGTCTGCCTGCTCGGCCCATCCGGCTCCGGCAAGTCGACGCTTCTCCGGATGATCGGCGGCTTCGAGCGCCCGAGCGGCGGAACCATCCGCATCGATGCGAAGGATGTGACGACGCTGCCGCCCGAGCGGCGCCCGACCGGCATGGTGTTCCAGAGCCATGCGCTCTGGACGCACATGGATGTCTTCAACAACATCGCCTTCGGCCTGAAGCTCCGCCGGCTGCCGAAAGCGGAAATCCGTGAGCGTGTCGAGGCTGCACTGGCGCTTGTCGGTCTTGCCGATTACGGCCGCCGGATGACGATGCAACTGTCAGGTGGCCAGCAGCAGCGTGTCGCCCTTGCCCGCTCGCTGGTGCTCGAGCCGAAGATCCTTTTGCTCGACGAGCCCTTCGCCAGCCTCGACCAGCACTTACGCGAAAGGCTGCGGGAAGAGGTGCGCGATATCCAGCAGCGCCTCGGCATCACCACGCTCTTCGTTACCCATGGGCAGGATGAGGCCTTAGCGCTCGCCGACCGCATCGTCGTCATGCGCGACGGGTGCACCGAACAGATCGCGCCGCCGAGCACCATCTACCGGCAACCGCAGACGGCTTTCGTCGCGGGCTTCATCGGCTCGATGAATTTCGTCCAGAGTCATACCAGGAACGGTGTCTGCGAGCATCCGCTGTTCCCGCTTGCGGTTCCGGTCGAGGATGGGCCGGTGACGCTGGCCGCCCGCCCGGAAGCGCTGACGATCCGTCCCTCGGATCGGGCGGATGCCGCGACAGTCCATCGCACCGTCGATTTCGGCACCCACAAGATGGTCGATGTCGATCTTGCCGACGGCAGCCGTCTGAAGGCGATGGTGGCGCCGGACGATCGCATCCGGACCGGGATGAGGGTCGAGCCGAGCTTCTCCCGCTTTTTTATCTTCCGTCACAACGAGCTTGTCCATTCCGAGTTGCAGATCCTGCCGCAGTACGCCGGTGAGCGAATCAAGTCGAATACATGCCTTTGATTCGGCATGAGCGGCACTTCAAGCTGTTGACTGCTCGCGCCGTGTGACCAGGTCGGTGTTTCGAACTAAAGTTAAAGTTTATTCTGCGTTTTCCATGGGCTTTTTATGTATCCGTGGTTGTGCGGGGCGACCGCCATTTTGATTATCTGAAACAATTCAAACAGAAATGCGCGAATTTTACGCGAATGCATTAGTACATTTACATATTATAAATGTCTTCATTTAAGAATTGGCCCTATCAAAAGTGATGGTATTTGATGCTTCCCGCCTGCGATAATTGGCCATTGTGAAACTATGGAGGAATGAATGTTGGGATTTGGCGCAGGCGCCGATGCAAGGGCCGTTCTCGAAGCGATGAGCAAGTCTCAGGCGATCATCGAGTTCAAGCTGGACGGTACAATCATCACCGCGAACGAAAACTTTTGCCGGGCGCTCGGTTATCAGTTTTCCGAGATCGTCGGTCAACATCATCGCCTCTTTGTCGATCCGGCTGAGGCAGCCAGCTCCGACTACAAAGACTTCTGGGCAAAACTAGCGCGCGGCCAGTTCGATCAACGGCAATATAAGCGCATCGGCAAGGGCGGCACGGAGGTCTGGATCGAGGCCTCCTACAACCCGGTCTCTAGCGGAGGCAAGCCGTATAAGGTCGTCAAATTCGCGACCGATATCACCGCGCAGAAGCTCAAGGCGGCCGAAGATAGCGGTAAGCTGAACGCCATCTCGCGCGCCCAGGCAGTCATCGAGTTCACTCCGAAAGGCGATATTCTCACCGCAAATGAGAATTTCCTGACGACACTCGGCTACGAGCTGGCGGAAATCCAGGGCAAACATCACTCGATGTTCTGTGAGCCAAGCTATAGCAACAGTGAAGATTATCGTCGGTTCTGGACGAAGCTTGCCGCGGGAGAATTTGTTGCGGATGAGTTCTTGCGCATCGGCAAGGGCGGCAAGAAGGTCCATATCCAGGCATCATACAATCCGATCTTCGACATGAACGGCAAGGTGTTCAAGGTCGTCAAATTTGCGACCGATGTCACCACGCGTGTCGGAAATGTCGACCAGCTCGCGGGAGCGCTAAAGGCTTTGTCGGAGGGCGATCTGATGCAGACCATCGCCATGCCCTTCCTGCCCGCCTTGGAGAAGCTGCGCGCTGATTTTAACGACGCTTCATCGAAGCTTCGCGTTACATTGCAGACAATCTCGCAGAATGCTGGCGCCATCGCTGCGGCATCGCAACAAATACAATCTGCCTCGAACGATCTGTCCAAGCGTACCGAGCAGCAGGCTGCTTCCGTCGAGGAGACGGCCGCTGCGCTGGAGGAGATCACGACCACCGTCGCTGATTCCAGTTCCCGCGCCCAGGAAGCAGGGCAGCTTGTTCGCAAGACCAAGGAGAACGCGGAAAATTCTGGCAACATTGTCAGTCAAGCCGTCGACGCGATGGGCAAGATCGAAAAGTCCGCCAGCGAGATCGCCAACATTATCGGCGTGATCGACGAGATCGCATTCCAGACCAATCTTCTGGCGCTCAATGCCGGTGTTGAAGCGGCCCGGGCCGGCGACGCTGGCAAGGGCTTCGCCGTCGTCGCTCAGGAAGTTCGCGAACTCGCCCAGCGATCGGCCAAGGCGGCAAAGGAGATCAAGGAGCTGATCAACGCCTCGAACGAACACGTCAAAAGCGGTGTCACATTGGTTGGTAACACAGGCAAGGCATTGCAGGAAATCGTGACCCAGGTCGTCCAGGTGAACGGTAATGTCGGCGCCATCGTCGAAGCCTCCAAAGAGCAGGCAACGGGTCTCAAGGAAATCAACACCGCCGTCAATACGATGGACCAGGGCACACAGCAGAATGCCGCCATGGTCGAGGAGACGACGGCCGCGGCGCATAGCCTTGCCAAGGAAGCAGATCAGCTCTTCGATCTCCTCGGTCAGTTCAACATCGGGACAGGTGCCGGTGCACCTCGCGCCGTCCCGGTTGCAGCCGACCGGCATTTGCGGGCTATGCCGTCGCCAGCCCGTCAGATGACGGCGAAGGTTGCCCGAGCATTCAGCGGGAATGGGGCGCTCAAAGGCGGCGATAGCTGGGAGGAGTTTTGATGGCGTCGACATCCAAAAATCGCGATGGACGCACGTCTCTCGAAATCATTGCATTCCAATTACATGGTCAGAGCTTCTGTATCGAAACCACCTCCATTCGAGAGATACGTGGATGGGCGGCCTCGACGCCCATCCCGCACGCGCCGCCGGAAATGGTCGGCATCATTAACTTGCGAGGCGTCGTCATTCCCACCATCGACTTATGTCGCAAGCTGGGGATGCCTTCGTCGGAAGCGACCGAACGCAGCGCAATCGTGGTCGCTGAAGTTCACGGCAAACCGATCGGCCTTATGGTGGATCAGGTCACCGATATGCTTTCGATCAACGCCGATGATCTGCAACAGGCTCCAGAGATTGTCAGTTCGCCGGACCGCTCATACTGTGAAGGAATTATCACTCACCAGTCTGGGATGATTTGCTTCCTCAGCTTGACCAGGATGTTCGCTGACGATGACGAAGCATTGGCCGCTTAGTCGTCCCGGTTCGGCGTTCAAATCAAAGAGTAGAGCATGATGTCATCCGAAATCCGCCCATAGGCATCATCCTCTAGCACCGCGCCAACGCAGTTGTCGGCGTGGCATTCGCCTATGCGAAACCGGGATAATTGCACCGGAATGCGCCGGTTACGTCTTGATCTGGAAGCCTTCCAGCAGCCAGGGATGCAGCGCCTTGCTGGCGGCCAGGATATCGCTCTTTCCGACAACCTCAGCGCCGGAAAAACGGGTGACGATGCCGCCTGCCTCTTCGACCATTAGCGCCGAGGCGCCGAAATCATGGATCGCGAGCCCGTCCTCGAAGAATCCGTCCAGCCGGCCGCAGGCGACATAGGCGATCGACAGGGCAGCCGAGCCGAGGCGGCGCACGCCCGCCGTATTCGCCATCAGCCGTTTGACGGCTTCGAAATAGGTCTCTTCCGCAACCGCCGTGACCTGGCCGGGGATCGGCAGGCCGGCGCCGACAAGTACGTTTTCGATGTCGCCGACATCGGCGCAGCGGATAGGCACGCCGTTCAGATAGGCGCCGCCGCCGATCTCGGCGCTGAACAGCTCATCCTGCATGGCGTCATAGACGACACCCATGACGAGCCTGCCGCCTTCGACGATCGAGATCGTCATGCCGAAATGCGGAACGCCCCAGGCGTAATTGGTCGTGCCGTCGATCGGGTCGATGTAGATAACAGGCGTTTCTGGACCCGCCGTGCGGTTGCCGACGGCTTCTTCGCCCTGGATCGCATAGTCCGGGAAGGCCTTCGTCATCTCGTCGACGATGATCCGCTCGACGGCGACATCGATCTCGGTCTGATAGTCGCGCGGCGCCTTGGTGAGCATTTCCTGGGATGTGCGCCGCCGCAGGGAGCCGCGGGCAGTTTCGCCCGCCTTCAATACCGTTTCGGCAAGCACGACGAGGCGGGACGATGCGGTCGGGGAAAGACGCGCGGAAATCGGGGAAGATGTCATGAGAAAAGTCCGGATGCTGCTGATATGACGGGGTGAATCGCGAAGAGCCCATCCCTTCGCAGAGGCCGATGATGATTTTATGAAGCGCGCTCATGCCGAGCGGATTATCTCAGGATCGCTTCAAGCTCGGAAACGCTCGGGAACGCCTTTCTTGTTCCATGTCTCGAGACGGTGATGGCCGCGGCTGCAACTGCGTGTTCGATGGCCAATCTGTCCAGCCGCTGTCCGCGCAACGCGCAGGATGCCAGTGCTGCGGCCATGAAGGTATCGCCTGCGCCCGTTGTATCCACAACATCGCAGACCTGGGCGGGCACTTCGATGCTATCGTGCCGGTTCACGAGCGTCGCGCCGTCGCCGCCCAGCGTCAGGACGATTTCGCGCAGCCCCCGGCTCAGAAGATATTCGGCAGCGTCCCTACCCGTCGTTCCCGTCAGGGTCTGCGCCTCGCCCTTGTTGAGGAAGGCGATGTCGATCAGATCCCAGAGATCGGAGAAATAGGCGCGCACCGGCGAGGGATTGAAGGCGGTGACCATGCCGATCGCTCTCGCATGCTCGAGAATGTCGCGCGTCGTCCGGTCGGAGAGGTTGCCCTGCAGCATCATCAGATCGCCGGAGCCGGCCGTCGAGAGGATACGCCTGACATCGGACAGGGACAGGCTTTGCGCCGATTCCGTCGTCGTGACGATGGCATTTTCGCCGCCCGGCAGCCGGAAGATGATCGAGACGTCGCTCGATGCATTTTCCATTTCGATCAGTTCGCTCCGAAGCGGTTCGTCCGCGAGGTAATGGCGTATCGTATCCGCCCTCGCATCCCTGCCGACCGGCGCTACCAGCGTTGTCGGAACGCCGCAGCGGGCCATGACGACCGCCTGGTTCGTGCCCTTGCCGCCAAGATCGCTGCCCCCGGCATTGCCGAGGATGGAGGCGCCGATGACGGGAAGTTCGGAGACGGCGATGGTTTCGTCGATGGCGACGTTACCGATTATGTAGGCGCGCATGCATCCGCTTTCGCAAGGTGAAGCTAAAGATAAGGCGCATCGTGAAAATCTATCTCGAGTTGCATCGCCCGGCCGAAGATTGCGCTGAGTCGCGCCTTTTCATCCTCTTCCAGCGTTTCTCCTGCCATGTCGAGTTCATTCTTCAACCATTGCGCCTGGGCAGCGAAATTCGGATCGACATGCAGGTCGACCCATTCCTTCAAGAGGGGATCGCTGGTCGGGCGGTTAGCTGCTTGCCTACACCAGGTCCAATACATCCACTCGGCCGCAAACATCGCCGCGACCGTGTCGAGGAAGCCGCCTTGGCGGGCGATCTCCAACATGCCGGCGCGAAAGGCCTCGACCTCGGCGATGCCGGTGTCGAAGGACGAGGGATCGATGCCGCGACTGGCGAAGGTGCGCTCGAAATAGGTGATCTGCTCGTTGGCAAGCGCATCGAGAACCGCGATCAGCCAGCGCTTCTGCGCCATCGTCCCGGCGGTCGCCGCGGCAAAGGCGAAGATCGAGATGGCGCTGTCGACGAAGGCGCCTTCATAGACGAGATAACGCTCGAAAGCCTCCTTGCTCAGCCTGTCGTTCTTGACGTCCTCGACGAAGCGGTGGCTCAGCATCGTCCGGAAGACGGCGTCGTTCTCGCGCAGGATGCGGTCTGAAAGGCTCTCTGCCGCCATGCTCAACCCTCCAGCCCTGGTTCGGCGGCAGCCCGGAAGGCGCGCACCCGCTCTATGTCGACCGGGTTCCACCAGACGCCGCCGTGCTTCAACGAAGACGCAACGATGACGCCATTGGTGCGGCTCAGAATATCGACGATATTGTCCTTGTTGACGCCGGAACCGACGAGCAGTGGCAGATGCGTCGCCGCGCCGATTTCCTCGATCTCTTCCATCGTTGCCGAATTGCCGGTTCGCTGGCCGGTGGCGATGACGCCGTCGGCATCGAAGAAGGCGAGGTCGCGCGTCAGCTCCTGGATCGAGCGGTCGGCAACGATGGCGTGGCTGCCATGCTTGACGTGGCTGTCGGCAAAAACCCTGATGTGCTCGGCTCTCAGCAGCGAGCGGTAACGCATGGCTTCGGCGGCCCTGCCCTCCATGAAGCCTTCATTGGCGACATAGGCATTGGCCCATTGATTGACGCGGATGAATTTGGCGCCGCCGGCCATGGCGATGGCGAAGGCCGGGATCGGCGCGTTGGCAAGCACGTTGACGCCAAGCGGAATGCCGGCCGCCCGCGCGATCCGGTCGGTGACGACGGACATGAAACCGGTCGTCTCGGGGCCGATATCCTCGGGCTTCGAGAACGGCACGTCGCCGTGATTTTCGATGATCAGCCCATGCAGGCCGCCTTCCACGCAGGCTTCGGCGTCGCGCATGCACGCGTCGTAGATCGCATCCATCGCAGCGCCCCGATAGCGCGGCGCGCCCGGGAAGGCGGGACAATGGATCATGCCGATCAGAACCTTGTCCCTGCCGAAGATATCCCTGATGGCGTTGGACGGCCTGTCCGAAATTTCCTGCATGTCATTCCCTTTCCAATTCCCGCCGCGTGCTGAAATCATGCCTGCTTTTCGGTGAGCCAGCCGAGGATGTTCTTCCAGAGCCGGCCGTAGCCTTCCCATTCGCAGAAAGCGGGCGAGAGCCAGTGCGGGCCGATATCCGACGTCCAGGCCGCCGTCCGCCCAGCGCCATGCGTGCCGACGACGAGCAGCGGATGGCCGCCCTGATCCTGCGGCAGGCGGGCGACGACCTCGACATCGGCGCGGTCACGCACCTCGACCTCATTGACGCCGAGGAGCACCGGCCAGGCGCCTTCGAGACCCCGCATCGTCGGATGCTCCGGCTTCACCACCTCGGCAACGGTGCCCTCGGGAATTTCGACGCGGTCGTCATAAGGCAGGCAGGTGACGGGCAGCGTGTCTTCGACGGGAGTGCGCCGCCAGCGCGCCTTGCCGTCGATGCCCTGGAAGGAGAAATAACCGCCGACCATCAATAGGCCGCCGCCTTTTTCCACCCACGCCTTCAGGAGCTTCAGCCGGTTCGGCACGGTGCGCGAATGCAGCCACACATCCGGGGGCAGCAGCAGCGAATTCGCGCCGATATCGGAGAGAATGATGGCGTCGTAGGCGTCGAGCCCGGCCATTTCGAAGGGAAATTTCTCCACCGCCTCATGCGCCGGCATATAGGTGAGCTCGAAGGTGCTGCCGGCGAGCGCCTTGACCAGCGGTTCGGCGCCGAGATGGAAGGTGACGCTGCCGAACTGGTCGAAGCCTTTGTAGTGGGTGGCGGAGCTGACCCAGCTCTCGCCGACAAGGAGGATTTTCTTGGTCATGGTCTGCGGTTACCTGTGATCGATTGAATTGATGGGGTTAGGCTTCGGCATGAAAGACGCGGCGCGGATTGCTGCGCATCATTTCGTCGAGAACTGTCCTGTCGAGGCCGTGCCGCCCCAGACGGGGAAGGAAGTGGCGGAGGATGTAGGCGTAGCCGTTGCCGCCGTAATGCGTCAGCATCATCTTCAGAAACACGTCGTGCGACAGAAGAATCCGGTCGAGACAACCGGCCTCGACGAGACGCACGATCGCGCGCGCTGCCTCCTCGTCGCTCGGGCACTGCACCTGCTGGTCGGCATAGAAGAAATCCATGCCGATCATGTCGTATTCGATGAAGGCGCCGCGCGCCGCCAACTCGCTCTGATAGGTAATGTCGTCATGCGACGGGTTCATATGGCAAAGCACGGTGTGCCTGAGATCCGCCCCCTCTTCGGCCACCACGTCGAGCACGCGATGGCCGAGACGGAACCAACCCGGCAGATGTACCATCAGGGGAAGCCCGGTCAGCACTTGCGCCCTGGCAGCGCCGCGCAGCGATTTTTCTTCCTCGGCGGTGAAATCTGCGGAGACGCCGATCTCGCCGATCAGGCCGATCCTGACGCCGGTGCCGTCGACGCCTTCTCTTGCCTCGCGGACGATCTCCCGTGCGATGTCATCGACGCTCATTGCCGCGACGCCTTCCGGATGTGAAGAGCCGAGGTAATACCCCGCCCCCATCACGACGTTGAGACCGGATGCTTTCGAGATGCGCTGCAGCGCCAAGGGATCACGGCCGATGCCCTTGCAGGTCGGCTCCACCACCGTGCGACCGCCTTCTGCTGCGAAATCCTGGAGTTCGGAGATCGCCAGATGTTCGTCGTCGAGCGTGATATTGTGCTTGTTGACGAAGGGATCCTGCCTGAGTTCGCCGAGGATCTCCATGCAGACGAAGCTTTCGGCGAGATATTGCCGTTCCGGCGTCTTCGGCGCATGCCACCAGCAGCGGCAGTCGTTGAGGATATGCTCGTGCATCAGCGTCACGCCGAGTGCATCCGCCGAAACGGGGCCGGTAACGGTCATCACCTTGCCGGATCGGACATGCGCTTCGGACAGGCTTTCTGCTGTCTGTTCGCTCATCGCTTCATCCTTTCCTGCCCAGCCGGAAATGGAAATTGGCCGTGAAGATGCGCGTGTTCAGCCAGATGGCGACGAGGATGATGGCGCCGGTGACGATCTGGGTGAAGAACGGCGATATATGCATCAGGATCAGGCCGTTGCCGATGACGGCGATGGTCAGCGTGCCGAGCACGGTGCCGAGGATGGTGCCGCGTCCGCCCATCAGCGACGTTCCGCCGAGTACCACGGCCGCAATCACCTGCAGCTCGAAACCGACGGCGGCATTGGACGAGCCGGAACCGAGGCGGGCGGCGATCAGCAGCCCGGCGACCGCGCAGGCGATACCGGAGATGATATAGACCGAGGCGATGATCCATTTGGCGGGCATGCCGACGCGCCGCGCCGCCTCCGCATTGGAGCCGACCGCCACGACCTGCCGGCCATATTTGGTCGCGGTGATGACGACATAACCGAGAATGGCGATGATGACGGCGATGATCGCCGGGATCGGGAAGCTGAGGATTTCGCCCCGGCCGAGCGCGAAGAAGCCCGGTGCATCCTTGATCGGGATGGAATAGCCCTGGGTCAGATAGAGCGCCAGGCCGCGCAGGATCGACAGGCCGGCAAGCGTGACGATGAAGGCCGGAATACCCTGATAGGCGGTAAACCAGCCCTGGACCAGGCCCATAAAGGCGCCGAGCACGAGCATGCCGATGACCACCAACGGCCAGGGAACGCCCATCGCCATAACGATCGCCGCGACCGCATTGACGAGGGCGACCTGCGAGCCGACTGACAGATCGATGCCGCCGGTGATGATGACGAAGGTCATGGCAATGGCGACGATCAGGATGGGGGCCGCCTGCCTGATGATGTTCAGGATGTTGCCGAGCGTGAAGAAGGTTTCGCTGCCGATCGAGAAGAAGATCATGCAGGCCAGGAAGAAAATGGCGATCGACAGCACCTGTGCGTGTTCGCCGAAGAAATCGGCGACGCGCGAGCCGTGACCACGTTCGGTATAAGCCGTCATTGTCTGGCTCCTTCACCAACGATCAGCCTGACGAGATCTTCGAGGTTGGTGCTGCCGATCTGCCGTTCTGCCACCTTCGTGCCCTCGTACATCACCGCGATACGGTCGCAGACCCGGAAGAGATCCTGCAGCCGGTGGGTGATGAGGATCACCGAAACCCCATTTGCCTTGACGCGGTTGATCAGGGCTAGAACCGCCTCGACCTCGGCGACGGCAAGTGCAGACGTCGGCTCGTCCATGATCAGCACCTTCGGCTTGAAGGAGGCGGCGCGTGCAATGGCGATCGCCTGACGCTGCCCGCCGGAGAGCTGGGCGACCTTGCCGGTCAGCCTGGGTATGCGGATCTCAAGCGAATCCAGCATCTTGCGTGCTTCGGCCAACATCGTCCTGGTGTCGAGAAACGGTCCGCGGCTGAGTTCGCGGCCGAGGAAGAGATTGCCGACGACATCGATATGATCGCAGAGGCTGAGATCCTGGAAGACCATTTCGATGTTACGCCCACGCGCATCCGCGGGGCCGGAGAAGCGAACCTCTTCGCCTTCCATGGTGATGGTGCCGGCATCGGGAATGTAGGTTCCAGAGATGATTTTCGTCAGCGTCGATTTGCCGGCGGCGTTATCGCCGACAAGGCCCAGGCATTCGCCAGGGAAGATGTCGAGATCGACGCCGCGCAGCGCCTGGTGCGAGCCGAACGACTTGCGGATGCCGCGCAGCGAGATACGCGGGTCGGATCGGGTGCCGCCGGATGTTCCGGTTCCGGAGGATGCGACCCCTCCGGAACCGGCGGCAGCGATGTCACGCTGGCCGCTTTCGATCATTTGAAGACGGCCCGGTATGGCTCGACATTCTCCTTGGTCACGATGGTGATCGGCACCGAGATTGTCTTGGTGACGGCTTCGCCGGCCGAGGCCTTGACGAGCGCGTCGACGGCGGCACCGCCCATTGCGGCCGGATCCTGCTGGACGACGGCGACAACGAAGCCGGCATCGATGCCGGCAATGGCTTCGGCGGTCAGATCCCAGCCGAACACCTTGATCTTATCCTGCTTGCCCTGGCTCTGTACGGCAGCGATCGCCCCCATCAGGGCCGGCTCGCCGGTGGCGTAGATCGCCGTCAGGTCAGGATTGGCGGTGATCAGGTTTTCAGCCGCCGCAAGGGCGTTGTCCTGGATGTTCTGGCCGTCGACGACGCCGGCCATTTCAATGCCGTCGACGCCTTTCAGGGTCTTCTCGAAGCCCTCCTGGCGGATGTTCTGGATGAACGAGTTCAGCGCGCCGACAACGCCGAGCTTGGCTTTGCCGCCCATGTTCGCCTTGACGTAGTCGAGGAAGTATTTGCCCATATCGGCGCCGGCCGCGGCATTGTCGACGCCGATCTGCGCCTTCTGCGGGCCATCCGGCAGGATGGCGTCGATGGCAACGACCGGAATGCCGGCATCGGCCGCCTGCTTGACGGCCGGCATGATGCCGTTGACGTCGATCGCGACGACCGCAAGGCCGGAGACCTTTTCCTGGACGTAGGTCTCGATCGCGCTGTTCTGCGCGGTCGTCTCGTTGTTGGCGTTGAAGATCACCAGCTTGACGCCGGCGGCATCGGCCGCCTTCTGGGCGCCCTCATTCATCTGATTGAAGAAAAGCGCCTGCTGGTTGATCTGCACCAGTGCGATGGTCTTCTTTTCCTGCGCCGCGGCGCCGGACAGGCTGATGAAGGTCAATGCCGTAAAGCCGGCGGCTGCGATCATCGTTCGTCTTGTCAAATTCAATGTCATGTTCTCATCCTCTTTTGGTTTTTTGACGTTGCTGATTATTATTTCGCAGGCGGCGCAACGGAGTTCCGCACCACGATTTCGACAGGCAGGAGTTCTTCCGAAGCGGATGGTTTCCACTCGTGCCAATTGGTTTCCAGAAGCAGCTCCAGCGACCGTCTTCCGATCTGGCGCACCGGCTGACGGATGGCGGTCAGCGGCGGCGCAAAGAGATGAAGCGGACCGACATCGTCGAAGCCGATGACCGAGATGTCAGCAGGGATTGAGACGCCTTGGCTTCTGAAGACCTCGACCAGCCCGATGGCGATCTCGTCGGAGCTGGCAAAGATCGCCGTCGCCTTTCGGTCTCCGGAGAGATAGTCGAGCGCCGCCGCCCGGCCGTATTCGATCGTATATTCGCCGGCATATCGATCGGCCCTGGCCTCGTCGCCATGCCGTTCCCTCAGCGCTTTCAACAGGCCGTCATAACGCCTGCGGGCGCTGATCATGCGTTCGTCGCCGCCGATGAAGAGGACATGGCGATGGCCTTGCTCGGCCAGATGCTGGCCGGCGAGATAACCGCCCTGCTCATTGTCGCAGAACAGCTTCGGCGCCTTCGAATCGGGAATGTCCTCATCGACGATGATGACCTTGCCGCTGCCGTTGATGAGTGCGGCAAGCGCGCCATCGTCGGGGTGGTTGGTGACGAAGATCAGGCCGTCGACGTGATTGCGCTCGATCAGCTGCAGATATTCGATCTCGCGCCCCGGCCGGTTGAGCGTCGCGTGCAACGAGACCGCGAGCTTCTTTTCATCGGCCGCCTGCTCGACGGCGGCGACGAGAGTCGCGAAGAAAGGGTTGGCGATATCGGGCACGACGAGGCCGATCGTGTCCGAGCGCCCCCTGCTTAACCGGCGCGCATGCGGGTTCGGCCGGTAGTTCAGCGTCTTGATCGCATCCTCAATGCGTTTCTTGGTCTGAAAGGGAAGGTCGAGGCTGCCGTTGACGAATCGCGACACGGTGGTGACCGACACGCCGGCGGCGGCCGCAACATCCTTCAAGCTTGGTGTCGTTCCCCTGGCCATTGACTGGACCTATTGTAAAGCGGTTTAGTAAAGCGCTTTACAAGACAATATTGATTGCTCACCGTTGTCAACAGCGATGAATGTTGAAGATCTGTTTTCTTGCGAGCCGATCGAAGTCTCGACCGGGAGCCTTCAGGCAATCGTCGGGTCGAGCTTGTCGCGCAGCCAGTCGCCGGTGATGCTGATCGACAGCGTCGTCAGCATGATGACGAAGGACGGCGCCAGCATGATCCAGGGTGCACGGGTCAGATATTCGCGCCCGTAACCCACCATATTGCCGAGGCTGCTCATCGGCGGCTGCACGCCGAGGCCGAGGAAGGAAAGGCTGCTTTCCATCAGGATGATCTCAGGAAAGGTCAGCGTCATCGAGACGATCAGCGTCGAGGCGATGTTCGGCAGGATATGCTTGAGATAGACATGCGCCGGCTTGGCGCCGAGCTGTGTAACAGCGGCGGCATAGCCCTGGCCGCTGGCAGCGATGGCAAGGCCGCGCGCAATCCGTGCATAGCGTTCCCAACCGTAGAAGCCCATCAGGCAGATAAGCAGCGGCAGCGAGCTACCGAAGAAGGCGAGCACGGCAAGTGCCATGATGAGGAAGGGCATGGCCGCCTGGAAATCGGCAAGCATGACGACGAGCTGCTCGACGACGCCGCGGAAATAAGCGGCGAGGAAGCCGAGCGTCGTGCCGACAAAAGCCGAGATCAGCGTTGCGCCGAAGGCGATCAGCAGCGAGATGCGGATCGACACGATGAGGCGGGAGAAAACATCGCGGCCGAGTTCGTCGGTTCCGAGCCAATGCGCGGCATTGCCGGGCAGTGACAGGCGGTTCTTCAGGTCGAAGGCGGTGATATTGTAGGGCCGGATCCAGTCGGCCGTCAGCGCGATCAGGATCACGACGGCGATCCAGGCGAAGCCGATCATCACGAAAACCGGCACGCCGCGCTTCTTCTTCGCGCGCACTTCGTGGATGACGGTCGCCGGTTGAGCAGAGATATTTGTCATGGTTCCGCTCCTTAATGCCTTGCCTGGTTGCTGCGCAGACGCGGGTCGAGATAGCCGTAAAGGATGTCGACGACGAAATTCGAAAACACCATGGTCGCAGCCACCAACAGCAGGATGCACTGGACGACGGCGAGATCGCGGTTGGAGACGGCGACGACGAGAAGCCGGCCGACGCCCGGCCAGGAGAACAGCGATTCCACCACGACGGCGCCGGCGATCAGCGTGCCGACCATGAAGCCGGCAATCGTCACGATCGGGATCGCCGCATTCGGCAGCGCATGGCCCCAGACGACGTTTCGCCAGGCAGTGCCCTTGGCGCTGGCCGTACGGATATAAGGCTGGCCAAGTACCTCGATCATCGCGCTTCGGGCAAAGCGGGCAAGAATGCCGGCACCACCGATGCTCATGGTGATGATCGGCAGAATGGCATGCATCCAGCTATCCTGGCCGCCCGAGGGCAGCAGGCCGAGCGTGACGGAGAAGATCATCACCAGCACGAGGCCGAGCACGAAGCTCGGCATGGTGAAGCCGACCACCGCGCTCGCCATGACGGCGCGGTCGGTCGAGCTGTCGCGATGGAGGGCGGCGTAGACGCCGGCCGGAATGCCGATCACCAGCTTAAGGATGAGGGCCGGGATCGTCAGCTCCAGCGTTGCCGGAATGCGGTCGAGCACGAGCTGGATTGCCGATTGGCCGTCGCGCATCGAGATGCCGAGATCGCCGCGGGCGATCGCGCCGAAATAGCGCAGATACTGCACCCAGATCGGCTGATCGAGACCCCAGGCGGCACGGAAGGCGCGGATCGCTTCCGGCGGCGCTTCCGGACCCATGATCGTCAGGGCCGGGTCGCCGGAAAGGCGCAGAACGACGAAGGCGAAAGTCACCACCAGCACGATGGTCATCAGCGCGCGGAACGCCCTTATCAGGAAGAAACGGATCATGGCTCAGCTCTCCATGAGCGTTGACGCGGATGCGGGCGTGACGAGGTGGCAAGCAGCTTTTCGACCCGCC
The DNA here is from genome assembly GCF_032464805.1 of Rhizobium sp. 10PS4. Classification (NCBI taxonomy): domain Bacteria; kingdom Pseudomonadati; phylum Pseudomonadota; class Alphaproteobacteria; order Hyphomicrobiales; family Rhizobiaceae; genus Rhizobium; species Rhizobium sp. 10PS4. Next base: position 208,631 of record NZ_JAWDIW010000012.1, on the reverse strand, counting down.
TCGATGGTGACGAGTTCAGGCGTCTCGACTCGGCAGCGCTCGACGGAATGGCCGCAGCGGGGATGAAAGGCGCAGCCGGCAGGCCGGGCAGCGGGGTTCGGCGGTTCTCCCTGCAGGATGATACGGTCGCGCAGCGCCGTGCCGGGGACCGGAACGCTGGAGACCAGTGCCTGCGTATAGGGATGCAACGGACTGCGGAAAATATCCTCCGAGGCTGCTTCCTCAACGATCCGGCCGAGATACATCACCGCGACGCGATCGGCGACGTTGCGTACGACCTTCAGGTCATGGCTGATGAAGGCCATGGCGATGCCGCGCTTTTCCTGCAGGTCACGCAACAGGTTGATCACCTGCGCCTGGATCGAGACGTCGAGAGCCGAGACCGGCTCGTCGCAGACCAGAAGCTCCGGATTGGTGGCGATAGCGCGTGCAATGACGACGCGCTGGCGCTGACCGCCCGAAAGCTCATGCGGATAACGCTCCGCCTGATCGCGGCGAAGACCGACAGCGACAAGCAGTTCATCGACACGTTCGCGCCGCTCCTCCTCGCTTCCGACGGCATGGATGGCAAGTGGTTCGCCGATCTGAACGCCGATCGAGATGCGCCGGTCAAGGGCTGCCAGCGGATCCTGGAAGACGAGTTGCATGCGCGCCCTCAGGCTACGCCAGCGCGGCGTTCTGAGTGCCGGCATCGCCTCCCCGTCGAAGCGAACGCTGCCCTCTGTCGGAGCTTCGAGCCCGAGCAGCAGCCGGCCCATCGTCGATTTTCCTGAGCCGGATTCACCGACGATGCCGAGCGTCGTCTTCGGCGCGACCGACAGCGAAACGCCGTCGACCGCCCGGACATGGCTCGGCTTTCCGAAGACGCCGCGGCGCATCATATAGGTCTTGACCAGGTCGTTCGCTTCGATCAGCTGAGGTTCGCTCATGCCCATGCCACTCCCTGCTGTGCCTGCATGCGGTTCGGCCTCGATGTGGTGGCGCCGTCACTGAGCGCATGGAAGCAGGCGGTTGCACGCTCGTCGTCAACTGCGACGAGCGGTGGCACCTTGTTATGACAGAGTTCCGAGGCATGGCCGCAACGCGGCGCAAAGGCGCAGCCGCCGGGCATCCGGCCGGGCTGCGGCACGGTGCCGGGGATCGGCACCAGCCGGTCGCGGCCGGCATCGATACGCGGAATGGCATCGAAAAGTCCGCGCGTATAGGGATGGCGCGGCGACCGGAACAACGATTCCGTCGGGCATTTCTCGACGATGTTGCCGGCATACATGACGCAGACGCGTTCGCAGATCTGCGACACCGCGCCGAGATCATGACTGATGAAGACGATCGCCATGCCGGTTTCCTCGCGGATCGAAATCAGCAGATCGAGGATCTGCGCCTGGATCGTCGCGTCCAGCGCCGTCGTCGGCTCATCGGCGATCAGCAGATCAGGATTGCCGGCGAGCGCCATGGCGATCATCAACCGCTGGTTCTGGCCACCGGAAAATTCATGCGGAAAATTGTCGAAACGCCGCACTGCGGCGGGAATGCCGACCATTTCCATCAGGCGGACGGCCTCGTTGCGGGCGGCCCTGCCGGTCAGGCCGCGGTGCAGTTCGACGGCTTCGGCGATCTGGCGCCCGGCGCGGATGACGGGGTTGAGCGAGCTCGACGGATCCTGGAAGATCATGGCGATGCGGCCGCCGCGAATGCTTTCGAGCTTCGTGCGCGACGCGCCGATCAGCTGATCGCTGCCGAGACGCACGCTGCCTGAGACGGAAGCCTTTCCAGGCAGGAGCCCGAGTGCCGCCAGCCAGGTGACCGACTTGCCGCAGCCGGATTCGCCGACGAGACCCACCGCCTCGCCCTTCTCGATCGCCAGATCGACGCCGTGCAGGACTTCGATACCGCTGAAAGCGACCTTCAAATTGGAAATTTCGACCAATGGCATTTCAGCCTCTCCTTCTTGCATTCCCGCCGTCCGCCAGATCCGAACGAGAGCATGATGTCGTCCGAAAACCGCTCACACTTTTCGGCATCATGCTCGTGCCTGTCGGGCTTGCCTGGTTTCCGGATAGCCGTGCACCAAATGGCAGCGAGCCGGAGTTTCCCCCGGCTCGCTGATGTCGTCAGGTCTTGATCAGGACCAGTTGCCCTGGCGGAAGTCCATGGCGAAGGCCGATGCGGCCTTCCAGTTGATCGACTTCGACTTGGCAGTGAAGACGGCGTTCTGGTGAAGAACGGTATAGGCGGGGTCTTCGCGCTCGCAGATCTGCAGCATGCGGGCGAAAGCGTCATGACGCTTGGCGCGATCGGTGCTGGTCTCGAGGAAGGTCGACAACGTGTTCATTTCGGCGTTGGCCCACTCGCCGACCTGCTGCTGCTGGCCGTTCGGACCGTGCTGGGCGACGATCGAGGAAACCGGATCGGGGAAGCTTGCGGAGTTCGACCAGTCGCGGACGGCGCGCGTCGGCGTCTTTTCGAGGATCTGCTGCCAGTTTTCCTTCATCTCGATCTGCACGTTGAGGCCGACCTGCGCCCACATTTCGACGAGGATCTGCGCCGTCGGGGTCTGATTGGTATAGTAGTTGTTCAGCAGGCGATACGGGATCGGATCGCCCTTGTAGTTGGCTTCCTTGAGAAGCTGTCGGGCGAGATCAGGATTGTATTCGGGCACGGTCCAATCCTTGACCAGCATGTCGCCATAGAAATCCCACTGCAGGCCGGCCGGAACGCGGGTGCGGCCCGCCCAAAGCGAGTCGACGATCGCCTGGCGGTCGATGGCATGCGTGAAGGCGCGGCGAACCAGCGGGTTGCCGAGCTGGGCATGGGTCTTATCGAACACAGTCAGGCGGTGGTTGGTGATGATACCGCCCTGGACTTCGAAGGCAGCATTCTTTTCGATGCCTTCGATCTGGTCCGGCGGGATGTCGCTGGCGAGATGATATTCGCCGGACAGCAGGCCGTTGACGCGCGAGGCGACTTCCGGAACTTCGACGAAGCGGATCTGCTTCACCGGAGGACGGCCGCCCCAATACTCGTCATGCGCTTCGTAGATCAGGTAGGTGTCCGGCTTGAATTCGGCGACGCGGTAGGGACCGGTAGTGATCGGTGCGCGGGCCCAGTCGAGATAGCTCTTGGCCTCATCCCAGCTGCGGCGGTTGGCGATGGCGCTGGCGGCAACGGAGATGCGGCCTTCCATCGTCACGTCAGGCGAACCGTTGACGAAGCGGACGGTGTATTTGTCGACGATTTCGATGCCGAGCAGGGCCGGCCAGATACGGCGGGCGACGGCCGGAATTTCGACCGGCAGTTCCTTGCTTTCGCGGCCGAGTGGGTTCTTTTCGGTGACGAAGATCGTCTTGCCGGTGCTCGGCTGCGTATCGCCGAACATACGTTCCTTGCTGAAGGAGAAGGCGACGTCTTCGGCCGTCATCTCGTCGCCATTGTGGAATTTGACGCCCTGGCGCAGTTTCAGCTCGACGGTCTTGTCGTCGATACGGCGCCATTCGGTGGCGAGCGACGGAACGGCCGAGAGGTTGCCGAGCCAATCGAGGCCGATCAGGCTTTCCCAGAGCGACGAATTGAAGATGCGCTGGCCGACATTCGACTGTTCGCGCAACGTATCCAGCGTGTTCGAGTTCGAGATCTTCTGGACGGCGATGGTGATCGAAGGACGGTTGTCGGCCTGGGCGATGGAAAAGCGCGGCAGGATCAGCGAGCTGGCGACGCCGGTGGCAAGGCCGAGAGCGCCGCGACGGGTGAAGGTGACCATGGGAATATCTCCTTGGGTTCTCTGGTGGTTCGGATCAATGGTTGCGTTCGCTCAGGCCCTCGGGGCCGGAGCGATAATGGGTCAGGGTTCTGTCGGCATGTTTCAGGCGCCAGGACAGCGCCTTCTGCGCATAGTCCCGCACGAGTGCGGCATAGTCCGGATCGCCGGCGAGATTGGTGAATTCGTTCGGATCGTGCCGCAGATCGAAGAACAGCGGCGGCAGTGCTGCGAAATGAACGTATTTGTATCGCTCGTCCTGGATGACGCAGAGGCTGCAATCGTTCATGCCGAGGCCGAGGAAACTCTGCGGCTCGGAATAATAGACGTCGCGGAAGTCGTATTCGTAGTGCAATTCGGTGCGCCAATCCTGCGGCCGGCCCTCGCTCAGGAAGGGCAGAAGCGACAGGCCGTCACAGGCGTGCGGGATCTTACCGCCGAGCCAGTCGAGTATGGTCGGCATGACGTCGATGCTCTCGGTGAAGCCGCTTTCGATCGCGCCGGCGCGCGCATTTTCGCCGGCGTCCTTGATGACGAGCGGAATGCGGAAGCTCGGATCGTTGTAGCCGATCTTGCCGAGCAGGTGATGATCGCCGAGCTGCTCGCCGTGATCGCTGGTGAAGATGATCAGCGTATCGTCCCACTGTCCGGTGTCGTCGAGATAGTCGAAGACTCGACCAAGGCAATCGTCGACTTCGGTGATCAGGCCGCAATAGGTCGCCCGCATCTGGCGCAGTTCCGCTTCGTCGAGCGTTGCGCCCGACCCTTCGGCGCCCTGAAAGAAGGAGCCGCGGCGGATGCTGTCGACATAGAATTTCATCAGCGGATGTTGTGCAGCCTCGATATCCGGGCTGGCCGCGCGGATCGGCGCCGGCATGTCTTCCGGCCGGTACATGGCATGATAGGGAGCGGAAGCGACGAAGGGCGGATGCGGCCGGTAATAACCGAGATGCAGGAAGAAGGGCTTGCCGTCGCGACCCTTGAGATAGGTCAGCGCCCGCTCGGTGAAGAAGGTCGAGTCCGAAAATTCCTTAGGGATGCGTGACGGGCGGTCGGTGGCGCCGGCAACGGCGTCCTCGCCCTCTGGCAGCCAGATATCAGGACGATGCTCCGGCAGCTCGAAGCCGTTCTGTGCCACCCAGCCGAAATAACCCTCCATATTGGGCTCGAAGGCGCCGACCGGATGGAAGCCCTCCATCATGTCGCCAAGCACCCTGAAGCGCGGATCATTCGGCGAAGTGGTGCGCGGATCCGGCACTGTCGTCGTATAGCCGATCAAGGCCGGATCGTAGCCGACGCCGCGCAACGCCTTGCCGAGGTTGAGGTGGCGCTGGTCGAGCGGCACCGTGTTCTGCACGGCGCGATGGTTCATCAGATAGAGGCCGGTAAGCAGGCTCGCACGGGCCGGACCGCAGGGAACGCAGGTCGTCACATGGTTCCTGAAGGTCACACCCTCGCGACAGAGCCGGTCGAGATTGGGCGTCTTCAGGAAATCGATTTTCCCGTCGGCACGTAGAACGTGCGGAACGAAATCGGCTCGCCATTGGTCAACGACGATGAGTAGAACATTTTTCTTGCGCATAGGGCCCCGCTTGATGCGGAGGCTGTTTGAACGGCGATTGTTTCAGCGCAATGACCACTTTTTCAAAGTTCTGTGACATTGCACGGATCCGACGTTTCTTCACATTTATTCCGGAAACGCCGCAGAACTGTAATATTTGCGACACAAAAGCCGTTCAACGCGCATGAGGCAATTCCCCGGCGCTCCGCTAGCGGTTTTCTCCATCTTGCGGCCCATGAACGTTGCTTCCCCGCGCCGAAACAGCCGACGCTGCCTGATTGAATTTCCGGCGCAGGAAATTAGATCATGTCCCATGAGCGGATCGCGAGCAGGCTCCGGGAAGGACTGGTTGACGGCGGGCAGGCTGGATCTGCCGGCGGGTGGTGGCGCGTTCGCGATTTCCCGGCTGGCCGTCGGCCTATTTCTGGTTGATCAGGATCGGCACCGGATCGCGGTCGGCTCCGATCGCAAGCGGTTCGTGCCGCTGCGTGCCGGTGACGGCTGGATTCTGCCAGCCGGTTCATCAGGCACCTGCGAATATGACGATGCGCTCTCGTTTCTGAGAGTGGATCTCTCTGATGCCTTGCTCGACGATGTCGGTTTCGAGAAAGCCGACTTCAATCCCGTCGTCGGCAGCCTCGATCCGCTGCTGGTTCAGTTCGTCCGTCACGCCGCCTCTCTGCGGGATGTGCCGCAATCCCTCTATCGCGATACGATGAACCTTGCGGTTGCAGCCCATCTGACGCAGCTTCTTTCGCCTGCCCCACTGTCATCCGTCGGGATCGAAGACAGGCGGCTGCGCCGGGCGCTGGCCTATATCCACGACAATCTCGCCGACGATCTTTCTCTCGACGACATCGCTTCCGAGGCGGCGATGAGCCGGTTCCATTTCGTGCGCGCCTTCACCGCCGCACTCGGCACGTCGCCGCTGCAATATGTCATCCGAGAGCGCATGGAGCGCGCCAAAGTGCTGCTCAGCACCACGCGTGCCCCGGTCGCCGCCGTCGCCATCCGCGTGGGTTATGACGATGTTTCCCGTTTCGGCCGGCATTTCAGGCGCAGCACCGGGTTCACGCCCGCAGCGTTTCGCCGGCGATAGGGTTTCGGGTCTAGAACAGCAAGAAATACACAGTAAACGCCAAGAATCGCGCCGGCGCCGGCGCGCCGATGCTGCGAAACTCCTCCTCGCACCTCATGAAACTGGCGATGACGGCGAGGAGACCTTCGATGAGACTATCGACCTTTTCTGCAATTGGCCTAGCCCTGCTGCATTCGACGGCCTTTGCGGCCGGCATCGAAATGCGTCCCGTCTCCTTCCAGAACGATGGAGTGACGCTTGCCGGCACGCTCCATCTCCCGGCCGACTATAAGGCCGGCGAAAAGCGCCCCGGCGTTCTGGTGACCGGCGCCTGGACCTCGATAAAGGAGCAGATGTCCGGCCTTTACGCAGAAGAGATGGCCAAGCGCGGCTTTGTCGCCCTCGCCTTCGATTTCCGCGGCTGGGGCCAGTCCGGCGGCAATATCCGCTTCAAGGAAGATCCGCTGGCCAAGACCGACGATATCGTAGCGGCGGCCGACTACATGACGACGCTGCCGGAAATCGATGCCGGCAAGATCGCCGGCCTCGGTATCTGCGCCTCCGCCGGCTATATGGCGGCGGCGGCTTCAAGCAATCCCGATTTCACCGGCATATCGCTGGTGGCGCCGTGGCTGCACGACAAAGAGATCGTCGAGCAGGTTTATGGCGGTGCGGACGGCGTCTCCAGGCTGATCGCCACATCCCGCGAGGCTGAGGAAGCCGAGCGCAACGGCCAGCCCCGGATGATCGTTGCCGCAAGCGCCAATGACAGCACCGCACTGATGTACCAGATCCCCTATTATACCGAACCCACTCGCGGCCTCATCCCGCAATATGACAACAAGTTCAATCTCGCCTCCTGGGAGCCGTGGCTGACCTATGATTCGGTTGCGACCGGTGACCGGCTCGACAAGCCGACGCTGATCGTCCACTCGGAAGCGGCCGCCGTGCCGCAAGGCGCACATGCCTTTTTCGCGCGCCTACACGGCGACGCCTCCGAGATCTGGCTCGACGGTGTTACGCAGTTCGATTTCTACGACAATCCCGAGGATGTCACGCGGGCCGCCGATGCCGCGGCTGCGCATTTCGAACGGATCAACAAAGGCTCCTGATGCCTGGGAAGGAGATGACCATGAAAACGCTCGTCCTCACTTCGGCAGCTAGCTTGCTGCTGATCTCTTCCATCGCCAGCGCCGAACCGATCGGTGCCGACGACCGGGCGGCCATCATCGATACCATCACCGACATTGCCGCCGGCGCCGACCGCCGCCAGTGGGACCGCGTGCGCGGTGCCTTCGCCGACACGGTGACGCTGGATTATACCGGCCTGTGGGGCGGCGAGCCGACCACCCAGCCGGCCGAAGCCGTCATCCGGCAATGGTCTGCCTTTCTGCCGGGCTTCGATCGCACGCTGCATCTCGTCAGCAACCACGCCATCGTCGAAAGCGCCGGCCCGACTGTTGTGGCCGAGGCCGATTTCCAGGCCGTCCATCGGATCGGCGCGGAGAGCTGGGTGCTGATGGGACACTATCGATATGACCTCACCAAGATCGACGGCACCTGGAAAGTCTCCCGGCTGGTGATGACGCCCGCCCACGAGACCGGCAACCGGGCTCTGGTCAACCGGGCCGCGGAACGCGCCGGGCAGCCGGGCTGATCCGGCCTGTCGCTCTCATTCCAATATCAGCGCCAAGGAGATCCACATGCGCAGACCATTGCCCATTCGCGCCCTGTTCGTTTCAGCCGCACTCTTTTCCGGAGGAACCGTCATGGCCGCAAGCCCGGAAGAAAACCGCAAGGTGATCGCCGATTATTACGCCGCCTACGGCACCGGCGACATGAGCCGCGTCACCGCCTTCTTCGCGGACGATATCGAATGGCACATTCCCGGCCATCATCCGCTGGCCGGCGTCAAACGCGGCAAGGAAGAGGTGGCGGCCTTCTTTCAGCAGCTGGGCAAGGCCGGTTTCCGCGCCGAGCTGATCGCGCTGACGGCCGACGAGAACTGGGTGATCGACATGCATCGCGGCTGGTCGGAACGAGACGGCTCAGCCGATATCGATACGATCTGGGTACTCGCCTTCCGCATCGAGAACGGCAAGATCAAAGAGGCACGCAACTTCTCCTACGATCAGGCAGCCGCCGACACCTTCTTCTGGCAGGCCTACCCGCTGAAACCCCTGCCCGACCGGCTGCTCAACTGAGGTTATATCAGGCGATCCGCCGACGCGTCGAAGAGATGGATCTGGCCCGGATCGATCGAAAGCCCAATCATATCTCCTGCCTTGACCCTGTCGCGCCTCGTCTCGACGATCGTCAGCTCCGGCTGGGTAGCCGCGACGATGAAGGTCGACGAGCCGGTCGATTCGACAAAGGCGATCGGCACATCGAAGCTGCCCTGCCCGGGCGCGACGACGCCGATATGCTCCGGCCGGATACCGGCGATGAGCTTACGGCCGGGTTCGATGGCGCGTGATATCGCAAGCGTCTGCTTCACCGCGCCGAAATCCAGGATCAGGCTCTTGCCGTCTTCCGCGGCGATCGCGGGAATGAAGTTCATTGCCGGCGAACCGATGAAACCCGCAACAAACCGGTTCGCCGGCCGGTCGTAGAGGTCCAGCGGCGCGCCCTGCTGTTCGATGATGCCGTCGCGCATCACCACCACATGGTCGGCCATCGTCATCGCTTCGACCTGATCGTGCGTGACGTAGACGAAGGTTGCGTGCAGCCGGTCGTGCAGCGACCGGATTTCCTTGCGCATGTGGACGCGCAGCGCAGCATCGAGATTGGACAGCGGCTCGTCGAACAGGAAGGCCTTGGGGTGGCGGATGATGGCGCGGCTCATGGCGACGCGCTGGCGCTGACCGCCGGAAAGCTCGCGCGGATAGCGCTTCAGGAGATGCGAAAGACCTGTCGTCGCCGCCACGTCCTCGGCGGCCTTCTTGGCCTCGGCCTTGGCGATGCCGCGGATGCGCAGGCTGTAGGTCAGGTTTTCCTCGACGGTCATATGCGGATAGAGCGCATAGGACTGGAACACCATGGCGACGTCGCGCTTGCGCGGCGGCACGCCGTTCATCAGTTCGCCGGCGATCCTGAGATCGCCCGACGAAATGCTTTCGAGGCCGGCAAGCGAGCGCAGCAGCGTGGACTTGCCACAGCCGGACGGGCCGACGAGGGCAACGAAAGTGCCCTTGGCGATCGAGAGGTCGATATTCTTCAGGGCGTGGAAGGCGCCGTAATATTTGTTGACGCCTCTGAGCTCGATCTGTGTGGTCATTTGAGGGCTCCAGAGGTGAGGCCGGATACGATGCGGCGCTGCAAGAGAACGAAGATGGCAAGGATCGGCGTCACATACATGGTGGCGTAGGCCATGATGTTGTTCCACTCGTTAGTGTTCGGCCCCATGAAGGAATTGAGGCCGACGCTTGCCGGCTGAAGCTCGGCCGCCTGGATCATCGACTTTGAATAGACGAATTCGCCGAAGGCCTGCATGAAGATCAGGATGGCGCTGACCAGGATACCGTTGCGAGCGAGCGGCAGCACGATGTTGAAGAAGGCACCGACGCGCGAATTGCCGTCGACGAGTGCCGCCTCCTCCAGCTCCTGGGGAACGCTCATGAAGGTGGCGCGCACCAGGATGACAAAGAAAGGCATGCTCTTTGCCGCGACCGCGATGATGACGGCAAGGCGCGGAGTGGAAAGCAGGCCGATCTGCGAGAAGCCGACGAAGATCGGCGTGATCATCAGCGAGGCCGGCAGCACCTGCAACATCAGGATCAGGAACAAGCCGATATCCACCCAGACGTTGCGGTACCTGGCAAGCACGTAGGCGCAGCCGACGCCGAGCAGGGTGATCAGCGCCACGGAACCAAGAGCGATGAGCAGTGAGTTCCAGAGGTAGCGGCCCATGTTGCGGCTTTCCCAGACCGCGGCATAGGTGCCCCATTGCGGCGAGGTCGGCCAGAAGCTCGGCGGCGTCGCGAACATCTCCGAGCCGCTTTTCAGCGCGGTGATGTACATCCAGTAGAGCGGGAACAGATAGATCGCCGCCATGACGATCGATATCGCGAGCATCAGCCGGTCGCGGTTCGTCGTATTCATCCGCGCACCTCGTGGCGTGTGGACCGGACATAGACGACGGACGCGAACATGACGAAGACGATCATGATGACGGAGATCGTCGCGCCCTTGGCGAAGTCGTATTGGCGGAAGGAGAGATCCCAGGCCCAGTATTGCGTGACATTCGACGAATTGTTCGGCCCGCCCGATGTAATCGCGGCGAAAAGATCGAACTGCTGCAAGGTGAAGATCAGGCCGAGCGCGATGATGGCGCCGATGGTCGAGCGCATCATCGGCAGCGTGATCGTCCAGAAGCGCTGCCAGACGTTGGCGCCGTCGAGTTCGGCCGCTTCGTAGAGGTCGGCCGGAATGCCGGCAAGACCGACGGAAAGCAGGATCATGTTGAACGAGGTGCCGAGCCAGACATTGGCGATGATGACGGCATAGAGCGAATAATGCGGGTCCGAGCGCCAGAAGATGTTGCCGGAGATGATGCCGCTTTCCTTCAGAATGAAATTCAACACGCCGAAATCGCCCGACAGAATCCAGTTCCAGATGGCGCCGACGACGAGGCCAGGCATCACCCAGGAGACCAGGAACAGGCCGCGCATCCATGAGGCGCCGGGAAAATTGACCCAGAAGAACAGCGCCAGGCCGAAGCCGATCAGGAACTGGCCGGCGATGGAGCCGACGACGAAGATGACGGTGTTGTAGAGGATCGGCAGCGTCTCCGGCTGCGCGAAGAGGTCGGTATAATTCTTGAAGCCGACGAAGGGACGCGAGAAGGTCCCGAGGCTGAACATGTCGACCTCCTGGAAGCTCATCACGACATTGTAGATCAGCGGCAGCCCTGCCATCAGGAACAGAAAACCGAGCGGGAAAGCGACCAGTACGATATCGAAACCGCGGCCGTCCCTGACGCTCATCAGGATCCTCTTCATGGGTCCTCCGATACTCCGAACGGGACCGCCTGGCGCATGATGCGGAAGACGGCCCCTGCCGGGAGGAAATGGTTGAGTTATCCCTTCTCCCCAGCGGGGAGAAGGTGGCCCGAAGGGTCGGATGAGGGGGCGGGGCGGCACATACTGCCCTTCGCTTGTCGCTCAGGGCGTTCGTCGCTTTTGCTCCTCACCCCCCCTCATCTGCCCGTTGGGCATCTTTGCCTGGGTCGAGCCACCGGTCTCGCCCCGTCCTTCGGACCCCCGATGGGGAGAAGAGGGAGGGAGCGAGCGGCTGGCTCGACGCCAACTAGCCTAATACTGCCTTGATCTTGTCGGCTGCCTGGTCGAGCGCGTCTTTCGGGCTCATCTGGCCGGTCAGTGCTGCCTGAATAGCGTCCTGGATCGCCTTGGAGATCTTCGGCCATTGCGGATGCGGGCCGCGCGGCTTGGCGTATTTCAGCTGTTCGAGGAAGACCTTGAGGGCGGCATCCTTCAGCGGCTGGCCGGTTTCCGGGATCGAAATGTCGGAGCGCGCCGGAAGCTGGCCGAAATTCTTGAACATCTTGTCGTCTTGCGAGGCGAAATATTCGAGCGCCTTGAAGGCTTCGGCCGGATGTTTGCTGGTGGCGAAGATCGCCCAGTTGAAGTCGCCCATGGCCGAGGAGCGCTCAGCCCCTTCCTTCGGAACCGGAAGCAATGTGACGCCCCAGTCGAACTTCGCTTCCTGGCTCATGCGGTCGAGTTCCCAGGGACCCGAGATCGCCATTGCCGCATTGCCGGAGTTGAAGGTGCCGGTCGAATCCCACTGGCCGCGCGTCAGCGTATCCGGAGAAGCGAGCTTCTCGTCCATGATCGTCTTCCAGACCTCGAGCGCCTTCACCGCGCCGTCGGCATTGATGTTCTCATAGCTGCCGCCGCCCATCTGAGCCCAGGGAAGGAACTGGAAGGTGCCTTCCTCATTGGCCTTGGCCGAGAAAGCGAGACCGTAGACGTTCTTGGCGGGGTCGGTCAGCTTGCGCGCATCCTCGACGAGTTCGTCCCAGGTCTGCGGGGGCTTGTTCGGATCGAGGCCCTTCGCCTTGAACATGTCCTTGTTGTAGTAGAGCGCGATCGTGTTCGTCGCCTTCGGCACGCCAAAATACTTGCCGTCCCATTCCACGGATTTCAGCGGTCCGGGGAAATAGTTTGCCGGCTTGATGACCGTCGACTTGGAGATCATGTCGGTGAGATCGAGGAAAGCGCCGCGCGACGAGAACAGCGCATGCTCCGGATTGTCGACGGCGATGATGTCGGGCGCCTGGCCGGTTGCATAAGCGCGCATGGCCTCGGTGACGACGTCGTCGAACTGGATCAGGCGGTATTCGATCTTGATGCCGTTGTTCTGGGCGTTGAACTCCTTGACGAGGTTCGGCGCTGGCTGGATGTCCCTGTCCAGCGACCAGAGCGTCAGCGTGACGTCTTCGGCCCTGGCCGAAAGGCCGGTGATCGAGATGCCTGCAAGCGCCAGAGCGCCCAGAATTGCATATTTGCGGATAGCCATGATTCTCCTCCTTTGTGGTTATCCCCGTTTCCGGCAATTCCTCCTTGCCGGCCACGATATCATCAGACCGGATCGACGACGAATTCGCCGCCCCGGGCATGCTTGAGGTGGTTCAGCGCATAGACCTGGCCGGTCATTTCAAGCGCGTCTCGATAGACCGGGTCGTGCCAGCCTTCGATATCGATGGAGCCCGACCAGCCGGCAAGGCGCAGCTCGGAAATGATGTCGGTCCAGTTGCTGTCGCCAAAGCCCGGCGTGCGCATGAAGACGAACTTCTCCTTGCCGAAGATGCCGTGTTCCTTGATGACCTCCCAGCGGATGGTCGCATCCTTGCCGTGGACGTGGAAGAACTTGTGCGCCCATTTGCGGATCTGCGGCAAAGGGTCGATCAGATAGACCATCTGATGGCACGGTTCCCACTCCAGCCCGATATTATCGTCAGGCGTCTCGTTGAAGATCAGTTCCCAGGCATCGGGATTGTGGGCGATGTTCCAGTCGCCGCTTGCCCAGTTGCCGTCCATGGCGCAATTCTCGAAGGCAATCTTGACGCCCTTTTCGGCGGCGCGCTTGGCAAGATCGCTCCAGATCTGCTTGTAGCGAGGCAGGCTATCTGTCAGCGGCTTGCCGCGGATGCGGCCGGTGAAGCCGGCAACGCAGGTGGCTCCGAAGTGATGGGCATTGTCGATGCAGTTCTTCCAGCCCTGCAGCGTCTCGAGGTCGATCGCGGTCTCTTCCAGCGGATTGCCGAACATGCCGAGCGTCGAGATGGTGATGTCGCGGTCGCCGATCGCATCGAGGCAGCGCTTGCCGAGCTCGGCAAGGTCCTGGCCCTTGGTCGTCTGCCAGAAGAAGGGTTCGAAGCTTTCGAAGCCCATGCCGGCGATCTCGCCGATGCGGGTGGCGGCATCGCCCTTGTTGCCGCTGACCATGGTGCCGATACGAATGGATTTTGCAGGGTTGCTCACGTCACGTCATCCTATGCTGAAATTTCGACGCGCTTGCCCGTTTTGGCGCTTTCGATTGCGCCGAAGACCATGGCAAGGCTTCTGATATTGTCGGAATTGACCGTCTCGGGCCGTCTGCCAGTGCTGATCGCCGCGATGAAGTCGGCGATGACGCTGGCGTGGCCGTGGGTTTCTTCGTCATGTTCCGGACCGGGAACGTTTACGGCAGCAGAGCCGCGTAGAAGGCCGGGCGCTTCGCCAGCAACAGTCGCCTTGAAATTCTCTTCGCCATCCCAGGTGAGCATTCCCTTCGAGCCGACGAGACGCCATAGGCTTTCCCAGCTGGTGCGCTCGCCTTCGGCGCACCAGGAGCCGCGGTAGGTGAAGATGATGTCGTCGGAAAATTCGAAGATGGCATTGGCCGACGCGCCGTGCCGGTACCACGAACCCTTCGGATTGCGCTCGACGCAATAGACGGCGAGCGGCTTCCTGTCGGCGACGTAGCGCGCCGCATCGAAAGTGTGAATCGCCATGTCGAGAAGCAGGACGTTGTCCATCTCTTCGCGGAAGCCGCCGAAATGCGGCGCGATGAAGAAGTCGCAATGGATGCCGGTGAGTTCGCCGATCGCGCCGCTTTCGACGAAGCGGCGAAGGCGCCTGACGCCTGATATGAAGCGGCGGTTCTGGATGACGGCGTGGATGCGGCCGGTCTCGGCGGCAAGATCGATCAGCGCGGCGCCCTCTGCAAGCGAGGCCGCCATCGGCTTTTCGCTGAGCACATGGCAGCCGGCCTTGAGTGCGGTGGAGACGACGTCATAGCGCGCGGCCGGAATGACGATGTCGAAGACCAGGTCGGCCTTTGTGGCTGCGATGACGTCGGGCAAGTCCGAACCGATGACGGCGCCTTCAAGGCCGAACTCCGCGGCCAGCTTTTCCGCCGTCTCCCGGTTCAGGTCGACGAGGCCGACGATGGTGATGGAGTCGGCCAGCAGAGGGTTGGAAGCAATGGCGCGCAACCAACCTTTGGACATAGCTCCGCACCCGCACAGAATGGCATTGAATTTCACGACTTCCTCCAGGGGAACGGTGTCAACTCTCCTCGTGACACACACTCCGTAAACGTTTACGACTGTAGGCGAAAACATTTTGCGGTGTCAATAGACGCCAAATGCGAAATTACGGGCCCCAGATCCGGACGGATCTGAATTAAAGAAATGGAGCATGATGTCGTCCGAAAACCGCGCCCACTTTTCGGCATCATGCTCCGGGGAAAATCGTCAGCGATGAAGGGGATTCGCCAGCTTGCCGAACACTTGAATATCTCGATCGGCACGGTCTCCCGCGCGCTGAACGGCAAGCCCGATGTCAATCAGGAAACCCGCCGGCGGGTGCTGGCGGCGGCCGAGGAACTCGGCTATGTCGCCAACCAGTCTGGGCGGAGCCTGAGGCAGGGGGAGACGAAGGTCATCGGGTTGATGATCGAATCCAGCAAGGAGACGGTCGAGAACGCCGACAACTTCTTCCTCGGCGTCACCAGCGGCCTGCAGAGCGTCTTTTCCCGCCACAAGCTAGACCTCATCATGTTGCCCTGTCCGAGCGACGAGGACCCGCACGAATATCTGAAGCGGATGGTGGCGCGGCGCATCGTCGATGCGATGATCATCTCGGACACGCAGCGCGTCGACCGACGCATCGACTTTCTATCGCGGGCGAAGATCCCCTTCGTCGCGCTCGGCCGCAGCCTTTCGGCCAGCAATGTCCCCTGGATCGATCTCGATTTCGAGGGCGTGGCCGACCATGCCGTCGAGCGGCTGATCGCGCTGGGCCACCGCCGGATCGCGATCACAGCGCCGTCGAGCGAGGCCAACCTCGGCTATCTCTTTATCGACGGCTATCGCCGGGCGCTTGAACGGCACGACATTGCCTTCGACCCGTCACTCGTCATCCGCGTCAGGTCGAGCGAAGAGGGCGGCTATCAGGCGGCCCATGAGCTGCTGCTGCTCGAAGAGCGGCCGACGGCGGTGATCCTGATCTACGAGTTGATGGCGATCGGCCTTTACCGCCGCCTGATGGAATCGGGCGTCATGCCCGGCCGCGACCTTGCGGTGATCGGCTTCCGAGACGCTCCGCGCGCACGGTTCCTGCAGCCGTCGCTGAGCTGCTTCCGCATCTCGCTCTACGATCTCGGCGTCGCGCTCGGCCGGATGCTTCTCGCCAACATGCCGGTCTATCGGGAGTTCTATCCAGGCGATGGGGGCAACATCATCTGGCCCCTCGAACTGATGCCGGGCGAAAGCGATGCGTTCGATCCCAAGACGGGCGAAAAGGAGTTTGAGCCTGCTCGGTTGAGCTTCGACAACAGGACCGTCGAATTCTGATGGGATTCCTCCTCGATACGATTGCGTTTCCGCCGCACGAAGGGTCGAGCGGCCGGTAGCGGTGCCTCACGTGCCAGCAGGAAAGAACCGGTTCTCCGGCCGCGGCAATCCGAGATGTTCGCGCAGCGTCGTGCCCTCGTATTCGCTGCGGAACAGGCCGCGGCGCTGCAGCTCGGGAACCAGCCGTTCGGTGACGTCGAGGAGACCCTGCGGCAGATAGGGAAAGACGACGTTGAAACCGTCCGAACCCTCCTCGTCAAGCCAGCGCTCCATCTCGTCGGCAATGCTTGCCGGCGTACCGACGAAGGCAAGGCCGGCATAACCGCCATAACGTTGCGCCAATTGACGCACCGTCAGATTTTCTTCCGCCGCAAGCTTCAGCACCTGTGCCCTGCCGGTCTTGCTGGCATTGGTATCGGGAATATCGGCCGGCAGCGGTGCGTCGGGAGCGAAGCCGGAAGCGTCATGGCCGAGCGCAATCGAAAGCGAGGCGATGGCGCTGTCGTAATGCACCAGGCTATCGAGGGTGGCGCGTTTGGCGCGGGCCTCGTCGATGCTGTCGCCGACGATGACGAAGGCGGCAGGCAGGATCTTCAGGTGGTCGCGGTTGCGGCCGATCGCTTCCATGCGACCCTTGATATCGGCATAAAGCGCCCTGCCCGCGGCCAGATCGCGCGGCGAACAGAAGACCACTTCGGCGGTCTCCGCAGCAAGCTGGCGGCCAGGGTCCGACTGGCCGGCCTGGACGATGACTGGCCAGCCCTGCGGCGGCCGGGCGATATTGAGCGGTCCGCGCACGCTGAGCTCCTCGCCCTTGTGGCCGAGCACATGCATTTTTTCCGGATCGAAGAACAGGCCGCTTTCCCGATCGCGGATGAAGGCATCGTCTGCGAAACTATCCCAGAGCCCGGTTACCACGTCGTAGAATTCCCGGGCGCGATGATAGCGCTCGCCATGCTCCACATGTTCGTCGAGGCCGAAATTGAGGGCGGCGTCGGGGTTGGACGTCGTGACGATGTTCCAGCCGGCGCGGCCGCCGCTGATATGGTCGAGCGAGGCGAAACGACGGGCGATGTGATAGGGCTCGTCGAATGTGGTGGACGCGGTCGCGACGAGGCCGATACGCTCCGTCACCGCCGCCAGTGCCGACAGCAGCGTGAAGGGCTCGAAGGAGGTCACGGTGTGGCTGCGCCTGAGTGCCTCGACCGGCATGTTGAGCACGGCAAGGTGATCGGCCATGAAGAAGGCGTCGAATTTCGCCCGCTCCAGCGCCTGCGCGAAGGACTTCAGATGGGCGAAATTGAAATTGGCGTCAGGATAAGAACCGGGATAGCGCCAGGCACCGGTATGCAGGCTAACGGGACGCATGAAGGCGCCGAGGCGCAACTGCCGTGGGGTCATGACTTTCCTCATGGATCGGGCAAGGCGGCCGCCTGCCCCGCATTGGGCGTTCTGTCTGAAGCCGCTGCAGCGACGCATCGGATATCGGTTACGTAGGAACTCGCCTAATTCAAATCGAGGCCGGCTCCGCTAATTTCCGGTAGCGATTTCGGCGCTTTTCCGGCCACGTTTTCGCAGAACCGCCCGACTGAGCCACTAATCGCGGCAGCCAGAAGCCGATAAGCAAACACTTTTCATTTTCTATCACATCTATAGAATTTGTACTCTTATCTCGGCGCGCGATTTCTTTCACCGATAGGGCCGTCAGGAATGGAGACATCGATGAACACCGTGCTGAGGCAAGCAGACCAGATCCGGCCCGTGGCCGACCGTATCGGCAGCGAGGAGGAGGCGATCGCCACCGCCCGCAGATTGGCGGCGCAGTTTGACGCACGCGCCGCCGAGCGCGATGCCGACAGGATCCTGCCTTTTAGCGAACTCGATCTTCTCGCCCAGTCCGGCCTTCTGGCGATCACCGTGCCGGCGCAATATGGCGGCCTCGACGTCTCCAACGCCGTGCTTGCCGAGATCACCGCGATCCTGTCGGAGGCGGACGGCTCGATCGGCCAGATCCCGCAGAACCACTTCTATATTCTCGAGGCGCTTAGAACCGATGGCGGCGAGGAGCAGCAGCGTTATTTCTTCGGCCGGGTGCTCGCCGGCGACCGTTTCGGCAATGCGCTATCCGAGCGCGGCACCAAGACGGTCGGCCACTACAATACGCGCATCACCCGCGACGGTCCGGGTTACCGGATCAACGGCCGCAAATTCTATTCGACCGGCGTCCTCTTCGCCGACTGGATCACCATCTTCGCGCTCGATCCGGAGGATCGGCTGACCATGGCCTTCGTGCCGAAGGGCACCGAAGGTGTCGAGATCGTCGACGACTGGGACGGCTTCGGCCAGCGCACCACCGGCAGCGGCACGACGATCCTCGACAATGTTTATGTCAGCGCCGATTCCGTGGTCTTCCATCACAAGGGCTTCGAGCGGCCGACGACGATCGGCTCCGTTGGGCAGATCATCCATGCCGGCGTCGATCTCGGTATCGCACGGGCGGCCTTTGCCGAAACGCTGGAGTTCGTCAGGACGAAATCGCGCCCCTGGATGGATAGCGGCCTTGAGCGTGCCTCAGACGATCCGCTGACGATCGCCAAGGTCGGCCAGATCGCCATCCGGCTGGAAGCCGCAACGGCTCTCGTGGAGCGCGCCGGGCACAAGGTCGATGCCGCGCAGGTCGAGACGACGGAGGAAAAGGTGATCGCGGCCACGCTGGCAGTCGCTGCGGCGAAGGTGCTGACGACCGAAGTGGCGCTCGAGGCCTCGAATACGCTTTTTGAGCTTGCCGGAACCTCGTCGGTACAAACAGGCCTCAACCTCGACCGCCACTGGCGCAATGCCCGCACCCATACGCTGCACGATCCCGTGCGTTGGAAATATCACGTCGTCGGCAACTACCATTTGAACGGCGTAACGCCGCCGAAGAACGGCGCGCTCTGAAATCTCCCCGTCTTCCAACCGAAAACTCCACTGCCGGTGCCGGCAGTGGAGATTTTGCGTTTGATGAAAGATGGCCGCCTCAGCTATAGAGGCTGACCTCCGGTATCTTGTCGTTCAGCACGAATTCACCGACTTCCTTCGCCTTGTAGAAGACAGGATCGTGCAGCGTGTGAGTGCGGACATTGCGCCAGAACCGGTCGAAACGGTATTTGTCGGCCGTCGAGCGCGCGCCCGTCAGCTCGAAGACGCGCGAGGTGATGTCGAGCGAGACATGGGTGGCGTGGACCTTGGCGGCATAGGCTTCCGCCGCCGCCTCGCCGCGCTCACGCGCGGTGACGTCGCGGCCGCGGGCAAGGCCCGCCTGCACGGCGGCTGCCGCACTGTCGGCAAGGGCCGCCGAAGCCTTCAGCGCGGCGGTGAATTCGCCGACGCGTTCGAGGATATAGGGATCATCGGCAGCCCGCTCGACACCGGAGGTGATCCACGGCCGGGTCGTGTTGCGGACGTAATCGACCGCCGCCTTGAGCGCGCCTTCCGCTGTGCCGAGATAGAAATTGACGAAGACCAGCTGGATGAACGGCGTATTGAAAGTCGACAGCACCGGAGGTGCTGCGTCGGGTGCAGCCGGCGCGCCGACGAAATCCTCCTCGTAGACGGGGAAGTCGCGAAACTCGACGCTGCCGCTGTCCGACAGGCGCTGGCCGATATTGTCCCAGTCGTCGTTGGCGACGTAACCTTGACGATTGGTCGGCACGGCGAAGCTGGCGATCTTGTCGTCGAGCGTCGCGTTGGCATTGATATAGTCGGAGACCCGAGCCGCCGTGGAGAAGGACTTGCGTCCGTTCAGCACATAGCCGTTGCCGCGACGGGTGAGCACCAGCCCGGGATCGCGCGGATTGACGGACGCCCCCCAATAGAGGTTCCTGGCGACCGTATCGCTGCCCAGCGCATGAGCGCGCGCCGCATCAAGCGCCCAATAGATGTACTGGCTGTTGACGTAGTGGTAGCCGAGCAGCTGGCCGATCGAGCTCTCGCCACGGGCGAGAATGCGCACCAGCCTCAGCCCGTCGACCCAATCGAGGCCACCGCCACCGATTTGCGTGGGATGCAGCGCATTGAGCAGCCCGGCATTCTTCAATTTGACGATCTCGGCGAGCGGCGGACGGCCTTCGCGGTCGAGGTCTGCGGCGCGCCGCGACAGGTCGGCAGAGATCTCCTCGGCACGGGCAAAGAGGTCTTCGCGCGTCGGATTTCGGCTGGCCGCGAAGATGACATTGGATTGGCTCATGGGCGGAACTCCAATTCTCCAAAAAGATGATCCGGCGGGAGCCGCACGCTTCCGCCGGAAGGATCGAAGTGCGAGTTCTCAGAACAGCTTGTCCGGGATCCAGCTGGCGGTCGCCGCATCGCTCGTGCTGAAGGCCGGGATCCTTTCGGCCAGCTCCTCGATCGTCTTGACGCCGGCTGCGCGCAGGCTTTCTTGCGTCAGAAGCGTCGGCTTCACGGTGATTTGGTGGGGAACCGTCTGCCCGGCAATTTCGAGTGCTGCGGCGCGAATGGAGACGGCGCCGACGACGGCAGGATTGGTCGCGACGGTCGCGACCCAAGGGCTGCCTTCCTCGGTGATTTCCTGGATATCGGCCGTCGAGACGTCGGCCGAATAGATCTTGAGCTTGCTTGCTATGCCGAGATCGTTGGCGGCGAGCTTCACGCCGCGGGCGAACTCGTCATAGGGGGCGAAGACGACTGATATATCGGGATTGGCGGTCAGCACGGCCTTCGCCTGATCGGCGGTCGAAGTCGCCGTCGTGTCGCTGACATTGCCGAAACGGGCCTTTTCGACCACACCTTTATTGTCCGACTTAAACTTGTCCCAGACTTCGTTGCGGCGGTCGAGCGGCGCAAAGCCCGCGACATAGACATAACCGGCGCTGAAGCTGTTGCCGTTGTCCTTCACCACCTGCTCGAGCGCCAGTGACGCGAGTTCGTGATCGCTCTGCTCCACCTGCGGAATCTTGGGGTTGTTGAGGTTGACGTCGAAGGCCACGACCTTGATGCCCTTGTCGAGCGCCTGCTGCACGACGTCGCCGAGCGATTCCGGCAGACCGTGGTCGATGACGATGCCGGAGACGCCGAGATTGATCGCCTGCAGGATTTGCTCGCGCTGCTCGGCGGCATCCTGCCGGCCGGGGAAGATGCGCAGGTCGATAGCCAGCGCCTTGGCCTGGGCTTCAGCCCCCGCCTGATAGGCCTGGAAGAAGTCACCGGCCGAGATGTAGCTGATCAGTGCTACTTTAACGCCGCCCTTGTCGAAAGGGGCGGGAGCGCCGGACAGACCGTCGGCTTTTGCGCCTTGAATGAAAATGAACGGAATGACGGCGGCAGACAGTGCGAGCCGTGCGAGGGATTTCATCGTCGCGTTCCTTTTAGCAATCGGGAGCGTCGTCTGACAGGTCTGGCAGCCCTCGCGACGCATCGGATTATTAGATATAATATCTATGTTTTTAGTAGATTAAATGATCCGATTTTATGGGCTGTGGGAGATTCTTTGTTTCCCGAGGGCGGTTCGCCGGGAAAAGCCGTGCCTGGAGTTTGACCGCCCAGACAGGGCACACTCCGGCTTCGATTGCAGTCCCGGACCTTTATCGATGCCGCTTCTTCACATTGACAATATCACCCGCAGTTTCGGGTCGACGAGGGCGCTTGCCGGCGCTGATTTTTCTATGGAACGCGGCGAGATCGTGGCGCTGATGGGCGCAAACGGCGCGGGCAAATCGACGCTGGTCAAGATCCTTTCCGGCGTGCTTCCGGCCGATGGCGGCATGGTCAGACTCGATGGCCGCGACTTTGCGCCGCGTAGCCCGGCCGAAGCGGCAAGGGCCGGTGTCGTCACGGTGCATCAGTCGACGGATCTCGTCGGCGCGGCCGGTCTGACCGTTGCCGACGCGCTGCTGCTCAATCGCCTCGCCGACCGCAGCACACCTTTCTTCGTCTCGCGCGCCGGCATCCGCCGTGCCGCGCAGTCCATGCTCGATGCCGCCGGCTTTAGCCTGCCGCTGGACCGTGATTTCGGGGACCTCGCCAGCGCCGATCGGCAGCTGGTGGCGATCGCCCGGGCGCTTGCCAACCGTGCCGACCTCCTCATCCTCGATGAGCCGACGGCGAGCCTTTCCGGAGAGGAAAGCCGCCGCCTCTTCGATATTCTGCTGAAGCTTCGCAAGCGGGGCCTGGCGATCCTCTATATCTCGCACCGCACCGCCGATCTCGAAGCCATCGCCGACCGCGCGCTCGTCATGCGCGGCGGCCGCGTCGTCGGCACCTTCTCGCGGCCGATCGATTTTTCGAGCGCCATCGAGACGATGATCGGCCGCAGACTAGATGCGGCCCGGCCGGATGCGCGGCCTGCGATTGGTCCGGCGATTTTCGAGATGCGCAATGCCCGCTTGCTCTCTGAGGCCGCATCCTTCGATCTGTCATTGCATGAGGGCGAGGTGGTGGCGGTGACCGGTGTGCTCGGCGCCGGCAAGAGCCGGCTGCTGTCGGCGATCTTCGGGCTGGCGGCGCTTGCCGGCGGTGCGATGTTCCTCGGCGGTCGGCCCTACCGGCCGAAAGGTCCGGCCGAGGCGATCGCCGCAGGTGTGGCGATGGCGGCCGAAGACCGTCATCGTTCTTCGCTGATGCCGCCGGCATGGCCCGGCCATTCGCTGTCGGCGACGATCAGCCTGCCGCATCTTGGCAAATGGTATCCGCGCGGTTTCCTTGTCGGCGGCCGTGAACGACGCGAGGCCGAACAGGCGATCACTCGTCTCGGTATCAGGGCCCCGGGCCCGCTCGCCTCGGTCTGGTCGCTCTCCGGCGGCAACCAGCAGAAGGCGGTGATCGCCCGCTGGGAGGCGGAACCGAGCCGGCTGCTGCTGCTCGACGAACCTTTCCAGGGTGTCGACGTCGGCGCCCGTCATGACATCATCCGGGCAATCCGCGCCCGCAGGGATCGGGCGACGCTGATTGCGACCTCCGACCCGGAGGAAGCCTATGAGGTGGCAGATCGCATCCTCGTCATCGACCGCCACGTGTTGAGGCCCGCGGCAGAGGGGGCCGCTCTTGCCTCCGCCATTCAGGGAATATCCGCATGACGACGATCGACGACGACACTCTTCCACAGGCAAGTGCCCGGCCAAAGGCGTCGCCGCAAGCCGATAGCGGTCGTCTTGCAGCACTCGGGGCGTTCCTCCGGGCGGGCGCGGTGTTCATCCTGCTTGCGCTGCTCGTCGTCGGTTTCACCGTCGCCGAGCCCGCCTTCATCAATATCGCCAATCTGATGAGCATCCTGCAGGCGGTGTCCGTCGTCGCCATTCTCGGCGCCGGAGTCACCGTCACGCTGGCGGTCGGCGGTTTCGACCTGTCGATCGGCGCAGTCGCCGCATCCAGCGTGATGGCGGCCAGCTATGCGATGATCGTCTGGCATCTTGATGCCTATGCGACGGTACCGCTGGTGCTCGCCTTTGGCGCTCTGGTCGGCCTCGTCAACGCCTTCCTCATCGTGCGCCTGAAGGTGCCGGATCTTTTGGCGACGCTGGCGATGATGTTCCTGCTTTCCGGCCTGCAGCTGATCCCGACCGCCGGCCGATCTATTTCGGCCGGCCTCACCCTGCCCGACGGGTCGAAGGCGACCGGCGCTTACGACCCCGCCTTTTTGCTGATCGGCCGCTATAGCATCTTCGGCACCCTGCCCGTTTCGGTGGTGCTGATGGCGGTGGTCGCCATCGCACTCTTCATTCTCACTGAACGCACCCGCATCGGCCGATTGCTGTTTGCGACCGGCGGCAACGAGGTCGCGACCCGTCTTGCCGGCGCCTCGACGGTGCGGCTGAAGACGCTCGCCTATGTGCTATCGGGCACGCTGGCATCGCTCGGTGGCATTGTCATCGCCGCCCGCGTCGGGCGTGGTGATATCTCGTCCGGCGGCTCGCTGCTGATGGATTCGGTCGCTGCCGCGTTGATCGGCTTTGCCGTCTTCAACCTGCGCCGCCCAAACGTGCTTGGCACCATTGCCGGCGCCGTCTTCGTCGGCGTGCTGCTGAACGGCCTCACCATGCTGAACGCCCCTTACTACACCCAGGATTTCGTCAAGGGCGCCGTGCTCGTCGGCGCGTTGGCGCTGACCTACGGCCTCGGCCGTAGCAATCCCTAATTCCAAGGAAGAGAACATGACCCGCGAAATCAGGCTGAACGCCTTCGATATGAATTGCGTCGGACACCAGTCGCCAGGGCTCTGGCGCCATCCGCGTGACAAGTCCTGGACCTACAAGGATCTCGACTATTGGGTGCATCTGGCAAAGACGCTGGAACGCGGCAGGTTCGACGGGCTGTTCATCGCCGACGTGCTCGGCGTCTACGATGTGTTGAACGGCAATGTCGATGCTGCACTTCGCCATTCGGCGCAGGTGCCGGTCAACGACCCGCTGCAGCTCATCCCCACCATGGCCTACGAGACCGAGCATCTCGGCTTCGGGCTGACGGCATCGCTCTCTTTCGAGCATCCCTACACTTTCGCCCGCCGAATCTCGACTCTCGATCACCTGACCAAGGGGCGCGTCGGCTGGAATATCGTCACCTCCTATCTCAATAGCGGCGCGCTCAATATCGGCCAGCCCGCACAGACCAAGCATGACGATCGCTACGACCTCGCCGAGGAATATCTCGAGGTCTGCTACAAGCTCTGGGAGGGAAGCTGGGAGGACGGCGCCATCGTCCGCGACCGGGAAAGCGGTATCTTCACCCATCCTGACAAAGTCCACCCGATCCGCCATTCCGGCAAGCATTTCAACGTGCCCGGCATTCACTTGAGCGAACCCTCGCCGCAGCGCACGCCGGTGCTCTACCAGGCGGGCGCCTCCAGCCGCGGCAAGGACTTCGCCGGCGCCCATGCCGAATGCATTTTCGTCGCATCCCCGTCGAAGCCGGTGCTGAAGCGTTACGTCGCCAATGTCCGCGAGGCGGCCGAACGCTTCGGCCGCAACCCGCGCGAAATCCTTGCCTTCAATCTGCAGACTGTGGTTCTTGGCGAAACGGATGCGGAGGCGCAGCGGAAGTTCAACGAATACCGCAAATACGCCTCCTTCGAAGGGGCGCTGACGCTGATCTCCGGCTGGACCGGCATCGATTTCGGCCAGTTCGGACCGGACGAGGTGCTGCGGCACCGCCATACTAATGCGGTGCAATCGGCTGTCGAGACCTTCACCACCATCGATCCTACCAAGGAATGGACGGTGCGCGAAATGGCCGACTGGGTCGGCGTCGGCGGTTTCGGCCCTGTTTTCGTCGGCTCGCCGCAGACGGTCGCCGATCTGATGCAGGAGTGGATCGAGGATACCGATGTCGACGGCTTCAACCTCGCCTATGCCGTGACGCCCGAAAGCTTCGAGGATGCCGTCGATCTGCTGGTGCCGGAACTGCAGAAGCGGGGCGTCTACAAGACCGACTATGTCAAGGGAACGCTGCGGGAAAAGCTTGGGCGTACGGGACCGCGTCTCGTTGCCCCGCATCCGGGTGCTGCCTACCGTAACCTGGCGGGAGAACCGGTCAGGCTTGCCGCCGGCGGCTGACCGGCAGTGATTGCTCGGGCGAATGCGCGCAGGTTGGAAAAATATCTCGCCCGGCCGGGCATTCGAATTTAATATCTGTCGCAATGATCTTTTCGCTTCGAATATAGTCCGGCGAATTGTTCACAGATCAGGAGGGGGTCATGACCGTATCATCTATCTCGCGGCGCACGCTGGTGAAGGGCACTGTTCTGCTGCTTGCCTCGACGGCGCTCGCCCGGCAGGCGCTTGCGCAGACCGCGCAGACCACCCCGGGCGGCGGCGGCCGGCTGATCGTTGCGGCCGATTCCGAGCCGAAGAACCTCAATCCTGCCATCGTCGCTTCGAACGGCGTCTTCTTCGTCGCAAGCAAGGTGATCGAGCCGCTCGCCGAAGCGTCGTTCGACGGCAAGGACGGGCTTTCACCGCGCCTCGCCACCTCCTGGGAGGGCTCGGATGACGGCCTCTCCGTCACCTTCAAGCTGCGCGACGGCGTCACCTGGCACGATGGTAAGCCGTTCACCTCGGTCGATGTCGCCTTCTCCGCGCTCAACATCTGGAAGCCGCTGCAGAATCTGGGCCGCCTGGTTTTCGCCAATCTCGAAGCCGTCGATACGCCTGACGATTACACCGCCATCTTCCGCTTCTCCAAGCCGACGCCGTTCCAGCTCATCCGCAACGCCCTGCCTGTCGTGACCAGCGTCGTTGCCAAACATATTTTCGACGGTACCGATATCGCCACCAACCCGGCTAACAATACACTGATCGGCACCGGTCCGTTCAAGTTCGCCGAACACAAGCCCGGCGAATATTACCGGCTGACGCGCAACGAGAATTACTGGGACAAGGAACAGCCGAAACTCGACGAGATCATCTTCCGGGTGCTGCCCGATCGCGAGTCGGCGGGTGCAGCACTCGAAGCAGAGGAAATCCAGCTTGCCGCCTTCTCCGCGGTGCCGCTCGCCGATCTCGACCGTATTTCGAAGGTCGCCGGCATCAAGGTGATCTCGAAGGGCTATGAGGCCCTGACCTACCAGCTCGTCGTCGAGATCAATCATCGCCGCAAGGAACTGGCCGACCTCAGGGTGCGGCAGGCGATCGCCCAGGCGATCGACAAGAAATTCGTGGTCGACACGATCTTCCTCGGTTATGCCGCCGCCTCGACCGGCCCGGTGCCGAAGAATGCGCCGGAGTTCTATACACCCGATGTCGCGACCTATGCGTTCGACCCTGCGGCCGCCAACGACATTCTCGACAAGGCAGGATACAAACAAGGGCCAGACGGCAACCGCTTTACGCTGAAGCTTCGCCCCGCGCCCTATTTCAACGAGACCCGGCAGTTCGGCGATTACCTTCGCCAGGCGCTCGCGGTGATCGGCATCAATGCGGAGATCGTCAATGCCGATGCGGCCGCGCACCAGAAAGCGGTCTATACCGACCACGACTTCGACCTCGCCGTCGGTCCGCCGGTCTTCCGCGGTGATCCGGCGATCTCCACCACCATTCTCGTCCAGTCCGGCACGCCAGCCGGCGTGCCCTTCTCCAATCAGGGCGGCTACATCAATCCGGAGCTCGACAAGATCATCAAGCAGGCATCGGAGACTGTCGACACGGCGGCGCGCACCGATCTCTACCGCAAGTTCCAGCAGCTCGTCGCAGCCGACCTGCCGCTGATCAACGTTGCGGAGTGGGGCTTCATCACCGTTGCGCGCGACAGCGTGCTCAACGTCGCGGACAATCCGCGCTGGGCCGTCTCGAACTGGGGCGATACCGCGTTGCAATCGTGATAGGATCGGCGGCAATTCCCTTCCAGAGGCCCTGTCAGGCGTGAAACGAGCCATCATCCTCCTGAGGCGCAGGGCGATCAGCAGCATTCCAGTGCTGCTGATCGTGGTGGTCTTCACCTTTTTCCTGCTTGAGTCAGCCTCGGGCGATGCTGTCGACGCCTATCTCGGCTCGATCGGCGGCGGCGATGCCGCACTTAGGCAGTCGCTGCGCGAGAGCTACGGCCTCGACGAATCGATGTTCGCGCGCCTCTGGCTCTATTTTTCCTCACTCGCACGCTTCGATCTCGGCTGGTCGGTCGCCTTCGGCCGGCCGGTCGGTGCGCTCATTGCCGAACGCCTGCCTAATACGCTGCTGCTGATGGGCAGTGCGACGGCGCTATCCTTCGGCCTCGGCTCGGCGCTCGGCATCCTTGCCGGGGCGCGGCCGGGCGGCCTGCGGGATCGGCTGCTGTCGATCGGCTCGCTGATCGTCTATGCCATTCCGAGCTTCTGGCTTGGCCTGGTCCTGAGCATCGCCTTTTCGGTGAAGCTGCGCTGGTTTCCGATCGCCGGCGTCGAGACGATTGCTTCCGGCAAGACAGGATTTTCGCGGGCGCTCGATATCGCCGATCATCTGGTTCTGCCGGTCGGCGCGCTGGCGCTGATCTATCTTGCCTTATTTCTGCGGGTGATGCGCAGCGGCATGGCCGAGGTCTGGAAGCTCGATTTCGTGCTCTTCGCCCGGGCCAAGGGGCTGTCGCGGAGCCGGATCGTGCTGCGCCATGTCGCGCGCAATGCTCTGCTGCCGCTCGTCACCATGCTCGGGCTGCAATTGGCGGCCATGCTCGGCGGCAGCGTGGTGATCGAGAGCATCTTTGCAATCCCGGGCTTCGGGCGGCTGGCGCAGGAGGCGGTCAACGGCCGCGACGCGCCGTTGTTGATGGGCATCATCGTCACCAGCGCCGTCCTGGTCATTTCGGTCAATTTCCTCGTCGATCTCGTCTATGCCGCACTCGACCCGCGCATCGGCGCATCGGAGGGCGGCGCATGAGCTGGCTGCGGCGCCTGCTACGCACGCCGGAAGGTGCGGCCGGATTTGCGATCCTTCTCGTCCTGCTTTTGGCCGGGCTGCTCGCTCCCGTTATTTCGCCGGGCGATCCGCTGAAAATTGCCGGCCGCGCCCTGCTGGCGCCGTTCACCGATCCGGCTTTTCCGCTCGGCACCGACCGTCTCGGCCGCGACGTCCTGGCGGGCCTGCTCTATGGTGCCAGAACCTCGCTTGCCGTCGGCCTCGCGGCAGCGTTTGCGGCAATGGTGCTTGGGCTCTGCGTCGGCCTTGCGGCCGGTTTTGCCGGCGGGCTCGTCGACGAGGCGCTGATGCGAGTGGTCGACGCCTTCCAGATCGTGCCGGCTTTCCTGCTCGCCCTCGCTTTCGTCAGCACTATCGGCGTGTCGACGCCGGTTGTCGTCCTTGCCATCGCACTCGGGACCTGGGCCGATCCGGCGCGGGTGACGAGAGCGCAGGTGCTTGCGATCCGCGAGCAGGATTATGTCGCCTCGGCAAGGGTGATCGGCATGCATCCGGCCGAGATCGCCTTCCGCGAAATCCTGCCGAATGCATTGCCGCCGGTGCTGGCGCTTTCGGCCACCATCGTCGCCGGTGCGATCCTCACCGAGGCAGCGCTTTCATTCCTGGGTCTCGGCAATCCCAATATCGCCACCTGGGGTTCGATGATCGCAGAGGGCCGCAGCGTGTTGCGGCCGGCATCCTATCTCTCGGTCATACCGGGTGCTGCACTCGCAGTGACCGTGCTCGGCGTCCATCTCTTCAGCGAGGGTCTGGGCAAGGCGCTTGGCGACAATGGCATGAGGGCGGCATGAGCGGGATTTTATTGAGCCTGCGACAGCTTTCGGTCACCTATGGGGGCAGCAGCGGTGCAGCCGCGCTCGACCATATCGATCTTGATATCGTCGCCGGCGAAAGGCTGGCGATCATCGGCGAAAGTGGTTCCGGCAAGAGCACGCTTGCCCGCGCGCTTGCCGGTCTGCTGCCGGAGGGAACGAAGGTCGGCGGCGAGATACTTTGGCCCGGCCTTGGTCATCCGCCTCGCCCAGGCCGCGACTTTGGCTTCGTCTTCCAGGATCCGGGCTCCAGCCTCAATCCCGTTTTGACGATCGGCGAGCAGATCGCCGAGGGCGCCAGGCGCCATCTCGGCCTCAGCTGGAGACAGGCCTATGCCAGGGCCGAGGAATTGCTTGAGCGGGTACGGATACCGCAGCCTGACAAGGTGATGCGGGCCTTTCCGCATCAGCTCTCCGGCGGCCAGCGTCAACGCGTGGCGATTGCGGCGGCCATTGCCGCGAAACCCGCTCTGCTGATCGCCGACGAGGCGACCAGCGCGCTCGACGTCGTCGTCCAGGCCGAGATCGTCCGCCTGCTCGACGGGCTGGTGCGCGAGGATGGCATGACGCTGCTCTTCATCACCCACGACATCGCGCTGGCCTCGGGCTTCGTCGATCGCATCGCCGTTTTCCGCAATGCGAGGCTGGTCGAGGCAGGTCCCGTCCGCTCGGTGCTTTCGGCGCCTGAGAGCGACTATACCGCCGCCCTCATCGCCAGCCATCGCGATCTCGCGACGCCGCCGCTGATCGCGGAGGTGCCGTCATGAACGACAGGCTGCTTTCCATCGAAAACCTGTCGAAAAGTTTTTCGTCTGCGGGACGGCGGATTGCTGCTCTCGATAATGTGTCGCTCACCATCGCGGCGGGGGAAACGCTCGGTCTCGTCGGCGCCTCAGGCAGTGGAAAATCGACGCTATCGCGCATCCTGCTGCGGCTTGTTGCTGCCGATGCCGGCTCGATTCGCTTCGAGGGAGAGGATTGGCTGGCGCTGAATGGTGCGCCTTTGCGGCGCCGGCGGGCGCGTATGCAGATGGTGTTTCAGGATCCGCTCGCCGCCTTCAATCCGCTGGCGAGCGTCGGTGCAGTGCTCGACGATCCGCTTCGCATCCACGGCATCGCCGGCAAGGATCGGCGCCCCGGCGAGATCATCATGCTACTCGAGCGTGTCGGCCTCACCGCAGATCATGCCGCCCGTCCGGTGCGGGCACTCTCCGGCGGTCAGCGGCAGCGTGTAGCGATTGCGCGGGCGATTGCGACGCGGCCCTCGCTGCTGGTGCTCGATGAAGCGGTCTCGGCGCTTGATGTGACCGTGCGCGGCAGGATCCTGGAGCTTCTGGTCGATCTGCAGAAAGAACAGGGCATTGCCTGTCTGTTCATTTCGCACGATCTTGCCGTGGTCCGCGCTGTCTCCCACCGCATCGCCGTCATGGATGGCGGACGGATCGTCGAGACCGGACCGGCAGCGGCGGTCGTTGCCGCGCCGCAATCGGCGGCCGCCCGCGCACTCGTTGCCGCCGTTCCCCGTCTCGTGACCGATCCTTGCTGAAGGAAGTATCCATGTCCGATCTTGATTGGAATCCCCTGCATGGCGTGCCCTCCTATCCCGCCGGGCGCTACGCCGTCCTTGCCGACAGGATTGGCGGTATCTTGCACAGCCGCAACGACATAGTGCTGGTGCAGGCCGAGGCGGTGGTGGCGCTGGAGGCGGCGGCGGCCAGCCTTGCGCGCCCCGGCCTTTCAGCGCTCAACATCATCACTAGCCCCTATGGTGGCTGGTTCGGGCAATGGCTGCGCCAGGGTGGCGCGACGGTTGAGGATGTTGTCGCCGAACCGGGCCTGCCGATTGAGATCGAATCCGTTGCAAACGCGCTCGACGCCGGTGCTCACATCGATGTCCTGGCGCTGGTCCATGCCGAATCCGCAAGCGGCATTCTCAACCCCCTGCCCGAGATACTGGCGCTTGCCCGAGCTCGCAACATCGTCACCGTCGTCGACGCGGTCGCCTCGGTCGGCGGCCATCAGCTCGACGTCGACGATCTCGGCATTGACATCGCGGTGATCGGGCCACAGAAGGCGCTCGGCGGCCCGGCCGGCGTGTCCGCAATTTCAGTCAGCGGCCGCGCCTGGGATCTGATCCTCAGAGACGGCGCCCCGCGCGAGTCGATCTTGTCTTTGGCCGATCTGAAGAGCTGGATCGACGGCGGCCGGCGTAGCCTGCCGGGAACACCGGCGCCGCTGGAATTCTTCGCGCTGGAGACGGCGCTCGACCGCATCGAGGCTGAAGGCCTGGAGAATGTCGTCGCCCGCCATGCCCTGGCGGCATCGGCGACACGGGCAGGGCTTGCCGCACTCGGAGCCTCGGCCTGGGTACCGGCAGCAAAGGCTTCGAACCTGGTGACGTCGGTACCAGTGCCGCAGACACTGGAGCCTGCCGCGCTGATCGCAACCGCCGGGCAGCTCGGGGTCGAGCTGAGCGAAGGCGTCGGAACCGCACCGGCCCGTCTCGTGCGGCTGAACCACACTGGTCCGCGCGCCGGATTCCAGATGGTGCTTTCGAATGTCGTGGCGTATGGCGCGGCCCTCAGGCAGGCCGGGCATCCCTCGGACATAGCAGCCGCTTCGGAGGCGATATCCTCGGCCTATAGCCGATGAAAACCGTATTCGGCTCTTGATCATCACGGTTCGTCAGGGCAGGAATGTGGCATCGCGGAGACTTGGTGCAGATGACGAGATTGCTGGATGCGCAGGGGCTCGAGATTTCGCATGAGGGGCATCGCACCCGCCTGAAATGGCACCGCCTGCGCAAGCGGTTTTCCGACCCGCTGTTCTCAGCCGAAGTGATGGCGGAGGGCTTTGCGGCGGGCGCCTCGATGGAGCTCGATCTGCGCGTGCGCGCCGACGGCGGTTTCGTCGTGCTGCACGACAAGGAACTCGAAGGCGAGACGACAGGACATGGACCGGTCGCCGAAAAGAGCGTCAGTGACCTCAGCGATATCAGGATGCAGGAGGGCGACCGGCCGCTGATCCTCAGCGAGGATCTCGCTGCCATGATGCAATCGGCGCATCCAGCCGCATTGCTGCAATTCGACATGAAGGACGACTACGAAGCGATCGGCGCCAGGGGCGTCGCGCATCTGACCACGCATTTCCGCGATATCACAGCCTCGGTGATCGTCAGTGGCGACAGTCTCGACCTCATCGTCGCGGTCAAGGAGAAGCTTCCCCATCTCCTGCGCGGCATCGATCCGACCAACAAGCTCTACGATATCAGGATGGCCAACGGCTGGAAGGCGGTCGAGACGGAACTGCGCGCCGACCTCAGCGGCCCGACCGAACCGGACACGATCTATCTGCACTGGCCGCTGATCCTTGATGCCGCTAATGCGGGGCTGGATATGATCGCGCTCTGCCAGGACGAAGGCAAACGTGTCGATGCCTGGACCTTCACCCTGAAGGATTCGGAGGCCGATTTCAGCGAAGAAGAATGGCGGAGCTTTTCGGCGCTGATGGCGCTGAAACCGGATCAGATCACCACCGATGAGGCGCCGGGGACCGAACGTGCCTGGCGCCGCCGCATGGCGGATTAACCGGCCGGCTTACAGCACCGCGCGTCTTTCGAGATGCGCAAAGGACGCTGCAGCACTTCGAATTGTTGCATCATGCCGAAAGGTGTGAGAGGTTTCGATACCCTGTTTCTGGGGTTTGTTGCATGTTTTTTGCAGTTTGCATCATTTTAAACTTCTGATGCTATCCATAGCCAGCAGACAAATGTTGGTGTCCGAAATGCAAGTTGTTGATGCCGATACAATTACTCGACAAGCAAATTCCAACTTGCAGGACGCGTGGCATCTTGGCTGTACAGGCCGTTCGCTTGAGGCACTCACACTGGCCGGCGAAATTCTGGTTGATGCCAAGACTCGGGGCGACGATCGGCTCGCCGCTCAATGCGATACTGACATTGCCTGGTACTGTTTTCAAATCGGCAAAGCCGAACTTGGACTGACGCATGTCCGCCGGGCGGTAGACTTCTGGAAATTGAGCGGGGAGCCCAAACAAGAATCCTGTGCCCGGGCGTATTTCGGATGGTTGCTCTTGGAATTGGGCTTGCCGGAGGAAGCGATCCAAGAAGCGACGCGCGCGCTTGATCTGGCCGACAAGACAGCAGATCCGAAAGCGCAAAGCCTAGCGACCAACGTGATTGGAATTATCTTCTGGTACAACAAGCAGCCCGACCGGGCCATCTTGATGAGCGAGAGGTCCGTCGAACTCGCCAGATCGATCGGCAACAAGACCTATGAATGCTGGTGGCTGATCAATCTCGGCGGCGCTCATTCGGAAGGCGGATATATCGCGGAGGCGCTCGGCCAGCCGGGACAAGGACGCCAGATGCTGGTGAGAGCGCTGGAACTGACCGAACAGGCGCTCGACATCGCAACTGAAACCGGTGACAGCTGGGCTGCTCGCATCTGTCTCGGCAATAAAGCCGAGTTCCACAGCCACCTGGGCGAGCATGACGAGGCGCTCCAGTGCATGGTCCGCTACCGGTTATTCCAAGAAAACAGCTATGTCAGGGACAGGCAGCAATATCTCTACACCTTGGGCCAGATCTACAACAATTCCGGAAAATTCGAAGAAGCCCTGTCACCGCTGCTCGAGGCGGTGGAGCTGATCGACGCCGGCGGCAGTTTCGATTCCTGTATCCAGATCTATCTTTATCTGTCGCAGGCCTATGAGGGGCTGGGACAGTTCGATCCGGCGCTGGCGGCACATAAAAAATACCACCAAGCCTATTTGCGCAATAGCGCCGAGAGAACCCAGCAGCGCGCACGTCTCGCGGAAATCTACTATGAAACCAGGCGGTTTAAGGAAGTCGCCGAAACGGAGACGAAGCGCGCGGAAACGCTGGAGGCCTCCTATCAGAAATTGCAGGAGCAAACCGATATCCTTGCCAGTGCCGTCTATCTGGACACGCTGACCGGGCTCTATAACCGCAAATATCTCGACAGCCGCTTTCAGGAACTGACGTCTGAGAAGCGTCCACATTCCATCGCGATGCTGGATGTCGACCACTTCAAGTCGATCAACGACAACTTCTCTCACATGATCGGCGACCGGGTCCTGAGTACCATTGGGGCCATATTGCGCAGCCAGTTGCGAATTACCGATCAGGCAGTTCGCTTTGGCGGCGAGGAATTCGTCGTCCTGCTCGCCGGCGCTCCCCGAGGCGCCGCCGATGTCTGCGAAAAGCTGCGTTCGGCCATTGAACAGTGGGATTGGTCCGAGATCTGCAACGGGCTGCACGTTACGATCAGCATAGGTGTTGCCGGTACCCTGTCTGCCAAGTCTCCGAACGAGATTTTGGCGATCGCCGATCAGAATCTCTATGCGGCGAAAAAGAGCGGTCGCAATCGCGTTGTTGGGTAGCGCTCGCAGTTTCGCCATTCGGGCGGATCGCGTCTCTGGGACGGTGTATCTATAGCCCCTCAATGTCGAGGATGAACGCGAATTCGCCGGCAAGCCCTGGCGAGTGGGCGATGACAGGCCCGCCCTGCGCAAGCAGCCCGTCGACCGGCGGCATCGCCACCATCGCGCCGGCCTCTTCGGCGATCAGCGCGCCAGCGAGCATGTCCCAGGCATTGAGGTGGCGTTCGTAGTAGAGATCGGCAGACCCCTCGGCGACGCGAACGAGGTCGATCGCGGCCGCGCCCATGCGGCGATAATCCATACCGCGTTCGTGGAGCCGTCGCGAGAGCGCGAGATGGTCGTCGAAGCTCGTCTTGCGGGAATGGCCGAGAATGACAAGCGCATTGGCCGGATCGGCGGTCGCAGCCGCATGCACCGGAAGCCCGTCCTTGAAGGCGCCGCCGCCGCGCACGGCGTGAAACACTTTGTCTCCGGCGGCGTCGTAGACCACGCCGATCTCCACCTTGCCGCCGGCGACGAAGGCGATCGAGACGCCCCAGTGCCGGAAGCCCCTGATATAGTTGGTCGTGCCGTCGATCGGATCGACGACCCAGGTGCCGCCCTCGCCCGATCTTCCGCCGCTCTCTTCTCCCATGAAAGTATCATCCGGAAAACGCGAGAGCAGTCCGTCACGGATCGCCTGCTCGGCATTCTTGTCGGCGATGGTGACGAAATCCTGCAATCCCTTGTTTTCGACGGCAAGCGTTCCGAAATTCGAGTCGCGCCGGAACCGGGCAGTCTCCCGTCCGGCCTCGAGGGCAACGGTAATCGCGACCTCCGCCCGTGCGCGGATGGCGGCGGCATCGAATGCGGCATTCATCAGGCGGTCCTTCTTCTGATCAGTGTCACAGGCGTGAATTCGACACGCGCCGTCAGCTCCGGCTCAGCCATCCGGCTCATCAGCAGGTCGACCGTCTTTTCGGCCTGGACGTCGCAGGGTTGGCGGATGGTCGTGAGATCGTAAGCGGTCCAGCTCGCCTGAGGAATGTCGTCATGGCCGAT
Organism: Rhizobium sp. 10PS4; assembly: GCF_032464805.1. NCBI lineage: Bacteria > Pseudomonadati > Pseudomonadota > Alphaproteobacteria > Hyphomicrobiales > Rhizobiaceae > Rhizobium > Rhizobium sp. 10PS4. The sequence goes on along the minus strand of NZ_JAWDIW010000012.1, from coordinate 172,722 downwards.
GATGGAGAGTGGCGGCGCATCATCACGGCCGCGGCCCTGCATGACGCGGTCGATGACGCCGCAGGCCATGTAGTCGTTGGCGCAAAACAGTCCGTCGATGCCGGACGCGGCAAGTTCGGCGGCCGCTTCATAGCCGCTTCGGTAGTCGTTGATTTTGATATGCAGAAATTCCGGCTCGACGCTGAGCTGTTTGCAGCGTGCGACGAACGCCTCGCTACGCCGCCGCGCCGTGTAGGATATGGCGGGCGCGGCCATCACGGCGGGCTTTCGCACGCCGCTGTCGATCAGGTGGGTGGCGGCGAGTTGGCCGGCCATGTCGTCGTCGGAGATGATGCGGTCGACGAAGGGAATGTCGTTGCCCTTGTTGATCAGCACGATCGGCACGCCCTCGGCTGCGCATTGTTCACAGATCTCGGTCGGCGGTGCGTCCGAGGTGACGATGACGCCCGAGACGGCGTAGTGCAGCAGCTGGCCGATGACCGTCGAGGTATCGGCCTCCGGCGAGGTCGGGAGCAGGATGGGGCGGAAATTGCGGGCAAGCAGCACTCTTGCCAGATTTTCGATCTGCAGCGTGCGGAACGGATTGTCGAGGCCAGCGGCGACGAGGCCGACGAGATCGGAGCGTTTGTTGGTGAGGCTTCGGGCAAGATAGTTCACCCGGTAGCCGAGTTCCTTGGCGGCTTGGTAGACCTTTTCGCGCGTCTTCGGCGAAACGCTGGCATCCGGCGTAAAGGCGCGCGACACGGCAGCGCGCGAGACGCCGGCCACGCGCGCCACGTCGAAGGAGGTTACCTTGCGCGGTCCCTTATCCTTGTCTGCCAACTGCTTTTTCCTTGACCGCCGATGGCCGCATCAGATCGGGCAGATCCGTGCAGATGCCGAGAACCGGAAGCTTCATGAGGTCATCGAGAATGGCCGGCCGTTCCTCGTGCCAGAGCACGATCTCGCGGCCTGCATCGAAGGCGCGGCGCATCAGCGCGTCGGTCACCAGATCCTGCGGACGTTCGCCTGCCCTCTCCCAGCATAGATGCAGGATATCGGCGCCGGCCTCGTCGCCGAGCGCATGCGGATCGTGGCCGACCCGGATCAGCACCGAAAGCGGGAAATCGCAGGCCGCGTCGCTAAGTTCGCGCACCTGTGCCGTGTCGAAGGAGCCGAGACAGGCGAAACGCTGGTTCATCTCGGCAAGGTGCTGCCAGCAGCGCATGCCGGTCCCAGGTGCCTTCAGTTCGACATAGAGACCGGTCCCGGTCTCGCGGCCGAGCGCGGCCACCTCCGAAAAACTCGGCACGTCGACGCCGTCGAGACCGGCGAGCTCTGCCGCCGTCATTTCGGAAATGCGGCGGTCGATGCCGAAGACGCGCTCGAGGTGATCGTCATGCGAGACGACGACCACGCCGTCCTTGGTCAGCTGCGTGTCGAGCTCCCACATTTCCGCGCCGAGTTCGGCGGCGCGGCGGAAAGCAGCGATCGTGTTCTCGCGTTCATGGCCGCTGGCGCCGCGATGGCCGATGCAGAAGGGAAGCCGGCCCTTGCCCAATGGCCAGCCGTAACGCTCGAAAAATGCCGAGAAATCGCGGGTCATCAGAGCCTCCTGCCATTTTCGTCGAAGATGAACACGCCGCGGCTGTCGATCGCCCAGCGGACGTCGTCGCCCACATGGATATCGCTGCGCACCGGCTGGATCGAGCGCAGCAGCGGTCCGCCGGCAAGAGCCACGTCGTAGAGGTTTTCGCGGCCCTGCGTTTCGGCAAAGGTGACCTTGCCCGGCACGGCGATGTCGCCTGCCGGCGTGAAATGCTCCGGCCGAACGCCGAGCATCAGCTTGGTGCCGTCGGCGGCACCAACAGTATCCGGCAGCGGCACGCGGATCTCGCTTTGCGGGATTGTGAAGGCGCCCTTGTCCGCTACGCCGCGCAGGAAGGTAATCGGCGGATTGCCGAGAAAGCCGGCGACGAAGGCGGTCTTCGGATCATTGTACATTTCGGCAGGCGTGGCGATCTGAACGATCTCGCCTTCCTTCATGATGGCGATACGGTCGCACATGCTCATCGCCTCCACCTGGTCGTGGGTGACGAGAATGGCGGTAATGCCGGTTTCGCGCTGCAGGCGGCGGATTTCCGATCGCATTTCGAGGCGCAGCTTGGCGTCGAGATTGGCGAGCGGCTCGTCGAGCAGCAGCACATCGGGCTTGCGGATCAGCGCGCGCGCCAGGGCCACGCGCTGCTGCTGGCCGCCGGAAAGCTCGGCCGGCCTGCGGCCCATCAGGTTGCCGATCTGAACGAGGGCGGCGATGCGGTCGACTTCCTTGCGGATTTCGGCGGCCGGCATGCCTTTCACCTTCAGCGGAAAGCCGATGTTCTCGGTAACCGTCATGTGCGGATAGAGTGCATAGGACTGGAAGACGACCCCGACATTGCGGGCCTGGCTCGGCAGGTCGGTGACGTCACGGTCGCCGAAGAGGATGCGTCCGCCGGTCGGCCGGTGGATACCGCAGACCGCAAACAACGTCGTCGACTTGCCGCAGCCGGAAGGACCGAGCAACGCCAGCATCTCGCCGTTGCGGACTTCGAGCCGCATGTTCTCGATGACCTTGGTGGTGCCGAAGCTCTTCGAAAAATTGTCGAGGAGGATGCGCATCAGCCTTTGCTCCCGCCGCCGTAGATGTTCATGAGGTATTTGTTGAAGAGCGCGTAAACGAGCAGCACTGGAACGAGGTAGAAGACGCCGACCGCTTTGAACATGTTGAAGTCATAATTGTTGTCGTCGGCGAGGAATGCCGCGAGATAGACCGAAAGCACCTGCACCTGGTTACCAGGCGCCAACACCTGCGGCAGGATGAACTCGCCCCAGCCGGAGAGGAAGGAGAACAGGCCGAGCGCCATGATCCCGGGCTTGACCTGCGGCAGCACGAGGCTGCGCCAGACCCGGAAGCGCGAGGCGCCGTCGACGACGCCGGCCATTTCGATTTCCCACGGCACTGTGTCGTAGAAGCCCTTCATCAGCCAGATGCCGAGCGGCAGGTCGATCGCCGCCTTCACCAGGATGACGCCGATCAGCGAATTGTAGAGGCCGATCATCTGCAGCACGATGAAGATGGCGATGATCAGCGTCACCGACGGAAAGGCATGCAGTACCATGACGCCGGCAAGGAAGAAGCCACGCGCCGGCACGTTCAGTCGTGACAGAACATAGCCCGCCATCGACGAGACGATGAGCACGAGGCTGGTGGTGCAGGCGGCAAAGAGCAACGTATTCACAGTCACCTGCCAGATGTTCGCCTTGCCCTCCGTCGTCTGCCACAGGAAGCGCCAGTGATTGAGCGTCAAGCCCGAAGGCAGCAGCGCGTCCGCCTGCTTCACCGTCACGGTGTCGAGGAAGAGATAGACATACATTAGGAGCAGCGGCAGGCTGACGATAGTCAGCGCCGTTATGACAGGCCAGCTGCGGTAATTTGCCGAGGGCTGCGATCGTTCGGCCATGGTCAATCCTCGATCAAGGGCTTGGCGACAAGCGTGCCGTAGCTGAAGACGCGCAGATAGAGAAGCGACATCGCCACGCCGATGACGACCAGCACCAAGGCCATGGCGGCACCCAAGCCGTATTCGAGGTTGCCGGCATAGTTCCTCAGCGCAGTGTGATAGGCCGACAGCGCCCAGACCTCGGTCGCATTGCCCGGTCCGCCATTGGTCGCAAGCAGGATTTCATTGAAGGAGGCAAGCAGCGACAGCGTCTGATAGCAGGTGACGAAGAGGATCGGCCAGCGCATCTGCGGCAGGATGATGTAGCGGATCTGCTGCCAGCGGGAGGCGCCGTCGACCTCGCTCGCATAGAACTGGCTCTTCGGAATGGCCTTCATCGCCGAGGAGAACACCAGCATGCCCATCGAGGCGCCGATGAAGCCGTTGATCAGCACGACGAACAACCAGGCATTATAGGCGTTGTCGAGAAGATAGTTCTTCGGCGGATAGCCGAATTTGCCCATCAGGATAGAGATGAATCCGCTGTCCCAGGCGAGCCACTTCCACAGCATGACGTAAATGACGACGGGCGTTATGCGCGGCAGGAGCCAGATGCCGCGGAAGATCGAGGCAGGCGTCGGCGGCATGTAATGCGTCAGGATGGCGAGCAACAGCGCATAACCGACATTGAAGAGCATCAGCACCAGCGCGACGTAGAGCACGGTATTGAAAAGCACACGCGCCATGTCGGGCGAGGTGGCCATGCGTGAGAAATTGTCGGTCGTCCAGGTCCAACCGGTATAGGTGACCCTGGCGACGGTTTCCTTCTGTTCCGGCGTCAGCTTGAACCCCAGACTATCCAGCGACGAAAAGAGCTGCTCCTTGCTGTCGAAACGGGTGTTGAGGACGGAGCGGTTGAACTGTTCGGAGATCTGCTTGACCTCGCGTGTCGAAGGTCGCTCGGCAAGATCCTTGATCATGCGCTCGACGTCGCGGCGTGCCGTGAACACCTCACCTGTATGTTTGGCGCGCAATTCCGCGGCAATCCCAGGCGCAAGCCCGAGGCCTTCAATGGCCTTGAGGCCCGCATCGTCGATCGTGTAGCGCGGTTCGGCCATCTCGGCTGCGATGTCTGGTATCGCCGATTTTAGCGCGATCAGGGAATTGGGCGCGATCTGGTAGACACCGCCGGAAATGCCGGTCGCCGTCGTCATATTGGTCATCGAGAAGACCGCCGTCAGAACCACCGGCATCAGGAAGAACAGGACGATCATGATCGCGGCAGGCGCGATCATCACCAGTCCGAGCGTTCTGGACGATTTCATGGAAGCCCCCTCATCGCGGACCGACCGGGCGGCGGTGCCGCCGCCCGGTAGAGTGCTTCGATCTTAGCGGATGACGATCTTGTCGCCGAGCGTGCTCTTCAGCTCGCTTTCGGCGTCACCGATCGCGGCGTCTACGGTCTTGGCGCCGGTCCAGGATGCTTCGAGGTTCTTCCACATGATGTTCCAATATTTGCCGAAATCGGAATTGTTCGGCATCGCATTGGCATGCGGCAGCAGGCGCTCGGTGGCTTCGCGGGTCCAGCGGTCAGCCGAGTAGAAGTCGACCGTGGATTCCGACTTGGAGATGCCGAGATGGGCGGATTTGACCGCATGCAGCGCGTTGGTGCGCGGCTCGGAGGCGATCTTCACCAGCTGGGCGGCGATCTCGGTGTCTTCCTGGTCATGACCTGCGGTCAGCAGGTAGACGAGCGGATGGGTCAGCGTGTTGGCCTTGCCGCCTTCACCGGCGGGGATCAGCGTGAAGATCACGTTGCCGAAGAAGTCCTTCAGACCTTCCTGGTTGACGAGGCGGGCATAGTGCCAGGTGCCGCCGTCCCAGATGCCGGCCTTGCCGGTAGCGACTTCCTTCCACCACTGGTCGCCCGGCATGCCGATGTGGTTCTTCTTGGTAACACCGGTCTTCACGGCATCGGCGAAGAACTGATAGGTGCGGGTCATCGCGGCCTTGTCGAAAACGAGCTTGCCGCCTTCTTCCATCGTGCCGCCGAAGCTGGTGTAGAACTGCCAGTAATCAGGGCCGTTGCTGGTGCGCGGATAAAAACCGTAGCCGGCCTGGACGAGGCCCTTGTCTTGCATTTTCTTGGCGTCTTCGAGCAGGTTCTTCATGGTGTACTTGCCGTCCTGGACGCTCTGCGGCAGCGCATCCAGATCGGCGTCGCTGTAGCCGATCGCCTTCATGTAAGGCTTCCAGAAGAACATCGGACGGGATTCAGCATCCTGCGGGATGCCGTAGACGGTGCCGTTGTAGGAGGCGATCTGCAACAGGTTTTCATAGATGTCGCTGAGCGGCCATGAATCGAGATCGACATAGTCCTCGATCGGAACGATGAGCCCGGCCTGCGACCAGGGTGCGATGTCTTCATGGCCGCTGACGACGATATTCGGAGCGGTCTTGGCTTCGGCGGCGAGGGTCAGCGCCTGCTTGAAGTCCTCCCAGGCCGAATAGGGCTTCTTCTCGACGGTGATCTTCAGCTCTTCGCCCTTGAGGGCGGCTTCGCGCTGCAGCTGCTGGGCTGCGATCTCGATGGCGTCGAGGCGATAGACGTCGTTCGGGCCGGTACCGCCGGCCCAGACGCTGATGTGAACGTCCTTGGCGAGTGCAATTGCGGAGGTCGAAGCCAGGATGGCGGCGGCGACGGCAAGCGATTTCAATGTCGGCAAAATGGTCATCTTCTTCATCTCCCTGGAAGAGCAGTGTGAGGCCTCTTGACGGGTCATCACTGTTGCGTGACGGCCGTTCCGAAAACCCCACGAAAACGTGGCGTATCCCGCTCTAGGGGTTGAACGTAACGGCCGAATGACAAAATTGAGCACGTGTGCAAAATTATTATGACGATGTCCGCACGACTTGCAAGCGGCGGTTTTTGACAGGCGTCTTTTACGCTTCAAATTGCGTATTTGCTGGGCTAGCATCGCGTCATGAGCCTTGAATCCGTCCGCGCCTTCCTCAGCGCCCGCGCACCCGATATCGAAATCATCGAAACCGCCAAGAGCTCCTCGACGGTGGCGCTTGCCGCCGAAGCACATGGCGTCGAGCCGGCCCAGATCGCCAAGACGATCTGCCTGCGTGTCGGCGAGCAGATGATGCTGGTCGTTGCCGGCGGCACGGCGCGGCTCGACAATCGCAAGTTCAAGGACACCTTCGGAGCCAAGGGGCGAATGCTCGATGCCGAAGAGGTTGTGGCCGTCACCAGCCATCCGGTCGGCGGCGTCTGCCCCTTCGGTCTGCCCTCGCCGTTGCCCATCTATTGCGATATCTCGCTGAAACGCTTCGATGAAGTCGTGCCGGCCGCCGGCTCGACAAACTCGGCCGTGCGCATCGAAACCGGACGGCTGGCAGAGCTGGCCGGCGCCAGCTGGGTCGACGTCTGCCAGTAATGGCGCCGAAGAGCTTCACACGGCGGAAAGAGTCCCTATATTACAACTCGACATGCCGTGATTGCGCATGACAGGAGATCAGGAATGCCGAGTGCCGTTTCGCGTTTTGCCAAGATCGCGGCCATTGCCGCTCTGACGAGCGCCACCGTTTTTGCTTCCCTCGACGATGCCGAGGCGCGCCGCGCCGGCAGCTTCGGTTTCGGAAGCCGCGGCACGCGCACCTTCCAGGCGCCGCCTGTCACCAGCACCGCGCCTGGGACCGCAGCACCGATCGAACGGTCGATGACGCCACGTCCGCAGACCACCGCACCTGCTACCGCTCAGCAGCCCCTCGGCGCTCAGCGCCCCGGTTTCTTCGGCGGCTTCGGCCGTTCGATGATCGGCGGCCTGATTGCCGGTGGCCTTCTCGGCATGCTGCTCGGCCACGGTTTCGGCGGCGGCTTCGGCTTCCTCGGCATGTTGCTGCAGATCGCATTGATCGGCGGCGCCGTCATGCTCGCCATGCGTTATTTCGCCAACCGCCGCCAGCCTTCCTACGGCGTCGGTGGCGGTCAGAGCCGGTCCTATAATATGTCGCCCACGAATAATTCGTCCTTCCAGATCCCGACGATCGGTTCGGGGGGCGGTTTCGGCGGGCAGTCGCGCGGCAATCGGCCGAGTGACGAGATTGGGCTGACGCAGGCTGATCTCGATCAGTTCGAGGAACTGCTGACCCAAGTGCAGACCGCTTACGGCGCCGAGGATTACGGCACCTTGCGCCGGCTGACGACGCCCGAGGCGATGTCCTATCTCGCCGAGGAGCTTGGCGAAAACGCCACCAATGGCGTGCGCAACAGCGTCTCCGACGTCAAGCTGCTGCAGGGCGATATTGCCGAGGCCTGGCGCGAGGACGGCCAGGAATATGCGACGCTCGCCATGCGTTATTCCTCGATCGACGCGATGGTCGAACGCGACAGCGGCCGCGTCGTTTCCGGCGACGACCGCCGTCCGAGCGAAAGCACCGAGGTTTGGACCTTCGTGCGCAAGTCTGGCGCCGACTGGAAGCTTGCGGCGATCCAGGGTGCCGAGGAGCGCGCCGCTTGATGCGGCGCTCAAAACCAATGCTCTAATTCACCGCGACCGGTTTGGAACGCATGCGGGAGACCGTCTCGCGTTCCGCCCGTTTGCAACGCATCGGCGGCAGTCCGCGATCCATCAGGTCCATGTCTTCGAGCACCATGTCGCCCATCTTCTTGAAAGCGCTGTCGAGCGCGCCTGCCCTATGCGCCGAGCGGATGAAACCTTTCAGGCTCCGCACCGGATGGTCGGGCGGCAGCGGTTCCTCAGGGTAGACGTCGCTCGCCGCGACGATGTGGCCTGACGAGACGGCCGCCATCAGCGCATCGAAATCGACGACATCGGCGCGGCTGAGCAGGATGAAGGCCGCGCCCCTGCGCATGCTGGCGAAGGCCTCAGTGTCGAGAAATTTGCTGTTTTCGCTGGTGACGGCGGCGGCGACGAAAATGAAATCGCTCTTTGTCAGGACCTCCTGAAGGCTTGCGGGCTCGACGCCGTTTTCCTCAAGGATCGATTGCGGCAGCCAGGGGTCGAATACCCGGATGCGCGCCCTGAAGCCGGAAAGCACACGACGCAGCGCCTTGCCGAGATCGCCGAAGCCGACGATGCCGATCTCGGAACCGGCGATCAGCCGCGCACTTGCATTCCCCTCCCCTCCCCAGAGTTCGCTGCCTTGGCGAAACGCGACATCCGCGTCGACGATGCCGCGCGCCAAGGCCAGGGCGAAACCGAGGCCGATTTCGGCGACCGGTTCGGCAAAGACCTGCCCTGTCGTCACGACGTGGATACCGCGCTGGAAGAGCACCTCATAAGGCATGTTGTTGAGCAGATTGCTTTCGACATTGAGGATCGAGCGCAGGCCCGGCATTCTGGCCAGCGTTTCCGCCGAAAGCGGCGGCTGGCCGATGATGTAGCGTGCCCTGCCGAGGATGCCGTCACCGAGCCCGGCGATATTCTCGGGGTCGGCCTCGACGATCTCATATTTCGCCTGCAGGTCGGCGCGCGCGCTGTCGCTGAAGATCAGATCAAGCGTGCGCGGCTCGGGCGCGCTGATCGCCAGCGGCCGTTCGGTATTCGTCATGGGCGTCTCCTCCATCGCGGCGGTTTGCACCGTTTCTGCCGGACGATTGATAGCCCCTGTGCGGAGTTGTTTCCAGTTCGATCTTGAGGCGCGGCGCGCCGGGAGAAGCTATCGAAAGTGGCATCTGCCTATCAGATAAGCAATTGAATTGGCTCGGTATTTCATGGCATTTTCGTTGACGGCGTGAATTCTTTGAATTAGCGTGATGCGCGCGACTTGGAACCGTGCCTGTGTTCGGCGGCCGCAGGATATTCGAAAACTCACGAGGGGAATGAGCCAATGAAATCAGCACTCAAGAGCGGCCTGCTTGCCTTGGCTGCCGCAGCGCTTCCGGCTGTCGCCTATGCCCATCCCGCCATCGGCGAAGCTGCCGGCTTCAGCCATGGCTTTGCCCATCCGATCTCTGGCCTTGATCATGTTCTCGCCATGGTGATGGTCGGTGTTTTCGCATTTCAGCTCGGCAGCCGCGCCACTTGGCTCGTGCCGACGACCTTCGTTCTGGTGATGGCGCTCGGTGGTGCCCTCGGCGTTGCCGGCATCAACGTTCCCTTCGTTGAAATCGGCATCGCGCTTTCCGTTGTCGTCCTCGGCGCCGTCGTTGCGCTCCACGTCAAGGCGCCGCTCGCCGCAGCACTCGGCATCGTCGGCCTCTTCGCCATCTTCCACGGTTTTGCACATGGCGCCGAAATGCCGGAAAATGCCGCCGGTGCCGCCTATGCCGCCGGTTTCATGGTCGCGACCGCACTGCTGCATGTCGCCGGCCTCGTCCTTAGTTATCTCATCGGCCGCGCCGGTGAACGTCATGGCCTCTTCGTGACACGCACGGCCGGCAGTCTTGCTGCTGTTGCCGGTGTCGGCATTCTGGCCGGCTTGATCTGAGCCTGACAGCATTCCTGAACAAGAACTGGGCGGCATCGGCGGCCTAGACATCTCAATCCGAGAGGACGCCCGGCTTGCGTAACGCATCGCCGGGCGTTTCTGCGTCATCGCTGCAAAGTGCTGTGGACTTGACCCAAGTCAAATCCAGCCACATCGCGTCCGGCTATATCTAGCCCACGATCAACGAACGAACATCCAAATTGACGCAGGCCTGCCTTGCCGATTGCCGGTGAGACGCGAAAGTCAGTATAGTGATTTCAGAAATTTCTGAAATCATAGACGCAACGGAAACGACCATGAACCTTCCGCCTCTCGTCCAGTCCTTCGTTCTCCACTTCGGCGAAATGGGGTCCCGCTGGGGAATCAACCGCACGGTCGGCCAGATCTATGCCCTGCTCTTCGTTTCGCCCGCGCCGGTCTGCGCCGAGGAAATCGCCGAGTCGCTTGGCATCTCGCGCTCCAATGTGTCGATGAGCCTGCGCGAACTGCAGGCCTGGAACCTTGTCATCCTGAAACACAAGCCAGACGACCGCCGCGATTTCTTCACCACGCCTGATGATGTCTGGCAGATATTGAGGACGCTTGCCGAGGAGCGAAAGAAGCGTGAAGTCGATCCGACGCTGTCGGTTCTGCGTGAGATCCTGATGCAGCGGCCGGCCAGCGACGCCGAGCGGCATGCGCAGCAGCGCATGAGCGAGATGCACACGCTGATCGAGCAACTGACGCATTGGTATGAAGACGTAAAACAACTTGAAACAGAAAGGCTCGCAACGCTACTCTCGCTGGGCGCGAAAGTGACCAAGCTTCTGGAGGCCAAGGACCGCGTCGTTTCGCTCGGCCGCAGCCGCCGGCCAAATCCTGCGAACAAGAGTTAGCGCCATGAGCACTGCTTTCTTCGACGCGAAGGACGGACGGGGCGCCGAGCCGGTGCCGGACGGCGATACGGTCTCGTCTGTCACCGGCCCCGATGATGCGAAAGGTGCGCTGCGCAGAGCGGCAATGCTGCAGGCGCTGGCTGCTGCCGTCTGGATCCCGCAGGCGGCATTGCTGGCCGTGTCGGTCGGCCGCATCGCCGATGGCGGCGGATTGCATGACGTTCTCTGGCCCGCCCTCGGTATCCTCGTCCTCGGATTTGCAAGAAGCTGTCTCGATGCGGCTGGCGGCCGCCTGGCTTTTCAAGCCGCCCGCGCTGAACTCAGCCGCAGGCGGCAGATCGCCGCCGCGGCAATTTCCGTGTCGTCGCCGGTCGATCGCGACCGATCTGCCTCCGGCAAAGCGGCAAGTGTCGTTGGCGAACAGGCCGAGCTGATCGTGCCTTATCTCGCCCGTTTCCAGCCGGCACGGATGAAGGCCAGCCTCGTGCCGCTCATCATCCTTGCCTTTATCCTTCCGGTCTCCTGGACCGCGGCGTTGGTTCTGCTGTTTGCCGCGCCGCTGATCCCGATCTTCATGGCGCTGATCGGCTGGCGTGCCCAGGCGGCCAGTGAAAGGCAACTTGTCGCGACCGGCGGCCTAAACGGCTTCCTGCTCGATCGGCTGCGCGGACTGGCGACCATCCGTGCGCTCGACGCAGTCGATGCAACGGCACTCCGCCTGCGGTCGGAGGCGGAGTCGCTGCGTGTGCGCACCATGGCGGTGCTGAAAATCGCCTTTCTGTCCTCGGCGGTGCTCGAGCTTTTCGCCGCACTCGGCGTGGCGATGATTGCCGTCTATGTCGGCTTCAGCCTGCTCGGTGAGATCCGCTTCGGCACTTGGGTAGGCCGGCTCGACCTGACCGAGGGACTGTTCATCCTGCTGCTGGCACCGGCCTTCTTCGAGCCTCTGCGTGAACTCTCGGCCGTCTGGCATGATCGGGCGGCCGGCGAAGCGGCGCTGAAGGCCCTGGACACCCTCGCTGCCGGCGGGCTGTCCATCCAAGGAGCAGCCGACGTTGCGCCAGCAGCATCTGCCGTCGTCGAAGCGCCGGCCATCCGACTTGAGAATGTCGATTTCCGCTACAACGCCGACGAACCGTTGATCCTCGACGGTTTCAACCTCGATGTCGCGGCCGGCGAACATCTGGCGCTTCTCGGCGCCAGCGGTTCCGGCAAGTCGACGCTTCTTTCGCTCATATCAGGACTGGCGCCCTGTACCGGTGGCGGCATCGTCATCGGCGGCACCGCACTTGCGGATGACAGCGCCCACGCCTTGCGGGCCAGCATGGCATGGATCGGCCAAAGACCGCATATTTTCGCAGGCACGATCGCCGGCAATATCGCGCTCGGCAGGCCCGGTATCCTGCGCGGCGACGTGACGGATGCGCTCGACGTCGCCAGGCTTGGAAAAGTCGCCGCCGCCTATGGCAACCGGCCGCTCGGCGAAGGCGGGATCGGGCTTTCCGGCGGCGAGACGTTGCGGCTTGCGATCGCGCGTGCCGCCTGCAATCCGCATCTCCGGATCATCCTGGCCGACGAGCCGACCGCACATCTCGACGCCGTCACCGCCGCCGAGGTGACCGAGAGCCTGCTTTCGCTCGCCAGGGGCCGCACTTTGATCGTTGCGACCCACGATCCGCTGCTTGCCGCCCGTATGCATCGCACCATGCGCGTCGATGCCGGCATCGTTATGAGGGAGGCCGCCGAATGAGCGGATTTGCTGCGGACCTCAAGCCGATCCTGCGCCTGTTCCTTGCCGAGCGCCGGCGTGCGTTGCTGCTCGGCGCAGCACTTTCGGCGGCGACGGTGACCGCCGGCATCGCCCTGCTCGGCCTGTCCGGCTGGTTCATCACCGCCACCGCACTCGCCGGCCTTTCGGCTGCTGCCGCCATAACCTTCGACGTCTTTGCGCCGTCAGCCGGCATCCGCCTGCTCGCCATCGTCCGTACGGCCGCGCGCTACGGCGAAAGGCTTGCGACCCATGACGCAACGCTTGGCGTGCTCGCCGCCCTGCGCGAAAGGCTGTTTCGCGGCTTTGCCGAACCGGGTGCTGCCCGCGCCCTGCTCCATCGTCCCGCACGGCTGCTCTTCCGACTGACGGCCGATATCGATGCGCTCGATTCCCTCTACCTGCGCATCCTCGTGCCGGCCGCGGTGGCGATCGGTGCAGCACTGGCGGCAAGCCTCGTGCTGGGGCTGATGCATCCCGTGTTCGGCCTGTGTTTCGGCCTTTTTCTCGCCGGTGCCGGCCTCGGTCTGCCGTTGATCGCCGGCCGGGTGGCGCGCAAACATGCTCGCAGACGCGCCCATGGCATCGAGGCGCTGCGGTCGCGGACGATCGATCTCGTCGCCGGCCAGACCGATCTGCTGATGGCCGGCCGGCTTACCGCGCAGACTGGTACCATCGCTGCGGCCGACGCTTACTCTGCCCGCGCCGACGACCAGTTGAACCGCGTCGAGACCGGCCTGACATTCGGCTTCGGCCTCGTCTCGACCTTGCTGCTGACGGCTTCGCTGCTTGCCGTCGCAGCACTTGCGGAAACGAAGGCGATCAACGCCCCTGTCGCCGCGCTCGGCCTGCTCGTCGCTTTTGCGGCAGTCGAACCCTTCGCAGCGCTGCGCCGTGGCGCCGTGGAACTCGGCAGGACGCTGCTTGCGGCACGGCGCATCGCGCCGCGGCTTGCCGTCGCGGCGGCACCCGAACCATTGCCGGCGCCGTTGCCGGGATGCGCTTTTTCGCTGGTGAAGGTGTCAGCCTTCCATGAAAACTCCGCCGTGCCGGCGCTCGAGGATATCGAACTTGCGCTTCATCGGGGCGAACGCCTCGCCGTCATCGGCAGCAGCGGTGCCGGCAAGTCGAGCCTGCTTGCCCTGCTTTCCGGCGAATTGCCGGCAAGGAAAGGAAATGTTGCCGTGATGACAGCAACCCTGCTCACGCAACGGACGGAGCTCTTCGAGGACAGCCTGCGCGGCAACCTGCTCCTTGCAAACCCGGATGCGAACGAGGCCCGTCTTTGCGAAGCGCTCGCCGCCGCCGGCCTGCTTGCCGATATCGAGGCCATGCGGCGGGGGATCGATACCCGGCTCGGCGAAGGCGGGCTCGGTCTTTCCGGTGGACAGTCGAGCCGGCTGGCGCTTGCCCGGCTTTTCCTGCGCGACACGCCGCTCTGGTTGCTCGATGAGCCGACCGAGGGTCTTGACGGCGTCACCGCCCGCGACGTGCTCAGCCGGCTGTCGGCAATGGCGGCGGGCCGCTCGCTGGTGATCGCCACGCATATCCGCCGGGAGGCGGCGATCGCAGACCGTATCGCCATCATCGAAGGTGGTCGCATCACAGAAGTTTCGCGCCGCGGAGAGGCGGCGTTCGAAAAGGCGCTCGACCGGCTTCGGCCGGACTGAGCGAGACTGCATGCCCTCACGCGCCGGTCGGCGCTGAGGAACGCCCTGTACCCCGTGGGACCGTGGGAGAAAGACAATGGAACTAGATATCGTCGCGTTATCGCGCTTCCAATTCGCGCTGACGGCGCTTTACCACTTCCTGTTCGTGCCCTTGACGCTCGGCCTGTCCGTGCTTTTGGCGATCATGGAAACCGTCTATGTCATGACCGGCCGCCAGATCTGGCGGCAGATGACAAAATTCTGGGGCACGCTGTTCGGCATCAATTTCGTGCTCGGCGTCGCCACCGGCATCGTCATGGAATTCCAGTTCGGCATGAACTGGAGCTACTACAGTTATTATGTCGGCGACATCTTCGGCGCGCCGCTGGCGATCGAGGGCCTGATGGCCTTCTTCCTCGAGGCGACCTTCGTCGGCCTATTCTTTTTCGGCTGGGACAAGCTGTCGAAGGTCGGGCATCTCGTCGCCACCTGGGCGGTGGCGCTCGGATCGAACTTTTCCGCACTCTGGATCCTGATCGCCAATGGCTGGATGCAGAACCCTGTGGGATCGGCGCTCAATCCGCAGACCATGCGCATGGAGATCACAAGCTTCTTCGACGTGGTCTTCAACCCGGTTGCCCAGGCAAAATTCGTCCACACTGTGTCGGCGGGTTATGTCTGCGCCTCGATCTTCGTGCTCGGTGTTTCTGCCTGGTATGTCCTCAAGGGCCGGCATATCGAGCTTGCCAAGCGCTCGGTGACGGTCGCCGCCTCCTTCGGCCTCGCCTCGGCTCTATCCGTCGTCGTGCTTGGCGACGAGAGCGGCTATCTCGCCACCGAGAACCAGAAGATGAAGCTCGCCGCGATCGAGGGCATGTGGAAGACGGAACCGGCGCCGGCGGCCTTCACCGCCTTCGGCTTTCCGGACCAGGAGGCGCGCGAAACGCATTTTGCCGTGCATATACCCTGGGTCATGGGCCTGATCGGCACGCGGTCGCTGACCACCGAAATCCCCGGCATCGACAAGCTCGAACAACAGGCCGAAATCAGGATCCGGGACGGCATCAAGGCTTACGACGCGTTGATGCAGATCCGTTCGGCACCGGTACAGGATCAGGTTGCACAGGAAGTGCGCAGCTCCTTCGAGGATCTCGGCCATGATCTCGGCTACGCGCTTCTGCTGAAGCGCTACGTCGACGATCCGCGCCAGGCGAGCGACGAGCAGATCGTTCAGGCGGCGCGTGATACCATCCCACACGTGCCGACGCTCTTCTGGTCGTTCCGCATCATGGTTGGCTTGGGTATCTTCTTTATCCTGCTGACCGCCACCTTTTTCTGGCTGTCGGCGCGCCGCCATCTCGACAAATATCCGTTGCTTCTGAAGATTGCCGTGCTGGCGATCCCCCTGCCCTGGGTCGCCATCGAGCTCGGCTGGGTCGTCGCCGAATTCGGCCGCCAGCCCTGGGTGATCGAAGGCGTTCTGCCGACGGCCGCAGCTGTCTCCAGCCTCGGCGCCGGCACCGTGCTTCTGACCATCATCGGTTTTGCGGCACTCTACACGACGCTGATCGTCATCGAGATGGGCCTGATGATCAAGGCGATCAAGCAAGGACCGGAGCCGGACGACGTGCCGGAAGCAGTTCTGATTTCCGAAACCCTCGTCCCGGCCGCGGAGTGACTGCCATGATCCTTCACGAACTCATCGACTATGAAACCCTGCGTCTCATCTGGTGGCTGTTGCTCGGCGTCCTACTGATCGCTTTTGCGACGACCGGCGGCTTCGATCTCGGCGTCGGCACACTTTTGCCTTTCGTCGCCCGGACGGATACGGAACGGCGCGTGGCGATCAACACCATCGGCGCCACCTGGGAAGGCAACCAGGTCTGGCTGATCCTCGGCGGCGGCGCCATCTTCGCCGCCTGGCCACCGCTTTATGCGGTCTCCTTCTCGGGCTTCTATCTGGCGATGTTCGCGATCCTCTTCGCGCTCATCCTGCGTCCGGTCGGTTTCAAATATCGCTCGAAGCGGGAAAGCGCCCGCTGGCGCAACGGCTGGGACTGGGCGCTGTTCATCGGCGGTTTCGTGCCGTCGCTGATCTTCGGCGTTGCCGTTGGCAATGTGCTGCAGGGCGTTCCCTTCCGCTTTGCCGACGATATGCGGATCTTCTACGAAGGTTCGTTCTTCGCCCTGCTCAACCCCTATGCGCTGCTCTGCGGCCTGCTTTCCCTAGCCATGCTGACAATGCATGGTGCGGCATGGCTGGTGTTGAAGTCGAGTGGCCCGGTCGCCGAGCGTGCCAGAAGCTATGGCAGCGTCGCCGCCCTTGCCGTTATTCTGCTTTTCGCACTCGGCGGTCTCTTCCTGTGGATCAGCGTCGGTGGCTATCGCATCACCAGCGATATCAGCCCGATCGGCCCCTCCAATCCGCTGCTGAAGACCGTGGCGCTGGAGAAAGGCGCGTGGCTTACCAACTACACCGCCCATTCTTGGATGATCATCGCGCCCGTCCTCGGCTTCGTCGGCGCGGCACTGGCCTTCATTGCCATGCGGGCGAGGCGCGAGATCATGACACTGCTCTTCAGCAAACTCGCGATCTTCGGGATCATCTCGACGGTCGGCCTCTCGATGTTCCCGTTCATCCTGCCCTCCTCGCTTGATCCGCGATCGAGCCTGACGGTCTGGGATGCATCCTCCAGCCATATGACACTGTTCATCATGCTAGTCGTGACGGTGATCTTCCTGCCGATCATCTTCGCCTACACGGCCTGGGTCTACAAGGTTCTGTGGGGCAAGGTCGATGAGAAGTCGATCACCGATAAAAATAGCCACGCTTACTGAGGGAGACGAAACGATGTGGTATTTCGCATGGATCCTCGGCCTGCCGCTGGCCGCCGCCTTCGCCGTCCTCAACGCCATGTGGTATGAGCTGATGGACGACGCAGCCAAAAAGAAGGCTTCCGAGCCGCGTAAGTGAAATGCAAGGGCGCGGTTCAAACCGCGCCCTTTACTTAAATGTGGAATCGGCGGAATGGGCGGCATCGTCCTTTCCAGAGCATGATGCCGCTAAAGCTGATCGCGGCGTCGTAAGGCCAAGGGAATTGACTTCGCCTGGGTTTGGGTTACCGTGTAATTCACTGTATTACGGAGCGATAACCATGCTGAACAGTGAAAAATCTCAAGTTTCTCTGAGACTGCCCACGTCGCTGGTTTCGGAGTTTGATCGTATCGCCGCAATTCTTGAACGTGATCGTACCTGGGTAATGCAGAAGGCGCTTAGTCAATACCTTGCAACTGAAGGGGCCGAAATCCTAGCAGATGCGCAAGGCCTCGACGAATTGGATCGCGGGGATAGCGTCGATCTGGAGGATGTGCTCGAGAAGGCTCGGGCAATCGTCAATGCCGCCGAATATCGACGCCGTACGCGGGTGGGTTGATGCCTCCCGTTCGCCTTTCCAAAAGTGCAGAACGCTGGTTCTTGAGCAAGATCGCCGAACTCGCAGAGGTTAACCCAGCCGCCGCAAGGAAACTCGTTGAACGCCTGGAAAGGCAAAGAGACCTTCTTTCATCGTTTCCCCAAATGACCGAAAGGGGGATACTGGAAGGAACTCGCAAAGTGAGTATGCCTCCCCTCGTGCTCACAATTCGCTCACGAGGCGGCATTGTTGAGATTGCGGCAATCAGGGATGCACGGCAGAAGGATGCATACGCTCCAGTCGAGATGCTGTCCGTAGACGACCATGATGAAGAAGACAAAGAGAAGACCGTATGACGGTGGCGCAACGCTCGGCGCGTCGCCTTACGCCCATTTTGTAGGTAAATGGCTGCGGTTCAAGCCGCAGCCATTTCTCCACTGCTTCAGCCTTCCAGCCACTTCACCTGCTCGGGCGTCAGCTTGATGTCGAGCGCCGAGAGGCTGTCTTCCAATTCGGCGACGGTGCGCGGCCCGATCAGCGGAATGACCGGGAAAGGCTGGGCGATCACATAGGCGAGCGCGATGTGGATCGGATTGCGGCCGAGCTTGTTGGCAAGCTCGATGGCCCGGTCGCGGCGTCCAAAGTTGCGCTCGGAATACCAGACCCGCACGATCTCCTCATCGTCTTGCTTGTCGCGGCCGGCGCGGTCGGTAAAGAAGCCGCGGCCCTGGCTCGACCAGGCAAAGTTCGGGATCTGCTTCTCGTTCAGCCATTTCTTCCAGTCGTCGTCGGAGGCGGCAACGCAGCCGGCCCAGATCGGATCGAGCATCTCGGCAAGCGAGAAGTTGTTGGAAAGTGCTGCCGGCGCCGTCTTGCCGGTCTTTCCGGCATAGGCGATCGCCTCGTCGAAGCGCGCCCGCGTCCAGTTCGAGCCGCCGAATATGCCGCGGATGCGTCCGCGCTTGAGCTCGGCATCCATGGCATCGACGAACTCGCCGACCGGCACGTCGGTATTGTCGCGATGCATGAAATAGATGTCGACGTAGTCGGTCTTCAGCCGGGCAAGCGACTGGTCGAGCTGCTTTGCGATCATGTCAGGATAGCAGAGCGGCGAGTGGGCGCCCTTGCCGATCAGCACGATCTCCTCGCGCGGCACCTTGCGGCTCGTGTGCCAGTCGCCGAAGATCGCTTCCGTTTTGCCGCCGCCGTAGACATAGGCCGTGTCGAAGGCGTTGCCGCCGGCCTCATAGAAGGCGTCGAGCGTCAGCGAGGCGGAGGCAAAATTCGGGAAGAACTCGAAGCCGAGTGTCACCACCGAGGCCGGCTTGGAAATGCCGGGAATCTGACGCTGCGGAACGCTGTTCCCGCGCGCGACCGTGCCGCCGGCAATGTTTGCCGTGCGCTTGCTGGCTTTTTCTACGCCGTATTCAAGACCCACCGACGCGCGCCACTGGTCGAGTACACGCAGGTTTCCGATCGAATCCGCCCAGCTCATGCCGGGAGAGCTGAATTCGGTCTTGCCGGCGTGGATGGCATCACCCGCCGCGTCCGCCTCGAAGGAATAGAGCCAGCGATCTTCCTTGACCTCGACGGTTTCTCGGCTGCCGCCCTTGAAGATCTCGATCTTGCCGACGCCGCCCTTGTGGCCGGAGGCGAACCAGAAGTCCTGGACCTCGATCCGGCCCTCGGAGCCGATGATGCGCAGCACATTGTCCTGCTGCGCCATGATCGAGCAGGAGACTTCGGCGATGATCTCGTTCGGGAACTTGAGCACGGCAGATGCCCATTCATCGACGCCGCTCTCTCCGAGATGGGCGACGCCCGAGACCTTCTCCGGTTCGAGGAAGGTCTTGCCCTCCGCGGCGCCTGATATCAGTCTGGCCATCGAGACCGGATAACCGCCGACATCGAGAATGCCGCCGCCGGCGGTGTCGTTGGCGAAAAGCCGGTGTTCGGGCTTATAGCTGCCCATGTTGAAGCCGAAGCTCGAGCGGATGATGCGAACGGTGCCGATGACGCCGCTTTTGACGAGCTCGACCAGCTTCTCCGTCTGCGGATGCACGCGGTACATGAAGGCCTCGCCGGCAAAGACCCCGGCTTTTTTCGCCTCGTAGTAAACCGCCTCGGCATCATAGGCCGAGAGCGCGATCGGCTTTTCCACCAGGATGTGTTTGCCGGCGCGTGCCGCCTTGATCGCCCATTCGGCGTGGCCGGTGTGAGGGACGGCGATATAGATCGCATCGACCTCCTTGTCGGAGAGCAGCGCCTCGTAACCATCGACGATGCGGGCGCCGGGGAAACCTTCGGCAAGGCCCGGCTTTGCCGGATTGCGGGTGGCGATCGCCACCAGTCTGCCGGTGCGCGAATGGGCGACGCCGTCTGCAAAGGTGCGGGCGATGGTGCCGGGGCCGATGATGCCCCAGCGGATCGGTTGATCTGAAGTCATGGAAAATCCTCTTTCGTCTTTCTGTCCTGGGATTTGGTTCAGCGAAGCCGCTTGCCGGCGCCGTCGAAAAGGAATGAGCGGTTGGCGGGAAGGCCGACTGTCAGCGTCTCGCGATTGCCGGCGACGCGCGATTCCGGCCGCTCGATGATCAGTTGCTCGGGGCCCATGGTGGCGTAGATGTAACTGGTATTGCCGAGGTGTTCGGCGACGTCGATGGTGACGGTGAGGTCGGCATCGCCCGTGCCCGCATCGACGAAATGTTCGGGACGGATGCCGAGCGTCACTTTAGCGCCGGCTTCGATGGGATCGGCGACCGGCAGCTTCAAGCGGGTATTGGCGTCACTTTCCAGCGCGATCACCGCCCTGCCCGGCTGCGTATCAACCACCACGGCCTTGAGGAAATTCATCTTCGGCGAGCCGACGAAGCCGGCGACGAACTGGTTTGCCGGATCGTCGTATAGGTCGAGCGGTGCGCCGATCTGCTCGATATTGCCGGCGCGCAGCACGACGATCCTGTCGGCGAGCGTCATCGCTTCCGTCTGGTCGTGGGTGACGTAGATCATCGTCGTGCCGAGCTTCTTGTGCAGTCTTGATATTTCGACGCGCATCTGCACGCGCAGTTCCGCATCGAGGTTCGACAAGGGTTCGTCGAACAGGAAGACCTGTGGTTCACGGACGATGGCGCGGCCGATCGCGACACGCTGGCGCTGACCGCCGGAAAGCTGCTTCGGCCGGCGCTTCATGAGTTCGGTGATCTGCAGGATCTCGGCGACATGGCGCACGCGCCGCTCGGTGTCGGCCTTCGGATTGCCATTCATGCGCAGGCCGAAGCTCAAATTTTCCTCGACGGTCAGGTGCGGATAGAGCGCATAGGACTGGAAGACCATGGCGATGCCGCGATCGGCCGGTTCGACGTCGTTGACGACCCTGCCGCCAATCTGAAGCTCGCCTGACGTAATGTCCTCGAGGCCGGCGATCATCCTGAGCAGCGTGGACTTGCCGCAGCCGGAGGGGCCGACGAAGACAACGAATTCGCCGTCCTTAACCTCCAGATTGGCGCCGTGGATGATCTCAAAGCCGCCGAAGCGCTTGATGATGTTGCTGAGTGAAAGCTCTGCCATGCAGCCTCCCGATTATTTAATTGCGCCGGCCGCGATGCCGGCGATGAAATGGCGCTGAAGAGCCACGAAGATGACGAGGATCGGCGCCGTCAGCAGTACCGCGCCGGCCATGATGCCGCCCCAGGAGACCTTGGTGAGGCCGATCAGCGTTCCCAGTGCCACAGGCGCCGTCATCATCCCCGGTCTGGAATTGATCAGCAGCGGCCAGAGGTAATTGTTCCACGAGTGCAGGAAGAGAATGATCGCCAATGCCGCCATGGTTGGGCGGGCCAGCGGCAAGGCGATGCGCAGGAAGATCTGCCATTCCTTAACGCCCTCGACCCGGGCCGCATCGAAGAGCTCGCCCGGCATCATCGAGAAGGATTGCCGCATGAACAGCACGCCGAGCGAATTGAACAGCGGCGGCACGATCAGAGCTACCCAGGTGTTTGCCAGCTTGAACTCGCGCGCCACCATGATGAATTGCGGGATGACGACCACGGAGAAGGGAAGCGTGATCGTGCCGAGGATGATGGCGATGACGACGGAGCGGCCGACGAAACGGTAACGGGCCAGTGCCCAGCCGGCCATCGACGTCAGCAGCACCGAGAGCACTGTATAAATGAGCGCCACGCCGATGGAGATCACCATTGCGCCGATGAAATCGGTATCGGCCTGTAGGTTTTTGAAATTCTCGACGAAGTTGGTCGATGGCCACAGCACGATGTCAGGACTGAAGATACCGTTGTCGGGCATGGTCGAGAAGACGAACATCATCCAGAGCGGAAACAGCCAGATGAGAGCGAGCGGCGCCAGTGCGGCATGCAACGCGATCTGGCGCAGCAGAAGCGATTGCGATTTGGATTTCATTTCGGATCCCTCCCGACCCAGAGATTGAGAAGCGAGATCGCCACGGCAAGGGCAGCCATCGTATAGGCGATCGCCGAGGCATAGCCGAAGTTCAGCGAGGTGAAGCCCTGTCGATAAAGCAGCAGGCCGAGCGTCTCGGTGCCGCCGCCGGGACCGCCACGATTGGTGATGAGGAAGGGCTCGGTGAAGAGCTGCATGGTACCGATCACCGAGAGCACCACGCAGAAGAGGATGATCGGTTTCAGGAGCGGCAGGGTGATGTGGAAGAACTGCTGGACCTTGCTCACCCGGTCGAGCGTCGCCGCCTCGTAGACATCATCGGGAATCGACTGCAGGCCGGCGAGGATGATGATGGCGTTGTAGCCCGCCCAGCGCCATGTGACGGCAAGGATGATCAGCGCCATGGCGGCATTGGCATTGTCGAACCAGGAGACCGGGCTGAGACCGACGGCCGAGATCAGCTTGTTGATGATGCCGAAATCGAGGCTGAACATCAGCCGAAACACCGCGGCATAGGCGACCTCGCCGACGACCACGGGGGCGAAGAAGGCGAAGCGGAAGAGCGGCCGCGCTTTCAGCAGCGGCGAATTGAGCATTACGGCCATAACGGTCGCAAGCGCGATCATGACAGGCACCTGGATCACCAGGATGATCAGCGTGTTGTAGAGGGCATTGTAGAAGGCCGGGTCGTAGAAGAGCCGACCCCAATTGGACTGGAAACTATATTTCCACGGGTTGATGCGGGTGTTCTGAAAGGAAATCAGGAACGAATTGATGATCGGCCACACCCAGAAGGTGGCAAAGATCAGCAGATAAGGGGCGAGGAACGCATAAGCGCTCCGGGTTCTGAACGGCATCGAGCCTCCTCCTGACAAAACCAACGAATGACCAGCCGCCTTGCGGCGGACGGAGAGCCGGGCGCGTCAAGCGCCCGGCTTCGTCATTCACTGCGCGATCGGAAGGCCGGTCGCCGAAGCGATCTGGTTGGCGGCATCGTCGAGAGCCGCCTTCGCATCGGGATAGCCGCCGGAGAAGAACTTCGTCTGCGTCGCCTTGAAGATGGCTTCGGCATCGCTCTGGAAGGCGGTGCCGCGGCTCGGCACGATCTTCGGCAGCGTGGCGAGGATATCGGCCCAGACCTTCTGACCGCCCCAATAGGGCTGCGCTTCGTTGACGAAGGGATCTTGTACGGCCGAGAGCAATGATGGCACCAGACCGAATTCCTTCAGCATCGTAACCTGACCCTCGTTCGTGCCGAGGGCGTAGTTCACGAATTTCCAGGCGGCTTCCTTATTTGCGGAGGTCGCCGAAATAGCGAGCGACGAACCGCCGAGATTGGCGGCATGCGGGCCGTCGGCCGTCAGGCTCGGCATCTTGTAGACGCCCCACTTGCCCTTGAGATCGGGCGAGGTCGAGCGGACGGTGCCCTCATACCAACCGCCATACAGCTGGCTCGCGGCCTTGCCGGCGGTGTTGGCCTGGATCTTTTCGTCCCAATTGGCCGCCGTCAGCGTGCCGGCATCCTTCATTTCCTTCACCTTTTGCAGCGAGGAGACGCAGGCCGGCTGGTTGATGGTGATGGACTGGCCGTCGGCCGAGTAATAGCCGCAGCCCTGTTCGTTGGCGATCATGCGAAACCATTCGCTGTCGCCATTGAAGTCCGCCTGCGCCATGACGACGCCGGGATTGGCGGCGGAAATCTTCTTGCCGGCGGCAATAAAGTCGTCCCAGGTGCCGATCGTGCTTGGATCGACGCCAGCCTTTTCGTAGAGATCGCGGCGATAGAAGACGGCGACAGGGCCGGAATCCCACGGCATGGCATAGGCGACGTCGCCGACCTCAAGCTCGGTGCGCTTGAATTCGGGGAACTTCGCCTGGATCTCGGGCGTGTAACCGAGCTCCTTCAGATTGGCGAAGCAATCCGGGAAACGGCTCCAGAAGATCTCAGCCTCGAAATTCTCGATGCTGACGATATCGGGCAAGCCGTCGCCGCCAGCGGCGCAGGCAGCCAGCGTCTTGTCGAAGACCTGGCTGTTGCCAAGATCCTCGACGGTGATCTTGATATCGGGAAACTGTTTGTTGAAGCCTGGAAGCGTGGACTTCAATGCCGACGCGGCGACATTCCAGCTCCAGATGGTGAGATTGGCCGACTGCGCGTATGCGGAGCCGGAAGCAAGCACTGCGACAGCTGCGGTCGCAGCGAGAAGTTTGAAGCGCATTGAAAATCCTCCCTTTTCAATTGCCGATCTTTCACGAACGCGGTTAGACTATCTGTAAGGGAGCGGGTGTCTCCTAAAAAGGGAACATGAATTTGGCGGAAAGTAAGGTCGGCACACGTGCAATCTATCAGCCCGGCGCGAGCAGCATCGAGGGTTTGCCGACAGCGCTGCAGATGTTTCATGCCCATCCGCCTGTTATGGCCATGCCGCACTGGCACGCGCAGGTCGAGGTCAACTACGTGATGCGCGGCACCGTGCACTACCGGATGAGCGATCACGAATTCCGGCTGAGCGCTGGCGAAATGTGCCTCTTCTGGGGTGGTCAGCCGCATCAGATGGACGAATCCTCGGATGATTCGCTCTATGCCGGCGCCCATCTGCCGCTCGTCTATTTCTTCCGGCTGCGCCTGCCGATCAGCGTTTCCAGCCGGCTTATGAAGGGTGAGACGCTGCTGACCTCGGCAACGGATGCCGCCGACAGCGAGAATTTCACCCGCTGGTTCCACTATGCCAACTCAGGCGATCCCGCCAAGGCTCAGCACGCCGTCGACGAGCTGCTGCTGCGCATCGAACGGATCGCGCTCGAACCTTATTCGATGACGTCGCAGGCCGTCATCAGTCTCGACGGCGATCATCCGCACCCGCATTCCTCGCGCAGCGTCGCGCGCATGTGCGATTTCATCGCCGCAAATTTCCTGCACGACATCGATTCGGTCGATATCGCCCGCGCCGCCGACCTGCACCCGAAATATGCAATGAACCTGTTCAAGCGATCGACCGGCATGACGCTCAGCAAATATGTGACGCTGCTGCGGCTGTCGCGCGCCCAGGCGATGCTGATGAGCGAGGGCGCCAACGTGCTGCAGGTGGCGATGGACAGCGGCTTCGGCTCGATCAGCGCCTTCAACAAATCCTTCCGCCACATCGCCGGCATGTCGCCGTCGGACTTCCGCCGCGATATCCGGCTGGTGACGACGGTCCCGGCCGGCGCTTTCCGGAACTAGGTCAGGGCCAGCCGCAATTCGGCGTTATGTTCGTTCTGCCTGCGATCTTGTTTTCACTGGGCAAAAAATAACCAACGCCTAAGGTGTCGGCAGAATACGCACATTTTCTGTGCAAGTGCATGCACTATTGCATTTTCCGGGAAATTGACGCCATCGCACTCTCAATAAAATCAATGATATATAATTTGGCACACACTTTGCTTCGATAGTTGCAGAGTTGGTGGCTAGGGTTCCGGCGTCGCAAGACGCGCTGGTCCGAGAGCTGCCACCGGCGAGGGAGACATCCCGCCGGGTGCACGGCGGGACAAAAGCCCGGGAGACCTCGTAAGCCAAGGGATTGGCGGCACGATGGTCATTGCCGATCCCTTTTGAAGAAAAGCAAAAGGGGAATTTCAATGCAGACTTTTTCGAAGATACTATCGATTACCGCACTGTCGGCGTCCCTGGCGCTAGGACTCGGCTCCATCGCCAAGGCCGAACAGAAGACCGACTTCAAGGTCGCCTGGTCGATCTATGTCGGCTGGATGCCCTGGGGCTACGCGGCCGATCACGGTATCGTCAAGAAATGGGCCGACAAATACGGCATCAAGATCGAGGTCACCCAGTTCAACGACTACGTCGAATCGATGAACCAGTACACGGCCGGCGCCTTCGACGCCGTGACGCTCACCAATATGGATGGCCTGTCGATCCCGGCCGCCGGCGGCGTCGATACGACAGCCGTCATCGTCGGCGACTTCTCGAACGGCAATGATGCGGTCATCCTGAAGGACAAGGCGAGTCTTGCCGACATCAAGGGCCAGAACGTCAATCTCGTTGAATTTTCCGTCTCACATTATCTGCTGGCCCGCGCACTCGAAAGCATCAAGCTGACCGAGCGCGACGTCAAGGTGGTCAACACCTCCGACGCCGATATGGTCGCCGCCTACAAGACGGCTGACGTGACCGCGGTCGTCACCTGGAACCCGCTGGTCTCGACCATCCTCGAAGATCCCACGGCCAAGAAGGTCTTCGACAGCTCGCAGGTGCCGGGCGAGATCATTGACCTGATGGTCGCCAATACAGGCGTGCTGAAGGACAATCCGAATTTCGGCAAGGCGCTCGCTGGCATCTGGTATGAAACCGCAGCACTGCTGACTGCCGACAGTGCCGACGGCAAGGCTGCGCGCGAGGCGATGGGCCAGGCATCGGGCACCGATCTCAAGGGCTTTGAATCCCAGCTTGTCGCCACCAAGCTGTTTGCCAAGCCGGCCGATGCCGTTGCCTTCACGGCCTCGGGCAACCTGCCGAAGACAATGGATCTTGTCCGCAACTTCCTGTTCGAAAGAGGCCTGCTCGGCAATGGTGCGCCGTCGGCCGACGTCATCGGCATCGAAATGCCCGATGGCAAGATCCTTGGCGATAGCGGCAACGTCAAGCTGCGCTTCACAGAGACCTACATGAAGGCGGCCGCCGACGGTTCGCTCTGAGCGATGTCAAAGCAGCGGTGCGGCGTTGACCGCACCGCCCACACTTCATCAGCGGAGCTTTCCTCATGCGCTGGATCAACACGAGGCCGAGCCGGGGCGCACAGCTTGCCTTGACGCTGCTGCCCTTCGTGCTGCTTATCGTTGCCTACACGGCCGGCTCGGCCGCACGGCTGGCGGAAAACGCCAACGACAAACTGCTGCCCGGTCTTGCCGGATTTGCCGATGCGATCGATCGCCTGGCCTTCATCGCCGATCCGCGCACCGGACAATATCTGCTCTGGTCCGATACGGGCGCGAGCCTGATACGGCTGTTTGCCGGCCTCGGCATCTCCACGATCATCGCACTCGTCATCGGCATGCTGATCGGCATGCTGCCTTATCTGAGAGCGCTGCTCTCCCCCTTCGTCGCCGTTATCTCGATGGTGCCGCCGCTGGCGCTGCTGCCGATCCTCTTCATCGCCATAGGGCTCGGAGAAGCCTCGAAGATCGCGCTGATCGTCATC
Source organism: Rhizobium sp. 10PS4 (assembly GCF_032464805.1). Classification (NCBI taxonomy): domain Bacteria; kingdom Pseudomonadati; phylum Pseudomonadota; class Alphaproteobacteria; order Hyphomicrobiales; family Rhizobiaceae; genus Rhizobium; species Rhizobium sp. 10PS4. The sequence continues at coordinate 145,486 of NZ_JAWDIW010000012.1, read as the reverse complement.
GGCGTTGCGCCGACAATGATCCGCGACCTCGCGCTGAAGGCGCTGGAGCTGCCGCGCGAACAGATCGTCAAGGCTGAAACACTCGGCGGCTCCTCCTGGCAGATCGGCCTTCGTGTGGTGCTGCCGCAGATCCTGCCGCGGCTGATCACTTGTCTGAGGCTTCAGCTCGGCCCGGCCTGGCTGTTCCTAATCGCGGCCGAGGCGATCTCGTCGGATTCCGGCCTCGGCTACCGCATCTTCCTCGTCCGCCGTTATCTCTCGATGGACGTCATCTTTCCCTATGTCGTCTGGATCACGCTGCTCGCCGTGGTCATGAATTATATCCTTGATCGCATCCGCATTGCTGTCTTCCCCTGGTCTGAGCTGGAGAAGCAGGCATGAGCGAGTTGGTGATCGAAAAGGTCTGGAAAGAGTATGGTGACCAGATCGTGCTCGAGGATGTGTCGCTGACCGTCGCCTCGCGCGCCTTCGTCGCTCTTGTCGGCCCGTCCGGCTGCGGCAAGTCGACGTTCCTGCGCATGCTGCTCGGCCAAGAGCGGCCGACGCGAGGGACGATCCTGCTCGACGGGCAAGCGCTGCCGCAGGAGCCAGGGTCGGATCGCGGCGTCGTCTTCCAGCGCTATTCCGTCTTCCCGCATCTGACCGTCGTCGGAAACGTGCTGCTCGGGCGGGAACTCTCGGCGTCCCGCTACAAGGCCAAGCTTTTCGGCGCCGCCCGCCGCGACGCCGTCGACGAAGCCCGGCGGCTGATCGGCGAGGTCGGCCTTTCCGGCGCCGAGGGCAAATATCCGGCGCAACTATCAGGCGGCATGCAGCAGCGCCTGGCGCTGGCGCAGGCGCTGATCATGAAACCGAAGGTGCTGCTGCTCGACGAGCCCTTCGGCGCGCTCGATCCCGGCATTCGTGCGGAGATCCACACATTGATGAAACGCCTCTGGCACGAAACGCAGATGACCGTCGTCATGGTGACCCACGACATGCGCGAAGCCTTCACCCTGGCGACGCGCGTCGTCGCCTTCGAGCGCAAGCGTGATCGCCCGGAGGAAAAGGAGCGCTACGGCGCGACGATCACCAAGGATATTTCGATCTGGCCGCCCAGGCTCGCCGGCGCGCCCTCCATCTTCAGCCCCGACCGGGACGGCCCGGTCATTTCTCTGGGCCTTCGCCGGGACGACCCGGCTTCCAGTCCGCCAGGAGAAAAACCATGATGCATGTCAGACGTTCGCCCGAGGAGATCGCCGCCAACCGGCAGCGTTACGAGGAACATCAGAAAAAGGGGCTGGAATTTGCCCCGAAGGCCCTGCCGGCGCCGAGCCCCCTGCCCGCCCCCGCCATCGATGCTGCCGCGATCATCCATCAGGAAATCATCCCCGGCGGCTGGTACTGGTCGACCGCGCTGAAGCGCGGCGAAGCTCTCCGCATCGATCAGGGCGAAGGCGGATCGACCGTGGCGCTCGTCGCCTGGAACGCCACTGACACCAGCGAACGACTCAATCTCGTCGATACGGTCAAGGTTCAGTGGACGACCGCCCTCGGCAAGGGCCGCGTCATCTTCTCGGATATGGGCCGGGTGATGTTTTCGCTGATCGAGGATAGTTCCGGCGCTCATGACTGCCTGATGGGTGGTTCGACGGCAGCTTCGAACGCCGCAAAATATCCTGACGCCAAGACCCGCAACACCCGAGACAATCTCGTGCTCGTCGCCGGCAAGCTTGGTCTCATCAGGCGCGACATCCCGGCGATTCTCAATCTCTTCGCCCCGGTCCGAGTCGACGATGACGGCGGCTTCCACTGGCGCGGCAAGCTCTCCAACAGCGGCGATTATGCCGAGTTGCGCGCCGAGATGGACATGATCGTCGGCTTCTCGAATTGCCCGCATCCGCTCGATCCCGATCCGGTCTACGCGCCGAAGCCGGTCATCGTCACGCGCTTTCGCGCAGCCGCGCCCGCAGTCGACGATCTCTCTCGCACCGCGACCGCCGAAGCCCTTCGCGGCTTCGAGAATAACGCCGCGATGCTGGCCTGAGGGAAGATACGATGACCGATTTCATCACTTCAGCTTCGCGCAGCCTCGAAAATGCCGTGCAGGATCATTTCATCGCGGCCGAAGCGCCATGGTCAGGCATCGTGCGCAAGGGCCAGACGATCCGCATCGAGGATAGTTACGGCCAGCAGGCGATCGACACGCTGTTTTATCGAGCCGACGACTTTGCCGAGCGTTATTCCAACCAGGATACGATGCGGGCGCAGAGTGGCGCCTATATCGGCACCGGCACGAAGATCATCTCGAACGAAGGCAACGTCATGCTTGTCATGACGGCCGACAGCTGCGGCCGCCACGATACATCGGCTGGCGCCTGCTCCTGCGAGAGCAACACGGTGCGCTTTGGCCACGGCACGAAATACCTGCATGCCTGCCGCGACAATTTCGTGCTCGAGGTGACAAAACACGGCATGAGCAAGCGCGACATCGTGCCGAACATCAATTTCTTCATGAACGTGCCGATCAAGCCGAACGGCGAGATGACCATTGTCGACGGCATTTCCGCGCCCGGCGACTACGTCGAACTGGTGGCGGAGATGGACGTGCTCTGCGTCATCTCCAACTGCCCGCAGATCAACAATCCCTGCAACGGCTTCGATCCGACGCCGATCCGGGTGCTGATCTGGGACGGCGAGGGCTGATCGATGTTCACCAAGGTCCTTATCGCCAATCGCGGCGAAATCGCCGTCCGCGTTATCCGCACATTGAAGCGGATGGGCATCGCCTCGGTCGCCGTCTACTCCGATGCCGATCGCTTCTCGATGCCGGCGCTGACCGCCGACGAGGCCGTCCGCCTCGGTCCGGCGCCCGCTGCCGAAAGCTATCTTGACGTAGACGCCGTCATCGCCGCCTGCAAGGCAACGGGCGCTGAGGCCGTGCATCCGGGCTATGGCTTTCTCTCAGAGAATATCGGCTTTGCCGAGCGGCTCGCCGCCGAAGGTATCGCCTTCATCGGCCCGCGGCCGGAGCATCTGTCGGCCTTCGGCCTGAAGCATACGGCGCGCGAATTGGCGAAAGCGAGCGGCGTGCCTCTGCTGCCCGGCACCGATCTCTTGCAGAGCGCCGAAGAGGCGCTTTCGGCTGCCGAGACCGTCGGCTATCCCGTCATGCTCAAAAGCACGGCCGGCGGCGGCGGCATCGGCATGCAGCTCTGCGCCGATGCGGCAAGCCTCAAGGCCTCTTTCGAAAGCGTGCAGCGGACAGCCCGCGCCAGCTTCGGCGATGCGCGCGTCTATATCGAGCGTTTCGTAGCCGAAGCGCGCCATGTCGAGGTGCAGATCTTCGGTGATGGCAAGAGCCGCGTGATCGCGCTCGGCGAACGCGACTGCTCGCTGCAGCGGCGGAACCAGAAGGTGGTCGAGGAGACGCCTGCGCCTGGCCTTTCCGCGGAAACGCGGGCGCGGCTGCACAAGGCGGCAGTCGATTTGGGGGCTTCGGTCTCCTATGAATCGGCCGGAACCGTCGAATTCATCTATGATCCCCAGCGCGAGGAATTCTATTTCCTCGAGGTCAATACCCGCCTGCAGGTCGAGCACCCGGTGACGGAGGCCGTCTTCGGCATTGACCTCGTTGAATGGATGATCCGGCAAGCGGCGGGCGAGGACGTGCTCTTGAGTGCGAATGCCTTGACGCCAAGGGGTGCGGCGATCGAGATGCGTATCTACGCCGAGATGCCGCATGCCGATTTCCGCCCGAGTGCCGGCTTGCTGACCGAAGTCGTCTTCCCTGATAATGCTCGCGTCGACGGCTGGATCGAGACGGGTACCGAAGTCACGCCCTTCTATGATCCGATGCTTGCCAAGCTGATCGTGGCTGCGGAAGACCGGCCGGCGGCGATCGAGAAGCTGAAGGCAGCACTCGCCGAAACGTCGATATCAGGCATCGAGACCAATCTCGATTATTTGAGAACGATCGCCGCCTCCGAACTGCTTGCAAGCGCCAAGGTGGCGACGACGGCGTTGCGCGACTTCGCCTTCGTTCCCGACGTCGTCGAGGTGCTTGCGCCCGGGGCGCAATCGAGCATTCAGGAACTGCCGGGGCGGCTCGGCCTGTGGCATGTCGGCGTGCCGCCGAGCGGGCCGATGGACGAACGCTCCTTCCGCCACGCCAACCGGCTAGTCGGCAATGCCGATGTGACGGCAGCACTCGAACTGACCGTTTCCGGCCCGACGCTGCAGTTTTATGCCGACCAGACGATCGCGCTTGCCGGCGCGTGGATGCCAATGACATGCGACGGCGTAAAATTGCCGCATGATGCGCCAGTACTGATCCGTGCCGGTCAGGTTCTGTCGATCGGTACGATCGAAGGACCGGGGCAGCGCGCCTATCTCGCCGTCGCCGGTGGTTTTGCCGCTCCCGTTGTGCTCGGCTCGCGCGCGACCTTCGGCCTTGGCCAGTTCGGCGGCAACGCCACCGGCACGCTGAAGACAGGGCATGTGCTGCATTTTGCCCGCCAAGTGCCGGCCGAACCGGCAACGTCTGCGACGGAGCCCGCCGCCTTGACGCGCGAATGGGACGTCGGCGTCGTTTACGGCCCGCACGGCGCACCTGATTTCTTTCAGGATGGGGATATCGACACGCTGTTTTCGACGGCTTACGAGGTGCACTTCAACAGCGCCCGCACCGGTGTGCGGCTGGTCGGCCCGGCCCCGCAATGGGCGCGCAGCGACGGCGGCGAGGCGGGGCTGCACCCCTCCAACCTGCACGACAATGCCTATGCGATCGGGGCGATCGATTTCACCGGCGATATGCCGATCATTCTCGGCCCCGACGGTCCAAGCCTTGGCGGCTTCGTCTGCCCGGCGGTAATTGCTCGCGACGAGCAGTGGAAGATGGGCCAGTTCAAGCCCGGCGACCGCATCCGTTTTCATGCAGTAGTGCGGCCGGAAGACCCGATCGCCGGCCCGGCAGTGCGGCGGGTCGCGGAAGAAACAGGTTCGCCGATCCTCGGCATCTGCGAGGATGGCCCGGTTTCCGTCGTTTATCGCCGCCAGGGCGACGACAATCTGCTTGTCGAATATGGGCCGATGACGCTCGATATCGCGCTTCGGCTGCGGGTGCACCTGCTGATGCAGGCGGTTGTGGAGGCCCGCCTCCCCGGCGTCGTCGACCTCACCCCCGGCATCCGCTCGCTGCAGATCCATTATGACGGCACGCAGCTGACGCGCCGGCGCCTGCTCGGGCTGCTTTCCGAGATCGAGGCGACGCTGCCGGCGGCCCAGGAGGTCACGGTGCCGAGCCGCATTGTGCATCTGCCGCTTTCCTGGAACGATCCGGATGCGGAACTTGCCATGCGCAAATATCAGGAGCTCGTGCGCCCGAACGCGCCCTGGTGCCCATCGAATATCGAGTTCATCCGCCGCATTAACGGTCTTCCTGACGAACAGGCCGTCCGCGATATCGTCTTTGATGCAAGCTATCTGGTGCTCGGTCTCGGCGACGTCTATCTCGGTGCGCCGGTTGCTACCCCGACCGATCCGCGCCACCGTCTAGTGACGACGAAATACAATCCCGCCCGCACCTGGACGCCGGAAAATGCCGTCGGCATCGGCGGCGCCTATATGTGCATCTATGGCATGGAAGGACCGGGTGGCTACCAGCTCTTTGGCCGCACCATCCAAGTCTGGAACACTTGGCGGGAGACGCCGGCCTTTGCTAAGGGCAAGCCCTGGCTGCTGAACTTCTTCGACCAGATCCGTTTCTTCCCTGTTAGTAACCAGGAGCTGACGGAGGCGCGCGCCGCCTTCCCGCATGGCGGCTATCCGATCCGGATCGAGGAAACGGAATTCTCCTATGCCGCCTATGAGAAGGAATTGCAGACGAACTCGGCCTCGATCGGCCGCTTCAAGGCAACCCAGCAGGCCGCCTTCGATGCCGAGCGCCAGCGCTGGAAGGAAGCCGGGCTCGACAGCTTCGTCACCGACGAAGGCACAGGCGAAAGTCCGGATGGAGATATTCCCGACGGCTGCTTCGGGGTTGCCAGCGCAGTGCCCGGCAATGTCTGGAAATTGCTGGTCGAGCGGGGTGCCTCGGTTGCGGCCGGCGATACACTCGCCATCATCGAATCGATGAAAATGGAAATCAACGTCACCGCCCATGCGGCAGGCCGCGTCCGCGACCTGCGCGCCGGGCCGGGAAGAAACGTCAAAGCCGGCGATATCATCGTCGTTCTGGAGGAATGCTGACATGCTGCCGACCATCCTCGATCTCTCAAGCCTTCGCGCCGCCTATCAATCCGGTCTGACGCCGCTCAACGCCATCGAAGAAGTGATCGCGCGGCGTGCCGCCTCGAAAGATCCGGCCATCTTCATCACCCCGGTGCCGGACGACGAGCTGCGCGCTGCCGCAAAAGTGCTGATGGCACGTGCGCCCGAGGCAAACAGCCTGCCGCTCTGGGGCGTTCCCTTCGCGGTGAAAGATAATATCGATGCCGCCGGCCTGCCGACGACAGCGGCCTGCCCGGCCTATGCCTATCGGCCGGAAGCGGACTCCACCGTCGTTGCCCGGTTGAAGGCTGCCGGCGCCATCATCATTGGCAAGACCAATCTCGATCAGTTCGCGACCGGCCTCAACGGCACGCGCTCGCCCTATGGCGCGCCGCGTTCGGTCTTCGATGCGGCCTATATCTCCGGCGGTTCGAGCTCCGGATCGGCGGTCACGGTGGCCTCCGGCCTCGCCGCCTTCGCGCTCGGCACCGATACGGCAGGCTCCGGCCGCGTGCCGGCTGCCTTCAATAATCTTGTCGGCATCAAGCCGACGCCGGGCCTTCTGCCGAATACCGGCGCGGTTCCGGCCTGCAAGAGCGTCGACTGCATGACGATCTTTGCCGCGACCGTCGGTGACGGTGTTGCGATCCGCAAGGTCGCCGAAGGCTTCGATGCCGCCGATGCTTTCTCGCGTCGCGCCACGCCGGGGAACCTGCCGGTATCGGGCTTGCGTATCGGCGTCCTCACCGACGCCGAGCGGGAGTTCTTCGGCGACAAGGAGGTGGAGGCGCTCTACGACCAGGCGATCGAGCGGGCCAAAGCGCTCGGCGCGACGATCGTGCCCTTCGATTATGCGCCATTCCGCGAGGCCGCCGCCCTTCTCTATGACGGGCCGTGGGTCGCCGAACGTCTGGCGGCGGTCGAGACCTTCCTCGCAACGAACGCGGCCGATTTCGACCCGACGGTGCGGGGGATTATCGAAGGCGCCAAGGGCAAGACCGCGGTCGAGGCCTTTAACGGCCGATACCGGCTGGAGGAGCTGCGCCGCAAGACCGAAGCCGAATGGGAAAAGGCGAACGTGCTTCTGCTGCCGACCGCACCGACCACCTACACGGTCGCCGACATGCTGGCCAATCCCGTCGTGCTCAATGGCCGCCTCGGCCGTTACACCAATTTCGTCAACCTGCTCGATTGCGCGGCGATCGCCGTTCCGGCCGGTTTCGGCAAAGGCGGCTTGCCGGGCGGCGTCACCGTCATCGCGCCTGCCTTCACCGACGATGCGCTGGCGCCACTCGCCGATGCGCTGCACCGCGCAGCAAGCTCCGGCATGGGCATCGACCGGCAGGCGGCAATACCGGAAGCGAGCCGTGTTGTGCCTGGCGATGACGGTTTCATCGAAATCGCGGTCGTCGGGGCGCATCTGACCGGCATGCCGCTCAATCACGAACTGGCAGGCTCGGGCGGGCGTCTGGTCAAGACCTGCCGCACGGCCGGGGATTATCGCCTCTTCGTTCTGCCCAATACCACGCCGCCGAAACCGGGGCTGCTGCGCGAACCCGGCCATAAGGGTCAGGGGCTGGAGGTCGAGGTCTGGGCACTGCCGGCCGATGCTTTCGGCAGGTTCGTCCAGAAGATTCCGGCACCGCTCGGCATCGGTAAGCTCACGCTCGAAGACGGTTCCAGCGTCTCCGGCTTCGTCTGCGAGGCCCATGCGGTGAAAGGTGCCGAGGAAATCACCGCGCTTGGCGGCTGGCGCAACTATATCAGCGCCAAGCTGGCGAGCTGAGGAGAGTCTTGCATGGCGGCTAAACTCATCCGGCGCCTGATCGATCTGCTGCGGGACGGTCTGACCGCCCGCAGCGAAGCGATCGGCAGCACCTGTGTCAGCCCTGGCGGCTCTGAGAGCGTTCGGCAAGCTCGACGATGATGCCGTCGGGATCGCGAACGAAGGCGATCTTGTTCAGCATCTCGGAGTGGACGGCGAAGCGCGGCGGCTCCTTGATCTCGACGCCCGCCTGTTCAAGGCGGGCGAAGGCCTCGTCGACATTGTCGAAATAGAAGGTGAGGTGCCGGACGCCGGCCGTATCTTCAGGCACGTCGACCGCCCTGGAAGCGCCGCCGGGCGGCGCAAAGACCTCTAGCATGCCGCCGCCTGCATCGAGGAACGCGACCTGCATGCCATTCGCCATCGTCTTGCGCAGCACGAGGCTGAGGCCGAGCAGGCCACAGTAGAAATCGACGGTGCGGTCCATGTCGCCGACCGTCATGCCGACGTGCTCGAAGGATTTCAGCATCGGAGAGCCCTTCCCGATTCAGACGGTGGCCGCAGCACGCCATTCCCCTGCCGGAAGCCAGGAGCGATAGAGCGGATGATCGGCGGCGATCGGCATCGGCGTCGGTTGTCCGGTTCGCTGCGAGAAATAAGCGGCCGTTACCAGTTCCAGCGAATTGCGGGCATCCTGCAGCGTCACCGGTGGGTCGGTGTCTTCGACGATCGCCTTATGGAAGAGCTCGAACTGACGGGTGTAGCCATCCTCGCCAGGCACATGGGCGGCGAGCACTTCGTCGATCCGCGCCTGATGTTCCTCTGTCCCGGCGACGAACGTCCACGGATCACGGCCCATCGTGTAGGGTTCGATGATGCTTTCGGCGACGAGGTCGTTGAAGCAGAAGCGCAACCGCGAGATCTCCTTGCGCGAACCCAGCGTCATCGACAGCGTCGCCAGCGAGCCATTCTGCATCTTCACCGAAAGGGCTGCCGTATCCTCGACCTCGATCGGATTGACCAGCGTCGCCCCATAGGAAAACACCTCGGCGCAGGGGCCATGCACATAGTTCAGCATGTCATGGGCGTGGATGGCGTGGCCGAGAAGGCCACCGCCGAGTTCGCTCGCCCATTTGCCGCGCCACGGCACGGCATAATAATCCGGCCCGCGCCACCAATGGGTTTCGATCGTGGTCAGGAACGGCTTGCCGGCCAGGCCACGTTCGATCAGCAGCTTCAGCTTCTGCAGGCCGGAACCATAGCGATACTGGAAGATCGGCATCAGCTTCTTGCTGGGGAAGCGGGCAAGGATGCGCCCCATCTCGTCGACCTCGGCGATCGAGCCGAACAGCGGCTTCTCGCAGATGACGTGCTTGCCGGATTCGATGCCCTTGCGGCAGAGTTCGAAATGCGAGCTCGGCGGCGTCGAAATGTCGATGATATCAAGATCGTCACGGGCAAACAGCGCATCCGCATCCTGCGTGTATTCGCCAATGCCGAACTCCTCGCACAGCGCTCTGCCGCGCTCCTCATCGAGCGAGCAGAGCACGGGAACTTCGAAAAGCTCCTTGTTCCAACCGAAGCCGGCCAGATGCCGCGCAGCGATGCCTGCGCCGATGACGCCGACGCGCAATTTCCTGGTCATGATTTCCTCCTCAGCGAGCGCCGATGCGCGCGGCTTTCGCCTGGGCTTCGAGCGAAAGACGGCAGACTTCAAAAACGTGATCCTGGGTCATCGCCGTCTGTGTGCGGTTGCCGACGTCGGCGGTGAAAGCGTCGAAATAGTCGAGTTTTTCGCCACTGCAATCGATATGGGTCATTTCCTTGCCGTTGACCAGGAAGAGGTGATCCTTGCCCGGCCGGCCGGCGATATCGATATATTTGCGCAGTTCGATGTAGCCTTCGGTGCCGAGGATGGTCAGGCGCCCGTCACCCCAGGTCGGCAGCGCCTCCGGCGTGAACCAGTCGACTCGCACATAGCCCGCCGCCTTGTCGGAGCGCAGAAGCACCTCGCCGAAATCCTCGAAGGCGGGCTTGTCGGGCATGCCGAAATTGCCGATCGAGCTTGCGATGACCTCGCCTGTGGTCGAGCCGGTATAAAACAGGAACTGGTCGACCTGGTGCGAAGCGATATCGACGATGATGCCGCCGAAGGCTTCGGGATCGAAGAACCAGTCCGGCCGGGTCGGCAGTTGCAGCCGGTGTGGACCGACGCCGAGCGTCTGGATCACCTTGCCGATCGCGCCTTCAGCGACGAGCTTGCCGGCCTTGACGGCGGAGCGGACGCAGTGGCGCTCGGAAAAGCAGATCGAGAAGATCTTGCCGGTCTCGGCAACGGTACGCCTGACGTCCTCGAGTTGGGCGAAGGTGGTCACGCCCGGCTTGTCGGTCATCACGTCCTTGCCCGACCTCATTGCGCGGATGGCAAGCCCGGCACGATCACGCGGAATCGCGGAAATGCAGATGACATCGATCGACGGATCGTCGAACAGCTTTTGCCTGTCGATCTGCGGCGCGTCAGGATAGGTCTTCTCGAAGGCCTCGCGCAACGCCGGCACCGAGGTCTGCGGGCAATAGCCGACGAACTCGCCACCTGCGGCCAGCAATCCCTTTACGTGATCGAACGTGTGCCCATGGTCGATTCCGACGACGGCAAATCTCAACATCGCTGCAATATCCTCCTGGGATTTTCGTGTGGCCGGCTGACGCCCGCCTCCTCCATGTCGGGCAAAACAGATAACGAAAGCCGGCTCCTGTCAAGGCGAGATGAACGGCAAAATCGTCACAGCCTGTATTTAAATATCTGAAATATAACAGTTATTTTGTATCTAAATAGTTATTTTGTGAGCTTTTGCAATTGGATTCCCGAGGAAGTCAGCCGCCCGAGCCGATCAGGCGAAAGTCTTTTTCCCCGACGCATCTTGCCCCTTCTCCGTGAATGTGATCGATTTCGGCTGCCGCCGGGCTGGAGGGCGGCAACACCCCGCAATGTTTTGAAGAGCGCTCCCCGCTCGCCTGTGACGGAAAATCACCATGTCTCAACCTCTGCTCGATGTCGCCACTTCGGATGGTCTTTTTGTCGGTCGCATCTGGAATCCCGAAGTGCAGGGACCGAGCATTGTGATGTTACGAGAGGGTATGTTGGTCGACATCACGTCGCGCGAGGCGCCAACGCTGAGCGCCCTGCTCGAGCGGCAGGATGCCGCCACCTTCGTCCGTGCAGCAAGTGGCAAGGCGGTTGGCTCGCTGGCGGACATCGCCTCTAACAGTACCGGAGCTTCGGATCAAACGCGCCCTTATCTCCTTGCGCCTGTCGACCTGCAGGCAGTCAAGGCCTGCGGCGTTACCTTTGCGCAGTCGATGATCGAGCGTGTCATCGAGGAGAAGGCCGCCGGCAGTCCGGAGCGGGCGGCCTCGATCCGCGAGCGCGTCAGCACGTTGATCGGCGGCAGCCTCACCAATCTGAAGGCCGGCTCGCCGGAGGCCGCCAAGGTCAAGCAGGCACTGATCGACGAGGGCATGTGGTCGCAATATCTCGAGGTCGGCATCGGGCCGGATGCCGAAGTCTTCACCAAGGCGCCGGTGCTCTCCTCCGTCGGCTGGGGTGCGGATGTCGGCCTGCATCCGATCTCGACCTGGAACAATCCCGAGCCGGAAATCGTGCTCGCGGTCAACAGCCGCGGCGAAATCAAGGGTGCGACGCTCGGCAACGACGTCAACCTGCGCGACGTCGAGGGCCGCTCGGCACTGTTGCTCGGCAAGGCCAAGGATAACAACGCCTCCTGCTCGATCGGTCCTTTCATCCGCCTGTTCGACGCCGATTACAGCCTCGATGACGTGCGCAAGGCCGAACTCGACCTGAAAGTCACCGGCCAGGACGGTTTCGTGCTGCATGGCAAGAGTTCGATGTCACAGATCAGCCGCGACCCGACCGATCTCGTCAAGCAGACGGTCGGCGCCCATCATCAATATCCTGACGGTTTCATGCTTTTCCTCGGCACGCTGTTTGCGCCGACGCAGGACCGCGACGCGCCAAAGCAAGGCTTCACCCACAAGATTGGCGATGTCGTCGAGATTTCCTCGGCAGGCCTCGGCGCCCTCGTCAACACCGTGCGCCTTTCCACCGAATGTCCGCCCTGGACCTTCGGCATTTCGGCGCTGATGAGCAATCTGGCAAAGCGCGGTCTTCTCTAAATTACTGATTCCGTCGCCTGCCCTGCAGCAAGTCGAGGACGGAGTTTGCCGCCTCGAGAACGTTTGTCCCCGGGCCGAATACCGCTGCGACGCCGTGTTCGTGCAGGAATTCATAGTCCTGCCGCGGGATGACGCCGCCGCAGACGACGATGATGTCCCCACCGCCCTGTTCCCTCAGCCTGTCGATCAGCTGCGGCAGCAGCGTCCTGTGGCTGGCCGCCAATGACGAGACGCCGACGACGTTGACCTTTTCGCTGAGTGCGACGCCGGCGGCTTCCTCCGGTGTCTGGAAGAGGGGACCGGCGAGCACATCGAAGCCGATATCGCCGAAGGCCGAGGCGATCACCTTGGCGCCTCGGTCGTGTCCGTCCTGACCGAGCTTGGCGACCATGATCTTCGGCCGGTGCCCCATCGCTTCCGCCACCTCCGTCATGCGAGTCTTGAGCACGGCGAGTTCCGGCTCATTTTCATACGCTTGGCCATAGACGCCCTTGATCACCACAGGCGTGGCGGCATGATCGCCGAAGGCATCGCGCATCGCATCGGATATCTCGCCGACCGTGGCGCGGGCCCGCGCCGCCTCAATGGCGGCTTCCAGAAGGTTGCCCTTGCCGCTCTGTGCGATCTCGGCCAGGGCCGCCAGCGTCTCGCGCACGGCTGCGCCATCGCGCCGCCGCTTGGTTTCCTCGATACGTCTGATTTGCGCTTTGCGTACTGCGCTATTGTCGATCTCCAGAATGTCGATCGGCTGCTCGTTGTCGAGCCTGTAGCGGTTGACACCGACGATGACCTCCTCGCCCTTGTCGACGGCTGCCTGGCGGCGCGCAGCCGCTTCCTCGATCAGCCGTTTCGGCAGGCCGTCATTGACCGCCTTCGTCATGCCGCCGAGCGCTTCCACCTCCTCGATCAGCGCCCAGGCTTTGTCGGCAAGGTCCTTCGTCAGGCTCTCGACGTAATAAGAGCCCGCCAGCGGATCGACCACCTTGGTGACGCCGGTTTCGTGGCTCAGGATCAACTGCGTGTTGCGGGCGATGCGGGCGGAAAATTCCGTCGGCAGGGCGATTGCCTCGTCGAAGGAGTTGGTATGCAGCGACTGCGTGCCGCCGAGCACAGCCGACATCGCCTCGAAAGCGGTGCGGATGATGTTGTTATAGGGATCCTGTTCCTGCAGCGAGACGCCGGAGGTCTGGCAATGGGTGCGCAGCATCAGCGACGAGGCCTTCTTCGGCTCAAACTCCTCCATGATGCGGGTCCAGAGCTGGCGGGCGGCGCGAAGTTTTGCCGCCTCCATGAAGAAGTTCATGCCGATCGCGAAGAAGAAGGAGAGCCTGCCGGCGAAATCATCGACATTGAGGCCCTTGGCGATCGCCGCCCTGACATATTCGCGACCGTCGGCCAGCGTGAAGGCAAGTTCCTGCACCAGCGTCGCGCCGGCCTCTTGCATGTGATAGCCAGAGATCGAGATCGAGTTGAATTTCGGCATCTCCCTGGCCGTATATTCGATGATGTCGGCAACGATCCGCATCGAGGGTTCCGGCGGATAGATATAGGTGTTGCGGACCATGAACTCCTTGAGGATGTCGTTTTGGATGGTCCCCGAAAGGTCGGCTCGTGGAATGCCCTGCTCCTCGCCTGCCACGATGAAGGAGGCGAGGATCGGGATGACGGCGCCGTTCATGGTCATCGACACCGACATTTCGCCGAGTGGAATGCCGTCGAACAGGATCTTCATGTCCTCGACGCTGTCGATTGCCACACCCGCCTTGCCGACATCACCCTCGACGCGCGGATGATCGCTGTCATAACCGCGGTGGGTGGCAAGATCGAAGGCGACCGACAGGCCCTTCTGGCCGGCGGCGAGATTGCGGCGATAAAAGGCGTTCGATTCCTCTGCCGTCGAGAAGCCGGCATATTGGCGGATCGTCCAAGGCCGGCCGGCATACATCGTCGCGCGCGGGCCGCGGGTGAAAGGTGAAAAGCCGGGAAGCGAACCAAGGTGCCCGGCGCCATCGAGATCCTCGGCCGTATAGAGCGGCTTGACGGCAATGCCTTCCGGCGTCTGCCAGGTCAGCGTTTCGGGCGAGGTGCGCAGTTCCTTTTGAGCAAGCTCCGCCCAATCCGACAGCGTCTTCTTCGTCATGCGGTTCCTCCGGCTTTTTTCATCCCCACCCTACCATTTCACAGGCTCATCGTGCGATAGAGCCCAAAGAGGATGATTTTAGGCCGAGCCGGCTAAAATCTGAATCCTGTTCTACATTATATAGTTAGAGCATGATGTCGTCCGAAAACCGCTCACACTTTTCGGCATCATGCTCCAGGATAATTAATGCGGCAAATCCTTGATTTCTATTGCCGGCTTTGGGAACCGCCAGATGAAGACCATGCAGATCTATGCCTTCGACATGAACTGCGTCGGGCACATCAACCACGGTCTGTGGACGCATCCGCGCGACCGCTCAGCGCATTATACCGATCTTGACTACTGGACGGAGTTTGCCAAGACCGCGGAACGCGGCAAGCTGGACGGCATCTTCCTGGCCGACATCGTCGGTGTCTACGATGTCTACAGGGGTAGCCCGTCGCCGGTGATCGAGACGGGCGCGCAGATCCCGGTCAATGATCCGATGATCCCGATTTCGGCGATGGCCTATGTCACGAAACATCTGGGTTTCGGCGTGACCGTCAACACCACCTATGAGCCACCCTTCCTGCTGGCGCGGCGCATGTCGACGCTCGACCACCTGACCAAGGGACGGATCGGCTGGAACATCGTCACCGGTTATCTCGACAGTGCGGCTCGCAGCATGGGTTTCGACAAGCTGCCGGAACATGATGCGCGTTACGACGCAGCCGAAGAATATCTCGAAATTCTCTACAAGCTCTGGGAAGGGAGTTGGGACGACGATGCAGTGGTGCGCGACAAGGCGGGCGGCGTCTATGCCGATCCCTCCAAAGTGCGCTCTGTCCGTCACGACGGCAAATATTACCGGATGGAAGGCATCCATCTTTCCGAGCCCTCGCCGCAGCGCACGCCCCTGCTCTTCCAGGCCGGCGCCTCGGCACGCGGGCAGGATTTCGCCGCACGCCACGCCGAATGCGTCTTCGTTGCCGGGCCGAATCCCAAGGCGGCCAAGCCGACCGTCGATGCGCTGCGGGCGAAGGCGACGGAATTCGGCCGCGGCGCCGACGCATTGAAGATCCTGAGCCTGATCACCGTCGTCGTCGGGCGGACGGAGAAGGAAGCACGGGACAGACTGGAGGAGTATCGCCGCCATGCGAGCGTCGAAGCTTCGCTTGCGCATTACTCCGCTTCGACAGGCATCGACTTTTCGAAGTATGGATTGGACGACGTCATCGACCAGAGCTCGACCAACGCCAATCAGTCGGCGCTTGCGGCCATCACGAAACAGGCGCCAAAGCCGGTGACGCTGCGTGACATCATCGACCAGATGGTGCTCGGCAGCCGGATGAAGCCGATAGTGGGTTCGCCGGAACAGATCGCCGATCGTCTCGCGACATGGATCGAAGAGGGTGGCATCGACGGCTTCAATCTGGCGCGGACAGTGGCGCCGGAGAGCCTGCGCGATTTCGTCGAGCTGGTGGTGCCGGTGCTGCAGGAGCGCGGCGTCTTCAAGGCGGACTATGCTGCAGGACCCTTGCGGCAGAAGCTTTTCGGCGGCGGGAACGGCAGGTTGCCCGCCGCTCATCCCGCCGCCCAGTTCCGGCGCTGACTTATCGGTGGTCCAGCCTGGCAACCAGCCGGTCGCCAAGCCACTGGATGCCGCAGACGAGCACGATGAGGACGGCCACCACCGCGATCATCACACTGGTTTCGAAACGTTGATAGCCATAGCGGATGGCCAGATCGCCGAGGCCGCCGGCGCCGATTGCGCCCGCCATGGCCGAGGCGCCGATCAGCGTCACCAGCGTGACGGTGAAACCGGCGACGATGCCCGGCAGCGCCTCAGGCACCAGCACCTCGCGGATGATCGTCCAGCGATTGCCGCCCATGGCACGCACGGCATCGATCAGCCCGCGGTCGACCTCGCGCAGCGATACTTCGGCGATACGGGCGTAGTAGGGCGTTGCAGCGATGGCGAGCGGCACGATGGCCGCCCAGGTGCCGAGCGCGGTGCCGACGATCAGCCGCGTCAGCGGGATCAGCGCCACCAGCAGGATGATGAAAGGCACCGAGCGAAAGCCGTTGATGACTGCGCCGAGCACGCGATTGATCCAGGGGTTTTCGGCGATGCCGCCGCGCGCCGTCGCAACCAGGGCAAGGCCGAGTGGCAGGCCGGCGACGAGCGAGATCAATCCCGAGGCGAGGGTCATCAGGATCGTCTCCCAAAGGGAGCGAATAAGCAGTTCAAGCATGATCGGTGTCATAACCAAGCACCTCCACCCGGGCGGACCGGGCCGTCAGGAATTGTTCGACCTTTCCGGCAAGCGCGGGGTCGCGCGCGGGAACGGCGATGAAGAACCGCGCCACCGGCTGATTCTGGATATGGTCGATGCCGCCATGGACGAGGCGGAAGGAATGCGGCAATGCTGCTGAGAGTTCGGCAAACAGTGCGCCCTGCGCCTGCGGCCCGGCGAGATCGACGCTGAGGATCGCTTCGCTGCCCGCCGTCGCCGATAGCCGGCCGGCAATATGCTCGGGAAGCTGCGGGCGGATGCCGCCGAGCAGGCTCCCCGTGATCTCAGCCTGCGGATTGGCGAAGACCGACCAGACCTGCCCTTCCTCGACGATGCGCCCGGCATCGATGACCGCGACGCGATCGGCAATGCCGCGTACCACTTCCATCTCGTGGGTGATGAGCAGAATGGTCAGTCCGAGCTTACGGTTGATGTCCTTCAGCAATGCCAGGATCGACCGGGTCGTTTCCGGATCGAGCGCCGATGTCGCCTCGTCGGACAACAGCAGTGCCGGGCGTGCCGCCAGCGCCCGGGCGATGCCGACGCGTTGTTTCTGGCCGCCGGATAGCGATGCGGGATAAGCCTTCGCCTTGTCTGCAAGGCCGACGAGTTCGAGCAGCTCATGCGCCCGTTTCAGGCGCTCGCTCTTTGCAAGACCCTCGATCTTCAGAGGCAGCGCGACGTTCTCCTCGACGGTTCTGGCGGAAAGCAGATTGAAATGCTGGAAGATCATGCCGATGCGGCGGCGCAGCGGCTGCAATTCCTGTTCCGAAAGTCCGGTGATATCTCGGCCTTCGATGAGGATCTCGCCGCTATCGGCGCGCTCCAGGCCGTTCAGGCAGCGGATCAGCGTCGATTTGCCGGCGCCGCTGCGGCCGATGATGCCGAGGATCTCGCCTCTCTTCACCGTCAGCGAAATACCGTCGAGGGCTGCAGTGGCTCCGAACCGCCGTTTCACGTCGGTCAGCCTCACCACCTCTTCGGAAGCCGCCGCTTGCGACTGTGCCTCGATCGCCGTGGTGGAAACAAGGGAATTCATGTGTTTTTCCTTACAAATACTGAAGGCGGTCCGGGCAGAGAACGCCCGGACCGCCTCTCGGCAGGCCTTAGAGCCTTTCCGGGTTAGATTGAAGCATTCTGCCGGAGCAGGTTTTCGTCAGGGCAGAGGCGATTGGCGACGGGCATACTTCGTGGTACGTCCGAGCCGATCGCCTCTGCGCTGGCGGAAAGATGCCCGGCCCTTCGGGTTGGCTGAAACGGGCCGGCTGATCGACCGGCCGGCTTGGCCGTAGAGCTTGGCTACGACGCGCGCCGGCCGGTCGACCATCCGACTCCGTTTGAGCCAACAGAATGCTGCAATCTAACCCGGAAAGGCTCTAACCCCAGCCCTGCCTCTGATCAATAGGCGCTGAGACCGGTGCCCTTGTAGACCTTGTCGAATTCGGCCTTGACGGTGTCGTTCTGATAAGAAGACACAAGCGTCTTGACCCATTCGGTATCCTTGTTGTCGTCCTTGACGGCGATGAAGTTGCGGTATGGATTATCAGTGATCGGCTCCTGGGCAATGCGTTCGGCCGGCGAAAGACCGCTCTTCAGCGCCCAGTCGGTGTTGACGATACCGGCATCCAGATCGTCGATCGAACGGCCGACGATGCCGGCGTCGAGTTCCTTGATCTCGATCTTCTTCGGATTGTCGGTGACGTCGGCGACGGTCGCGAGAATACCGGTGCCGTCCTTCAGTTTGATCAGGCCTTCGCTCTGGAGAACGCGCAGCGCCCGGCCTTCGTTCGAGGGATCGTTCGGCACGCCGATGATGGCACCTTCCGGGATCTCTGCGACGGACTTGTATTTCTTGGTGTAAAGGCCGATCGGCCAGACCCCGGTATAACCGACGCGAACGATGTGATAGCCGTGCTGTTGGATCTGGTTGTCGAGATAGGGCTGGTGCTGGAAGGCGTTGGCATCGATTTCGCCGCGCTCCAGCGCTTCATTCGGCTGGGTGTAGTCGTTGAAGATGACGGTCTCGATCTTGAGACCCTTCTTGGCCGCCTCGCTCGCGACCACGCGCCAGATATCCTCCTCCTCGCCGGCCATGATGCCGACCTTGATCGACTTATCCTCGGCATGGGAAGGAGCGGGTGCTGCAAAGGAAAAGAATGCCGCCGCCGAAATGGCGATGGCGGCAAGAGCCGCGCGGCGCGAAAGGTGGAAGCTGTGAAGATTTTTGTTCTTGGTCATTGTTATCCCGTCTGACTGAATGAGGCCGAACGCCCCGAGCAGGCCGATCATGGCAAATGCGCGGATCGGGAGCGAAGCACGAATGTCTGATGCGGAGGAAAGGCCGGAAAAACTCTTGCCCTGCCATCGATATCGGCAGGATAAATTTCCACCAAATTTATGGATTAATTGCGGCTTGAGAGCATGCTCCAAAACTGAAAACGGCGCCTCCTCGGCGCCGTCTCAAGCTCATTCCGGCATTGCTCATTCGGCAGCAATAAGGGCGTGATTTCGCACAGGAAAGAACGCCTCGATCTCGCCGATGACCTCGCCGATCCGCTTGGAAAGCGGATCGGATGAGACACGGTAATCGGTGAAGTCGCGGTCGGACGCATAAACCGCGGTCGGCAGCGTGTAAGACATGAAAAAACCGAAGAGCGGGCGGAGCTGGTGCTCGACCATCAGCGCATGCCGGTCGCCGCCGCCGGTCGCAGTGATGATGATCGGCTTGGCGCGCAGTTCATGCGGGTCGATCAGGTCGATCAGATGCTTGAAGAGGCCGGGATAGCTGCCCTTGTAAGTTGGCGCTCCGATGACCAGCACATCGGCATTGACGATGTCGTCGATGACTTCCCTGGCGCGACTGTCGAGATCGTCACGGCGCAGCGCCTGCCCAAGCGAGGGGCCGACGTCGGTCAGATCGTAGATGGTGTTGTCGAAGTCGTATTTCTCGGCGGCGAGACCGGCAATGTTTTCGACAAGCGCAAAGGTCTTCGAGGGGCGGTTGAAACTACCCGCAAGGCCGACCAGTTTGTGAGCAGACATGCCATTTCCTTCCAATATCGTGCCGGGACCGACGTCATTATTGGATGAATATTATCTATAAAAATAGTGGATTAAAGGAATGGTGATCCCTCTTCCCCATAGGAGGAGAAAAATAAGTCCGCTGCTGTTGGCCATCGCGACATGCGAAACCGCATGATGCAGCCGATATCGTCTTAGGCTGGTTTCTGCTCAGGAATGCGCGGCAGGAAGACGGTCAGGAGACCGAGCAGCGGCAGATAAGAGCAGATGCGGTAGACGAAATCGATGCCATGGGTATCGGCGAACTCGCCGAGCAGCGCGGCACCAAGCCCCCCTGCCCCGAATGCGAAGCCGAAGAAGACCCCGGCAATCAGCCCGACGCGCCCGGGCACCAGTTCCTGCGCGAAGACGACGATTGCCGAGAAGGCCGAAGCGAAGATCAGGCCGATGACGACGCTTAGCACACCTGTCCAGAAGAGGTTCGCATAGGGAAGCAGGAGTGCGAAGGGAATGACGCCGAGGATCGAGAACCAGATGACGAAACGCGCGCCGAAGCGGTCACCGATCGGCCCACCAAGGAAGGTGCCGATGGCAACCGAGCCGAGGAACAGGAAGAGCATCAGTTGTGCCTGCTGCACGCTGAGCTCGAACCTGTCGATGACATAGAAGGTGAAGTAGCTCGACACGCTTGCCATGTAGACATTCTTCGTTGCCGTCAGCAGCACGAGAATCAGCAGCGCCCAGACGACCCGGTTCTGCGGCAGCGGCAGGGTCCGGCTTATTGCCGGCTTACTGGCATTCTGGCGCCTGTGGCTGATGTACCAGTTGCCGACCCAACTCAGCACGACCATGCCGACCATGGCGATGGCGGCGAACCAGGAGACGCTGTGCTGGCCGAGCGGCAGCACGATGAAGGCGGCAAGCAGCGGACCGATCGCCTGGCCGGCATTGCCGCCGACCTGGAAGAAGGATTGCGCGAAACCGTGGCGGCCGCCGGAGGCAAGACGGGCAACGCGCGAAGATTCCGGATGGAAGACCGCCGAGCCGAAGCCGATTAAGCCAGCGGCAACCAGCAGCAGTTCGAAGCTGCTGGCGTTGCCGAGCAGAATGAGGCCGCAGAAGGTACTCGCCATACCAACCGGCAGCGAATAGGGCATCGGCCAGCGGTCGGTGACGATGCCGACCAGCGGCTGCAGCAGTGAAGCCGTGACCTGGAAAGTCATGGTGAGGAGACCGATCTGCACGAAATCGAGATCGTAATTCGCCTTGAACAGCGGATAAAGCGAGGCGAGCAGCGACTGCATGATGTCGTTCAGCATATGGCAGAAGCTGACCGCCATGAGGATAGACATCGTTGTTTTTTCGAAACGGGGCGCGCGCTCGGCAACGGTTGCCATCAATACTTCTCCTGCACAGACACGGCCGGTGCCGTGCGACGTCGCTTTTGTTCGATGGATTTTCGGGCGATCGAGCTGGGAAGACTCTCGTGCGACGGTCGCTGAACTGCATTTAGCGTAAGCCGGAGCGCAATTACAGCCCTCTTTTATCCGTATCGGTACGGCTTTTGTTCGATTTACGCTTCCGCCGAGTGATTTCACGTTTTTCTGGACGGGGGCTTTCATATCACAGTCAGGCGCGATCGTCGCATATCCACTATGCTATATGAAAACAACCATGGAAAAGCCATGCGGGGGATACTACAGCTGCGCCGATTGAAAATGCGATCGAGGCTGAAAACACACGATGAATGTCAAGACAGCGAATGCAATAGACAGCTATGTCGGAGCGCGCATCAGAATGCGCCGGCAGTTGCTCGGGATGAGCCAGGAACGGCTTGCCGAGCAGATCGGCGTGACCTTTCAGCAGGTTCAAAAATACGAGAAGGGCATCAACCGCATCGGCGCGAGCCGGCTGCAGCGGATCGCCGAGGTGCTGCACACGTCGCCGAGCTTCTTCTTCGAACAGGAGAATTCCGAGCCGTTGACGCTGCAAGGGCTGGATCTATCCGCGAATATGGATCCGGTCGCCGAATTCCTGCGAACGAAAGAGGGATTGGTGCTCAATCGCGCCTTTCTAAAGATCGCCGACAGCAATATCCGCGAAACGGTCATCGCGCTGGTGAAGGCGATGGCGCAGGCGGAAAGTCGCGGTCTGACATCAGGAGCCTCCGCAGCGGATATCACCCTTCCGCTCGGAGAATAGGCGGGTATCGCAGCGTTGCGCCTGGCGAGCCGACCGGACAATCAGTGGCATTTCCCGAAAGGGCCTACTTGCGATTTGGCATTTGCTGGATCGCTATCTGAGGGACGGCGCCGAGCTCGGCGCTGAATTCTCCGCCTATCGCCTGGATCTTGCGCTGGGCGCTCTGCAGCAGGACCTCGACAGAAGCGCCGTGTCCCTCCCCCAGGCAGATATCAAGACGGTTCTTCGCCACGCGGCCTGAACAGCCACTGACTGTCCAGGTGCTTATGCCCATTGCGGGCGCACTTCAAAGAGCTGTGCACGCTCGATATCTCGATTTCGACGTATCCGATCGGCTATGATGCCGGTTGTGCGGCCTTCCGATTCGGCCGGCGAATGCGCGATTGCTGATCCGACTGCGGCACCGGGCGGCACGTTCAAGCCTTTGAAAAAGATTGGACAACCTCGCGGTAGGGTCTTGTTAACCCTATTTGCCTTGCCACCCCTCCAGAATCGGCGCTAAATGCGGTTTCACAGCACGTAGGGCTTTTAAATCGCATTTTCGAGATTTCCATGAATATGGCACCGCAGATAGAAAAAGCAATTTCCGATGTCGACCAACTGATTATTGGTCAGGCGCAGGAACTATCCGACAAGCTGAAGCAGCATCGGCTCGAGATGTTTCCGCCGCGTGCATTGAAGGGTTTGAGGGAATTTCAGCTTGCCGAGGCGGCGCGTTTCCTCGGCGTCACCAGCGGCTATCTTCGCAACCTGTCGCTGGAAGGCAAAGGCGCCCTTCCCCAGGTCACGCCGTCGGGCCGTCGATCCTATACGGCGGAGCAAATGGAAGAGATGCGCAGCTTCCTGGAGCACAATGCCCGCGCCGGAACGCATTATATGCGTCATCGCCGCGGCAACGAACATCTGCAGGTCGTTGCAGTCGTCAACTTCAAAGGTGGCAGCGGCAAGACGACGAGTGCAGCACACCTTGCCCAGCATCTTGCCCTGACGGGTCACCGTGTCCTTGCCGTCGACCTCGATCCGCAGGCCTCTCTCTCTGCCATTCACGGTTTTCAGCCGGAGTTCGACGTCAACGAAAATGAGACGCTCTACGCCGCCATTCGTTATGACGATCAGCGGCGGCCGCTGAGAGAGATCATCCGTCCGACGAATTTCCCGAACCTTCATCTGGTGCCAGGCAATCTCGAGCTGATGGAATTCGAGCACGATACGCCGCGCGTCCTTGCTCAGGGCAAGGCGGGTGACTATGGACGTGTCTTCTTCGCGCGGCTGGACGAGGCGCTGTCCTCAGTCGCCGACGATTACGACGTGGTCATCATCGACTGCCCTCCCCAGCTCGGCTTTTTGACCATGAGCGCCATTTGCGGCGCAACAGCAGTTCTGATCACCGTTCATCCTCAGATGCTCGACGTCATGTCGATGTGCCAATTTCTGCAGATGCTCGGCGAGGTGCTGAACACACTGAAAGGTGCCGGCGGTAACATGAACCTCGACTGGCTGCGTTATCTCGTCACCCGCTACGATCCGCAGGACGGGCCGCAGACGCAAATGGTCGCCTTCATGCGTTCGATGTTCAAGAACCACGTGCTCACCAATCCGATGTTGCGCAGCGTCGCCATCTCCGATGCGGCGATGACCAATCAGACGCTTTACGAAGTCGAGCGGAACCAGTTTACCCGCGCGACCTATGACCGCGCCATGGAGGCGATGGATGCCGTCAACACCGAGATCGCCGATCTCATCCACAAGGCTTGGGGGCGGAAATGACCGAGAAGTTTACTGCGGTAAACTGGGACGAGGAGCTGGCTGATGGCGCGTAAGAATCTCCTTTCGGGTCTGATGGACGATTCCAAGAAGTTTACTGCGGTAAACAATGAGGACGAACCGCTCCACAGGGACGAGAAGCAGCAGATCACCTATAAGGGGATCGGCGCTCTCGGCGCCGTGACGCGCAGTATCGATGCGCTGGCTGCCAAGGCCGATGCGGCCAAAGCGATCGAGGAAAAGCTGGCGACCGGTGAGACGGTGATTGATCTCGACCCTGCCCTGATCGAAGATTCCTTCGTGACGGACCGGCTGGCGCATACCGACGAACAGTTTCGCGAATTGGTCGAGGCGATCCGGCTGCGCGGTCAGGATTCACCGATCCTCGTCCGGCCGCATCCTGAGAAGGACGGCCGATATCAGATCGCCTTCGGCCACCGTCGCGCGCGGGCCGCCAAGGAACTCGGCCGACCTGTCCGGGCCGTGGTCAAGAAACTCGACGACCGCGACCATGTCATTGCGCAGGGCCAGGAGAATTCGGCACGCGCCGATCTCTCCTTCATCGAGAGGACCATGTTTGCCGACAAGCTCGACACGTTGGGCTTCGACAGGGAAACGATCATGTCCGCGCTCAGCGCCGACAAGACGACGGTTTCCAAGATGCTGTCCGTCACCAAGCGGATCCCAGCCGAAGTCCTGACCGCGATCGGTGCGGCCAAGACCACCGGCCGTGATCGGTGGCACGATCTGTCAGTGAAATTCGAAACCGAAAACATTGGCGCACGAGCGATCGAGTTCACCAGATCGGGGGAATTCGGGACGGCGGAGCCGGATGCCCGCTTCGATATGCTGGTTGCCTTCATCAGCAGGAGGCAACAACAGGCCTCATCCATAGCGGCGATTCAGCCCGCCGCCCACGCCTGGCAGCGCAAGGACGGCGCGGTCAAGGCGAAGATCAAGGATGACGGGAAACAGTTCACCATCGCGCTGAAGGCGGAGAAGGCGTCTGCCTTTGGAGCCTACATCGCCAGCAATCTGGATCGTCTCTACGAGGCGTTCGAGAAGACGCAGGATTTGACCAAGAACGGAGATCAATAAGCAAAAGAAAAGGCCCCCGAACGTTGCCGTCGCGGAAGCCCTCTCTGATCTAGACACCCAGAGAATCACATTTCCGCGAATCATAGTCAAGAGTCTTTGGCACCGAATTTGGTGAGCCGCGATCTTTTGCCTTGAAGAAGGCGAAGAAAATGGAAAGCGGACATGTGACGACGCCCTTCGGGCGGCGGCCGATGACGCTTGGCATGTTAGCAAGCCAGGCGGCTGCTCGAGAAATCGAACCCGGCCAATCTATCGACAAGTGGAAACTCTATCGTGCCCTGTGCGAGGCCAAGCCGCTGCTCGGCATCACCGACCGGGCGCTCGCTATCCTGAACGCCATGCTGAGCTTTTATCCCAAGGGAGAGCTCTCTGAGGAAAACGGGCTCGTGGTGTTCCCTTCCAATGCACAGCTCTCGCTACGTGCGCATGGAATGGCGGAGCAGACGATCCGTCGCCACCTGGCGGCCCTGATCGAGGCCGGGCTGCTGATCCGCAAGGACAGCCCGAACGGCAAGCGCTACGCCCGCAAGGAGCATGGCGGGGAGATTCGCGAGGCATTCGGTTTTTCGCTGGCGCCGCTGCTGGTGCGCGCTGAGGAAATCGAGCGGTTGGCGGCGGAGGTGGTTGCTGAGCGGTTGCACCTGCAGCGGCTCAGAGAACGCCTGACGCTTTGCCGGCGCGATGTCGCCAAGCTCATCGAGATGGCATTGGAGGAGGGCGCCGCGGGCGATTGGAGCCGGATTCATCTGCATTTTCGTGAGATCGTCGAGCGGCTGCCAAGGTCGCCTTCCGCCGAACAGGTCGCAGCCGCCCTCGACGAATTGGAGCTGCTGCGCGAAGAAATCATCAATCAGTTGGAAATGCAGGTTAAAACTCAAAATCAAAGCGGCAATGCCCAACATTATGAGCGGCACATACAGAATTCAAATCCACAATCCATCACTGAACTTGAACCAGCTTCCGAAAAGAAGCAGGGCGCAACGGCGGACGATCGATCGGCGGGTCGAGCCGAACCGGCAGTCCGAATACAGAAAGATGAAGAGAGGAACGGGCGTGTGCCGGCCGCAAGTTCTGCCCCCGCTGCCAACGCCGCGCTCAAATCCTTCCCGCTGGGGCTGGTGCTGCAGGCCTGCCCGGAAATCGCAGCCTATGGACCGCAAGGCTCGGTCGGCACATGGCGCGAGCTGATGGCCGCGGCTGTGGTAGTTCGCTCGATGCTCGGCGTCAGCCCATCGGCCTATGAGCAGGCCTGCGAGATCATGGGACCTGAAAATGCGGCCACCGTCATGGCCTGCGTTCTCGAAAGGGCAGGGCACATCAACTCCGCCGGTGGTTACCTGCGCGACCTGACGCGACGCGCCGAGAAAGGGGAATTCGCCATCGGACCGATGTTGATGGCCCTTGCCCGCAGCAATTCGCCGATGAGAGCGAAGACGGGATGAAATGGTGCTTGCAGAAGCTAACTTTGTCCCCTTTACCCTTGCTCAAGGTCATGCAACCTGGCGCCATCGTGCTCCAAGCTTCATGCCCACCATGACCATGCGGACTGCATCCTCTGCCGCTCGGGAGAGTAGTTTCGGGGCGCTGAAGATGGCGTCTTCCAGCGAGCAGGGCCTGCTCAGTATCGACGCAAAGGCATCAATGCCATGCTCGAAATTAAGGCGTACGCCTTTGCCGATGGTGCCGGCGAGTGCGATGACGGGCACTCCGGCAATTTTTGCCCGTGCAGCCACTTCGGCAGGCACCTTTCCATATGGGGTTTGCCCGTCAAGGCTGCCCTCCGCGGTGATGACCAAATCAGCCTGTGCGATAAACCGGTCGAGCTCCAGATACTGCATGACGATGTCGTAACGCGGATGCAATCTGCCGCCGAGGAGGCCGAGTATCGCGGCACCAAGTCCGCCGGAGGCGCCGGATCCGGGCGCCATGCCGACATCGATGCCCGTCGTGCACCGAATCGCCGTGGCATACGTCTCCATGGCGGCAGCGAGCAGCTCCACCTGCATCGGCGTTGCGCCCTTCTGCGGCCCGAAAATGCGTGCAACACCGCGTTCACCGAGGAGGACATTGTGCCAGTTGACGGCAGCATCGATGCGCACGCCTTCAAGACGAGGATCTCGGCCGCTCATATCAATGGCGGCGAGGCGGGAAAGAGCTGCGCCGCCGTGGGGCAGGCGATTGCCTTCTTGGTCCAGGAGACGGATGCCGAGCGCTTCGGCCATGCCGGCGCCGCCATCGTTGATGCCGCTATCGCCACAGCCGAGAAGGACGCGGCGTGCACCTCGGTCGAGCGCGGCACGCACCAGTTCGCCAACGCCATAACTCGTCGTCACGCAGGGATTGCGCTGGTCGCGCGGTACGAGGCTGAGCCCGGCGGCCGCAGCCATCTCGATGACGGCGGTCGGCTCGTCGCTGCCGCCGAGGAACCCGAAATGCGCCTCGACTGGGTCGTTGACCGGGCCGCTCACCGTCAGCTGGTGAAGCGTACCGCCGGTCGCCTTGACGAGCGCCTTGGTGAAACCCTCGCCGCCATCGACCATTGGCGTTTTGATGACGGTAAGGCCGGGAAAGGCGCGCAGAACGCCACTTTCGATGCAATCCGCTGCCTGATCTGCTGACAGACTTTCCTTGAAACCGGAGGGCGCGACGAGAACCGTGAACGACATGGGATGTTCCTTTCTACTATGACAATGATGTGACAGGGGAGGAACGGGGCAGCCCCGTGGTTATTCCAGCAGTATGAAAATAAATTAGCCGACTAAATAAAAAGACCGCACGCTGCGGTCTTTCCCTTTTGTCTATCTGTACTGTTCAGTACAGAGGCAGGCCCTGCAGCGGCCAGACGAGCGTGGCGAAGACGACCAGCAGCACCACGAAGGGCACGATCAGCCAACCGGCGAGCCGGAACAGGTCGGCCTGTCCGAAGGGGGGCGGATCCATCGCGCCGAATAGCGCTACCGGTTTGGCGGAGACCATCAGCGTTTGGCAAAAGCCGCTCGCCAACGTAACGACCATGACGAGATTGAGCGGGTCAACACCGAGGGCTGCGACCGGCAGGGCAAGCGCAGGTATGAGAACGGTCGCCCGCGCCGTGCGCGAGGTGATGACGAGGTGGGAAAGCGTCGCGACCACGGCAGCGAAAAAGACCAGGAGTGCGGGCGATGCCGCGATGCTGTTTCCGGCAAGGTCGACCATCCGCTCGGCCAGCACTTTCGCGGTGCCGGTCTCCAACAGCGCCTCGCCGATGACGAGCGTGCCGGCGAGGAAGAGCAGGAGGTTCCATTCCACGCTCTTGAGCGCCGCCTTCAGCGGTAGGCCAGAGACCTTTTGGTTCGCCAACAGCAGGGCAGTGGCGATGCCGATGAGCGGCATGCCGATGCCGTGCATGGGCTGCGCTGCGAAGAGCAGGATCATCGCGCCGGTCACGGCGAGCACGGTCCATTGCTGGTGTGTCAAAGGGGTCGGGGCCTCGTCGGCGTTGCGCTCGGCGATCACTATCGCCCGCTCCTCGCGGGTCAGAAAAAGACGCAGCAGCACGGCGCAGGCGAGCAGCGAGCATAGCAGCGAAAAGGGTGCGGCAAGCGCGATCCAGCCCAGGAAATCGGGCCCTTGCTCCTGCAGGCGCTCCATCATCCCGGCCGCGACGAGGTGGGCACCGGCACCGATCAGCGAAGCGCCGGCGGAGAGCAGGATGACCGAGGGAAAGAGCAGCGCGAGCGCCCGGTTGACCCGTGTATTGTCGATCGCGGCTGCGAGACCAAGATAGACCGGTGCCAGCATGGCGGCGCGCGCCGAAGTCGAGGGGATGATGAAGGCGGTGGCGAAGATCAAGAACGTCAGCGCCCAGAACAAGCCTTGCACGGTGGCGAAGCGGGCGAGCAGCCAACGGATAATTTGTTCGATTACGCCGACCTGACGCAGCACGCCGGCCACAACGAAGGCCGCCAGCATCAGCCAAACAATATCATTGCCGAGCGAGCGGTAAAGCACATCCTCGTCAATCGCGCCGACGACCGGCAGAAGAGCGGCGGCGGCGAGCGCCACGGGCGTGTCCGGCAGGTCAAGGATGGTCCAGGCGGTGATCGTTGCGACGAAGACGGCGAGTGTCAGCCGCATCCTCAGGGTGAGGTCGTCGATCGCCAGGAAGATCAGCATGGCGCTGAAGGCGAGCACGATCGCTGCGACGATCTGCTTGACGCGGGCAAGCGGCACGGTGCGCTCGGTTGCCATAGAGGGTTCCCCACGCCGGTTGGCGTGGGGGTCCAGAGGGGCGATTGCATATAGGGCCACGATCGCCCTCCTTTCGGGTTTCAGACTGAACCTCAATCGTCGTCGGAGGACGAATTTGACGAGGAATTGGAGGAAGAATTCGAGTTCGAATTGCTCGAAGAGTTGGATGAACTGTTCGAGTTGGAGTTGCTCGACGAGTTGGAGCTGCTGTTTGAGCTCGAATTCGAATTGGAATTCCGGGAGGAGTTCGACGAACTGTTGGAATTGCGGTTCGAGCTCCAGCTGCTGCGCCGGTCATCGTCCCGGTCGCGGTTATAGCGGGCGTGGCTCGCCTTGTTGCTTTGCGTCATCTTCTGCAAAAGGCGTGTGACCGGGTCATCGGCGAGGGCGGGCGCGGGTGCCGCGGCACCGACCACCAGGAACGCGCTCAGGATTGCGATGAACTTCTTCATGACGTTTCTCCTTTGAGTGACAACCTCCTTGGCTGCGAGGGAGAAACGGCGGTGGGCGATGTTTATTCCTCAAAAAACGAAATATTTTCAATAGGATAATTTGAATCTGCCACACACGCGGAAGCACCGCCGCTGCGATGGGCAGCGACGGCAAACCGGAAAATATGTCTCAAAAACTATCGCTGCGCGCGGGCGAAGCGGCGGTACCAGCCGTCCGATGCGAGTGTCTTGCGCAGGATCGTCTTGCGAACGGTGCCTTCCTCCGGGTTTTCGGTGCGGATGTCGGCGTCGAGGTCGGATGCGTCGCGGCGGAATGGAATGACCTGGACAATCGGTGTACCGCGCTCCAGCACATGCAGGCCGTCCTCACCGGTGGCGAAGAATGGGAAATGGATTTCCGACTGGTAGGTGTCGGTATCCACGACCCCGGCAACGACCTCGAAGACGCCGTTCGGTCGATTGAGCGGCGGCACGAACAGGCAGCTCCAGCCGGGCGGCGTGCGGATGGTCCAATAATTGTGGAACTTGCACGGCGGCAGCGGCTCGCGCGGATTGCCAGCGACCTGATGGCTGGCATGGTTGCTGATGAGCGTGCGGTCGAAATCCCAACCGCAATCGACCGTTTTGCCATCGTCGGAGATTTCCATGCGTACGCTTGCCGCCAGCCCGATCACCCAGCCCGTCGCCATCGCGTCGAGGAAGGGCATGCAACGCTTCACGGTCAAGCCGCTGTTGTTGGATGAGACATGTGCCTCATCGACGGCAGGCAGCCTGCGGAACCAGTCGGGCAGCGCCGTCTTGGCGCGCACGGGAGCGGGGATAACCCCCTCGTCCTCCTTGCGGCAGAGAAATGTCAATCGGGGCTGCGGTTTATTCAGAAAGGCCATTGTCATCGCTGTTCTCCCATCAATCGATGCGGGGAAGAACGGCGCCCGGAAAGACTTATTCCTGATGATCGCAAATATTCATTCAGGGGCCAGAACCTTTCGCTCTTCCTCAGGCGAAAGTGGTGCCCCCGCCTGGATCGAGGCCAGATAGGCGTCGATCGTCTCCTGTGACGAGGCAGGTACGTATCCGTCGGCTTTCGCAGATGTTAGTGCGAGCCGCGTCGCCCAGGCGCCGTTCTGCCGGCAAGCAACGGTGAGCGTGCTGCTTTTCGGCTGCTTCAGCTCATATTCGCGGCAGAGTTCGCCGCGTTCGTCGCGGAATGAGGCGACGACATGCAGCACCGTTTCCGGGAAAGGCAGCGTCACGTCCCGACCAGACACCTCGCGGTCGAGGACAGCAGCGATCTCTGCGCCGGAATTCGATGCAGACGGGTTTATGCGGCCCAGCGCAAAACCGACAATGCCGGTCACGATCGCCACAAGACTTGCCGCCACCGGCACGAGCCAGCGCCGCATCGTCTGCTGCTGTTGTTTTGGACGGAAGGAAACGACGTTATCCTGCGGCGTTTGGCGCCGTGCCTCATCCGCCATCCTGCGGACCGAAGCAAGCAACGCCTCAGGCACCGGCTCGTCGATCAGGGGTTTCAGCGCATCACCCACCAACCGGCGGCTGTCGAGGAAAACGGCGAGGCGTTCGCAGAGCGCCTCGTTGTCAGCAAGCGCCTCTTCCAGCGCGCGGCTTTGCGTCTCGTCCAGTTCGCCATCGGCAAATGCCATCAATGTTTCATCGTCAAAATCTTTCCTGCTCATAGAACGCCGCCTTTCGTATCGGGCGAACGGCTCTCGCCAAAACTTATTCCCGTCAGTTCCATCAGATTTTTCCGTGCGCGGGCAAGCCTGCTCATCACCGTGCCGATCGGGATAGCGAGAACCTCGGCGGCATCGCGGTAACTGAACTCCTCAACGCAGACAAGCACCAGCACTTCCCGCTGTTCGGCCGGCAGCTTTTGGAGGGCGGCGGTCACTTCGAGCAGATCCATGCGCGCAAGCGATGCAGCCTCGCCGGACGGAATCGACACATCGCGCGCATCCTCCAGATCGCCTTTGGGGCCAGCCGTTTTCTGGCGGCGCAGGTGGTCGATCCACAAATTGCGCAGAATGCGGAACATCCAGGCATCGAACCGGCTGCCGGGTACAAAGCTGTCGGCTGCCAGGATAGCGCGCTCACAGGCCATCTGCACAAGGTCGTCTGCCAATTCCCGGGAACGGCACAGCGAGATCGCAAAACGCCTGAGGTTCGGCAGGAAGGCAACCAGCCGTTCGGGTACTGTCTGCGTGTCGTTGGTCATTCCGCTTTTTCGCACGCGAGGGAATAAGCTGTCGAGTCAAACGTATTCTCGGGATAGTTTGATCGAAAGTGGCTTCTCGATCTGAGAAGCCAATCGGAAACTGCCGCAGGAGACCGACCATGCTGCTTACCGTCAAGATTAAGTCATTGCGCCTCCTCGCTGCTGCAACTATCGGCGGGGTACTTACTGTTCTGCCCCTGCCGTCGGGTGACGCCGGGTTCACCATTCCCGCTGCGCTTGCCGATGACGATGATGGAGATGACGATGACGGCGGCAGTGGTGGTGGCGACGATAACGGCCGCGGTGGAGACCGCGACAATCCCGCATACCATCGGGGCGGAGGCGGCTTCCATGATCTACGCTCGCTCTTTCGCTGGCCATCCCGCGAGCGTCGTATACCCATGCGCCGCCCAGCCCCAACGCCGGAACAGGCGCCTAACGAGCTCGTCGCGATTGGTCTTGAAGAAGAGGCGATTGCCGGATTGACCCAGGAGGGCTTTGCCGTTGATGATCGCATCCAGGTTTCGCTCATCGGCGGCGAAATGGTGAGGCTCATCGTGCCGGCGGGCATGACGCTCGATTCGGCGCGCGCTGCCGTCGTGGCCCGCAGTGCGACGGCCGTGGTCGATCTCAACCATTTCTACCAGCCGCAATCGGAGAACAAGGCAGGCTGCTCGGGGGAGGGGTGCGCACTCGTCCGCGAGATCGTCGGGTGGCCGACCGGTGAGGTCAGCCGATGCGCCAAGCCGCCCCGCATCGGTCTCATCGACACGGCGATCAATATCGATCATATGACCCTGACGAATACGCGGTTGGAGGTCATTCGCCTCAGCGAAGGGGAGGCGACAAAATCGGGGGCGCAGCATGGTACTGCCGTTGCTGCCCTTTTGATCGGTGCATCGGACAGCCGCGTCCCCGGCCTCCTGCCTGGGGCGGAACTCATCGCCGTCGATGCCTTTCAGCGACCCGGAAAATCTGCGGATATCGCCAACATTTACGACCTCGTGCGGGCGCTGGATATGCTCGTTCAGCGCGACGTCAAGGTCGTCAACCTGAGCTTGACCGGCCCGGCGAACGCGGTGCTCGAAAAATCCGTGAAAGCGGCGACCGAAAGCGGGATGATCCTGGTGGCCGCCGCCGGCAATGATGGCCCGAACGCAAAGCCTGTTTACCCTGCGGCCTATGACGACGTGATTGCCGTGACGGCAGTTGACAGGGGGCGCAACCCTTATCGCCGAGCCGTGCGTGGCGATTATATTGACATTGCCGCTCCTGGCGTGGGGGTCTGGACTGCGGCGTCCATCTCCGGCGCCCGACAAAAAACCGGCACATCCTTCGCTGCGCCCTTCATCACGGCGGCGGTCTCGGTGCTGATCGCTGGCGATCCTGATATGTCGCTTGAAAGTCTGGAGGCAAAGATAAGGCAATTTACCGACGACATTGGGAAGCCAGGGAAAGACCCGGTGTTCGGTTGGGGGCTTCTAAACGCAAGCAGGCTTTGTGAAAGCAGCAGCGACACTAAGCCATCGGCGTTATAACGCCGGTTGCCCGCTTCACGGTCTTTTGATACGAACAATTATGGTTAACAGAGTGTAACGGAAATAAAGGCCGAAATAGTTTCTGGTTGGCAGCTTCCCGCTTTCGGATCAGGAGGTTAGGGCCGCGAAAATTTCGAGAGACGGAAGAGCCCCGCGGTAAGCGGGGCTGATGTGGTGGCCGTGCCGACACAATCAGCATGTCTGACGCAGAGCAGGGTGCTCGTGCGCAAGGGTCGAGGGCGTTCAGGCGCGTGCAGCAACCAGGGAGGCGAGGGGCGCAATAAGATGATCCTCGTCACCGATCCCCAGCCGATCGTCGAGGTAGTGCCAGAACGACAGGCCGAGCTTTTGGCAGGTCTTCATCAGGCCGAGCATGCTGTCGCGCGCCTGCCGACCGTTGCGACTGACCGTGCCGCCGGAGATCTTTCGCTTGATGACAAATCCGCGCAGATCTCTTTCCGACGCATTGGTATGGAGCGGGGTTTCAGGCCGCTCCAGAACCCGCAACCGTTCGGCCTTGCGGCGTCTCAGCCGAAACAGCAGATTGTCGAGATCGTCATAACCGGTGCGGATGGAAAAAATCCGATCGAACCTGGCCTGAAGGCCCTGGGCGGCACGAGGGTCAGGTCTTCGCCGATAGGATAATCAGCCGGATCACTTCTCGTTCAAAAAATGTTGCGATGCAAAATCCGGAGAGCCTCTTTTATCGGGTTCTCGCCACCCCTTATTGTGCGCGTGCGAACAGATCGCTTCTGCAACCCGCCGGATGAGAGATTTCCCGCTCCGACGTCCGGCCAGAAAGAGGATCCGAATATGGGTGATCTCCTGAAAGGTATCTCCAGTTTTCGCGGCGCCGTATTCCCGACCCATTCGGCGCTTTACCGCAAACTCGCTCGCGAAGGTCAGCAGCCCCATGCCCTGATGATATCTTGCGCCGACAGCCGCGTGATGCCGGAAACGATAACGCAGTCCGGCCCCGGCGATCTCTTCGTCTGCCGCAATGCAGGCAATATCGTTCCCCCCTTCTCGACCCTCAATGGTGGGGTCTCTTCCGCGATCGAATACGCCATTCTGGCGCTCGGCGTCAGTGACATTGTCGTCTGCGGTCACTCTGATTGCGGAGCGATGAAAGGGCTGTGCCATCCGGAAATGCTTGAGCCGATGCCCAATGTCGCAGCCTGGCTGCGCCACAGCCACGCCGCCTATTCGGTCGTATGCCAGGCCTATCCCGACGACCTTTCCGACACTGAGCGTGTGCGTGCAGTAGCGATGGAAAATGTTGTCGTACAGATTGACCACCTGAAGACCCATCCATCAGTGGCGGCAAAGCTCGCAACCAACGAAATCACACTCCACGGCTGGTTCTTCGACATCGAGACGGGTGAGGTCCAGGTCTATGACGGAGCATTGGCAGCATTTACCGAGGTGAGGGAGAATGAGCCGCTGCCAGTCGCTGTTACGGGGCGTGATCGCCCGCATGTCATGCCGCGCGTCGCGGCTGCGCTCGCCGGAGAATAGTGCCATGATAAACAACGGCTCTACCTTGTCGCGCGACCTCGCTTCTTCTGTGGTCGTTTTTCTTGTCGCCATTCCACTTTGCCTGGGAATTGCGATCGCCTCAGGAGTGCCCGCAGCCATGGGCCTGATCTCCGGTATTGTCGGCGGCTTGGCCGTCGGCCTTCTCGCTGGCTCACCTCTTCAGGTCTCCGGGCCTGCCGCCGGTCTTGCCGTGATCGTCTTCGGCTTCGTCGAACAGCATGGCATTGCCATGCTCGGTCCTGTGCTGCTCGTTGTCGGACTTCTGCAGATCGTGGCGGGTTTCCTGAGAATCGGCTCCTGGTTCAGAGCGATTTCTCCGGCGGTGGTTCATGGGATGCTGGCCGGCATCGGCATTTTGATCATCCTGGGACAGATCCATGTTCTCATGGGTGCCAAGCCCGCAGCAGGTGGCATAGAGAACGTCACCGCCATCGACGAGAGTGTCAGACGGTTAACGGGCACCAATGTCACCAACGAGGCCGTCGCACTGTTGGTCGGCCTTATCGCTCTTCTTGCGATGGTGTGTTGGGAGAAATTCCGCCCGAAATCACTGTCGCTGGTCCCGGGAGCTCTTGTCGGTGTTGCTGCCGCTACGATCTTGACAACCACGCTTGAACTCCCGATCGCCCGCGTGGACGTGCCCGCCTCTCTAGTTGACAGCATATCCTTTCCGACGGCGGGGAATTTCGCCCAGCTTGTGCAGCCGGGCATTATTTTAATGACGTTGATGATTGCCGTCATTGCAAGCGCCGAAACGCTTCTTTCCGCGGCCGCCGTCGACCGAATGCACGATGGAGAACGTACCCGCTTCAACAAGGAACTATTCGCCCAAGGCGTCGGTAACGGCCTTTGTGGATTGCTCGGGGCCTTGCCGATCACGGGTGTCATTGTTCGATCATCGGCCAATATCCAGGCTGGAGCTCGCACGCGCACCTCGGCAATATTACATGGCGTTTGGATCCTGGCGTTGGTGGTGCTTTTACCGGGCGTGTTGGGAATGGTGCCGTTGACGGCGCTTGCCGCCGTCCTGCTCGTCACTGGCTGGAGGCTGATCAGTCTCCACCATGTGCGTCACTTGTTCGAGCACCATGGTCTCGTACCGGTCGGAATCTGGGCAGTGACGGTGGCCATGGTCGTCCTGCAGGATTTGCTGGTCGGCGTGGCGCTCGGTCTTGCGTTGTCGATTCTGGAAATTCTCCCCTATCTGCGCCGAAAGCTTGTGATCAGGCATGCTGAGATCGACGACGAAATTCATGTCCGTTTGCGCGGAGCGGTCACCTGCAAAGACGTGCCGGCGCTACTCAGCACATTCGAAGGGCTACCCGACGGCCGCAAAGTCAATATCATCGGCAAACACCTGTTTTACATGGATCACACCAGCGCTGAGACGATTAGCGAATGGCTGCGGCGCGAGACGAAATCTGGCCGAATCGTCGAGATCCACCCGCCCCGGGCCGCCCGTCATCCCCGCCTCAAGCCGCTGTTCGACCGATTCTCAGCCGAAGCCGCCTGAACCTGCGAGGAGGGCAGCTCCACTGCTCTCCCGCCGCTCATCCCTAAATGCAGACGTCGTCAGCCGGACGAATGGTCGGAGGGTAACTGGATGGTTGCAACCGGCGCTGTACATTCTTCTGCGGATACCAGACAGCGGCATCCGATTTGTTCGGTGCTAGACAACCTCTGCGAGCTGTCGGTTCAGTTCCTCCTGACGCATTTTTCCTGCCGCCAGCGCATTTCCGAGTTCGGCCGCAGGTACCGTGTCCATGACTGCATTCGCAAGCGCTAGGGCCTTTAGAGCGTTTCAGGTTTTGACGGAAGCGTATCCTGTATTGGCGAAGTAGTTGCTGCATTCGCTGGGCTCGATGGTTGTGACGAGGTGTCCGATGTGGCGCCAGGTGGATGGTTCGCTTCTGAGCCAGGCGCATCCAGTGCTTGATTTTGGCGAAAGCCTGTTCGATCGGATTGAGGTCGGGGAGTATGGCGGCAAGTACCAGAGCCGAGCACCAGCGTTGCGGATCATCTGACGGATGGCGACCGACTTGTGGGAGCCGAGATTATCCATCACGACGATGTCGCCGGGTTTGAGCACCGGTAGGAGTTGCTGCTCGACATAGGCGCGAAAGCACTCACCGTTGATCGGTCCATCGAAGACACAGGGTGCGGTAGGCCGATCGCAGCGCAACGCGCCGAGGAAAGTCAGGGTGCGCCAATGTCCGTGCGGGGCGAAGCTGCGCAGGCGTTTGCCCTTCGACCCCCAGCCTCGAAGCGGCGCCATGTTGGTCTTGATCCAGGTTTCATCGATGAAGACCAGCCGTCTTGGATCGAGGCAATGTCGCGAACCTTGAGATGGACAGCTTCCGAGGCGCGCAGCCCCGCCGCATAAGCTGTCGTCAGTGCGGTGCGGGTCCTCAGGCTCGGAACCACTTCCAGAAACCGCACGATGTCGTCGCCGTTTAGGATCGTCGGAAGCTTGGCGGGTGTCCGGGCATAGGCAATGCGCTCCGGTATCTCGCCATGACCAAGCGTGATGCCAAAGAAGAACCGCGGGGCACAAACTGTCTGGTTCAAGGCCGGCCATGATAGGCCCGATGAGACCAGATGCACCTGAAACGCGCCACGTCTTCCAGTCCAAGACGGTCTGGCGATCGCCCGAAATAGCGCGAGAACTTCGTCACCGCATGCAAATACGATCGTTGCGTCGCTGGCGAAAGATTGCGGATCGTCATGTCATCGATCATGCGCCGGCGCAGCGGGCTTATCTCTGTCATCGTCATCTCCTGTTCTGAAAGTTGGGCAAACAACCCAATCCTTCAAATCAGAAGCGCATCATGCAAATCCCGAGCTCCAAATGCCGCGCAAGCGGCTTCGTTCAATCCGCCGTGCCACCAGATCTGCTCCAATTACTGCCCTGCAGGGATGATCGACCAAGCCGATCCATGGAAAAAACACTACATCCCTGCAGTTGACGCGAAACGCTTTTTGACGATACGGCAACGCGATAGCGCGAATGGCGGATGGCCGGACGATAGGGCGGAAGAGCTGCGGAGCATGGGTTTGAAACGGGCGGTGGATTTTGTCTTGGCTTTGATTGCGGTGGCGATTCTGCTTGTTCCAATCCTTGTCGTCGCTCTTTGTGTTCGCCTGACCTCTCCGGGACCGATCCTCTATTGGTCAAAACGTGTCGGCCGTTTCAATCAGATCTTCCTGATGCCCAAATTTCGCAGCATGCGCGTCGACACACCGACAGTTGCCACGCATCTGCTCGAAAGTCCGGATCGGTTTCTGACACCCATCGGCTCGTTTCTCCGCAAATCCAGCCTCGACGAACTGCCGCAACTCTGGTGCATTCTCGAAGGGAAGATGAGTTTCGTCGGCCCGCGCCCGGCACTCTACAATCAGCATGATCTGATAGAGTTGCGGACGGCCCATGGTGTCGACAGGCTCCTGCCCGGACTGACGGGATGGGCGCAGATCAATGGCCGGGACGAATTGCCGATTCCGGAGAAGGTAAAATTCGATGTCGAATATCTCGAACGCCGCTCGTTCGGCTTCGACATAAGCATCCTGTTTATGACGGCCGAGAAGGTCATTCGCCGTAAGGGAATAAGGCATTAAGCTACCTACTTCTGATAGATAAAGCAGTGCGGGAGACCTTACTTTCCGATTATTTCAGTTGCGCTCGTTGCAGAAAATGACAAGAAGGTGGTTGTCTGATTGATCCGCGAGACGCTGGTAAGCAATGCCCGAAAATACCCCCACTGAGACGCCGCGCTCAGGATGGTTCTTAATGCCGATGCAAGCGCTCGTCGCCCCTCTGCTGGCGATGCCGCGGGTTGCCAAACGCGCTCTGGCCTTGCTGCTGGATTCCAGCTTTTGTGTTCTGACGATCTGGCTGGCTTATTGTTTCCGACTGAACGAATGGACGGTGCTGACAGGTGTGCAGTGGCTGCCGGTCTTCGTTTCACTGTGCATGGCCCTTCCCATCTTTATCGTCATGGGCATGTATCGGGCGATCTTCCGTTATGCCAATATGGCTGCTTTCATTACTGTTCTGAAGGCGATTGCGATCTACGGCGTCGCCTTCATGACGATATTTACAGCACTCAGCGTCCCCGGTGTTCCGAGAACCGTCGGCATCCTCCAGCCCTTCCTTCTGTTGATTGCGATCGGGCTGTCGAGGTTGAGTATCCGCTACTGGCTCGGGGATGCCTACCAGCGCATCCTTCACAAGAATATGCTCGCCAAGGTGCTGATCTATGGGGCAGGGACGGCCGGGCGGCAACTGGCCGGTGCCTTGATCAACAGTGCCGAACTCAATGTCGTCGGCTATCTGGATGATGATCCGCGTCTCAAGGGCGGCGTCATGGGTGGTTTGCCGATCTACGACCCCTCGGATCTTCCGGTACTTGCCGAATCTCTCGGCGTGCACAACGTGCTTCTTGCTCTTCCCTCCGCATCGCGGCAGCGTCGCAACGAAATCCTGGAGCACATCCGTAAAGCCAGGGTCAATGTTCGCACGTTGCCGGATCTCACTGCCCTGGCTCAGGGACGCATCGCCGTCTCCGACATCCGCGAGCTGGAAATCGAAGATCTGCTGGGAAGAGAAGCGGTCGCGCCGCGCCAGGAGCTACTCGACAAGTCGATGCGCAACAAGGTGGTGATGGTTACCGGCGCTGGCGGCTCGATCGGCGGCGAGTTATGCCGTCAGATATTGCGCACCGGGCCTTCCAGCCTGATCCTCATCGATCAGAATGAGTTTGCGCTTTATAATATCCATGCCGAATTGCAGAAGCTCGCCGAACTGTACAAGCATGAAAGTATGCAGATCGTTCCGATTCTGTGTTCCGTTCGCGATCAGGATCG
Organism: Rhizobium sp. 10PS4; assembly: GCF_032464805.1. Taxonomy (NCBI): domain Bacteria; kingdom Pseudomonadati; phylum Pseudomonadota; class Alphaproteobacteria; order Hyphomicrobiales; family Rhizobiaceae; genus Rhizobium; species Rhizobium sp. 10PS4. The sequence goes on along the minus strand of NZ_JAWDIW010000012.1, from coordinate 105,919 downwards.
CATGGAACATGTCATGCAGAGCTGGCGACCTCAGACGCTCTATCATGCAGCCGCTTACAAGCATGTTCCCCTTGTCGAACACAATGCCGTGGAAGGCATCAAGAACAATGTGATGGGTACGCTGGTCGCGGCACGCGCGGCGAATAAATGCGGCGTCTCGAATTTCGTGCTGATCAGCACAGACAAAGCCGTGCGTCCGACGAATGTGATGGGCGCCAGCAAAAGGCTGGCAGAGATGGTTCTGCAGGCGCTTGCGGCGGAATCGGCTATCGACAGAATGCGAACGAATTTCTCCATGGTCCGTTTCGGAAACGTCCTCGGCTCCTCCGGATCCGTCGTGCCGCTTTTCCGGCAGCAGATCAAGGAGGGCGGCCCGGTGACGCTGACACATCCTGATATAACCCGCTATTTCATGACCATTTCGGAGGCTTCTCAACTCGTCATACAGGCCGGCGCGATGGCGGAGGGCGGAGATGTCTTCCTGCTCGACATGGGAGAGCCGGTTCGCATCGCAGATCTCGCCCGCAAGATGGTGGAGCTTTCCGGGCTGGCCGTCCGCGACGAAGACAATCCCGAAGGCGATATCGAGCTATCCGTTACCGGTCTTCGGCCCGGCGAGAAGCTCTTTGAAGAACTGTTGATCGGGGACAACCCTGAAACAACCGAACATCCTCGGATTATGAAGGCGCGCGAGGATTTCCTGTCCTGGCCGGAGCTGTCGCGAAGGCTCAACACGCTCAACGCGGCATTGGACCGGAACGATATGATCGCTGCACGTGCGACATTGGCGGAGCTTGTTTCCGGCTATTCGTCAACGGGTGAGGTTTCTGATCTAGCATTCACCGGCGCCGAGCCAATACGGCTGCCTCAGACAATTCAAGGCACGCTGTAGGGTCTGCAGGCTCAAGGGGTACCGGACGTCAGCTCCGAACGACGGGTGCAAAGCCCGTGCTGCCGCGATCCGCACAAATAAGGGCAACCATGTAGGCGAAGATCGGATCCAAAGCTTTCTGATTGAACATGATGCCAAAGCTGCCTGTTATGACGTAGCTGCTGACGAGCAGAAGAGCGAGCGCAATCGCCAAATCCCGGCCCGGTCCCGGTTCTTTTCTCCACGCGCCGATCACGGGCGTCAGCAGCATCAGCGATAGCGCTGCAATGCCGAAAACGCCGGCGTCGATTCCCGCGGTCAGAAAGCCGTTATGGACATGCGAGTAAGGCAACTGCGGCCTTATATTATCGGGAAGCTCTGCCAAAACCGAACTCATCCGGTTCTGCGGGCCATAACCTGTCAACGGGTCCTTACTGATTGCTGATAGTGCGCCTTTGTACAAGGCGAACCGGGCACTCAGCGACGTGATCTCGCCGTCGGTGCGTTCGAGCGACGTCAGATTTTCCTGAAGCGCCTGGATGCGATGGAGGATCTGGCCGCTGCCCAGGGTGAGAAGTCCCACCAACAGCAGAGAGCTGGTAATAGCCAGGCTGCGCAAACTCAGATGGAAGCTGTGTTTGCGAAAATACCAGAGAAAGATGACGATATGGATGGGAATGACCAGCCAGGCCGAGCGCGTTCCGGAAAGCAGAACGCAGCCTAGACCCGCGGCATATCCCAATATCGCAATTCTTTGCTCCACGCTTCTGGGAGATTGAATGTTGAGAAGCGCAATGCCGCCGAACAGAATACCTATCACGCCGAGGAGTGCAGCGTTCGACGTTCCAGCCTCTGCTCTCTCCATCAGAAACATGATCTGCAGGAGACTGAAAAGAAAGGTGACAATCATGCCGATGCCTGCGCCGAGGATAAAGAGCGGCACTAGACGGCCATCGGGAGATTGGCGCATTCGCGGCAATATCAGCCAGATGGAAAAGAAAGGCAGGAGCCGGAATATCCAGTCCGGTACTTCGGAGTAAGGCGGATTGATGAAAATGCTGGCGATCATCACCAGCGGATAGATCGACATGAAAATGGCAACGAGCCGGTCGGATTTCGACAGGTTCAAGGCGAGGCTGCCTGTCGCCAGACAGTAGACGCCCCACACCATCGACGCGAGGAGGATGAAGGAGTTAAAGTTCGGCGAAAGCCCTGGAAGGATTGCAAAGAGAAAGACGGCAATGCGGTTGTTTCGGTCGAGTGCGCTTCCGGCCTCGTCCCCCGGATAAAGCACTGCCATCTTGAGTTGTCTAAAATAATTCACTTTGCCGGTCCTGACCGTGTCGATGCTGCCTCGCTAAGGATCGTCATCACAGCTGTCAAGCTGTGATAACGGTGCAATCTATGGCTTTATTCGACGTGGTATTCCGGCAACAGGCATCCGGACAGACGTAGTTCTTTTCGATGATGGGTGGCAAGTGCGTGCGACGGTAAGGCCAGCTTGAGCAGAAAACACGTCTGAGGTGCGAGCTTGATGTGACGGTGTAGCAAGCAGCCCGACGGGGCGCTCCGAGAAAAGAGAAGGCGGCGCCATCGGGATCGGCATGGCTAGTCGAAGAACCGATGCATGCGCCTCGTTGAAGTGACGCGGCTGCCGCTATCGCCAATATGGGCGTGTCGAACCTTCCGCCGACGATCGACCAAGGAGATAGCCAAGCCCGAATGCGACAATGCCGGTGGTGAGCAGCAATGCGCTTGCGGTATGCGGGTGCTCTCTGGCACCCAAGGCGACGGCATAAGCCTCACGTTTCATCTCTTTGGCTGCCGACTTCGCGACCTTGGTCAATCCCTCCGGCTGCTCAGCGGGCGTTCCGGTGAATCCGGCGTTCAAGTTCTGTTTGTCGGTCATGTCGGGCACCTTTCTGAATGGCAAGAGGTCTGAGATTGGCGCGAGGCGGAAGTTCAATCCTGCTCGCGTGTGCCGGGGGAGGCTTCGCGTTGATCGGCGTCCTCGAGATCGGTCTTGACGAGGAAGGCATCCGTATGTTCGCGCGAGGCCTCTCGCAATGCTGCGAGGTTTGGAGGATTGTCGGCTTCGCCCTGCTGCGCATCGAGTTCATGTTCGGCCAGGGTCCAGTGATGCCCGTGCTTGCCTTCCGGCCTGCCTTCTTTCTCCCACAGGGAATATGCCCTTCCTCGGATCTCCTCCTCGCGGCTGGCTGCCGGCGACCCGCCGCTCGGCCTGTCGATTTGGTTTGCGGCTCGCCGAACCATCTTCCGTCCGCCAGCGTCCGCGGCGGGTGGAGTTTTCGGCCGGCCGCCGTCAGTCGTATTTTCGTTTGTCTTGCGTGGTGCTGGCTTTTTCATGAGGGTCTCCTTGCGGATCTCAACCAACTTGGCCGATCTAAGTTCCAAACAAAGAGTGCCTCGGCGTAGAGATCAGCTTTTCATTTCCGCGAGGTCTATGCCGTTCACCCGCGCTTGCGCACTGTAATTGCCGTTCCATGTTTTTGCCTCGAGCCCGTGGCCCGCGGGTCGACTTGCTTCGCGAAGCGTCGAACCTTGAGCAGCGTCTCTTGGCACGGCGATAAAGCTGATATACTAGTATGCCACGGAGTTTCAGCGTCCCGGTATATCCATGCGGCAAGCATCAGAAACCGAAGTTTTGGTCGTCCCGACGTCGCGGGAGCCCGGGGGCAGGCTGCGCCGTATCACCACGGCCGGCGCCATCTACGATCGCCTTTATGCCGACATCGTGTCGCTGCGGATGCCGCCCGGCATGCTGCTGCAGGAAAAGCGGATCGCCGATGATTTCGGCGTCAGCCGCACGCCGGTACGCGAGGCGCTGCTCCGGCTTTCCGAAGGCGGACTGGTCGATATCTACCCGCAGTCGGGCACCGTCGTGTCGCGGGTGCCGGTCTCGGCGATCCCTGAGGCGGTCGTCGTGCGCAAGGCGCTCGAAGGCGCGACCGTCGAGGCTGCGGCTTTGACCGCGACGGCCGCCGATATCGCCCGTCTCGACGCCATCATAGCCCGGCAGCGGGCGCATGCCGCGACCGGCAATGCCTCGAGCTTCCATGAGGAGGACGAGGCCTTTCATGAGGCGATCGCGCAGATCTCAGGTTATCCCGGCATCTGGGCAATCCTGAAAACGGTTAAGGTGCAGATCGACCGGGCTCGGCGCCTGACTTTGCCGGCGCTTGGGCGCACGGATAATGTCGTGCAGGAACACATGATCATCCGCGATGCGCTCGCCGCCCATGATGCGGCGGTTGCACGCAGCGCGATGACCCATCATCTGAGTGCCGTCATTCCCGATGTCGACGAGTTGCACGCGCGTTACCCCGATTATTTCTGCTGACGGCAGACCAACACGAAACGAAAAGCGAGAGGGAAGGAAGAAGGATGCGACAGGGTTGGAGATGGTTCGGACCGGAAGCGCCGGTGACGCTAGATGATGTCCGCCAGACGGGCGCGACGAATATCGTCTCTTCATTGCATCAGGTGCCGATCGGGAGGGCCTGGACGGAGAAGGAAGTGCGCGAACGGCAGGCTCTGATCGAGACGACACCCGGCGACCGCTCGCCGCTCGTCTGGTCGGTGGTCGAGAGCATCCCGATCCCCGATGCCGTCAAGCGCAAGGGCGGGGAGGCGAAGGCCGAAATCGAGGCGTGGATCGCCAGTCTCGAAGCGGTCGCCGCCTGTGGTATTCCGATCGTCTGCTATAATTTCATGCCGGTGGTGGACTGGACCCGCACCGAACTCGATTTCGTGACGCCGACCGGCGCCACTGCCATGCGCTTCGACCACGAGCGTTTTGCAGCCTTCGATCTCTTCATTCTGGAACGGCCGGATGCGGCGCAGCACTATTCCAGCGAAGACCGTGAACGGGCGCGTATCGTCTTCGAGGCGATGACGGATGACGAGGTCGCCGACATCACCCGCATCATCACCTCGGCTCTGCCGGGGTCGACCACCGAACCTCTGACCATTCCGGCTTTCCGCGAAAAGCTCGTCGCCTATAGTGGCATCGATGCCGCAAGACTGCGCCGGCACCTGATCGAATTCCTGGAGGCGGTGACGCCGGCTGCCGAAGCCCGCGGCGTCAAGCTGACGCTGCATCCCGACGATCCGCCGCGTTCGCTGTTCGGCCTGCCGCGCATCGCCTCGACGGCGGACGACTATACCGCTCTCTTCGATGCGGTGCCGTCGGCGGCGAACGGTATGTGTTATTGCACCGGCAGCCTCGGCGTGCGCGCCGAAAACGACCTGCCGGCGATCGCCCGGCGTTTTGCTTCGCGCATCCACTTCGCCCATCTACGTGCCACGACGCGCGAGGGTGACGGCCGGACATTCCATGAAAGCGCGCATCTGGAAGGCGACGTCGACATGGTCGCCGTTCTCAGCGAACTGGTCGCCGAAGACCGCCACCGCAGTCCCGAAGACACCATCGTGTTCCGATCGGACCATGGCCATCGCATGCTCGACGACCTCGACAAGGTCGTCACACCAGGCTACCCGGCGATCGGGCGCATGCGCGGCCTCGCCGAACTGCGCGGCATCCTGCATGCGCTGGGCGCTCCGCCAAACTGAGGTGTTGTCTCTGGCCGAGGAGGGGGCAAGACGTTGCCACTTGTCTCTTCTCCCCAGCGGGGAGAAGTGCCGGAGCGATAGCGAGGCGATGAGGGGGGCTTCACGGCACACCGCTCAATATTGCCCTTCCGCTTGCGCTCAATGCCGTCCCGAGCGCCATCATGGCGGTCGCCCTTGCCCTGACGCTCGACAAGCAGCCGATGCAGCTCGGCCTTTTGAGGGAAGGCGACTGGGCGGGGATATTCACCATGGCCATTGGCCTGTCGGCACTGCAGACGGTGCTCGAGGAAGGCAATAAGGAGGACTGGTTCTCCTCGCCCTTCATCGTCAAGCTCAGTATCGTTGCCTTTGCCTTCCTCGTCGCCTTCATTTGGATCGAGCTCACGGTGAAGAAGCCGCTGGTCAAGCTCAGCCTGCTCAGGCAGCGCAATTTCGGCATCGGCGTTGCCGTCAACGTGCTGGTCGGCGTCGCCCTCTTCGGCACGGTCTACATCCTGCCGCAATATCTCGGCCAGGTGCAGCGCTACAATGCCGAGCAGATCGGCAACGTGCTGGCCTGGACCGGCCTGCCACAGCTGCTTTTGATCCCTCTCGTGCCGATGATGATGAAACGCTTCGATGCGCGGTATATCGGCTTCCTCGGCATCTCGATCTTCGCGATCAGCTGCTTCATGAACATCACGTTGTCCGCCGACACGGCAGGTGACCAGTTCTGGATCCCGAATATCGTCCGGGCCATCGGCCAGGCTCTCGTGCTGACGCCGATCACCGCCATCACCACCGCCGGCATTGCGCCTTCAGATGCGGCCGCCGCCTCGGGCCTGACCAACATGCTGCGCAATCTCGGCGGCGCTGTCGGCACGGCAACGCTCGGCACGGTGCTGACCAAACGCGAGCAGTTCCACTCGAACATCATCGGCCAGTCGGTAACGCTCGGCCGCGATGAAGTCCGCACCCGTCTCGACCAATTGACAGCCTATTTCGTCCAACATGGGGTCTCCGACCATACCGTCGCAGCCCAGAAGGCCGTCGTGGCGCTTGGCCAGGTCGTCAAACGCCAGGCCCTCATCCTCGGTTTTGCCGATACATTCGCCGTCATCGGCGTGGTTCTCGCCATTGCAGCCGTCGCCCTGCTGCTTACCCAAAAACCGCGGGCCGGCGGTGGCGCCGGCGCTCACTGAGACATCGGCGCTCGCCCGGCTTCCCGGCGAGCGCTTTCTGTCTGTCCCTATTCCGGAATTTTGACCGTGAAGGCGAAGCTCGCCACCGCACCCGGCGCCAGGATCGTGGTCGACGGCCTCGCCGACAGCTCGCTCGACCCTCCAGCTTCCGCAGCCGTTCCATGCCACGGCTCGATGCAGAGGAAGGGCGCACCCGGCTTAGTCCACAGCGCAAGGTTGGGCAGGTTTTCGAAATGGAACTGCATGGTCGGCCCGCCTTCGGCGCCGTAACTCAAGCTTTCGCCCGCACCATCAGGGAAAATCATCGCATCCTGCTCGAACATGGCATGATCGAGCACCAGCCGGCCGGCATCGAACGGCGAGGGTAGGGTCGCGGGGTTGATGAGACCGCCTTCCAGCCGCACAAGCGCCGGCTCGCCTTTATTGTCGAGCGTCACGATATGGTCGCGCCCGGAAGCACCTGGCAATGGCCAGGCGAAGGCCGAATGGAAGCCGAGACCGAAGGGCATCGGCTTATGGTCGCGATTGGTAACCTCGGCCGTGACGGTCAACGCGCGGCCCTCGACCGCATGCACCACGGCCAGCTGAAATTCGAACGGATAGACCGCCCGGGTCGCATCCGAGGCGGCCAGTTCGAACCGGCACATCGTCTCAGTGGAGGCCGCAAGCACGAATTCGCTGCGGCGGGCAAAGCCATGCTGGGCCATCGGATAGACCATGCCGTCGATCGCGATCTTGTCATCCGGCGCCTTGCCGACGATCGGAAACAGGATCGGCGACCGCCCGGTCCAGAAGGCTGCGTCGCCGGTCCATAACCACGAGCGTCCGTCGCTTGACCTCAGCGCCTGCATCTCGGCGCCGAGAGAGGAGACATCGACTGTGAGATCCTCATTCCCGATCCGGATGGAGATTGGCATCGCGTTTCCTTTCGCATTGGTGCGGCACCAAGCCATACCGTTCCGCACCGGGGATTTCCACCCAATAGAGAGGCTCGACGGCTGATGTGCCAGCCGACGCCGCGTCATTTTCGCATCGCGCCCAATCTCGCGATCACCTCGTTCGGGATGCCGTAGCGCTGAATGGCGTCGCGGTTGTTCCGCAAGCCGCAGATCTCGCGTTGGATGAAAAACGCCCAGACGGCGTCGGAGGCTTCGTTGACAAGTCTCTCGCGTTCTTCGGCGCTCTGGCGATCGGGAGCCCAGGCCTTCAGGGCGGCAAGGGATGTGGTTCGAAAACCGCTCAGGCTTTTCGGCATCATATTCTTGATCGAGAGGGTGGGAAACAGGGCTATCCTGCGGTTTCCCCGCATGGCATAAGCGCGCCAAAATCTCCTTCTCCAGGCGCCGCGTAAATCATGATCCGTATCGAAAATATCAGCAAGCAGCTCAGCCACCGCATCCTCTTCATCGAGGCTTCCGCAGCGCTCAACAGAGGCGAGAAGATCGGTCTCGTCGGCCCGAACGGCGCCGGCAAGACGACCGTTTTCCGGATGATCAACGGCGAGGAGCAGCCCGACGAGGGGCAGGTCTCCTGCGAGAAGGGCGTCACCATCGGCTATTTCAACCAGGACGTCGGCGAGATGGCCGGCCACAGCGCCGTCGCCGAGGTGATGAACGGCGCCGGGCCGGTCAGCATCGTTGCTGCGGAGTTGCGCGAGCTCGAAGCCGCCATGGCCGATCCCGAGCAGGCCGACGACATGGACAACATCATAGAGCGCTATGGCGAGGTGCAGGCGCGCTACGAGGAGCTGGACGGTTACGCGCTCGAGGGACGCGCCCGCGAAGTGCTCGCGGGCCTGAGCTTCAGCCAGGAGATGATGGACGGCGATGTCGGCGCGCTGTCGGGCGGCTGGAAGATGCGCGTGGCGCTTGCCCGCATTCTGCTGATGCGCCCCGATGTCATGCTGCTCGACGAGCCGAGCAACCATCTGGATCTGGAAAGCCTGATCTGGCTGGAAGAGTTCCTGAAGGGGTATGAGGGCGCGCTGCTGATGACCTCGCACGACCGCGAGTTCATGAACCGCATCGTCACCAAGATCATCGAGATCGACGGCGGCATGCTGACGGCCTATTCCGGCGACTACGAATTCTACGAGCAGCAGCGGGCGCAGAACGAGAAACAGCAGCAGGCCCAGTTCGAGCGCCAGCAGGCGATGCTCGCCAAGGAAATCAAGTTCATCGAGCGGTTCAAGGCGCGCGCCTCGCATGCCTCGCAGGTGCAGAGCCGCGTCAAGAAGCTGGAGAAGATCGACCGGGTAGAGCCGCCTAAGCGCCGCCAGTCGGTCGCCTTCGATTTCCAGCCTGCACCGCGCTCTGGCGAGGACGTAGTCAGCCTGAAGGGCGTCCACAAGAAATACGGCAGTCGAAGCATTTATGAAGGGCTGGATTTCATGGTGCGGCGCCGGGAACGCTGGTGCATCATGGGTATCAACGGCGCCGGGAAATCGACGCTGTTGAAATTGGTGACGGGCACGGCCGAGCCTGACGAAGGCAGCGTCGCTCTCGGCGCCAGCGTCAAGATGGGCTATTTCGCCCAGCACGCCATGGATATTCTCGACGGCGAGCACACCGTCTTCCAATCGTTGGAACACCGGTTTCCCCAGGCAGGGCAGGGGCCTTTGCGTGCGCTAGCCGGATGTTTCGGCTTCTCCGGCGACGATATCGAAAAGCGGTGTCGGGTGCTGTCAGGCGGTGAGAAGGCGCGGCTGGTCATGGCAATGATGCTGTTCGACCCGCCGAACCTGCTCGTGCTCGACGAGCCGACGAACCACCTCGACCTCGACACCAAGGAAATGCTGATCAAGGCGCTGTCGCAATATGAGGGTACGATGCTGTTCGTGTCGCACGACCGGCATTTCCTGGCTGCACTCTCCAACCGGGTGCTGGAGCTGACGCCCGACGGCATCCATCAATATGGCGGCGGCTATACCGAATATGTGGCGCGCACCGGTCAGGAGGCGCCCGGCCTGCGAAGCTGACGGTTATTTTGCCCGGCATGTCGAAACCGTCAGTGTCGAAACGACCAGTGAAGAGCCGGCTAGCGACATCGATTGGCCGCTCGGGGCAACGGAGGAGAAAACGCACCGCGGCCTTTGCGGATCCATCGGCCATGTTTGGGAAGTCGCGCAGGAATTGAGCTAGACGGCTGCCGCGCGTCTGAAATCGGCTCCAAATTTTAGGTGTTGCGACACGCGGTTCGATCGGTTGCGGACGGATTCGACGGTTGTCGCCACGATGATGACCAAATTCCGTGGTGTTCGGAGGCCTCTTCATGCAATCGGGGACGGGCGCATCGGCATGGACTGGATCAATCGTTATATCGATCAGCCGCTACTGCACGGCGCGGCGGGTTTGCTGCGGAGTTGGCATCTCCGCACGCGGCAACCGCCGGAGCTGCTGGAGCCGACGTGGAATCTCGTTGTGCTCTCCTTTCTCCTGATCGCGAGCGGGCAGGTCATGGCCGGCGAGACTTTCACGCTCGTTGTTGCCGCGCTGGTCATGCTGGCGCTGCCGTCCGCGCGAAAGCTGCTTTCGGCTGTGAAGGCAGGGCAAGGCAGTTACGGCGCCCGGGAGTACAAGTCGCTGAGAGCACGCGCCATCGCCAAACGTGAGGCAGAGTGGTCGGTGCGGATCATCGTCCTCTTCGCATCGGCCTGCCTTCCGTTCATCGCCCGCATCGACGATCCGGTGGGAGCCTGTTTCATGCTGGGAGCCAGCATCTGGTTCGTGCTGACCGGGCCGCTCAAGGCCTATCTCGACGCGGCCGAACCTCCCGAGCCGAATGAAGGCGACCGGATGTATAGCGGCGTCTTTCACGTCGGCTGAATGGAACTGCTGCGACGTTGCAGGCCCCGGCCATTAGGCAGATGGGAACCAAATGGGGCGGCCTCCGTTATCTCCGCAGCAACGTACAAGGAGATTGCGATGCTTTATTACGCTCTGGTGTTTCTCGTCGTGGCCTTGATTGCCGGCGTCCTCGGATTTGGCGGCATCGCAGGGGCTTCAGCTTCCATTGCCCAGGTTCTGTTCTTCATTTTCCTGGTGCTGTTCGTCGTATCGCTCGTCATGCAACTGATGCGAAAAGTATAACGCGAACAGATTAAAGTATAAAAACCCGGCGAAACATCCGCCGGGTTTTTCTTTATTGCCACATTCGGTTTGACGTCTCCGTCACTGAAGGTTTCCGTCCCGGTCGTGGTCGGCTGTCGCGAAATCCGCCATCACCCGCTGCATGAATTCGCTTCGGCTGATCCGGCCGTTGTTGTTCGCGTCGGTCAAAGTGAATTGCTCGACCGTCAGGATCTGCACCGTCTCGTCGGACTGCAGGCTGCCGTCCTTGTTCTTGTCGAGACTTCCGAAAGCCGTGCCCATGAAGGTCTCGTATTCCGATCGGTCGACGGTCTTGCTGGTATTTGCGTCAAGCCGATCCATGTGGCCCTGATACATCGATCCGGGCTGTTGCTGTTGTTGCGCCGCTGCCCCAACGCATTGGCACAGTATGAATGTGGTCACCAAAGCCAAGGTCTTCATCGCTTGATATCCCTCCCCAATTAGCGGCAAGCCAGACGGTTGCCGACGTAACCGCCGCCGCCGATGCCGGCGCCGACAGCAAGCACCTGCCCGGTTCCGGCGCCGATCGTGCTGCCGATCAAGCCACCGACAATCGCGCCGCCGACGGTTCCAGCGATGCAGCCGAATTCTGAATTACGATCTGCGACGGCCTGCGACGTCGGGCCGGACTGGCAGGCGGAGACGGCAAGGCATCCCGCCAGTATGATGTTTGTCCTGCGTATGCGCATCTTTCCCTCCCGATAAATTACCCGTTATCTCCAATAGAGATCGGCAGGCGTACGATTGTCCGGCCCCCGCGAAAATATCGCCTAATGATATTTCTCAAATTCAGACTTAGTTGCTGTTCGAACAGAAGCAGAATTCCGGAAAACAAGCGGAAATTCTGCGGCAATGCCAAGCAATCATGCCGTTTCCTCTCCAGTTGCAGTACTGCATGGAGAGTATTTTCAAATAGTACAGCTATCTATACGGCATGGCAACCTGCGCGATCATTGATCGCCTATCCAAATAGGGGCGCCTGCGATGTGCATGATACCGCTCGTCGAGAGTTGACGGCGATCAAGATCGTGCCTTTCCGGCAACCATCCCTGACAAGATCGTGAAATAACCGGATGACGCGAAAAGGTGCCTTCGAAATGTCCCAATGGGAGCTGAACCGTAAGCGTGTTTGTCGCTTGCGCCCTCCCAGGCGCTTTGACATGCGATGCGTAAATGATGCCGGTTCGGGATCGTTTTGCGGTTCCGTCCGTTATCTGTTGCCGAATCTGGTGGCGAGTAGCCGGGTATGCTCCCGTCACGATTTGAGAAGGAGAGACTTATGAACAAAATTCTTGCGACGGCGTTTGCCGCGGTATCGTTGACGTTTGTCGGCGCTGGGGCGGTCAATGCCGCCGACCTCGGCAACAGGACATATGAAGAGCCGGACCTGCGCAATGGCGTGAAGATCGGTTACCTCACCTGCGATATCGGCGGCGGCACGGGTTACGTGCTCGGTTCCTCCAAAGAGGCCGACTGCATCTTCCAGTCGACCGTCGGCAACGAACTTTCGGATCGTTATACGGGTGAAATGAGAAAGCTCGGCATCGACCTTGGCTTCACCACGCGCAGCCGCCTGATCTGGGCCGTGTTCGCGCCGACGGCCGGCTATCACCGCGGATCGCTCGCCGGCCTCTACGTCGGCGCCACCGCCGAAGCGACGCTCGGCGCCGGTGTCGGCGCCAATCTCCTGGTTGGTGGCACTTCCGGTTCGATCCATCTGCAGACGGTCAGCCTGACCGGTCAGCTCGGCCTCAACGTTGCGGCCGGCAGCGCCTCGATGACGCTCACACCAGCCAATTGATATGGCCTTTTTGACATCCCCTGCCGCGTCGCGGCAGGGGATGTCATCTCGTCTGGGGCGCGATTTCGCACCCTCGCATGCCCAGGCCGGATCACGACATGATGGATATTCGAATGGCAACGCCTGGCGAGGACGAGATCCTGGTCGGGCACTATCTAAAGATCTGGGACAGCTACGGCACACCACCGGAACACTACAGGCCTGATGCCGGGGCGCGGATATTGTCTTTCATCAGAAGCGGTCGCGAAGAGCGCCGCCTGACCTCGTTCCTCGCCATCGTCGACGGTGACATTGCCGGTTCCGCATCCTGCCAGCTGCACCAATCGCCGTTTCCGGAGATCATCCGGCCGGAACAGCGGCTGCACGGTTACATCTGGTCCGTCTATGTTGACGACGCCTTCCGCCGGCGTCGGCATCGCACTTGCGTTAACCAACAAGGCTGTCGACTATCTGAAATCGATCGGCTGCACGACTGCTGTCATTCATGCCTCCGATGCCGGCGAACCCGTCTATCACGCCACTGGTTTCGAACTGGCGAAAGAAATGCGCCTGAAGTTTTCGGCGGAGTAGCGACCGGCGATCGCCGGAGCCGCCGCCCAGCTTTCCGCCTACGCTTTCGCTCGGCCGGGTGCGATAAAAGTAGCGATCGTCGCCTCGTCATGGCCGGCCTCACGCAGGAAGCGGCTGGCGAATTCGATGGCAGGACTTCTAAGGGCCTCGTCCGGTCTAATCAGGTGAAAGGCCACATGATAATCGAGCGTCCGCTCCGACACCGCGACGACGCGCCCGGTGGCCAACGCGGCATCCGACAGCGGCGGCCGCGCGAGCGCGATCCCGAGGCCCTGCGCGCAGGCATCGATCACCAGATTATAGTCCTCGAAGCGCCGATCATGGCCGCGTGGTATATAGTCGACGCCCTCACGAGAGAGCCAGCGCCGCCAGCCTTCAATATTCGAATCGTGCAGGATCGGCAGATCGAGCAGCGCCAAGGCATCGGAGCGCTGCCCGAGCCGCTCCGCCAGCGCCGGGGCGGCGATCGGAAATGATTTCTCCTGCCAGAGCGGCAGGGCGCGCACGCCGGCCCATGGTCCCTTGCCGCAGCGAATGGCAAGATCCGCGCCTTCGCCGAAATCCGCCAGCCGGTGTTCGAGCGTCAGCTCGACATGCAGCTCGTTTCCTTCGAGCTTCGGCAGGCGTTGAAACAGCCATAGAGAGGCGACAGAGGGCGTCACCGAAAGGCGTACCACCGCCTTGTTGCGGCGAGGCAGCCAGCGTTCGCCGCTATTGCCGAGCAGCGTAAGTGCTTCTTCCGCCCGCGCGAAAAACCGCATGCCTTCCGGCGTCAGGCGCACGCCTCGGGCTTCGCGCGCAAACAGGCGAACGCCCATCCAGCGCTCCAGCCGCGAGACCTGCCGCGACACCGCGCCGTGGGTGATGCCGCTTTCCTCGGCGGCAGCCGAAAACGATCCGAGCCGGGCGGCGCGGGCAAAGGTCTCGATCGTATCGAGCGGCGGAAGCACTGGCGAGCTGTGAACCATACGCACATTTGATCATCGATTGCGATGCTTTTCAAGCACGCATCGAAGGCCTAATCACTGTCGCAGGAACATATGGAGGCAAAAATGAGCATGGTGGCAAGCGTACCGGTTTCGACGAAACAGCAAGGCGGGTTCGATCTGGTCGCCTTTGCGGCGATCGTCGTCACCATCCTCTCCTGGGCTTCCTCCTTCGTGGTGATCCGCATCTGTCTCGGACCGCTGACGCCGATCGAACTGGCGACGGCGCGTTATGTGGCAGCCGGCGTCATCGCCCTCGTCTATCTCGTCATCTATCGGCCGATGCCGGAAAAACGCGATTTTTTCCGCCTCTCCGTTGCCGCGGTGCTTTTCATCGCCGCCTATGCGGTTCTGCTGAACACTGGCGAGCAGACCGTTGCGGCGGGACCGGCAAGCTTCATCATCAACACCATGCCCGTCTTCACTGCCCTTATTGCCACATTCGCGCTCGGCGAGCGCTTCGGCCGCTGGGGCTGGGTGGGCACGGCAGTTTCCTTCGGCGGCGTGGCGCTGATCGCGGTCGCCTCCGACAGCGGCTTCAGGCTCGATCCGAATGCCGTCCTCATCCTTGGCGCAGCGCTCTGCTCGGCAGTCGCCAGCGTGCTGCAGAAGCCGCTGCTCGGGCGGTTGCCGGCGCTTGCCGTCACTGCCTGGATTCTGCTCATCGGTTCCGTGCCACTGTTTCCGGCCGTTCCGGCGACGATCGAGGCGCTGGCCGCCGCACCGGCGGAGGTGAACTGGGGCGTTGCCTATCTCGTTATCTTCCCGACCGCGATCGGCTATCTCACCTGGGCAATCGCCCTGAAGCGGCTGACGGCCGCCCGCGCCTCGAATTTCCTCTACGGCGTTCCCCCGGTCGCCACGCTGATCGGGTTCGTCTGGTTGGGCGAAACGCCGACGGTGCTCGGCGCGGTCGGTGGCGTCATGGCAATCCTCGGTGTGCTCGTCGTCAACGTGATGCGGAAGCGGTAGCGTCGAATTCGGGCCGGGAAGGCGGCCCGGTAACAGATAGGCATTGCGCTGCGGTTCGCTTTCTTTAAAACGAAAGCAGATCGAAAGGCGCACGCTCATGTTCTTGACCGACCGGCAAATTGAAATCGTGGCGATTGCGAAATCGAGCGGCAGGGTTCTGGTCGAGGAGCTCGCCTCCCGCTTTTCGGTGACGCCACAGACGATCCGCAAGGACCTCAACGATCTCTGCGATGCGCAGGTGCTGACGCGCATCCATGGCGGCGCCACATTCCCGAGCGGGACCGAGAATGTCAAATACGAAGCGCGCCGTCAGATCGCCGCTTCCGAGAAGCAGGCGATCGGCATTGCCGCGGTCGAGCTGATTCCGAGCGGGGCCTCGCTATTCATCAATATCGGAACCACGACCGAGGCGGTGGGCGAGGCGCTCGCCAACCATCACGAGCTGATGGTGATCACCAACAATATAAATGTTGCCAATAGGTTACGTCTGCTGCCGGCGATCGAGGTGGTGATCGCAGGCGGGGTCGTGCGCGGTTCGGACGGCGGGATCGTCGGCGAGGCGGCCGTCGATTTCATCCGCCAGTTCAAGGTCGATTACGCCGTGATCGGCGCGTCGGCGATCGATATCGATGGCGCGCTTCTTGACTATGATTTTCGCGAAGTGAAGGTCGCCCAGGCCATCATCGCCAATGCCCGGCATGTCATTCTCGTTGCCGATTCGACGAAGTTCGAACGTACCGCGCCGGTCAGGATCGGTCAGCTTTCCCAGGTTCATACCTTCATCACCGATCGCTGTCCTGTGCCGTCGATCCGCAATCTCTGCCTCGAAAACAATGTGAAACTGATCGAAACGAACGGCAGATCTCGCTAGACAAACAGACCCTCACAAACATTCGTTTGACATTCGTATTCCTTTCGTTTTAACTGATGTTACTTTCGCAATTGCGCAAGTTTTGTGCGATGCGAAATTGACTGCGGGCTCGGAGGGGGAATTGGGCCGAAATATTCACGACATATTCGTCATCGGTGGCGGCATCAACGGCTGCGGCATTGCGCGCGATGCCGTCGGGCGCGGTTATTCGGTGGCGCTGGCGGAGATGAACGATTTCGCCTCGGGTACCTCGTCGGGCGCCACCAAGCTGATCCATGGCGGCCTGCGTTACCTCGAGCATTACGAGTTCCGGCTGGTGCGTGAATCGCTGATGGAGCGCGAGATCCTCTGGGCGATGGCCCCGCACATCATTTGGCCGCTGCGCTTCGTGCTGCCCTACCACAAGGGTGGCATCCGCCCGGCCTGGCTGATCCGGCTCGGCCTCTTCCTCTACGACCATCTTGGCGGCCGCAAGCTGTTGCCGCCGACATCGGTGCTCGACATGCGCCGCGATCCGGCCGGAAAGCCGCTGAAAGCGCTGTTTTCCAAGGCCTTTGAATATTCCGATGGTTGGGTCGACGATGCCCGCATGGTGGTGCTGAACGCCCGAGACGCGGCCGACAAAGGCGCGCAGATCATGCCGCGCACCAAAGTGGTGTCGGCAAGGCGCGAGAATGGGCTGTGGCAGATCGAGACCACCGATACCGTCTCCGGTCGCAATGACAGCCATCAGGCCCGCATGCTGGTCAATGCTGCCGGTCCCTGGGTCGACCATGTCATTCGTTCCGCCTTTGGCCAGAACGAAGCCCATCATGTCCGCCTCGTCCAGGGTAGCCATATCGTCGTGAAGAAGAAATTCGACGATGTGAGAGCCTATTTCTTCCAGAATCCCGACAACCGCATCATCTTCGCCATTCCCTATGAGGGTGACTTCACCCTGATCGGCACCACGGATCGCGACTACACCGCCGATCCCCGGGATGTCCGAATCTCCGAGGAAGAGACCGTCTATCTTTGCAATGCGGCGTCGGAATATTTCAAGGAGCCGGTCAGGCCGGAGGATATCGTCTGGACCTATTCTGCGGTCAGGCCGCTTTATGACGACGGCGCCTCGAAGGCGCAGGAGGCGACGCGCGACTATGTGCTGAAGCTGGAAGGCGAGGGTGACGCTGCGCCGTTGCTCAACGTTTTCGGCGGCAAGCTCACCACCTATCGCCGGCTTTCCGAACATGCGCTGGAGAAGATCGGTGCTGCGATCGGCGCCAAAGGCGCCCCGTGGACGGCCAAAAGCCATCTGCCGGGCGGCGATTTCCCTGTCCGGGGTTACGAGGCGCAGGTTGACAAGCTCAAGCGGCGTTATTCGTTCCTCGCCGATCGGCATGCCCGCCGGCTGGTGCGCCGCTACGGTACAAAGGCAGAGCTGTTACTTGGCGATGCCCGCGGCATCGACGATCTCGGACGGCTGTTCGGCGGCGATCTCTACGAGGCAGAGGTCACCTATCTCGTCGAGCAGGAATGGGCCCGGCACGCCGAAGACGTGCTGTGGAGGAGAACAAAGGATGGTCTGCGCCTTTCGAGGGAGCAGGCCCAGTCACTGGAGGAGTACATGGCTGCCATGCCGGCGATGGCCGGGTAGGAGCCATGTGGTCCCGATGCGTGGAGGCACGGGAATCGGAATGCTGGAACTGCGAAACGCCGCCAAGATGGTGGGCGCGGACTATCATATCTATCCGACCGACCTGGTTCTCGAGCGGGGCACGCTGAACGTCCTGCTCGGGCCGACGCTCGCGGGTAAGACCTCGCTGATGCGGCTGATGGCGGGGCTCGACCGGCCGACCGGCGGCTCCATCCATTTCGACGGCACTGACGTCACCGGCATGCCGGTGCAGAAGCGCAACGTCGCTATGGTCTACCAACAGTTCATCAACTATCCGGCGCTGACCGTCTACGACAACATCGCCTCGCCGATGCGCATATCGGGCAAGGATGCCGCGACGATCGACCGTGAGGTGCGCAAGGCGGCCGAGCTGCTGAAGCTGACGCCCTATCTCGACCGCACCCCGCTCAATCTGTCCGGCGGCCAGCAGCAGCGCACGGCGCTTGCGCGCGCACTCGTCAAGAATGCCAGCCTCGTGCTGATGGACGAGCCGCTCGCCAATCTCGATTACAAGCTGCGCGAGGAACTGCGCGAGGAACTGCCGAAGATCTTTGCCCAATCCGGCGCGATCTTCGTCTATGCGACGACCGAGCCTTCCGAGGCGCTCCTGCTTGGCGGCAATACGGCAACGCTGAACCAGGGCCGGGTGACCCAGTTCGGGCCGACGATCGAGGTCTATCGCCGACCCGTCGATCTCGCCACCGCCGGCATTTTCGCCGATCCGCCGCTGAACACCCTCGACGTCACGAAATCCGGCAATGTGTTCACGCGTCCGAGCGGGGTGACGATCTCGGTTCCCTCGCATCTGGCCGTCGTGCCGGATGGTCCCGCCACCATCGCCTTTCACCCGCATCATCTCGGCCTTGCGCCGCAGACCGGCGACGCGGCCCGCCTGCAGGCGCGTACGCTGGTTTCCGAAATCACCGGCTCGGAGAGCTTCGTTCACCTGGAATATGACGGTGTGCGCTGGGTGATGCTGGCGCACGGCATTCACGACATCGATCCCGACATGGAAGTTGAGGCCTTTCTCGACACTCGCCACCTGATGGCCTTCGGCAGCGACGGCCGCGCCATCGCTGCGGCCGGCCGCGCTACTGCAGCAGCTGGAAAGGCGTAGGAGAGCACAATGGCACGCATCACCCTCGACCATATCCGCCACGCCTACGGCGCCAATCCGAAGTCCGACAAGGATTATTCGCTGAAGGAAGTCGACCACGAATGGAACGATGGCGGCGCCTATGCGCTGCTCGGCCCTTCCGGCTGCGGCAAGACCACGCTGCTCAACATCATCTCCGGGCTGCTACAGCCCTCGCACGGCCGCATCCTCTTCGACGGCAACGATGTCACGAACCTTTCGACGCAGAGCCGCAACATCGCCCAGGTCTTCCAGTTCCCCGTCATCTACGACACGATGACCGTTTACGACAATCTCGCCTTTCCCCTGCGCAACCGCGGTGTGGCCGAGGCGGATGTCGACCGGCGTGTCCGCGATATCCTCGAAATGATCGATCTCGCCGGCTGGGCCAGGCGCAAGGCGCAGGGCCTGACCGCTGACCAGAAGCAGAAGATCTCGCTCGGCCGCGGACTGGTGCGCAACGACGTCAACGCCATCCTGTTCGATGAGCCGCTGACCGTTATCGACCCGCATATGAAATGGGTGCTGCGCTCGCAGCTGAAGCGGCTGCACAAGCAGTTCGGCTTCACCATGGTCTATGTCACCCACGACCAGACCGAGGCGCTGACTTTCGCCGAGAAGGTCGTCGTCATGTATGACGGCCAGATCGTCCAGATCGGCACGCCGGCCGAGCTCTTCGAGCGGCCGAGCCATACCTTCGTCGGATATTTCATCGGTTCGCCGGGCATGAATTTCATGCCGGCCAGGATCGAGGGCAGCGCTGTTAAGGTCGGAGACGAGACCCTGACGCTGGATTACGCGCCGAAGACGTCAGGCACGGCCAAAACCGAACTCGGAATCCGTCCCGAATTCATTCGCCTCGGACGGGAGGGCATGCAGGTCACGATCAGCAAGGTCGAGGATATCGGTCGGCAGAAGATCGTGCGCGCCCGCTTTGCCGGCCAGCCGATCGCCATCGTCGTGACTGAAGACGCCGACATTCCCGCGGACGCCCGCGTCACCTTTGATCCGTCCGCCATCAGCATCTACGCCGACAGTTGGCGTGTCGGCAGGGAGGCCTGAACCATGCAGAAGACGTGGAATAACAAAGCCTGGTTTCTGGTCCTGCCGGTGCTGCTGCTCGTGGCGTTTTCGGCCGTCATCCCGCTGATGACCGTCGTCAATTATTCAGTGCAGGATACGTTCGGCAACAACGAGTTCTTCTGGGCCGGTACCGACTGGTTCGTCCAGACCCTGCATTCCGACCGCTTCTGGGAATCGCTCCAGCGAAATCTGCTGTTCTCCTTCATCATCCTGGCGCTGGAGATTCCGCTTGGCATCTTCATCGCGCTCAACATGCCGAAATCAGGACCGGGCGTTCCCGTCTGCCTGGTGCTGATGGCGCTGCCGCTGCTCATTCCGTGGAACGTCGTCGGCACCATCTGGCAGGTCTTCGGACGCGTCGATATCGGCTTGCTCGGCCACACGCTCGAAGCCATCGGCCTCGACTATAATTATGTCCGCGATCCCATCGATGCCTGGGTGACGGTTATCGTCATGGATGTCTGGCACTGGACAAGCCTCGTCGTGCTGCTTTGCTATGCGGGCCTGGTGTCGATCCCGGACGCCTATTACCAGGCCGCCAAGATCGACGGCGCCTCGCGCTGGTCCGTCTTCCGCTACATCCAGCTGCCGAAGATGAAGCGGGTACTGCTGATTGCCGTGCTCCTGCGCTTCATGGACAGCTTCATGATCTATACCGAGCCTTTCGTGGTCACCGGCGGCGGGCCCGGCAATTCGACGACCTTCCTCTCCATCGACCTCGTGAAGATGGCCGTCGGCCAATTCGACCTTGGCCCGGCGGCGGCGATGTCGATCATCTACTTCCTCATCATCCTGCTGCTTTCATGGGTATTCTACACCGTGATGACCAGCAGCGACGCGAGCTAAAAGGGAGGGCGAGAATATGACCAACAAATACAAACCTGCAGGCAGCCTCTCCTGGCTCGTTCCGACGATCTACATCATCTTCCTGATCCTGCCGATCTACTGGCTCGTCAATATGAGCTTCAAAGAGAATTCCGAGATCACCGGCGCCTTCTCGCTCTGGCCGACGAACCCGACGCTGCGCAACTACACGGTCATCTTTACCGATCCGTCCTGGTATAATGGCTATATCAACTCGATCATCTATGTGGTGATGAACACGGTGATCTCGGTTGCTGCGGCGCTGCCGGCAGCCTACGCCTTCTCGCGCTACCGTTTCCTCGGCGACAAGCACCTGTTCTTCTGGCTGCTGACCAACCGCATGGCGCCGCCGGCGGTCTTCGCGCTGCCGTTCTTCCAGCTCTATTCGGCCTTCGGCCTGATCGACACGCACATCGCCGTGGCCCTTGCACACTGCCTGTTCAACGTGCCGCTCGCCGTCTGGATCCTCGAAGGCTTCATGTCCGGTGTGCCGAAGGAGATCGACGAGACCGCCTATATCGACGGTTATTCCTTCCCGCGTTTCTTCATCAAGATCTTCATTCCGCTGATCGCCAGCGGCGTCGGTGTCGCGGGCTTCTTCTGCTTCATGTTTTCGTGGGTCGAGCTGCTGCTGGCCCGCACGCTGACGACGACGGCGGCAAAGCCGATCTCGGCGATCATGACGCGAACGGTCTCCGCCTCGGGCATGGACTGGGGCGTGCTGGCAGCGGCCGGCGTGCTCACCATCATTCCGGGCGCACTCGTCATCTATTTCGTCCGCAACTACATCGCCAAGGGCTTCGCGCTCGGGCGCGTTTGAGGAGGAGACGGTCATGAATTTTTCCTGGATGGCCTGGACGCTGCCGACGACGCTGTTCTTCCTGACGATCCTGGCGCTTCTGATCGCCATGAGTGTCTGGGAATATTTTTCGCCGGGCGGCTCGCCGCGCACGGGCGTGCTGCGTTTCGAGACGACCCGCGGCGACCGGCTCTTCATTTCGCTGCTGGGAGCAGCGTTCATTCATCTTGCATGGCTTGGGCTCGGTGGGCCTAACCTGTGGTGGGCTCTCGCCATCTCCGTGGTCTACGCCATCGGCGTCTTCCGCTACGTGTGACGGCAAGGAGAAGACAGATGGCCGGGGGTACCGGCCGCCTGAGACGTGACTGCAATCGCAAACCCTGGGAGGATATTATGCGAAGGCACTTATTGACGACGACAGCAGGCTTGCTGCTGGCAATGACAGCATCGGCTTATGCCGGCATGGACGAGGCCAAGACGTTCCTCGACAAGGAAGTCGGTGATCTCTCGGCGCTTCCGCGCGCCGACCAGGAAAAGGAAATGCAGTGGTTCGTTGATGCTGCAAAGCCTTTCGCCGGCCTGGACATCAAGGTCGTGTCCGAAACTATCACGACCCATGAATACGAATCGAAGGTGCTGGCGCCCGCCTTCACGGCGATCACCGGCATCAAAATCACGCACGACCTCATCGGCGAAGGCGACGTGGTCGAGAAGCTGCAGACGCAGATGCAATCGGGCGAAAACATCTATGACGCCTATATCAACGATAGCGACCTGATCGGCACCCATTGGCGCTATCAGCAGGCCCGCTCGCTGACCGACTGGATGGCCAACGAAGGCAAGGATGTCACCAATCCCGGCCTCGACATCGACGACTTCATCGGCAAGTCCTTCACCACGGCGCCTGACGGCAAGCTCTACCAGCTGCCTGACCAGCAGTTCGCGAACCTCTATTGGTTCCGTTACGACTGGTTCAACGACGAGAAGAACAAGGCGGACTTCAAGGCGAAGTACGGCTACGATCTCGGCGTGCCGGTCAACTGGTCGGCCTATGAGGATATTGCCGAGTTCTTCACCGGCCGCGAGATCGACGGCAAGAAGGTCTTCGGTCATATGGACTACGGCAAGAAGGACCCATCGCTCGGATGGCGCTTCACCGATGCCTGGCTGTCTATGGCCGGCAACGGCGACAAGGGCATCCCGAACGGCAAGCCGGTCGATGAATGGGGCATCAAGGTCGACGAGAACTCCCGTCCGGTCGGCTCGTGCGTCGCGCGCGGCGGCGATACCAACGGCCCTGCTGCGGTCTATTCCATCCAGAAATATCTGGACTGGATGAAGGCCTATGCACCGGCTGCCGCCCAGGGCATGACCTTCTCCGAGTCCGGCCCGGTCCCATCGCAGGGCGAAGTCGCCCAGCAGATGTTCACCTACACGGCCTTCACAGCCGATTTCGTCAAGGAAGGCCTGCCGGTCGTCAATGCGGACGGCACGCCGAAATGGCGTTTCGCACCGAGCCCGCATGGTGTCTACTGGAAGGACGGCATGAAGCTCGGCTATCAGGATGCCGGTTCGTGGACGCTGATGAAGTCTACGCCTGACGACCGCGCCAAGGCGGCCTGGCTCTATGCCCAGTTCGTCACCTCGAAGACCGTCGACGTGAAGAAGAGCCACATGGGCTTGACCTTCATTCGCCAGTCGACGCTGGATCACAAATCCTTCACCGATCGTGCGCCGAAACTCGGCGGTCTGATCGAGTTCTATCGTTCGCCGGCCCGCCTGCAGTGGTCGCCGACCGGTACGAACGTTCCTGACTATCCGAAGCTCGCTCAGCTTTGGTGGCAGGCGATTGGTGATGCCTCTTCCGGCGCCAAGACGGCGCAGGGGGCGATGGACTCGCTCTGCGCCGAACAGGAAAAGGTGCTGCAACGACTGGAACGCGCCAAGGTCCAGGGTGACATCGGCCCGAAGCTCGCCGAGGAGCATGATCTCGCCTATTGGAACGCGGATGCGGTGAAGAACGGCAACCTTGCCCCGCAGCTGAAGATCGAGAACGAGAAGGACAAGCCGGTCACTGTCAACTACGACGAACTCGTCAAGAGCTGGCAGAAGTAGTAAGGCGGACCAGGCCGGAGGCGACGAGGCTTCCGGCCATCACTTCCTGCCACCGGCAACAAGCCGGTGGCACCCACAATCTTTCTCTCATGAAACGTCCGCGTCCTGCTGTCTTCTGCAGGCGGAGCGGTTTCGTGCGAGCCGGAGACGGATATGAGCGGCTATATTCTTTCAATCGACCAGGGCACGACATCGTCGCGCGCCATCATCTTCGATGGCGACATGAAAATGGCCGGCTCGGCGCAGGCGGAGATCACCCAATATTATCCGCAGCCCGGATGGGTCGAGCACGACGCCGCCGAAATCTGGCGATCCGTTGTCGATACGGTGCGCAAGGCGATCGCCGATGCTGGACTTGATGCGGCCGATATCACCGCGATCGGCATCACCAACCAGCGTGAGACGGCGGTCGTCTGGGATCGCGGGTCAGGAAAGCCGCTTCACCGCGCGATCGTCTGGCAGGACAGGCGCACCGCAGAAATGTGCGAGAGCCTGAAGGCAGACGGCTACGAGAGGCTGTTCAGCGCCAAGACGGGGCTGCTGCTCGACCCCTATTTCTCCGGGACGAAGCTGCGCTGGCTGCTCGACAATGTCGACGGCCTGCGTGAGAAGGCCGAGGCCGGCGATGTCTGCTTCGGCACGATCGACAGCTGGCTGATCTACAATCTGACTCATGGACGCCTGCATGCCACCGATGCGACCAATGCGTCGAGAACGCTGCTCTACAATATCGATGACGGTGCCTGGGACGAGGAGCTTCTCGGCATTCTTCGCATTCCGTCCGCCATGCTTCCTGACGTCAGGGAATGTGCCGATGATTTCGGCCGCGTCGACAAGACACTGTTCGGCGCGGAGCTTCCGATCCTCGGGGTCGCCGGTGACCAGCAGGCGGCCGCGCTGGGCAACGCCTGCTTCGAGCCCGGCATGATGAAATCCACCTATGGCACCGGCTGCTTTGCCCTGTTGAACACCGGCCGGGATCGTGTTTCCTCCTCCAACCGGATGTTGACGACGATCGCCTGCCGGCTCGACGGCGAGACGACCTATGCGCTCGAAGGCTCGATCTTCATCGCCGGTGCTGCCGTGCAATGGCTGCGCGACGGCCTCGGCATCATCGGTCGGGCATCCGATGCAGGGGTGCTTGCCGCCAAGGCCGATCCCGGACAGCAAGTCTATATCGTTCCGGCCTTCACCGGCCTCGGCGCCCCTTACTGGGATCCGGCGGCGCGGGGCGCGATCTTCGGTCTGACGCGAAACAGCGGGCCGGCGGAATTTGCCCGCGCCGTGCTTGAATCCGTCGCCTACCAGACGCTCGATCTGCTGGTGGCGATGAAGAAGGACTGGGGCGCCAACCAGCTGGAAACGGTGCTGCGCGTTGATGGCGGCATGGCGGATTCGGATTGGACGATGCAGTGCCTAGCCGACATGACCGGAAACCCTGTCGACCGCTCGGCGATCCGCGAGACGACGGCGCTCGGCGCAGCCTGGCTTGCCGGCTCGAAAGCCGGCATCTGGCCCGGCAAGCGGGATTTTGCGAAAGCCTGGGCCTGCGACCGCCGCTTCAGCCCTTCGATGGATGAGACCGAGCGGCAGGGCAAGATCATCGGCTGGAAGAATGCCGTATCCAGAATGATTTCGGACGCCTCGGCGGGATAGAACCACTTCCGAGGAGACGCAACTTCTCTTAAGCGGCGCCGGCGGCCTTTCTGTTGATGAAGCTGAGGGCGAGCACGGCGAAGATCAGCGTTCCCGTGCCGACCTGCTGCCAATAGAAGTTCAGATCGGTCAGCAGCAGCCCATTGGCGACGATGCTGAGCAGCAGCGCGCCGAGAACGGTCCCGCCCACATTCGGCCGTCCGAGCGGGCTGAGCGTCGTGCCGATGAAGGTCGCGCCGATCGCATTCAGCAGGAAGGCATTGCCCGAGGAGGGGATGTAGGTGGTGACGGTTGCGGTCAGGATCAGTCCGGCGATTGCCGCGATCAACCCGACCAGCATGAAAGTCACCGCGACATGGGCCGGCGCGGCGATGCCGGAATAGCGCACGACGCCCGGCTGGATGCCGATCGACAGGATGACGCGGCCGAAGCGCGTGCGGGCAAAGACAACGGCAGCCGCCGCGATGACGACGATGGCAGCGGCAAGCGGTACCGGAAAGCCGGCAATCGTCCCATGGCCGAGGAAACGGAAGGCTTCCGGCACGCCGTTCGGCGGCAGATAGACCGGATTGCCGCCATTGGTCAGCAGCTGCTGCACGCTGCGGCCGATGAACAGCGTGCCGAGCGTGGCGAGGAACGGCGACACACCGATCCCTGAAATCAAGAGCGCGTTGAAGGCCCCGACGAACGCTCCGGCGGCCAGTCCCGCGAGTGCGGCGACTGCCACCGGCTGTCCGGCGAGGACGAGCGAAACCAAGGCGAAGCTGGCAAAATCCATTGCCGTTCCCACCGAAAGATCGATGCCGCCCGACGCGACGGCGAAGGTCATGGCGATGGAGACGATGGCAAGCAGCGTGAAATTGTTGACCAGGATGCTCTGCAAGTTCGCGGGCGTCAGGAACGTCGGCGTTGCCGCGGAAAAGGCGGCAAACACCGCAATCAGGGCGAGGATCAGCCCATAGCGCACCAGGCCGCCGGCGATCAGACGCGGCAAGCCTATGGTGGCGAGGGGAGGGGTCTGGAGCGACATGGTCAGGCCTCCTGCCGGCGCAGCAGCGTGGTCGCGGAAACGACGATGAGAATGAGCACACCCTGGACGCCGCTGACCAGCGTGCTCGAAATGTTCAGCAGCTGGAAACCGTTAACCAGGAAGCCGACCAAAAGGGCCGAAAGCAGCGTCCCGGTGACCGTTGGAACCAGCCGGCGCGAAAAGACCGAGCCGAGTAGGGCCGTCACGACGACCGGCAACAGCATCTCGCCGGCGCCGGTCGTGCTGCCGCTCAGATAGGAAACCCACAGGATGCCGGCGATGCCGCCGGAGACGCCGCTGGCGACGAAGGCGCCGGCGAGTAGCCGTCGAAGCGGCAGACCCGCGGCACGCGCTGCATCCGGAAATTCACCGACGGCATAGAGACGCAGGCCGAGCGGCGTATATTGCACGATCGCCGTGGTGATGGCCGTGAAGGCGAGGAGCACATAGGCGAGAACCGGGATGCCGAAAGCGTCCGAGGCCGAGAGCGCCGACAGGAATGGCGTCGAAGCCGGCAGGACGGTATTGCCGGTCAGCACCAATTCCAGGCCGGCGACGACGTTCATGACGGCCAGCGTGGCCAGCAGCGGCACGATGCCGGCATAGACGACGGCAATGGCATTGACCGTGCCGATCAACGCGCCGGTGAGGATCGCAGCGGCAACCGCCGTCGCATCGCCGTAGCCGAACTGTGTCAGGCTCGCGTAGACGGCGGCGCTCAGGCCCATATTGGCCGCGAGCGACAGGTCGATCCCGCCGGTGACGACATTGGAGCCGCCGGCGATCAGCACGATCGTCAGACCGATGGCAAGCACACCTGAGATGGCCGATTGGCCGAGCACGTTGCCGATATTGCCGATGCTGAGGAAATAGGGTGCGGTCAGCGAAAAAATGATCAGGATGGCGGCAAATGCGATCAGCGATCCGAAGCGCAATGCCGCAGCTGCAATATTGCCGGCCGGCCGGGGAGGCAGTTCGGCAGCGGAAAAACCGGAAGGCGCGAATTCCACTTCAGCCGACATGGCGTTGTCCCTCGGATGATCCGGTCGATTGAGCCAGCACCGCATCTGCCGTGGTCTCCGACGAGATGAATTCCCGCGCCACGCGGCCGCGGAAGAGCACCAGGATGCGATCGGTGATGCCGATCAGTTCGGGCAGATCCGAAGACAGCACGATGACGCCGGCGCCGCGCGACGCGAGTTCGCCGATCAGCGTGTAGATCTCGACCTTGGAGCCGATATCAACGCCGACCGTCGGCTCGTCGAGCAGATAGACCTCGGAACGGCGGCTCAGCCACTTGGCGATGGCCACCTTCTGCTGGTTGCCGCCCGAAAGCGTACGCAGCAGAGCATCTCGCCCATTGGTCTTCACCTGCAGCCGCGAAATCAGAGCGTCGACTTCTCTCTGTTCGCGCCTGCGATCGAGAAAGCCGAAACGTGTGAAGCGGCCAAGGCTCGAAAGGCTGATATTTTCCGCGACGCTGAGGTCGAGCGCGACGCCATGGCGACGTCGATCTTCCGGCACTAGGGCGATTTCGCGGCCGGCCGCCTGGGTGGGATTGGTGAAACGGGCAGCCTTGCCGTTGATCTCGATATGGCCGGAAGCCGGGGTCTCCAGACCGAAGAGCGCGCGGACCAGCTCCTTTGCGCCGGAGCCGAGCAGGCCGGTAAGGCCGAGCACCTCGCCGCGGCGAAGCGTGAAACTGATGTCGCTATATTTCCCCGGCGCCGACAGCTGCTCGACCTTGAGGATGTCTTCGCCGGGCGTCACTTGCGGCTTCGGAAACATTTCCTTGATGTCGCGCTCGACCATCAGCCGGGCAATCGCACCGGCGGAAGTCTCCCCGATCGGCAGGGAGGCCACGTCGAGCCCGTTGCGCAGCACGGTGACGTGGTCGCAGAGCTCTTCGATTTCGTTCAGGTAATGCGAGATATAGATGATGGTGACGCCCTCGTCGCGCAGACGGCGGATCAGCCGGAAAAGGATATCGGCCTCGCGGCGCACCAATGCGGCCGTCGGCTCGTCGAAGACGAGCACCTTCGGCTGATTGAGGAGGGCGCGGGTGATTTGCACGATCTGCTTTTCGGCCGTCGACAATTCGCCGATCAAGGCGGCGTTCGGCAACCGGATACCGAAATAGTCGTTGAGAATGTCAGATGCCCGGCGCTGCATCAGTCGGCGATCGAGGAACGGCGTGCCCGATATCCGCGGTTCCCGGCCAAGGAACAGGGCTTCGCCGACAGTGAAGGTCGGCACCAGCAGCCGATCCTGGTGAATGAAGTGGATACCGAGCTCTTCGGCTAGATGCGGCGTCAGTCTGTCGAATGTTTGCCCTTCGATCTCGATCCGGCCGCCATCGGGCTGATGAAGACCGGCCAGCAGCTTGATCAGCGTCGATTTGCCGGCGCCGTTCTGGCCGACGAGACCGTGGATGGTGCCGCGCCTGACGATCAGCGACGCACCGGCAAGCGCCTGCGCGCCGCCGAAATGCTTGACGATGCCTTCAAAGCGAATGATGTCGTCGCGTGCCGTCACCGGCTGCTTCAACGAAATGGCCGTCATGTCGATCTCTCCGGGTGGGCAGATTCCGAGCGATCCGGCATGGCAGGATCGCTCGTGTTCGGTGTCAGCCGATGCCGAGCTTCTTGGTGACTTCGCCGACATTGGTCTTGTTGGCGAGCAGGGCCGGAACATAGGTCTCGCGCGGCAGGGTCTGGCCGGCGAGCAGCTTGGCGACGTTGCGGATGGCGGTGCGGCCAATTTCCGCCGGCTGCTGGGCGACATCGGCGCCGGCCGGCGAATTCGGATCGGCGATGAGTTGCAGCACTTCCGGGCTGCCATCGACACCGTAGGTGCGGATCTCCGTGCGTCCGGCGGCAGCCAAAGCCTGGGTCGCACCAAGCTGCGGAATGTCCCAGGCCGACCAGATCGCCTTGATCGAACCTTTTTCGGGATATTTGTTGAGGATGGCCGTGATCTGCGTGAAGGCGTCCTGCACGGTGTTCGGGATGACGTCGCGCAGTTCCGGCTGGAGGATTTTCACCTTCGGGAAATATTTGACGACATTGACCAACTGGTCGTAGCGGATCGCGCAGGGGGTTACGCCGTAGAAGCCGTTGAAAACGACGATATTGCCTTCGCCGCCGATATCGGAGACGAGCTGCAGCGCCAGATCCTTGCCGATGCCCCAGTTATCGGAGGTGGTGTTGTTGATCGAATTGGTCGAACCGACGTCGACGGTCAGAACCGGGATTCCGGCATCGCGCGCCTTCTTCAGCCAGGGATCGATGACACTGAGCGTACCGAGGATTTGAACGATCGCATCCGGCTTCTGGGCAATCAGCGTCTGCAGCTGCGAGACCAGCTTGCCATCATTGCGTCCGGCATCGACGGCGATCGGCTCGCCACCGAGGCGCTTTACCTCCTCGATCTGGGCATTATAGGCCTGCAGGTCGAAGAAGTGATCGGTGCCGGTTGCGCTGATGGCGATGCGCTTGCCTTTCAGCGACAGTTCTTCGCCGGCGGCAAAAGCCGGCTTCTGCCCGATGAGCGAAGCACCGGCGACGGCGACCCCGGCTGCGGCAGACAGTTTCAGCAGATCTCGTCTTCCGAGACCGTTCTCGGACTTTTCGATACTCATCGCAATTTCTCTCCAATTATTATGTCTATAGATTAAATGGATTAATGCCGGTGGATAGGAACGAATTTCCAAAAGAACCATCTCCGGGGAAAAGAGTGGATGGAGCGAAAGCTCATCCCTGGCCGCGGTTTCCTCCAACCGGGAATGATTTCGGATGCCTCGGCGGTCTTCAGAGCGGTCAGATGGTCTACGGCCACCGATCAAGAAACATGCACTGCATAATTCTTGCGCATGCGACCAAATTTGCCGAAGGCGAACTCTGCTAGGCCGCGGTGCCGTGTGGCGCGACAGCAGGCGTAAAATGACGATTTTCTGGGCACCGTCGGGTTTTATGCTGCGACGTTGATATCTAGCGCGAAGCTTCGCGCCACTTGGCGCGCAACTTGCCTCTCTCCTGCTAGGGAGAATGAAACAATGCCCGACATCGACCCGCAGATTTTCTCAATAAGCCGGCCATCCCTCGGAGGCTACAAGGCCTTTGTTCAACGCGACATGATCGTCGAGACCTATCGTAGCGCCGCGGGGCAAATGGTTTCGAGGGGCTCCCTTCATAGAATTTCGATCAACCGCACGGCGCACGGCAAATATGCCTATCGGCTTGGAAGCGGGGCATTCCGCAAAGTTGAGAGGCCGCCGTTCACCCTGGGATTTCAACCGGCCGCCACCGTCCTTGAAGTCGATGGCGATGCGGCGGATTATATCTCGATCTTCCAGTCACCTGCGCTTTACAGCGGCATCGGCGGCTCTCGCTTCGATCCCGAACATTGGGATAGTGACGCGCTCAGCGCGACGACTGATCCGACAACGCTGCAGGTCGCACTCTCCCTCGCATTTGCCGCCGAGAAGAGCGGGCGCGCCGACCTGCTTTTGATGCAGCATCTGGGGATGGCGCTCGCCTGCTGCGTCGTAAAACTGCTGGGCGCCAAACCTGAAGCCGGCGACCGTCCGCTGACATCGGACAATCTCCGGCGTGTGATCGATTACATCGAGAACCTGCTTGGCAAATCCGATCTGAGTGTCGAGGAGCTGGCCGGCGTGGCCCATATGAGCCCCTTTCACTTCAGCCGGGAATTCAAACGGGCGGCCGGCATGGCGCCGCATCGCTTCGTTCTCGAACGCAGGATCGAACGAGCACGGCTCTACCTCGCCGATGGCAAGGAGACGCTTGCAAACATCGCTTATGCCACGGGCTTTTCCAGCCAGGCGCATTTCTCCAGCGTCTTTCGTCGTCTGATCGGGGCGACGCCGAAAGAATACCAGCGTTCGGTCCGTCTTTGAGCCGGCTCTTGCCGATGACAGATCAGCAGCTTTGCGAAAGACAACCGCACGAATTTGAAATCTCTTGAGGCTGCGGTCTGCGAGGCTTTTCCCATCAGGAGGCCCATATGACCGCTTTTGCCCAAACCAATCCGATTACCGACATTTGCTTCCTGGTCGAGGATATCGACAAAGCATCGGCTTTCTATGTCGAGCGTCTTGGCTTCAAACCTCGCCGCCGGGCTCCCGGCTTTGCCGATTTCAAAGGGGCGGGCGTGACATTGGCGCTGTGGGAGATCGAGCATATTGCCGAGAATACCGGTGTCTCAAGCCGCCGTGCCCCTCCAGGTGCGCACAAGGCCTGCGCGGCCATCGAGCTCGCCTCGCCAGAGCAGGTCGATGCTGCCTATGCGGAGCTGAAAGCTGCGGGCGTGCTCTTCCACGCGCCGCCGCAGGATTATGTCTGGAACGCGCGATGCGTCTATTTCGCCGATCCTGACGACAATCTCTGGGAAATCTATGCGTGGTCCGCAGGCGGCCCGATCGGTGACATCGATCCGCAATAGCGAGCGCAATCGGCCGGTCGTCCAACAATCCAACAAGGGGAAAGGCAAGCAAATGAGCGGGGATGACAAACAAATCGTGGTCGGCAGGCGTACCGTCCTGAAGGGCGGAGCCTTTGCCCTTGCTGCAGCGACGGCAGGGATCAGCGTGTTCGTGCCGCGTCACTCGAAAGCCGCCGCATCCAAGGTCGTCATCAAATATGACTGGCTGATGAGCAACGGACAGATCGGCGATATCGTCGCAGTCAAGCGGGGACTGTTCCAGGCCGAGGGTCTCGACGTCGAGTTTTCCCCAGGCGGTCCCAATTCGGCGACGGTGCCGCCCGTGATCACGGGTGATGCGCAGCTCGGACAGTTCTCGGATTCGGCACAGCTTCTTCTAGCCCGTTCATCCGGCGTGCCGATCAGGATCTTCGCCTGCGGTTTCCGCATGGCGCCTTTCGCCTTCTATTCGCTGCCGAAGGCGCCGATCCGCACCGTCAAGGATATGGTCGGCAAGCGCATCGGCATCCAGCCGACAGCCCGTTATGTGCTCGATGCCATCCTGCTGAAGAACGATATCGATCCATCGAGCCTGACCATCACCAATATCGGCTTCGACATGACGCCGCTGATGACCGGCCAGGTCGATGCAGTCACCGGGTGGATCACCAACACGCAGGCGCTTTCCATCATCGGTCCCGACCGCATCGATCTGATGATGAAGGACACGGGCCTGCCCTCCTACGCCAATGTCTATTTTGCCACCGACGATGCCGTGAGCGGCCATGCCGAGACACTGGCAAAGGTGCTGCGTGCCGTCGCCAAGGGCTGGGCCTGGACGCATGAACATCCTGAAGAGGCGGTCAAACTGACGGTGGAAGCCTATCCGCAGCTCGACCTTGCCGTAGAGCTGAAGACGGTGCCGCGCATCCTGTCGCTGAGCTTCGACGCAGCGACCGGCAAGGATGGTTGGGGCAGCTTCGATCCGGCCGCGCTTGCCGAGCAGATTTCCGTCTACGACAAGATCGGTCAGTTCAAGAGCGGCGCGCCGAAGCTGGAGGACTGCTATACGACCAGGATCCTCGACATGACGGCGGACGACCGTCCGAAGATTGCGTGAGAGCGGATTTGCCTGAAGCAGCGGCCATCGAAACCAAGGATCTGGCTGTCGGTTATGCCGGCGCCGGCGAGACGACCCGCATTCTGTCCGGCGTCGACCTCAGCGTCGGCAGGGGCGAGTTTTTGACCATTCTCGGCCCTTCCGGCTGCGGCAAGTCGACCTTGCTGCGGGCGGTGGCGGATCTTCTCCCGCCGCTTGACGGGCAGCTGGCGGTGCTCGGCAGAACGGCGTCGGAGGCGCGCCGGCGCCGCGAGGTCGCCTTCGTCTTTCAGGACGCGACGCTGTTGCCCTGGCGGACCGTGAGGGAGAATGTCGCGCTGCCGCTGCAGGTGGGGAAGAACAGCGTCTCGCGATCGGTCGATCCGCGGCCCGACCATTGGATTGAACTGGTCGGCCTGTCGCATCTGGCCGATCGGTACCCGCACCAACTGTCAGGGGGCCAGCGCCAACGCGTCGCCATAGCGCGCGCGCTTCAATGCGAGCCGGATATCCTGCTCATGGATGAACCCTTCGGTGCGCTCGACGAGATCACGCGCGAACGACTGAACGACGAGCTTCTGGACGTCTGGCGCCGGACCGGCACGACCATCCTTTTCGTGACCCACAGCGTCATCGAGGCGATCTATCTCGGCGGACGCGTGCTGGTTCTGGCGGCCAATCCGGGCCGCGTCCAGGCACTGATCGACCTTGCACCGTTGAAAGACGAGCGTGGCCTCTGTCGGCGCGAGAGCCTTGATGTCCAGGAGACCGCAGCCCATCTGCGCCAATTGCTGCAGCAGGGGAGTTCGGCTGCATGACGCATCGTCGGCTATCCCTCACCGAGGCAATCGGCCTTCCCGTTATCGGCGCCCTTTCGCTGCTTCTCGCCTGGCAATGGCTGGTGCCGGCTCTCGGTATTCCCAGCTATATCGTTCCAACACCGCTGGCGATCCTGCGTACGCTCGGAACGGAATGGCGCTTCCTTCTGTCGAATGCGATCCCGACATGGGGTGAGGCGGGCCTCGGCTTCCTCCTGGGCAACAGTCTCGCCGTGATCATGGCAATTGCCTTTGTCTATAATCCGCGGTTCCAGGCCGCCTATTTTCCCGTTGTCCTGCTCTTCAACACCATCCCCGTGCTGGCGCTTGCGCCGATCATCATCCTCATCTTCGGCCTCGGTATGCTGCCAAAGGTCATCATCGCCGCTCTCATCTGCTTCTTCCCAACCCTGGTGAATACGGCCCGGGGCCTCAATCTGGCGACGACGAGCGAGCTTGACCTGATGCATGTGCTTTCGGCGAGCGGGTGGGAGACGTTCTGGCGCCTGCGCGCGCCACGATCTGCCCCCTTGCTTTTTGCGTCGCTGCGCATTTCTGCAACCACCTGTGTGATCGGCGCGATCGTCGGGGAGTGGATCGGTTCGAACCAGGGGCTCGGGGCCGTCATCATCCAGTCGACATTCAACTATCAGGCGGAAAGGCTCTTTGCCGCCGTCGTGCTCGCCTCTTTCTCCGGCATCGTCTTTTTTGCCGCTGTTGCCCAGATCGAGCGGATTTTCCGTCGGCTGCAGCTGGGGCGAAACTGAAAGCCGTTCAGTGCGGGCACCGAAACGCTGACGCTTCCAGGATATGACAAGGCCTCCCGCGTTGTCTGAATGGCACTCTTGAACATTTGCTCACTTGAGGCTAAATATAACCTCAAGTGAAAAGGAGCTTTGCCATGATGGGATTTGCAGTCATCGCCGACGTTCTCGGACTGCCCGCCAGGGAACCGGCGTCGCGTTCCGCCTTTGGCCTGCTCTCCAGCATCGAGGAAGGCTTGCCGGTCAAGGCGCTTGATCGCATGGCGCTGCTTCTGGCGCCTGATGATACCCAGTTCAAATATAGGCTCGTTCCGAAGGCCACCTATGAGCGGCGCAAATCCAAGCATCGGCTCTCTTCCGACGAGGGCATAAAACTCGCCCGCCTCGCGCGTGTCTGGGGATCGGCACTCGATGTCTGGCAGACCGAGACCGAGGCACGTGATTTCCTGTTTCGCCCGCATGCAATGCTGGAGGACAGGCGGCCGATCGACGTGGTCATCCAGAGCGAGATCGGTGGCGAGCTCGTGCTCGATATCCTCGGAAGCCTGAAATACGGCAGTGCTGCGTGAGCGCACAGCATCTCGACCGAACGCTGACATCCATCCGCATCGGAGATCCCCATGGAACCTATCCGATCTTCGACGCCACCGGCTCGACCATCGCGCCGGGGCGGTGGAACACTTCGGGCAGCCCGATCATCTATACGAGCGAGCACTATTCGACGGCGCTGCTCGAAAAGCTCGTCCATGGCAGCGGGCGGCTGCCGCCCAACCAGCACTATGTCACGATCACCCTACCGCGGGGGCTAAGCTACGAGGTCTTCTCCGAGCCCGCGCTGCCCGGCTGGGACAGCATGCCGGCAAACGTCAGCAAGGCTTTCGGCGAGCGGTGGCGCCAGGAAAAGCGCAGCGCCATCCTGCTGGTGCCAAGCGTCGTCGCCCGCGTCGACCGCAACGTGCTGATCAATCCGGCCCACCCGGAATTCCCGTCGATCACGACAAGCCTTCACCAACCGGTTTTCTGGGATCGCCGTTTGTTCGGCATGTGATGGGTTGGCGGTGCAATTAACGTTTTCGCAGAGCAAATCAAAACGCCGGACAGATGGGGCTTGGTCACACTGCACAGGAGGCCATTTTAAACGAGGAGGTGGCTGCCTCGACTGCTCACGCGTCCGTCTCCCATGGATTTATCACCGCTGCACCGGTGTCGTCGAAATCGCCGACATTGCGAGTGACGACAATCAGATCATGGACGATTGCGGTTGCGGCGATCAGCCCGTCGATATCGCCACGCGGCGGGATGGCGGCGATGCGGCCCCATTCGACGGCGATCTCGTCGGTCACCGGCAGGATCCGGTCGCCATGATCATAACGCAGCTTGCGCAGCCACTCGGTGAGATGCGCCGCGGTCTTCGGATCCGACTTCTGTTTGAGGGCAATGCCGCGCATGATCTCGCCAAGCGTCAGCGCGCTCAGGTGGATGCTGAGCGGATCGACGGAGCGCAGCCAGGAGACCGCCTGCGGCGTGCCGCGTCGCGCCTCCGAGACCATGTTGGTGTCGACCAGATACATCAGAACGCAACGTCGCGGCTCGGAGTCTTGTTGCGTGCTTCGACCGCATCGGCGAACTCATCGTCCCAGGCGGGGCCACCGAGCAGGTCGTCGACGAGCGTCGGCCTACCGGCGCGCAAGGCGTCGTAGTCGCGGGCGGACAGAACGACGGCCGTGCGCTCGCCACGTACGGTCACCACCTGCGGCCCTTCTTGTCGGGCCTTCTGCACGACCTTCGAAAATTGGTTTTTGGCGTCCTGCAGTTGCCATTCAATCGAATCCGCTCCTGGCTAGACTGTCTAGCTATGTACGCGCGGAATGCTCGTGCGTCAACGGCGGGACGTTCCTGAACGACAGAGTCCGGTTCTGCTATTAGGTGTCATAACGAAGCTCGACATCGTTGTGTCGGCGATCGGCGCCTGTCGGTCCTTCTGGAAAGCCGCGATCACCCCTCTCGCCGCGGCGAGCGGGCCATCAGCCTGGCATAGGCGATGGCCGAGAGCATGTTGACGTGGTTGGCTTTGCCGGTGCCGGCAATGTCGAAGGCGGTGCCGTGGTCGACCGAGACGCGGTCGATCGGCAGGCCGAGCGAGACGTTGACCGCCGTGTCGAAGGCGACGAGCTTGATCGGGATATGGCCCTGGTCGTGATACTGAGCGATGACCAGATCGAAAGCGCCGTTATAGGCGCGGGCAAACACCGTATCGGCCGAGATCGGGCCGACGACGTCGATGCCCTTTGCCTGCGCCTGCTCGACGGCGGGCGCCAGGAATTCCATGTCTTCGGTGCCGAACAGGCCGTTTTCGCCGCAATGGGGATTGAGGCCGGCGACGGCGATGCGCGCCTTGCGGCCGAGCCGCAGGAAGTGCCTATGGCCGGCTTCGATGGTTGCGAGCACCCGCTCGGTCTTGGCGCGCTCGATCGCGCCCTTAAGCGAGATATGGGTGGAGACGTGGATGGTGTTCAGCCGCTCGGAGGCAAGCAGCATGAAGGAGCTCTTCGAGCCGGTGAGATGCGCGAGCAGCCCGGTATGGCCGTCATGGTGATGGCCGGCGAGGTTCATCGCTTCCTTGTTGATCGGCGCGGTCACGATGACATCGGCTTGACCAGACATGGCGAGATCGACAGCGCGGGTGATATAGCGCACCGAGGCATCGCCGGCGACGGGGCTGACCCTGCCGATTTCGGGGAGGGCCGCGCCGAGCGCGACTTCGTCGACGGCGATCCTGTCGTCATCAGGTGCATCGGCAGGCCCGAACCGCAGTCCGGTGCCGCTGACGCGGTCGGCGCGCTCCAGCGCTTCGACATTGCCGACGATGACGAAATCGCGGCGCTCTTCTCTTGGAAGGGCTGCCAAGGCCTTGACGATCACCTCGGGGCCGACGCCGGCCGGATCGCCGAGCGTTACCGCGACTTTCGCATTCCTGTCCATCGATCGAATTCCTTCTGAAAACTTTTTGGCCTAGAAAGCGGCCGCATAAATCGAGCGAATGTCGGCGCGCGTGAGATCGCGCGGATTGTTATCGAGCAGACGGCGAATGGCAAAGGCGTCTTCGGCCATGGCGTCGAGATCGCTTTCCGGCACGCCGAGACCGGAAAGCTTCATCTCGATACCGAGTTCGGCGCAGAAAGCGTAAGCCGCATCGAAGACGGAGGTGATGTTCCCGGAGGTTTCGCGCCCAAGCGCTTCCATCACCGCCCTGGTTTTCTCAGGCGCGGACGGCGTATTGAAGGCGAGAACATGCGGAAAAATCAGCGCATTGGCCGCGCCATGGGCGACATGCCAGCGCGTGCCGAGGGGATAGGCAAGCGCATGGCCGCCAGCTGTGTTGACTGGCCCGAGGCATAAACCGCCATAAAGCGAGGCGAGCGAGAGGCCGGCGCGCGCCTCGGCGTCATTGCCGTCCCTGACCGCACGGGCGAGATATTTGCCGACCAGGCGCGTTCCCTCGATCGCATAGATGTCGACCATCGGATGGGCCTTGCGGTTGGTGAAGGCCTCGACGCAATGGGCCATGGCATCGACGCCGGTGGCGGCCGTCGTGCGGGCAGGGACGCTGAAGGTCAAAGCAGGATCGATGACGGCGATATCGGCCAGCATATGCAGGCTTTCGACGGCAAGCTTTGCCATCGTCGCCGGATCGGTGACGAGCGCACGGATGCCGGCCTCGCTGCCGGTGCCCGATGTCGTCGGCACCTGGGCGAGCGCCACCTTGCGCGGCCCATGCACCTTGTTCGGACCGACGACCTCCTGCAGCGTCTGGGCGGAACCGGCAAGCACTGCGGCAAGTTTTGCCAGATCCATGGCGCTGCCGCCGCCGAAGCCGACGATCAGCTCGGCATCGGCGGCGTTTGCCGCCGCCAGGACCTTTTCGAGATTGGCGGTATCCGGCTCGGGCGTCACTTCGGCAAAGACGGATACCTCGCCTTTGAGATCCAGCACGTCGATGCGCGAGGCGTTGAACGCATCGGAGATGACGAGCGTGCGCCGATAGCCCTTTTCGGCAGCCCATTGGCCGAGCTTTCCCGCCGTACCGACCCCGAATTCGATCAGATGCGGCCGAACTATCGTGATCGGCGAATCCAAGCTGGCCATGAACCGGTCCTCCCTGCAAGATCTTGCGGCACTATCGTTGCCCTCTTTAATGTAAAGTTGTAAGATCAATGTCAAGCCGACATTCCAGCGAGCGGAATTTTTTATCATCTGATATGCGCTCGGTCGCGCGCTTCAAGGCGGCGTTGTCCTGCGCGTATCGATAAAGATATCAGTGTGTTATGAAATCCGTCATGATGAAAACTACATGTCAGACACCGGCTGGCCATCTCTTTGTGGCGACGGTGAATTATCCGACCCTGTTGTCAAATCGTTCGTCAGTCAACACGCAGCCGTTGTCATCCTGCATGCTTTCGCATGCGAGCGGATGCAGGATGACAATTTTCCGGCTGCCGCTTTGTTTACGGCAGGAATTGCGGGGCGAGGCGCACATATTTGATGGCGCGCCGGTAGTAGGTGTAGGCGATATGGAGCGTGCCGTCGCCGCCCTGGACGATCGAGGGATAGGAGAATTCGCGGTTCAGCGACTCCTTCGAATTGTTGCTGAGACAGAAGCCGTCACCGGTATCGAGATCGATGCGACGCGGAAAGCTCTTGCCGCCATCCCTTGATATCGCAAGGCTCAGCGGCGCACGCGGGACACCCCAGACGGCCTTACGTGCGCTGGTATCGGCAACGACGGCTGTCTCTCCAGCCTCGCCACCCTCGATTTCGTCATAGAGAGACTGGCGCCGTGCGTCCGACATGCCGGCGTTCGAATGGTTGTAAACCATTGCGATTGCTCCGTCATTCAGGATCGTTGCCTGGATCGAGGAGTTGTTGTTCGGCAATTCGGCGGGCTCGGGCGCACTCCATGTCTCGCCGCCGTCGGATGATCGGCTGGACAGGATGTTTTCGGCAAAACGGTTGCGGTAGAAGGCGATCATCTCGTCGCCGCCGAGCGGCAGAATGTTCATGTGCACCGCGCCGATGCTGTCTGGAATATCGCGCATTTCCCAGCTGGCGCCGCCATCACGCGACATCAGCACAGCAGCCGTATCGGCATCGCCGCTCCAGCGCCGGCCATTCAGGCCGACGCAGCGGAACACCGGAAGTAGCCAGTCGCCTTTGCCGTTGACGACGATCTGCTGGCGAACGAATGTGCCGGGGCTGTCGCAGAGGATACGAACCGGGCCGAAGGTCTGGCCGCCATCGCCTGAAATCCGGCATTTGACAACCGAGCCGTCCTGATTGCCCGAGGTCTGCGAGGTATAGAGCAGCCATACTTTTCCGTCCGGAGCGTTGAAAATCAACGGGTTCTGTTCGGATTTCTCTGGATCGTCGCTCATCTTTTCCGGCACGGACCAGCGCTCGGAGCCCGGCGCCAGCCGCGACATGTAAATCGAGATATCACCCATGCCCTCCATCGTGCCGCCGAACCAGACGCAGGTTAGCGTGCCGTCGGGCAGAAAAGCGAGATTTGCGGCATGGTTCTGGATGCAAGGGGAGGGCAGATAGGCGTCCGCACGACCCTCGAGGGCGGGGTGAGGGGCGATGGCCCCGGTCATCAGGGCCGGAACGGCTTCCGAAGGCAGGCCGGTAAAACTCATGACGGATCTCCTCAGGGCAGCTTGGCATAGCTTTCGGCGAGTGCGGCATAGTCGGCATCGCCGAGCGGCATCAACGGCGCGCGCGTGCGCTTCCAGGCGGGATTGCCGGTCTTCAGCCCCACCATCGCCTTGATGGTCGGGATCTGGACGTAGGAATTGGAAAGCGTGCGATAGGCGTTGATGCGCGCTTGCGCCGCCTCGACATCGGCGGCGCGCGCCTCGTCATGGACATGGTCGTAGACGGTGCGCAGCGAATTCGCCACGAGATTGGAGGTGGCGGTGATGCAGCCAGCACCGCCCGCCTTCAGCAACGGCAGCAGCAGCGGATCGGCGCCCGCCAGCACCGAGAAGCCGGGATAGGCGGCGATGATCGCCTGCATGTTGTTGAAATCTCCAGCAGATTCCTTGATGCCGACGACCGTTTCCGGGAAGGCCGCAATCAGCCGCCCGATCAGCGGAATGGATAGCGGAACGCCTGAGACCTGCGGAATATGATAGAGGATGACCTGCAAGCGCGTGTCGGCGACCTTCTCCAGCACCTGCGAATAGGCGGCGAAGAGACCGTCGTCGGAGACGCCTTTGTAGTAGAAGGGTGGCAGCATCACCACCTTGGTGACGCCAAGCGACAGCGCGTGCCGGGTCAATTCCACAGTCTCGGGAATGGCGAC
The DNA here is from genome assembly GCF_032464805.1 of Rhizobium sp. 10PS4. Taxonomy (NCBI): domain Bacteria; kingdom Pseudomonadati; phylum Pseudomonadota; class Alphaproteobacteria; order Hyphomicrobiales; family Rhizobiaceae; genus Rhizobium; species Rhizobium sp. 10PS4. Next base: position 65,142 of record NZ_JAWDIW010000012.1, on the reverse strand, counting down.
GACGCCGGTGCCCGGCAAAAGCCTGTCGGCGGGAATGCCGGCCTTCAGTGCTGCTTCCAGAATGCCGCGGCGCTCGGCGCCGGAGAAGGAATTGGCCTCGCCTGTGGTGCCGAGCAGCGCCACGCCATGGCACCCCTCGGCCAGCAACTGCCGGCAATGATCGGTGAAAAGGGCGAAATCCGGCCTGTTGTCTGCCGTCAGCGGCGTTGCGGAGGCGCTGAAAACGCCGGTAATCCTATGATGGCTCATTCCGCCCTCCTCGGCGCGTCCTGCCTTGCCGATCCGTGTTCGACCGGGGCGCTGCGCATTGCAATTGACATCCGTCTGTCGCGATGGAGTGCAAAGAACTTTTATATTGCCGCGCTTTTGTCAAGAAGACAAAATGCCGTGATGTCGCCGCAAAAAGTTATCTATTTGTTATAACTTATATATTTTCAGTGGAAAATTTTGTTCGAATGAAAATTGCGATTTTTTGTTGACATATTTACAATAACGAGAGAACGATACGGAACGGATTGTGCTGCGCCTGGCAGGTGCAGGGAGAGCGCTGCCGAATTCACTCTGGGAGGAATGCCATGTCTGATCAATCGGATAAAACCAATATATCACGTCGTAACGCGCTGAAGCTCGGCCTTGCAGCCGGCGTCGGCCTCACCGTATTCGGAATGAATGCCCGCATCGTTATGGCCGATGAAGGCCAGGTCCTGAAGGTCGCAAATCCGGCCTTCGACCAGGATTGGTCGCCGCTGCGCGGCGGCGGCAGGACGTTCCGCTGGAATTCGATCTGGTGGGCATCGCCGATGTATTTCGATAGCCAAGGCAATATCAAGCCCTACGTCTTCACCAACTGGGAATCGGCCGACAACACAGTCTGGACCTTCAAGATCGACCCGAAGGCCGTCTTTTCCGACGGCAGCAAGATCACCTCGGCGGATGTCAAGGGATCGTGGGAAGTCTCCTCGATGCCGAACACTAAGAACCAGCGCGCCGACCAGGTGCTGAGCAGGGTCAAGGGTTACGCCGAAATCGCCGCTGGCTCCGGCAACGAGTTGACCGGTGTCGCGACACCCGACGAGGGAACGGTCGTCGTGACGCTGGCTGCCGCAGACCCGATCTTCTTCATGCGCCTGGCAAACCACATCGCGCCGATCACCAAGGCATCGCAGTCGCGCGGCAGCGACGGCGAGGAGATCATCGACTGGTACAAGCCAGAGAGCAAGCCGGTCTTCTCCGGTCCCTTTAAACTCACGAGCATCGACATCGACGCCGGCAAACTCTCTTTCGAGCCGAATGAGAACTTCTTCGGGCCGAAGCCGAAGCTTGCCCGTATCGATATCACCTCGATCGAGGACAATGTCACGGCGACATCGCTGATCAAGTCGGGCGAGTTCAACGCCCATACCGAGCTGATCACCTCGACCATCATCCAGGATCTCGGCCAGGAATTTTCCGCCGGCCCGCTGATCCCGACCAGCCAGCACTTCTGGTTCAACATCTCTCGTGCGCCGATGGACGATCCCAAGGTTCGTCAGGCACTGATCATGGCCGTCGATCGCGATGGCCTGTTCAAGGCTTCCTATCCCGACGGGCCGCATAAGAAGGCGGACCAGATCCTCAATGCGGTCCCGGGTGCGGAGAATTCCGGCTTCGAGCCCTATCCCTATGATCCGGAGGCTGCCAAGAAGCTGCTTGCGGAATCGACCTACGGCGGTCCGGAGCGCCTGCCGAAGATCCTGTTCGTCGGCATTTCGGCGCCGGCCATTCAGGCCGCCGCCCAGTTCATCGCCGAGCAGTGGCGTCAGAATCTCGGTATCACAGCCGTCGACATGAAGCCGCAGCAGGATTCCTATGCGGGTCCGGATCAGAATTCGGTCCAGATCTTCCGCGACGACGTCGGCACTCGCGTACCGGATGCCGTCTCCTATCTGGCGGGCTGCATCGCCTCGACCTCGTCGAACGCGCAGAACAAGCTCGGCGGCTACAAGAACGACAAGGTCGACAGTGCCCTTGCCGAAGCCACGACCAAGGCTGCAGATGATCCGCAGCGCATCACTCTCGCCCAGGAAGCCCAGAAGGCGTTCCGCGAGGATTGGGCCTTCATTCCATGGTATTCTCAGGCGATGTCGCGCTGGGCCACCAAGGACGTCAAGGGCCTGGAAAAGAACCTTGACTGGCAGGTCGTAGAACCCTGGAACATTTCCATCGGTTGATCGGTGGAAACCGTCCCTGTCGGCGATAAACCGCGCGGAGGCCGCAAGGCCTTCGCGCAAGTTTCAAGAACAAGAGATGCGATCGCAGCTAAAAGCGGGAACGCATCGAACAACAGGTGGGAGGTGGCCTTGCTGCGCTACGTGCTAACCCGATTTGCCATCTGGATTCCGTCCGTTCTGGTGGTGATGCTGGCGGTTTACGCGCTGGCCTTCTATGGCGCCGGCGATCCGATCAAGCTGATCTTCCTGCGCGCGCCTGGCGACGTCGCCTATAATCCGCAGCGCATCGAAGCCATTCGCGAAAGTGCCGGCCTCAACAAACCCTTCATCGTCCAGTTCGGCCTTTACATCTGGAACCTGCTGCACGGCCAGTTCGGCAATTCGCTGACATCGGGCCGCTCCGTCTGGGCGATGGTCTCGGCTGCCGCACCCGTCTCCTTCCAGCTTGCCCTCTGTTCCATCATCCTGACCGCCGTCATCGCGATCCCGCTCGGCATGATCGCCGCGCTCAACCAGAATTCGCGCATCGACTATGCCATTCTGGGCTCCGCACTCTTCCTCTGGGCGATCCCAGCCTATGTCGCCGGTCCACTGCTGATGGTCGGCCTCATCGTGCTGCTGCCGGGTGCGAGCGTGCCCTATGGCTGGGGCGGCATCTTTGATGTCCGCATCCTGCTGCCGCTCACCGTCCTTTCCTTCCAGCCGATCGCGTTGATCGTGCGTCAGACGCGTGCTGCCGTCATCGAGGTATTGTCGGAGGATTTCGTTCGCACCGCCCGCGCCAAGGGCGTGCCCGAGATCATCGTGGCATTGCGCCATATCCTGCGGCCGGTGCTGACTCCCGTCGTCACGCAGCTCGGCCTGATCATGATCACCATCGTCAACGGCGCGATCTTCGTCGAACTCGTCTTCGGCCTGCCGGGCCTCGGCCGGTTGACGGTGCAGGCGCTGATCAATTCCGATTATCCCGTCATTCTGGCGATCACGCTGATCGGATCGTTCCTGGTGATGGTGTCGAACCTCCTGGTGGATGTGCTCTATCCGCTGCTCGATCCGCGCGCCAATGATTCAAGAAGGAGCCGCTGACCATGTCCGCCATCCCTCTTTCCACCATCGAAGCCGACGAAGAGCCGGTCAGTCTGTGGCGCGACGCCTGGTATCGGCTGAAGCGCAACAGGCTTGCCATCTTCGGCCTCGTCATCGTCGTGATCCTCGCCTTCACGGCGATCTTCGGGCCTTATCTTACCCCCTATGATTATCTCAGCCAGGATCTCAACGCCCGCAACGTCCTGCCGTCGATGAGCCACCTCTTCGGAACCGACGATCTCGGCCGCGACGTCTTCAGCCGTGTGGTCTTCGGCACGCGTACCGCTTTCCTCGTCGCCGTCATCGTCACCGTCTTCGCCGTGCTGATCGGTCTCGTGCTCGGTGCCGTTGCCGGTTTCTTCGGCAATCCGTTCGATCGCGCCATCATGTGGCTGACCGACGTGACGATGTCGGTTCCCAACCTGCTGCTCGTCGTCGTCATCAACGCCTCGCTGAAATCGCCGATCAGCAAATGGATGGAGGCGCGTTACCTCGCGACCCTCAATCCCTTCTACCGCGAAACCATGTGGGTGGATTTCATCCTCGTCTTCGGCTCGATGGCGTTGATCTCCTGGCCGCCTTATGCCCGTCTCGTGCGCGCCCAGGTGCTGTCGATCCGCAGCCGACCCTATATCACCGCGGCCCAGGCGCTCGGCCTGTCGAACTGGATCATCATCAAGCGTTATGTCATTCCGAATGCGCTGGGACCGCTGATCGTCTCGGTCAGCGCCGGTCTCGGCACGGCGATGGTGCTGGAAAGCGCCTTCAGCTTCCTTGGCGTCGGGGTCAATCCGCCAACGCCGAGCTGGGGCAACATGATCTCCGACGGCCTGCGTGTCTGGCAGCATTATCCCCACCTTCTCGCCGCTCCGGCGGCCGTGCTCGGCCTTGCCTCTGTTGCCTTCAGCTTCCTTGGCGATGGCCTCAACGACGCGCTCAATCCGCGGGGCAGCAAATGATGGATACGAAAAGCACCGACCGCCTGCTCGATGTCAGGAACCTCACCGTCGAGATCGATGGCCGCAACGGCCCGGCCGTGGTCGTCGATGGCATCGATCTGCATGTCAACAAGGGTGAGACGCTTGGTGTGGTCGGCGAATCCGGCTGCGGCAAGAGCCTGACGATGCTGAGCCTGATGCGGCTGCTGCCGAACAAGATCAAGGTCACCAAGGGATCGGCGACATTCGACGGCCGCGATCTGCAGACGATGTCGAATCGCGAGCTGCGCAAGGTGCGCGGCGGCGAAATCGGCTTCGTCTTCCAGGATCCGATGACTTCGCTCAATCCGGTCATGCGCGTCGGCGACCAGATCTGCGAGCCGCTGGTCTATCATCGCGGAATGAAAAAGGCGGCGGCCCGCACCCGCGCCGTCGAGCTCTTGCGTCTCGTCGGCATTCCCGGTCCGGAAGAACGGCTGCAGGCCTATCCGCACGAGCTTTCCGGCGGCATGCGCCAGCGCGTGATGATCGCGATCGGCCTTGCCTGCAATCCGAAGCTTTTGATTGCCGACGAGCCGACAACGGCGCTGGACGTCACTATTCAGGCCCAGATCGTCGATCTGGTGAAGGATCTCAGGACCAAGCTCGGCATGTCGGTCGTCTGGATCACCCATGATCTGGCGCTGATCGCCGGCCTCGTCGATCGCGTCGCCGTGCTTTATGCCGGCACGGTGGTCGAGGATGCGCCGGTCGACGAGCTCTATGCCCGACCGAGCCATCCCTACACACGCGGTCTGCTTTCTTCGATCCCGAAGCTCTCGGACCCGCCGGCAAGCCGGCTGAGCTCGATTGGCGGCACGCCGCCGGAGCCTGGCCGCCGGCCGAAGGGTTGCCCATTTGCGCCGCGCTGCCCGCTTGCCGAGAACATCTGTCACGAGAAGGTGCCGCAGCTCGAACCGTTGAGCGGCAGCGCCAACCACCGCGCCGCCTGTTTCGTCGTCCAGAGAATGCAGGAGGCCGCGTGATGGGCGCTCAACCACTGCTCAAGATCGAAAATCTGGTCAAGCATTTCCACGTCAAGCTCGGCGCCTTCGGCGAACGCTCAGCAACCGTCTATGCCCTCGACAATGTCAATCTCGACATCATGGAAGGCGAGACGCTGAGCCTGGTCGGCGAATCCGGCTGCGGCAAGTCGACGACCGGTTTCACCATTCTCAACCTCTACAAGGCGACCAGCGGCAAGGTCGTCTACAAGGGCCAGGATCTCGCGGCGCTCGACGAGAAGCAGATGCGGCCGTTTCGCCGCGACCTGCAGATCGTCTTCCAGGATCCCTATTCGACACTCAATCCGCGCATGACGGTGGGCGAGGCGATCGGTGAGCCGATCCTCTTCCACAAGCTCTGCACCAAGGCCGAGCTGAAGGACAGGGTCGCGACACTTTTGACTGATGTAGGCCTGCCGACTCGGTTTGCCCAACGTTATCCGCACGAGCTTTCCGGCGGTCAGCGCCAGCGCGTCGTCATCGCCCGCGCGCTTGCCTGCCAGCCGAAATTCATCGTCTGCGACGAGGCGATCTCGGCGCTCGACGTGTCGATCCAGGCACAGATCATAAACTTGCTGCTCGATCTGCAGGAAAAATACGGGCTGACCTATCTGTTCATCGCCCATGATCTCGCGGTCGTGCGCCATATCAGCACCCGTGTCGGCGTCATGTATCTCGGGCGGCTCGCAGAGCTTGCCACCCGCGAGGAACTCTTCGACAATCCGCTGCATCCCTATACCAGGGCGCTGCTGTCGGCTGTTCCGGAGATCGATCCCGAGCATGAGCGCACCCGCCAGCGCCAGATCCTGCAGGGCGATGTGCCGAGCCCGCTGAACCCGCCATCCGGCTGCCGTTTCCATACGCGCTGCCCAATCGCCATGGATGTCTGCAGCAAGGTCGTCCCCGCGTGGCAGGAAACAAAACCCGGCCATCTCGTCGCCTGTCATGCGGTCAACACCGGACAGACCGCATGACGCTGAAGGCCGCCATCATTGCCGATGATCTGACGGGCGCGCTCGATACCGGCACACCCTTCGTCGAAGCCGGTCTTTCGGTTGCGGTTGCCGTCGATGTCGAGGCAGCAGAGGATGCGATCGCCACCGGCTGTGACGTTGTCGTCATCAACACCGCCTCCCGCGCGCTGGATGAGCGCGAAGCCGCCGAAAGAGTACGGTCGGCGGCGGCGGTGTTTCGTGGCGAGAAGCCCGCGGTCGTCATGAAGAAGATCGATTCCCGGCTCAAGGGAAATGTCGCGGCCGAGAGCCTTGCGCTGGCGAAGGCATTCGATCGGAAGACCATCCTAGTAGCGCCCGCCATTCCCGATCAGGAGCGGTTGACCTACCGAGGGTGTGTCGTCGGCCGCGGCATCAACCAGCCGCTGCCGATCGCTGAGCTGTTCGAAATCAGCGCGGAAGGCGTCGTGATTGCCGATGCCGAGGACGATGGCGATCTCGACCAGATCGCAGAGGGGCATGACTGGCTGACGACACTTGCGGTCGGCGCAAGGGGCCTCGGGGCCGCGCTTGCCCGCCAGCTCGGCGAAATGGGGCGGCAGCCGGTGCCGGAATTTGCGGCGACCCGGCGCACCCTGTTTGCCTTTGGCTCGCGCGACCCGATTACCGCTATCCAGATGGAGCGGCTCCAAGCCTCGGGTGTCCTGCGCATGGTGGTGGACGCGCCGATGGGGCAGGTCGAAGTCGGGGAGGGTATGGCGCTGCCGGCGCTGCTGCGCTGCTCCGGCGATATGGCAACCGATGCGGCATTGGTCGCCCGCCGTTTTGCGGCGGGCGTCAGATCGGTTATCGACGATACCAGGCCTGATATGCTGATGGTCGGTGGCGGCGATACGGCCCTTGCCGTTTTCCAGGCGCTCGGGGTGAGAGTGTTGGCGCCGCAGGGTGAAATCGAAGCCGGCGTGCCGTGGTTCGATGTCACGGCAGCCGACGGACGGCATTTTCGGTGCGCGGTGAAGTCGGGGGGCTTCGGCAAGCCCGATAGTTTGCTAAGACTAGTCCTTTGGAATCGGGCGGCATAGTAAGATACCGCCGGGGAGAATGACGTGGCTGAAGTGAATGGCGAATCTTTGAACGCGGTAGCCGGCCCGCCGGGCAAGCCCGAACGCGGCAAGGCCGTGAAGCTGGTCGACCGCGTCTTCGACCAGTTGCTCGAGCGTATCCGCGGCGGAAACTATCCGCCGGATTCACGCCTTCCCGGCGAGCATGAGCTTGCCTCGATGCTGGGTGTGTCGCGGCCGATCGTCCGCGATGCGCTGGCGCGCCTGCGCGATCAGGGCATGGTCTATGCCCGGCAGGGCGCCGGCACCTTCGTCAGCGCGCATGGATCGCCGACGACGCAGCTTGCCTATTCACCGGTCAAGACGATCGCCGATATCCAGCGCTGCTACGAGTTCCGCCTGACGATCGAGCCGGCGGCGGCCTATTTTGCCGCCAAACGCCGCAATGAGCAGGCGATCCAGAAGATCGCCAGCGCGCTTGCGGATCTGCGCGAGGCGACCAGCCATCAGCTTCACCGCACCGACGCTGATTTTCTCTTCCACCGCGCGGTGACGGAGGCTGCCAACAATCATTATTACACGGCCTCGATCGATGCGCTGAAGGCCCATATCGCCGTCGGCATGCATCTCCACGGCCTCTCTTTGCTCGGCCCCCGCCAAGGGTTGGAACAGGTCTATGAAGAGCATAACGCCATCTACAAGGCGATCGCCGACGGGCGACCTGACGATGCGCAGAGACTGATGAAAGCGCATCTCGAAGGCTCCCGGGACCGTCTGTTCGAGGGCAGGGTGCTCGACCTATCCTTCTGAAGCGCATCCCGCTCGAAAAAGCAGAAAGATCATCACGATGTTTTCGCTGCTGCCTCGGCAATGCCGATAAGCGCGCTTTTGATCATGCCGCCCTGATCGTCGGGATGCTGGAGACGTCCACCTCCCGTTCGGCGTGCCAAGCATCATAGGCAGCCTGCATGCGCAGCCATATTGCGGGCCATCACCGAACAATTTCCCAAGTCGGGCAGCGACATTGGGCGAAACCGGCTTCTTCTCGTTCAGAATATCGTAGAGTTGCTGGCGCGAGATTCCGAGCAGATTGGCGATTTCCACCTTGGTTTTTCCCGTTGCAGGGATGATGTCCTCAAGCAGTGCCCCAGGGTGGGAAGGGCAACGCGTCGTCGGCCTCGTCGTTTCATATACGGGCATTAGGTCATTCCCCAGTCAGAGCCACCTCAGTAATGTGACAAGATCACGTTTGATCTTTTGATGCCAGAGATCGATTGTCAGCCGGATTTCTGCTTCTTGATGATGCTGATGTTGCCGCTCACTTCGAGGATGGCAAATTTTATCTCCGTCACGCTCTCGATGCCTTCCTGGCTTCGAGCCGCTTGCATGACATCTTCCTTCTGCAGCCGGGCACCTTTGAGTGCGCCTTCGTCGTAGACGCCATCCGTCACCAGAATGGTTGGAACACCATCGATGATATGAGCTGCGCGAGGCCACCACCTCTTCACGTAGGACAGGCCGATATCGGTCGTAAACAGCGTGAGGATCAAGATGACGGCGTTGGTGATCGAGAAGTCATCGCCCAGCATCGCCTGCTGGGTGGTTTCGGCGATCACCAGCACGATGACCAGATCGAACGGTGTCATCTGGGCCAATGTCCGTCTTCCCGACAGACGGATGATCACGAGTAGCGTGAAATAAATTGCCAGTCCGCGTAATACCGCATCCACCGTACCGCCCTCATGGAAAGATGAAAGTCGATTGGGTGCGCGTCTCGCCGCCCATGCCGATGAGGGCGCTACGAGGGCCGGGGAGTTGCGTTTGCAGACGGAAGACGATCTGCGTCGGCCCAGACGCGTCGGCCGGGAAGACATAACCTATCCGGCCGTCGCGCGCGAAGGTCGCTTTTTGGGGCGGATCGACCCCTTGAACTGAAAAGCTTTGAAGAAAGGCGGCATCGATCGTGAGGACCCTGTCTTCGGATGATGGCGTGAAGGTCACGGTCATGTCCTCGGGGGCATTCCATCGGGAGATGACGGGAAAATCCACGGAGCCATCGGGCAACAGCAGTGTTTGCCGCGAAAACGGACCACCTCTTCCCAGCAATCCCAGCAAGCAGGTCACCAAAAGAAGCATGAACACGATCCAGGAAATACGTTGAACAGCCCAGAACCTTTGCTGAAATTCGCTATGATCGAGCACGCCTTCCGGCAACGCGGGCAACTTGTGTATCTTTTCCATGCTCCCTCCCTGTGCGTTTGGCGGAGAACTTGGCTTGGGCGCAATAGTTCCCGGCAATGAGGGGGTCGTCGCCGTGTACATCGGATGTGAAGCTGTCCAGGCGTCTTCGCCGATCAAGGGAACGAAGAGTACCCCGCCTAGATCTTCTTCCTCGAATGCGGCGGCGCCGGTGCGCGTGAACCGTTTCAGGCGCTGCCCTTCACCGCCGCCGACCGGGATGATGAGCCGCCCTCCGAGGTGCAGCTGTTCTTTCAAGGCGGTTGGCACCTCGGGTGCGCCCGCAGAAACGATAATGGCATCGAACGGAGCGGCTTTCGCCCAGCCCTTGCTGCCATCGCCGACGCGAACGTCAATGTTGCGGTATCCCAGCTTCTCGAACCGTTCCCTGGCCTGAAACGCCAGCTTTTCATGACGCTCGATGGAGTAGACATGTCTTGCTATCCGGCTGATGAGGGCCGAAGCATAGCCGGAGCCGGTTCCGACCTCGAGCACTTTGTCACCGACATTCAGATTGGCCTTTTCGAGCATCAGCGCCACGATGAACGGCTGCGAAATTGTCTGGCCCTCGCCGATCGACAGCGGTGCATCCTCATAGGCGAATTCCTCGGAGCCTGGAGGAACGAATTTTTCGCGCGGTACCATGCGCATCGCTCCGATGACGCTTTGATCGCGAATGCCACGACGCGTCACGTGGTGCTCCACCATGCGATCTCGGATGCGCGTCATATCCATGGATCAGCTCCACTGTCGCCGATTGCACTGGGGGCAAACTTCTGGGCGGTGCAGAATATAAAACAAATGGGCGACCGGAGAGTTCCTGAGATGCGCAGGCTGCGGAACGGAGCGGCTTGCTAGACGACTGGCCGAAGGCGAAAATGGAAGAGGCGCTGGCCAATGCAGCCTGATGCAGCCGCAAGAAGTGGCCGACGCCGTCCTTTTCATGCTGTCGCGACCGCGTAATGTGACCGTCCGCGATCTGGTGATTCTGCCAAATAGCGTGGATCTGTAAACACCAGCCCAGACTGCAGCTAGCCTGATCCTTGCCGATTTCAAAGGAGAGACCATGAGCGACACATCTCGCACGCCAGAAGCAGATGCCAAATATGTCATCGGCGTCGACGTCGGCACCGGCAGCGCCCGCGCCGGCCTGTTCGACCTGACCGGCCGGATGCTGGCGTCCGCCAAGCGGAATATCACCTTGTTTCACGAACCGGGTTCCATGGTTGAGCAATCGAGCACCGAGATCTGGGCGGCGGTTTGCGCGGCAGTGCGCGAGGCGGTTTCCTCGGCCGGGGTCGATCCGGCGTCCGTCAAGGGGCTCGGGTTCGATGCCACCTGTTCGCTCGTCGTCCTTGGCGAAGGCGGCAAACCGCTTCCCGTCGGGCCTTCGGAAGATCCGAACCGGGACATCATCGTATGGATGGACCACCGCGCCGTCCCGCAGGCGGAGCGTATCAATGCACTCGGTCATGACGTCCTGCGTTACATCGGCGGCCGTATCTCGCCTGAGATGGAAACGCCCAAGCTTCTCTGGCTGAAGGAAAATCGTCCTGAAGTTTTCGACGCTGCGTGGCAATTCTTCGACCTTGCAGATTTCCTGACCTGGCGGGCGACCGGCGATCTGTCGCGTTCGACCTGCACGGTCACCTGCAAGTGGACCTATCTCGCCCATGAAAAGCGCTGGGATGGCGATTATTTTCATCAGATCGGCCTCGGCACGCTTGCCGACGAAGAGTTTGCCCGCATCGGTCAGGCTATCGTCGAGCCCGGTTCGGCACTCGGTCGAGGACTGACCACGGCTGCAGCCGGCGAGCTCGGCCTGAAGTCGGAAACGCCTGTCGCTGCCGGACTGATCGACGCCCATGCGGGCGGAATCGGAACCGTTGGCACGGGTGCCGGTCCACAAGCCAATCTGGCCTATGTTTTCGGCACTTCCTCCTGCACGATGACATCGACAGCTGAACCGTCGTTCGTGCCCGGCGTCTGGGGGCCTTATTATTCGGCCATGGTGCCGGGACTATGGCTGAACGAGGGTGGTCAGAGTGCCGCCGGCGCGGCGATCGACCAGCTGCTCTCCTTCCATCCGGCTGCCGCGGAAGCGAGGGAGCTTTCTAAGAGGGCCGGCGTTTCGCTGCCGGTTCTGCTTGCAGATATGGCCGCCCGAAAGGCGGGCCGTTCTTCGGACGCCGTCACGCTTGCGGCCGGATTGCACGTCGTTCCCGAGTTCCTCGGCAACCGCGCGCCCTTTGCCGATCCGCATGCCCGCGCAATCATCGCCGGTCTCGGGATGGAGGATGATATAGGCAGCCTGGTCTCTCTTTACGTCGCGGGGCTTTGCGGTATCGGCTACGGCCTCAGGCAGATCATCGAGACGCAGGCCGATGCGGGCGTTACCATCGAAAACATCGTCATCAGCGGTGGCGCCGGCCAGCACGATTTCGTTCGCCAGCTGCTCGCCGATGCGAGCGGCAAGCCGGTCATCGCGACAAAGGCAGAGGAACCGGTACTCCTGGGGGCCGCCATCCTGGGCGCGGTCGCCGGCGGGCTGTTTGCGGATGTGCGCGAAGCGATGACGACACTCTCGGCGGTCGAAACGACATTCCTGCCATCAGAAGGGCCGATCCCTGATATTCATGACAAGCGCTATGAAGGGTTCAAGGAGCTTCAGGCTCTGGCGCGCAAGCTGCGTATCGGCATTTAAGATATCCCAACGCCAAGTCAGGCGGCGCGGTAGCTCGAGGGCCGCTGGATTATGATTCCGTCAGCCCCTTATGTAAGCTTAGATCTGCAAGCTGTAGGAGGCGGGCTGATGGCGAGTTGTTGTGGTTTTCCATCTACGGGCGGACAGGAAGTTCCGCACGGGCCGCGGGCCTCGATCCACTCTGCTTCATCCCGTCCGGTGTTGCAAACTGCCCGAATTGAAGGTGGTCGCGTTTCGGTCGGAACAAGCCAGCCTTTGTTGCCTCAAGACGGTGAGGGACCGGTCAGGTCGGTTCGAATAAACGCGTTCGAACTCTCTGTCGGCGCAGTCACCAACGAAGAATTCGGGCGGTTTGTCGAGGCAACCGGATATGTGACCGAGGCGGAGCGACTTGGCTGGTCCTACGTTTTCTATAAATTCCTCGATGGAGATGTTCCGACATCGGGAGTAGTCGGCGCCGAATGGTGGCGGAAGGTCGAGGGCGCAAATTGGGCCCACCCAAGCGGTCCTGGTTCGTCGCTTGAAAAGCTCGGGAACTTTCCTGTCGTGCACATCTCCTGGCAGGATGCGTCGGACTATTGTCACTGGGCGGGCGGACGATTGCCGAGCGAAGCTGAGTGGGAACACGCCGCACGCGGTGGCCTCGACCAGCCTGTTTACCCATGGGGCGATAAACAGCCGACCGAGACGTTCACCCCCTGCAACATATGGCAAGGACGTTTTCCCGACTTTGATACCGCGGTGGACGGATATGCCGGCCTGGCGCCGGTACTCTCCTTCGAGCCCAACGGATATGGCCTCTACAACATGGCCGGAAACTGTTGGGAATGGACCGCCGATCCATTCCGCGTCCGTTCTCTGCGAAGGGCGGCAACTTCAACCAATTCGGCATCCAAAGAGGAAGGCAAAAGAGTTCTGAAAGGCGGCTCTTACCTTTGTCACGCGTCTTATTGCCATCGGTATCGCATCGCCGCTCGAATGGGCAGCACAGGGGACTCCACAACGGGCCACATAGGCTTTCGCATTGCTTTCGACATCAACGCATCGGCAGATTGACAGTTCGGACATGTTAAGTTAATCCATTAACTGACTGGCTGCAGGACGTTCTTGAGGAGGGGCGTCCTGCGACTTACGGCCAGCATTGCGCTAGGAGGAGACAGATGAAACTCGTCAATCGCATAGCCGTTACCGCGCTTGGCCTCGCGCTTTGCGCACCAGCAAAGGCCGAAACCCTAAAAATCTATTGGAACGCCGGCCACGCTTACCAAGCTTATGCCGACGTCATCAAACAGTTCGAAACGGATCATCCCGGCTGGACCGTGGAGTGGGGCCGTTTTCAATGGCCGGATCTGCGCACGAAGCTGGTGGCCGACCTGTCTGTTGGCAATGCGCCGGATCTTGTTGCCGAACCTGGTGGCTGGGTGCCGGAATTCGCGTTGCAAGGAAAGATAACCACCCTCAACGACTTCGTCGCTAAAGACGGAAAGGGGATGGGTTATCCTGATGACTGGCAGGACTTTTCGGTGGCGAGAAATACCATCGACGGAAAGTACTACGGCGTCCAATTACACCTGACATGCGCGACGCTGGTTTATAACGTCGATCTGCTGAAAGCGGCAGGTTTTGAAAAGCCACCTGCCAATTGGGAAGAGTTCCGCAACGCTGCCATCGCCGTAACGAAAACCGGAAGATTTGGCTTTGCTCCCAACCAGGTGGCCGCCTATTTCACGCCGTGGATCTATCAAAATGGCGGCAAGTTTTACGACAAAGCCTCCAATAAAGTGACGTTCGACAGCCCTGAAGCCGCGCAAGCGCTCCAGTTCGTCGCGGATCTGATCCACAAGGATAAGGCCGCAACCCTTCCTGTCGCCGGCGCCGATTACGAGGGCCCGCAAAAACTATTCACGGCTGGACGGGCAGCCATGATCCTGACAGGACCATGGGATGTCGGACCCATCAAAACAGGCAATCCGAAACTGCATTGGGATGTTGCGCCTTCGCTGACAGAGAAGGATCAGGCAACGATGTCCGGAGGCGTCAGCCTCTTCATTCCGAAGGATGCCAAGCATCCGGCGGAAGCGTGGGATCTGTTGAAGCGCTTCGTCTCGCTCGACGCCGAACTCGCTGCCTCGATACCAAATGGCATGACGATGCCGCGCAAATCCTGGGCTGCCGATCCAAAGGTCAAATCTGATCCGGTGCTTGGGAAATTCAGTCAGTGCCTTCCATACGCAGTGGACTCGTCGGCAGAACTCTCCCTGACGGGCAAGAATGCGACTGTTCAGGACCTTTTCAAAGCCGCTGTTCAGGACATTCTCTATAACAACAAACCCGCCCAGGCAGTGCTGTCGGACTACGCTGCGAAGGCAAACGCAGAGCTTGAGAAAAAGTGACGAAAACTAGAACCGGAGATCGCCGGCATGAAGTTCTTGAACAGCCACCAAGGCCGTCAGGCAACGTTTGCCTACATCGTACTGTCGCCGGCGATCCTCTATTTCACCGTCTACTTCTTCTACCCGATTGCCGTCGAACTTTGGGCCAGCTTCTTTCGCGGGCAGCCGCTGATCGGTGATTCCGAATTTGCCGGATTTGACAACTATATGCAGGCGCTGACGGATGAGAGAGTTCGCGATGCCTTCATCCGGACCGCTGTCTTCGCAATCTGCGGAACGATCGGGACTCTGCTGCCTGCCCTTTGCCTGGCCGCCATCCTCGTCGGGCCCGTCAAGGCTGCAACGACGATCCGGGCGATCATCTTTTTCCCCTACATCATTTCCTTCGTCATCGTTGCGCTGATGTGGAAAAGCATTCTCGACCCATACACCGGCATGTTGAATGCAGTGTTGGCCTCCCTGGGGCTGCCGATGCAGAACTGGCTGAGCACACCGTCGACCGCCTTGCCAACCATCATCGCAGTCACGGTATGGAAGGATATCGGATATGCAATGCTGATCTACATTGCGGCGATCCAATCGATTCCCAAGGATCTTTACGAGGCGGCTGACGTCGATGGGGCATCGGCCAGGCAGAAGTTTTTCCGGATTACCGTTCCGCTGTTGACGCCTACGACGCTCTTTCTCGCCGTCATCAGCATGATCGCCCACCTCCAGGACCTTTCGGCCCCATATCTCTTGACGGGAGGCGGCCCTGCTGAAGCGACAAGATTGTATGCCCTGCATGTCTACGAAACGGCTTTTGTCGAACTCAACATCGGTTATGCATCGGCGCTGTCATTTCTGATGTTGATCGTCATCCTGATCGTCACTGCCTTGCAGTTCCGCTTTCTGAACCGGGAGATCTCTTACTGATGGCAGGTGTGGCAAACCAGCGCCCGGTCGCGGCGTCTCTGATCACCTATCTTGTGCTCGCATTCTTCGTGATCCTGGCGCTTTTTCCTTTCTTCTACATGGTGTCGTTGTCACTGCAGAGCGATGCCGATCTGTTCAGTGGCGTGCCCGTCATCATTCCCTCGGAACTGCAATTCTCGAACTACATCACCATTTGGGACAAAGCTCCCTTTGCCCGCTTCATCGTCAATAGCTTCGTGATCGCCGGAGGCATAACCATACTCCACCTCCTGTTCGATCCCCTGATCGGATACGTGTTTGCCAAGCTTGAATTCCCGGGCCGGCGCTTCATGTTTGTCGCCTTGCTATCGACCCTGATGCTGCCCTTCTTCATCAGAATGATCCCGCTTTATATTCTCACGGCCGAGCTCGGCTGGCTCAACACCTATCAGGGGCTGATCATGCCGTTTGCGATGAGCGCCTATGGCATCTTCATGATGCGCCAGTTCATCCGGCCAGTCCCTTCGGAGCTTCTCGATGCGGCAAGGGTGGATGGAGCGTCGGAGTGGCGGATCTATCGTGCAATCGTCCTTCCGCAGCTTGGGCCCCCAATGGCCACGCTCGGGCTTCTCACATTCGTCTTTCAGTTCAACGAGTTTCTCTGGCCGCTGGTCGTCGTCAGCTCGGTCGAAATGCGGCCAATCACCACAGGGCTCACTCTGTTCAATTCCGAATTCTTTACACAGTGGAATCTGACTGCAACGGGCGGGGTCATTCTCTTCGTCCCGAGCCTTCTGCTGTTCGTGTTTATGCAGCGTTATTTCGTCCAGTCGGTGATGATGTCCGGGATGAAATAGTCGAACGAGGACCACCATGAACTCTTCTCCGAATGTCATCGTATTCTTCACGGACCAGCAGCGCTGGGACACCGTTGGACTTCACGGTCATCCACTCAGGCTTACGCCGAATTTCGACCGCTTGGCCCAAGCAGGCATGTTTGTTCCCAATTCCTTTACCTGCCAGCCGGTTTGCGGTCCGGCTCGGTCCGCGCTTCAGACCGGGCTCTATCCGACGACGACCGGCTGCTTTCGAAACGACATCCCGCTTCCTCCGCAACAGAAGACGCTGGCCCACCATTTCGCCAAGGGCGGCTATGAGACGAGTTATATCGGCAAGTGGCATCTTGCCTCCAGGGAACCGGTGCCGCCGGAGCAGCGGGGTGGGTATCAACACTGGTTGGCGTCCAACATCCTGGAATTCACGTCCTATGCCTACGACACCACCATGTTTAATGCGGCAGGCGAGGCGGTGAAGCTGCCGGGCTATCGGGTCGATGCTTTGACAGACGCCGCAATCCGCTATGTCGCCCAGCCGCGGGACAAGCCGTACTTCCTGTTTCTCTCGTTCATCGAGCCACACCACCAAAACGAGTTTGACGATTATCCAGCTCCGGTTGGCTACGAGGAGCGTATCCGAGAGAAAATGGAATTGCCTCCGGATCTGGCCATGCTTGGCGGATCGTCCTCAGAGCATTATCCCGGCTATATGGGAATGGTACAGCGGCTTGACGAAGCGCTGGGGCGGCTCGTCGATACGTTGATCAGTCTCACGCAGCTCGACAACACTGTGATCCTATTTACCTCGGACCACGGCTGCCATTTCAAGACGAGAAACAAGGAATACAAACGGTCATGCCACGAGGCATCGATCAGGGTTCCGACGTTTTTTCATGGGCCCGGATTTATGAACCGCGGCCCCTACGACGGGTTGGCAAGTCTTATCGATCTGCCCCCAACCTTGCTCGCGGCCGCCGGGCTGCCGGTGCCGGACGAGATGCAAGGACGGTCGATATTCCGAAATTCGCCGTTGGAGAACGAGAGTATTTTCGTGCAAATAAGCGAGAGCCATGTCGGACGAGCCTTGAGGACCAGGCGCTGGAAATACGAAGTGGGCGGGCCGGAGTTGAGTGGCTGGCACGACATGAACGGTTCCGCTTATGTCGAGACCCATCTTTACGACCTCGAAAAGGATCCGTATGAGCTGGATAATCTTTGCAGGCACGGCGAATTCGAGGATGTTCGCAAGAGCCTGCGAACAGAACTCCTACGCCGGATCGCCGACGCAGGCGAACCTCTACCGACGATAACGCCGATATGAATGAGCACGGGAAACAGGCGCGGCCGTTGCAGCCGGCGTCCAACGAAAGGAACGTGACGGTCGCTGACGTCGCGCGCCATGCAAGCGTTTCTACCGCTGCCGTTTCCTTTTACTTCAGTGACAGAGCTGAACATCTGAAGCGTGTCGGTCCCGAGGCTCGGGAACGTATCCGAGCAGCGGTTGAGGCGCTTGGGTATGTGCCAAACAAGACTGCGCGTCATTTGCGCCGCCAGAAGAGCGAGCGCCTGTGCATCATTCTGCCAAAACTCGGGATCCCTTACGCCGATAAGATGGTGCAGGATCTGGGCCAGGCTGCCGTAGAACGTGGTTTGCTGCCGATCGTGTCAACGGCATCGAACATCGCTGAGCTGCAGAAAGTCCTTGCGGAAGTGGAAGCCGGCTTGGCCGATGGTGTGGTCGCCGACGTTGAGTATCTGAGCGAAGAACAGGTTGACGAAGTTTTCGCCGGCATGGGCAAGGATTGCCTCATCATACACTCGACGGCCCGATCAATGCGCTTTAGCGTGCTGAACAACGGCCTCGTGGCGGCACTCGAAACCGCATTCGAGGATCTCATTTCGAAAGGGCACCGAATATTTGCCTATGTTCAAAATACCGGCCTTAGTCCCAATCACCGTCTTCAAGCCATCATGGACCACCAGAGACGGCTCAACGGTGATGTCGTCATCGACACAATGGTGGGGGCCAGCGAAAGATCGTTAGCCGCCGACTGCGCGCGCAGGATCGTGGCGCTCGAGCCACGCCCAACAGCGGTTTTTGTCGAGTCGGACTATACTGCCGTGACGGTGATCGAGGAGTTTTCCCGCCTGGGTATCTCGGTGCCGCGGGAGATCGCCGTCGTGGGATGTGGTAATGCGGAGGAAGGATTTTATTGCGAGCCGCGCCTCACCACGATCGGCCCGGAATGGGGATCGTTGGAGGAAGCGGGGCGCTATCTCATAGATAGCATTGCGACAAGCGAGCGCCAGCCGCCCAGAGCGTTCCACACGAGCTGGACGTATATGCTGCGAGCTAGTGCTTGAACTGTCGGAGCTGAGCAGTCAGCCCTTCTCCAGCTGTCGGCGCCAGCCCGGGCGCGCGCAGACAACCAAATGAACCGGCACCGCGACAGAGTTTCGCTCTTGAGCCGGTCATCCGAGGAAGCGCTTGTGAACAACCGGGGAATCCACCCTGGCATCCGGCCTATACGGGGTCTATTGGCGCGACCGACTGGCGCACGATCATTTCGCACTCCAGCTTGACCTTGTGATTGTCATGCCGCATCCGCGGCGCGGCGATCATCTCGGCAAGTTTCTCGACGGCATAGCGCGCCATGTCGGCATGGGGCAGTTGCATCGTCGTGAGCGGCGGCAACATATCGCCGGAATAGGATTCATTGTCGAAACCGATGACCGAAAGGTCGCGCGGGATAGACAGGCCGGCTTCCTTTGCGGCTTCATAGACACCCATGGCGATGCGGTCGCAGAAACAGCATATTGCCGTGGGCCGGTCATCGAGCGCTTGCAGGCGCTTGAAGGCTGCATAACCTCCCTGAATCGTCCAGCGTCCCTTGATGATGAGATGGTTGTCGACCGGAATGTCGCGCATCGTCAACGCTCGGCGATAACCCTTGATGCGCTCGCGAGAAGCTTCGATCGCGTCCTCGCCACCGATATAAGCAATGCGCGTATGGCCGGCATCGATCAGCGACAGCGTTGCCTTCATGACAGCCGACAGGTCTCCGGGCACCACGCTCGGAAGGGGTTTGTCGACCGTATAGCAGTTCAAAAGTACGGTCGGCCATTGCGCGAGCTGCGGAGCAAGCGTCACTTGCTGCGTGATCAGCCGCGCATAGATGACGCCCGCAGCGGGCAGCGTCGCGAGATGGCTGAGAGCTGCCTGCTCTGACTCCTCGTCGGCGTCCGTCGGCATCACCGAGAGCAGATAGCCCAGCTCGTTTGCCGCCTCTGCGGCTCCGTCGATCAAGCCGGCGACATGAGGCGAACTTGTCACCTCGTTGATGAGCATGGCAATCAGCGGACGCCGGTCGATGCGCCGAGCCTGCGTCCTGTAACCCATCCCGGCCGCCGCACTTAGAACAGCCTCACGCGTTGCCGGCGATATGCGCGTTCCCGGAGCGTTGTTGAGCACAAGCGACACGGTCGCCTGCGAGACGCCGCAGGCGGCAGCGATGTCGGACATCGTCGGCTTTTTGATCACGCGAACCCCTTGCAAGACTGACTATCCGCTTAGCACGAAGTTTTACGAACGCAAAAGCGGCGAGGGCTTGCTTGATAATAATTTTAGTTATAACCAGTGATTTATAACTAATCGCTCTGGGAGGAGTGCATGGCAGGAGTAACGCTCGCTGGGGTGTCCAAAAGCTATGGCGCGGTGAATGTCATCCGTGACATTTCGCTTTCGATCAACGACGGCGAGTTCCTGGTTTTCGTCGGACCTTCCGGCTGCGGTAAATCGACGCTTCTGCGCATGATCGCCGGTTTCGAAACCATCACCGGCGGCGACGTCCTGCTCGGCGGCAACCGGGTCAATGACATGGCCGCCCGCGATCGCGGGGTGGCGATGGTCTTCCAGAACTACGCGCTGTACCCCCATATGACAGCTCGCGAGAACATGGCCTTCGGCCTGCGCAATATTGGTACGCCGAAGGCCGAAATCGCCTTACGCATCGATAAGGCCGCCGCGATCCTCCAGCTTGAACCTTATCTCGACCGCAAGCCCAAGGCGCTTTCCGGCGGCCAGCGTCAGCGTGTTGCGATCGGCCGCGCCATCATGCGCGAACCGGATGTCTTTCTATTTGACGAGCCGCTCTCCAATCTCGATGCCGCTCTTCGCGTCTCGATGCGCACCGAGATCGCTAAGCTCCACCACCGCCTCGCCGCAACCATGATCTACGTGACTCACGATCAGACGGAAGCCATGACCATGGCAGACCGTATCGTGGTCCTCAGGGACGGGCAGATCGAACAGGTCGGCGCGCCGATCGAGCTTTACGAGCGCCCTGCCAATGCCTTCGTGGCTGGTTTCCTCGGTGCGCCGCGCATCAATCTGCTCCCGGCAACAGTCACAGCCGTCGACGGCGAAACGGTCGAACTCGCCTGTGCGGGAGATGCCCGCCTTACTGCCAAGGTTCGTGCCAGTCCCGCCAAAGGCGACACGGTGACGATCGGCCTGAGGCCGGAAATCTTGTCGCCGGGCGATGAAGGGGCGCTCAGCGGAACCGTTGACGTCGTTGAGCAGCTCGGCTCGTTGCAACTTGTCTATGCGACACTCGCTGATGGCACCGCCATCGTCTCCGAACTGCGCGGCGGTGCGGCGCCCTCGATCGGCTCCGTCGCCCGTTTCGCGATCGGCCCCGGCACGCGCCACGTCTTCGATGCAAACAAGGTCTCGATCACCCTGCATTCTGAAGCGGGTGGAGCATGAGCACCAGCAGCCTGACCGCCGCCCGCAGGCGCGATGCACTCGCCGCTTATATCTTCCTCGCGCCGTTCGCGGTGATTTACGCCACGTTCCTGGTCTACCCCTTCTTCAAGGGCTTGTGGATCAGTCTCCACGACTGGGAGCTTGCCGGCAGCTACCGTAAATATATCGGCCTCCTCAACTATGAGGACATGTGGTTCGACACGATCTTCTGGAAGACCGTGGGCAATACGCTGGCCTTCGTCGCCATGACCGTGCCGACCATGACAGCACTGGCCCTGGTGCTGGCTCTTGCCGTGTTCGGGCAGGGGCGGCTCAAGGGTGTGCTGCGGTCCGTGTTCTTCATGTCGAGCGTGTTTTCGGTATCGGTCGTGACGCTGATCTGGTCGATGGTGCTGTCTGCGGACAACGGCCTGCTGGTGCCGCTCTTCAATCTCATCGGCGTCAAGCCCATCAATTTCCTCGGGCACCCGACGCTCGCCATGCCGTCGATTGCGTTGACGACGCTTTGGTGGGGTGTCGGCCTCCCCATGGCGCTGTTTCTGGCGGCATTAAGCCAGATACCGCCGGAACTTTACGAAGCGGCCGAACTCGATCATGCCGGTCGGTTCAGCGTCCTGAAAAACATCACCCTGCCGTCGATCCGTCACACCGTGCTCCTGGTTCTGGTCCTGCAGATCGTCGGTCAGTTCCAGATTTTCGGTCAGGCCCACCTGATGACACAGGGCGGGCCTGCCAATCGGACGCGTACGCTGGTTCAGTACATCTACGAGACGAGCTTCCGCGACTGGCAGGTCGGTTACGCCACGGCCATGTCCTTCGGGCTCTTCATCCTGATGCTTGGCTTCACAATGCTGCAGCTCTGGCTCGGCCGCAGGGGGGACGAATGATGGCAAGCGCACGTACAAGCGGCCTGCGCCGCGCCACGGACGGTCTCATCCTCGCCGCAACCATCGCCTTTGCGATCCTCTGGCTTCTGCCCGTCGTCTGGGTCGTCGCCATGTCGCTGAAGCCGAATGCCGAGCTGATGCGTTCCACGGCAGGCTTCCTGCCGGTCCCATTCACGCTCGATAATTATATCGGCCTCCTGAAGCTCGATACCGTGCCGCGCTGGCTGATGCACAGTCTCATCGTCTCGGTAACGATGACGATTATGGTTCTGGTCGTCTCGTCTATGGCCGGCTACGCGTTCGCGCGCCTGGAGTTCCCCTTCAAGAAGACGCTGTTCATGCTCGTGATTGCCGGCCTGATGGTGCCCGAGCAGGCAGTGTTCATTCCGCTGCACACGATGGTCTCGGGCTGGGGACTGCATAATACCCACTTCGCGCTGGTCATGCCGCGCGTCGCCGTGCCGATCGGTGTGTTTTTGATGATGCAATTCTTCCGCAGCGTTCCGAAAGAACTGGAGGAAGCGGCCGCCATTGATCACGCCTCACGGCTGACGATCTTTCTGAAGATTATGCTGCCGCTCTCCGTGCCTGCACTGACCACGCTCGGTCTGTTCACCTTCATCTTCGCCTGGAACGACTTTCTCTGGCCGCTCGTCTCGGCGACCAAGGCCGACATGTACACGGTCACGGTCGGCCTTGCCTCGATCCAGACCAACTTCGCTTTCTCGGAAGGCATCGGCGCTGTCATGGCATCGGCGGTCTTTGCCAGCCTGCCCATCGTTCTTCTGTTCCTGATCTTCCAGCGCTTCATCGTGGCAGGTGTTGCCATGAGCGCCGGCAAATAGGCACCGGCCCGACCGGCCATGCCGGGAGGGGTTTTTCGCAACGGCATCGCAAGGAGGATATGATGCACAAGACGAAAATGCTGCAACGTCTGGCGCTCGCCACGACACTGATGACCGCGCTCTGGGGAGGAGCTGCCCAAGCAGTCGACATCTCGTTCTTCCGCTTCTTCGGCGATTGCCAAGGCGAATACGGCGAGGTGACAGACGTGACCAAGGCCAATGGCGAATGCGGCATCATCACCGCGCTCACCAACAAGTTCAACGCAGAAAACACCATCGGCGCCAAGGTCGTCACCCAGACGGCCGAATGGGGCGCCTATTACGACCTGCTGACTGCGACCTATTCCACCGGCAACATCCCTGATGTCGCCGTCATGCACGCCTCGATAATGCCGAATTTTTCCGACCGGGATCTCCTGACGCCGCTGGCCAAGCCTATTGCCGATCTCGGCATCCAGACAAGCGACTTCGTACCGGCGGCGCTGAAGAACGCTACCGCCAAGAATGAAATTTATGCTCTCCCATACGACCTTCATGCGCTGCTCTTCCACGTCAACATGGACCTGATGAAGAAGGCGGGCCTTGTGAATGCAGACGGCTCGCCGATCCTGCCGAAGTCGCCCGAGGAACTGCTCGAGCAGGGCAAGAAGTTCAAGGAAGCGACCGGCAAGTACTATATCGGTTCGGAAGCTCAGAGTTCGGAAGGCATGATGGTGCGCCTGTTCGACACGCTTCTCTGGCAGCAGGGCGTCGATGTCCTCTCCGCCGACGGCAAGACCGCCAGCATCAACACAGCGGAAGGGCTGAACGCAGCCAAGCTGATCTCATCGATATTCTCGGAAGGTCTTGCCAATCCGGCGCTGGATTATCCCGGCTCCGAACAGGCGTTCCTTAACGGCGAAACCGGGATTCTGATCAACGGCACCTGGGGCGTCGACAACTACGATACCCAGGCCAAGAGCGGCAAAGTGGCCCTCAAGGACTATCGCGTCGCCAATGTGCCGCAACTCTACGCCAAACCGTCCGTCTGGGCCGACAGCCATATGTGGGTGATCCCGAAGGATGACGATCGCAGCGAAGACAAGACCAAAGCCGCTCTCGCCTTCCTCAAGTTTCTGAACGACAACAACTTCCAATGGTCGCGCACCGGCCATTTGTCGACTCGTCAGTCGGTTCTGAATTCCGAAGAGTTCAAGGCCCTGCCGCATCGCGCCGAGTTTGCCGACACTGCCAAAAATGCCACGTCACTGCCGCAGATCCAGAACCAACGTGCAGTCTACAACGCGATGATCACCGACTTGAACGCGATGTGGCTGACCGGCACCGATCCGCAGGCAACGGTTGAAGCGATGCAGGCCGGCGTCGAGCGCGTCCTGCGTCGCAATCGCTAGTTCCTCCAACCCCTCTTGAGAGGGGTTGGTCTCCCGCCGGGATACGCGCAGCTCCGTGCGTATCCCGGAACCCCAATCGAAAAAGCCGACTTCCTAGGACAACCGATGAACGCCTATTCCCAGTCGCTCGCCCCAGCGAACACGCCGCTCCGCGAAACACTTTCCCTTGATGGGACCTGGGAGTTCCGCCACGAGACCGATCGTGCATGGCGCCATGCAAAGGTGCCGGCGCACTGGCAGGCGTGCTTCGAGGATCTCGCCGTCAGCTTCGGATCGGCAACCTATCGCAAGATCTTCACGCTCCCCGCAGAATGGTCGGCTCGGCAAATCGCCATCCGCTTCGGTGCTGTCGGCGATCTGGCGACTGTCTCCATCAACGGCACTGAGATCGGCCGCCATGAAGGCGGTTATCTTCCTTTCGAATTCGTGATTCCATCCGCTCTGTTGAAGGCGGAGAACACCGTCGAGGTCCTGGCCTGCCTGCCGGATGCCCATCGCAACGAGGGTGGCGCCGATTTTGCGGAGATCCCGCATGGCAAGCAGAGCTGGTATGGCCCGCAAGGCGGGATCTGGCAGTCCGTCCTCATCGAGGCCCGCGATCCCGCTCACATCTCATCGCTGCGCCTCGACCCGATTTGGCCGGAAGCCAGGCTCGATCTTAAAGCCCGCTTTGCGAGCATGGTTGCAGGCTCGCTGAAAATCGAGATCATCGGCCCGCAGGGCATGCCCGTCTTTACCGGAAACATTCCGGCCGCGGGAAATACCCTCGAACATTCGATCCAGCTCGACGCCGTCGCGCCATGGTCGCCCGACAGCCCGAACCTCTATACGATCACAACGATCCTCAGCGCCGACGGCGTCGAGATCGACAGCCGGGAGGAAAGTTTCGGCTTTCGCCGCTTCGAAGCCAAGGACGGCTTCCTGCATCTGAACGGCAAGCCGCTTTATCTGCGCGCCGCGCTCGATCAGGATTACTATCCCGATGGTTTCGGCGCGCCGCCTTCGCTCGACCTGCTCGAAGACCAGTTGCGCAAGGCCAAGGCAATGGGACTGAATTGCCTGCGCTGCCACATCAAAGTGCCGGACCCGCGCTATTACGAGGTCGCCGACCGGCTGGGCATGCTGATCTGGAGCGAAATTCCAAATATCGAGACCTTCACCCCGGCCTCCGCCGAGCGCCTGCGCACGACCATGGAAGGTATTCTCGCCCGTGACGGCAATCACCCCTCCATCGTAATCTGGACCCTGATCAATGAAGATTGGGGCACGCGGCTGCGCGAAACGGCCGAACAGCGGCAATGGATTTCCGACATGGTCGACTGGCTGCGTGTCGAAGACCCGCTACGGCTCGTTGTCGACAATTCCGCCTGCTTCCCGAACGTTCACGTCAAGACCGACATCAACGACTTCCACTTCTACCGAACGGCGGTGGATCGACGCGAGGAATGGGACACGCTCTGCCGCGAATTCGCAGGCAATGCCGACTGGACCTTCTCAACCGAAAAGGAAGCCGTGCGCACGAGGAAGGAACCGCTTGTTCTCTCCGAGTTCGGCGTCTGGGGTCTGCCCGATCCCGCCCGTCTGCGCGAAAAGAACGGCCGCGACCCCTGGTGGATGGCCTATGGTGCCACCTGGGCGGATGGCACGGCACTGCCGCAGGGCATCGAAGCCCGTTTCCGCGAACTCGCTCTTGAGAAAGTGC
Source organism: Rhizobium sp. 10PS4 (assembly GCF_032464805.1). NCBI lineage: Bacteria > Pseudomonadati > Pseudomonadota > Alphaproteobacteria > Hyphomicrobiales > Rhizobiaceae > Rhizobium > Rhizobium sp. 10PS4. The sequence continues at coordinate 39,193 of NZ_JAWDIW010000012.1, read as the reverse complement.
TTGGCGATCTCGGCCAGTTCATCGAGCAGGTGCAGTGGTATCAATACATGAACCTGAAATACGAGATCGAGGTTATCCGAACGCACGCGCCGATCGGAGGTTATGTCATCACCGAACTCACCGATGTCCATTGGGAAGGCAACGGGCTGATGGACATGGCACGCAATCCGCGCGTCTTCGCCAAAGCGCTACCGGCCGTCAATTCCGACATCGTCATCGCGCCGGGTGCTGCCCGCCACGCCGTCTATGAGGGGCAGACGGCCAGTTTCGACATCAAGGTGTCGAGCGGCGGAACAGCACTGCCCGAAGGCAGTCGCCTCGTCTGGGAATTTGGCGCTGAAAAAGGCGAGATACCGCTGCCGGCCATGGCGCCGATGCAGGTTCATAATGCCCCGATCACCGCGACAGCAGGTGCGGTGCCGGTGCCCGAGATCCAAAAGGCCCGGTTCCAGGTCGTGTCGCCCGATGGAAGCGTGCTGTCTCAGAATTCCGAGACACTCGCGGTCTACGTTAAGCGCGATGTGCCCCCCATTCGCTTTGCTTCGCACGACGACGGGATTTCCGAAAGGTTGTCAGCCCTTGGCCATGTCAGCGTGTCGCTGCACGAGGCGGATGTCTTCGTCACCAAGGACATCGATGCCGATCGCGTCGAGGCAATCCATTCCGGCCAGCGGGTGCTGCAGATCGTCAACAAGGACCCCGGCCGCCTGCGCGACGACGCGCCGCCGCGCGATGGCCCTATGTCGATCGAAATCGATCCGGGTGCCGGCGGTATGGTTTCGGGGCCGTTCTTCAGTTTTCCCGGCTACAATCTCGTCAATCGTCACAAATCGATCTGGCGCGGCGATTGGGTCGGCAACTTCTCCTGGTTGCGCCGGGATGGTGTCTTCGCTCATGTGCCGGGCGGTCCGCTGTTCGACCTGTCCTTCACCGGCGTCGCGCCGCACCAGGTGATGGCCGGCCTCCGTCCCTGGGAATTCCAAGGTCGCGTGCACGCCGGCGTCGTCATCGGCTGGGTTCACAAACCCGCTGCCTTCATCATCGAAAAGCGGCTCGGCCGCGGTAAACTTGTTGCGACGACCTTCCGCCTCCACCAGGAGGCACCGGATGTCGACCCGCTTGCCACCGCGCTTTACGATGGCCTCCTCGCTCTTGCCACAAGACCGTGAGCTCAGCGACAGTCAACGGAGATCGCGGCAACCTCGCTTCGTGCTCAAGCGCTAGCGGGAGGGCTCAGGTCGCCGGTCGGGTATATGGCCCCGAAGCCGGGAAAACGGATCGAAAGGCTTCGTAGCGAGCATCCCAGGCTGAACTGTCTTCCAGGAGAATCGCCCCCGTAGGAGATAGGTCTGTTATGCGATCTTCGGCTGCGATATCCTCGACCGATGAAACTCAGTCAGACCATACGGTTCGCGACAGCCGAGGACGGCACCCGTATTGCCATGGCGTCTTGCGGGCAGGGTCAGGTGATCCTGCGGGCGGCGCACTGGCTGAGCCATGTCGATTACGATCTCGAAAGCCCGGTGTGGCGGCCGTGGCTCCAGGCGCTGTCCGCCCACAACCGGTTTGTGCGCTACGATCCGCGCGGCTGCGGTCTGTCGGACCGGCATGTCTTTGACCTCTCGGTCGAAGCGTGGCACGCAGATCTTGCTGCCGTGGCAGCGTCGATCGAGGAGCCGCGCTTCGTCCTCCTCGGTCTTTCGCAGGGCGGCGCGCTCGCTATCGCATATGCCCTAAAATATCCCGAGCGAGTATCGCATCTGGTGCTTTTGAACGCCTACGGTCAGGGTGCCCGCGCCAGAGCTCAGACCGAGGCCGAGCGGCTGGAAGCCGAGACCCTTGTCAATTTCGTTCGCGTCGGCTGGGGGCGCGATAATCCGGCGTTTTGCCGGTTCTTCACCAATCTCTTTATCCCCGACGGCACGCCTGAACAGCATCGCTGGTGGGGCGATCTTGAGCGGCAAACGGCAACGGCCGACGTCGCCGCACAACTGCTTTGGCAGATGCAGGGGATCGACGTGCTGGACCTTGCGGCGATGCTGCGCGTCCCGACGTTGATCGCACACAGCCGCGGTGACATGCGCGTGCCGTTTGACCAGGGTTGCAAGCTCGCCGCCGCGATTCCGGGCGCGAGCTTTGTGCCGCTTGAGAGCAAGAACCATGTGCTCTTGCCGGACGAGCCCGCTTGGAATGTATTTCAAACGGAACTTGCTGCCTTTCTCGGGCAGGATCGGTCGGTGCGGCCGCGCGCGGTCAGTGAGGCCGGTCTGACACCCGCCGAGGCCGCCCTTCTCGACCTTGTCGCGGAGGGGCTAGATAACCGCGCGATCGCCGAACGGCTTGGCAAGAGTGCAAAGACCGTGCGAAACCAGCTGTCGGTGATATTCAGCAAACTCGGCGTGCATAGCCGCTCGCAAGCGATCGTCGTCGCGCTCTCCCGATAGTCCCGCTCTGCAGGTGGATAGACACCTCCTCCGATGCCGACGGGACGTGTGTCCCTCCAAGGAGTGGATTTCTTCGCAGACGCGGGACAACCGCCTCATGCTCGCCGAGACGGCAAGCTTCATCCTTGGCATCGCGGATGGCAGGACGCCATCCGAGCACCGGGAGGAATTCACATGACGGAAATCAACGAAACAACGCTCAATGAACTCGTGGGCCGCGTCCTTGGCGACCTCGGCGGAGCGGTCAGCGTGCCGCTGGTCCGGATCGGAGATGCTCTCGGGCTGTACAGGACGCTGAAGGAGATCGGGCCGGTGAAGGCCGACGAACTTGCCGATGCCTCGGGATGCGCACCTCGTTATGTCCGCGAGTGGCTGGCGGCACAGGCTGCCTCGGGTTATGTGCACCATGAGCGAGGATTGTTCTCGCTGACGCCCGAACAGGCCTTCGTATTTGCCGAGCCGGATAGCCCGGTCAATCTGATCGGCGCGTTCGATACCGCTGCTGCGATGGTCGAGAACCAGCCGAAGGTGCAGTCCGCCTTCAAAACCGGCCGAGGCGTTGCCTGGGGCGATCAGGCCGGCTGCATGTTCTGCGCCGTCGCGCGACTATTCCGCCCAGGTTATGTCAACGCCCTTGTGCAGGACTGGCTGCCGGCGCTCGAGGGTGTCGCCGATAGGTTGAAAACGGGGGCGAAGGTGGCGGACGTCGGATGTGGGCACGGTCTATCGACGATCCTGATGGCGCAGGCGTTTCCCAATTCCCGCTTTGTGGGCTACGACTTCCATCCAGGCTCGATTGCCGCTGCGTCCGCGCACGCCCAGGCACACGGGTTGACGAACCTGCACTTCGAGGTCGGCCGGGCGCAGGATTTCGACGGCCGGGATTTCGATTTGATCACCTGCTTCGACTGCTTGCACGATATGGGCGACCCGAAAGCGGCTGCGGCTCATATTCGAAAGGCGTTAAAAGAGGGTGGCGTCTGGATGGTGGTCGAACCAATGGCCGGAGATACGCTGGAGGAGAACATCAATCCGGTTGGACGGCTCTATTACTCAGCCTCGACGATGATCTGCGTTCCGACCTCGCTTGCGCAGGAGACAGGGCTCGCACTCGGCGCGCAGGCGGGAGAGCGGCGATTGGCCGAGGTGATCCGCTCAGGCGGTTTCACTCATATCCGGCGTGCAGCCCAGACGCCCCTCAACATGATCCTCGAGGCCACCTGACAGGTCGCGCCTCCCGTTGGAAATGCCGCGCCGCATTCCCGGCCTCGTCAGGAAAGTCGACGAGTGCGGCGTCTGGCTTGCAGCAGAACGCCAGCCGCCCTATCTTCAACGGCGGCGGTAAATCGTGCGAAGGCTTTGCTCTTGGCGGGCTGTGTGGTAGGAGCGGGCCATGACATCATTGATCGATTTCGATTGCCAAGGCTGCGGAGCCTGCTGCTCCTTCTCGCCGACCTGGCCCAGATTTTCCACCGAAACAGACGCTGCTCTCGATTTGCTGCCGGCGCATTTCGTAGCCGCGAACCAGCAAGGAATGCGTTGCGACGGTGCGCGCTGCTCCGCATTGGTCGGTCGCGTCGGTTCAGAGACATCCTGTCAAGTGTACGATCTTCGGCCTGACGTCTGCCGCGCCTGCGTCCCAGGGGATGACGCATGCTTGACCGCGCGCGCGTTCTTCGGGCTCGGTCAGCCAAGTTTGCCGCCCGGTCACATCGATGCGGAACCGCCAATCAACTGAGGCGGGTTCCGTCCGGCTCATCTCTTCGCCTGTCGACTTTACTGCAGCGATTGTCGTCCGACAGTCAGCCGAAGGTAAGGCCCGGTGGAGCCATCCGACGTGGACTATCTGCCTAATAGCGCGACAAGCGATATCGGCATTTCGACCGCGAAAAAATCCATTGCCGCACCGATAATCATCACCCACACGACTATCAGGAAAATGAGCGCTGCAATCCTGATTTCTACAGGCTGCATTATTTGCGCCATCCCAGCATATGCGTCCCCCCGAGACAAAACCCTGTTATCCCTCGTGCAAATTTCCTATGGCGAGGGATGATGCGCAACGGTCGAGAGCGTGGGCGCATGCGGTGCCGAACTCTTCGCTTTCTCGAAACTGATGTCGCTTTGACCGATCAAGTCGCCGGACGTAGCTCTGTCGCTGCGTTCGAGATGATGGCCTTCAAGGAAGGAGCGGTAGGCATCTGCGATGCCCTCCTTCAGACTTATCTTAGGAGACCAGCCGAGAGTGCGAAGCTTGTCGACGCTCAGGAGTTTACGTGGCGTGCCATCTGGCTTGGTGAGGTCGCGCGTGATCTTGCCTTCGAAACCAACGATCTTGGAGACGAGGTATGCCAATTCGAGGATGGTAATGTCTTCGCCACAACCTACGTTCACATGACCTTCGGCGGAATAGGTCTTCATGAGATGGAGGCAGGCGTCGGCGCAATCGTCAACATGCAGGAATTCGCGCCGCGGCGTGCCAGTACCCCAGATGCATATCTCTTGCTGCTGGTTGACCTTGGCCTCATGCGTCTTGCGTATGAGCGCCGGCATGACATGGCTTGACCCGAGGTCAAAATTGTCGCCTGGACCGTAAAGATTGGTAGGCATGGCCGAGATGAAATCTCTACCGTGCTGTTTGCGATAGGCTTGGCAGAGCTTTAATCCGGCTATTTTGGCGATCGCATACCATTCATTCGTGGGCTCAAGCGATCCGGTCAGAAGTGAGTCCTCAACGATCGGCTGATCGGCGAATTTCGGATAGATGCAGGACGAGCCCAGAAACATCAGTTTTTCGACGTGAGCTCTATGGGCGGCGTGGATGACATTCGCTTGGAGAATCAAGTTGTCGTAAAGGAAGTCGGCCGGATAGGTAGCGTTCGCGAGAATACCGCCGACCCTCGCAGCAGCCAGGAAGACAGCGTCGGGACGATGCTTACTCATCCACGCCTCCACCTGCTCCTGCCGTCTGAGATCGACCTCGGCGCGGGTGGCCGTCAAAATCTCGCAGCCCTCGGAAGCGAGACGTCGGACGATTGCAGAGCCCACCATGCCGCGGTGGCCCGCGACATAGACCCTCTTTCCGGCTAGGCTGTAGATCACCTCAGGCATAGGCAAAACCTTTGGTTGCGCCGACCGACGGAACATTTCGTGCCATGACTTTCAGATCCTCGCGAACCATCTCTGCAACCAGCTGATCAAGACTGGTCTCATGTTTCCAGCCAAGCTTCGTGTGCGCCTTCGTCGGATCGCCGATCAGAAGATCAACTTCAGTCGGACGGAAATAAGCCGGATCGATCTCCACCACACACCGACCGGATGTCTTATCGTATCCCTTTTCCTCAACCCCGTTCCCACGCCAATCAATCGGCATGCCCACCTGGGCAAAGGCTTTGTCAACGAAGGAACGAACCGAGTGCGTTTCGCCGGTCGCAAGGACATAATCCTCCGGTTCGTCCTGTTGCAGCATCAGCCACATGCCACGGACATATTCTCGTGCATGTCCCCAGTCGCGCTTGGCGTCCAAATTGCCGAGATAAAGCCTTTCCTGCAGCCCAAGATGGATCGCAGCCGCCGCCCGGGTGATTTTGCGCGTCACGAATGTTTCGCCGCGGATCGGGCTTTCATGATTGAACAAAATGCCGTTCGAGGCGTGCATGCCATATGCCTCGCGATAATTGACCACAATCCAATAGGCGTAGAGCTTGGCAGCCGCGTAGGGGGATCGAGGGTAGAAAGGCGTCGTTTCGCTCTGTGGGACTTCCTGAACTTTGCCGTAGAGCTCTGAGGTGGATGCTTGATAGAAGCGGGTCTTCTTGGTCAGACCCAGGAGGCGAATTGCTTCAAGTAGCCGAAGGGTGCCGGTTCCATCGGCGTTAGCCGTATATTCCGGCGTCTCGAAAGAGACTTGAACGTGGCTCTGTGCGGCGAGATTATAGATCTCGTCCGGCTGCGTTTCCTGAACGACGCGGATGAGGTTCGTTGAATCGGTCATGTCCCCGTAATGCAGAATAAAGCGAGGATTTTCGACATGGGGATCCTCGTATAGATGCTCGATGCGACTGGTGTTGAAAGACGATGAGCGTCGCTTGAGGCCGTGAACAATATAGCCCTTCTCCAGGAGCAATTCGGCCAAATACGCACCGTCCTGACCCGTTATACCCGTAATCAGCGCGACTTTATTTTCGTTTTTCACTGCGGTCTCCGTAATTTATTTCGACGGAATCAGGTGGACACGCTGTTCGAACTCATGTGAACTCGTGGTACTTCCTCAGTGAGCTCGCAAACAGTTCTGAATCGCTGAAGTTGTACATGGCGTGTTTGTTCGGATTGACGTTATTTATGGCAACGGCAATCTCTGCGTTGCGCGCGGTCTTCAGCTGATGTAGGCAAAACTCTACGGCCCGACGGCTCGTCTTTCCCCATTTTACGACCACTAGCGTTCGTTCTGCTAACGCTGTCAGATGCATCGTATCAGCCGAGGCGAGCACAGGTGCGCTGTCGAAGATGACGATTTGGCCCTGTGAGGCGGCCATCGCGACGATGTCAGCCGCATCAGTCAAACGAACGCGCCGATGGAGACTGGCATTGCCAGCCGGGATGAAGTCGATGCCGCTTGGATGGTGATGGATGATGTCCCGCATTCCGGCCTGTCCACACAGGAATTCGTTCAACCCCTGCTTTAGCTCTGATTTGAAAAACGAGTCGAGATTTCCGAGTCTGAGGTCGCCATCGACAAGCAGCACCGGAATTCCGTTGGCGGCGAGATCGATTGCCAGGGATCTGGCGACAAGCGACTTGCCCTCTCCGCTGTGAGCCGACGTCACAACAATCGTGCTTGGCAGTTTTCCGCCGTTAGATTGTTTGAGCGAAGTCATGACGGAGCGAATTGCTTCGTCAAACATCCCGTCTTGGATGCTCCCGAAGAGCATCGACGGATCTCTCCGGTCTTTCCGTTTCAGGTGCGGGATGAATCCGGCGGGTACGATGCGCGACATTCCGGCCATCTGGTCGAAGCTGCGGACTGAATTGTCCAACATCTCGACCACGAAAGCGGCCGTCACCGCGATCGATATCGAAGCCAAAAGGGCGCCGATCAAATAGAAAAGCCGCCCGCGTCCCTGCGGCGCCAGCGGCACCGCGGCCGGTGACAAAACTTCCAGTTCCGCGCCCGGCAGCATCGCTTGCGCAGCCAGGCCACGGCGCTGCTCCTCGAGCTTATCCAGCGCCGTCTGCTCTTTGTCAGCCATGTGCTGGAGTCGGGCCAACTCGGTTTGCGCCAGGGCAGAGCGAGTGCGTTTCTCATGAGCGGCCGCCAATGCCGACCGGATTGCGTCGTCCTCATGATCGAGCGCCGCAAGCTTGGCGCGTATCGATTGGAGATATCGGTCGGTCGCAAGGCTGAGATCGGTGCGGGATTTAAGGATCTTGGCGCGCGTGTCGACCACGGCGTCGGCGGTGTTGCCATATGTCTCAAGAAGGCGCTCGAGATCTTGCTCCTGCGCACGAAGCTCGCGTTGCATTGCACCAATGCTGTCGGGAATGACCATATTCTGCAGGACGAGCGAGGGGTCGTCGGCCGCTTCGAGTGCGGTTATCGTTGCTCTCGCTTCAGCGCGGCTTTGTTCGATTTTTGTCCGCCGCTCGCCCAGCTCCATTATCGACTTGATCTGTTCAACCTGATCGTCGTCATTTGAGGCAACGTCGGTAGTTTTCTGGTACACGTCGGCGGCATCGCGTGCTGCCTTGGCGCGCCCCATCTGTTCGTCGATGCGCAGCAGAAGCCATTCTTCTGCTGCGTCCACTCGACCGCGCAGACTGTCCTTCCGCTCTTCGAGGTAGATGCTGATGAGCCGGTTCGGGACCGAGGCGGCCAGTTCGGGGTCGCTCGCATCGAAACCGATCTGAATTACGTCACCCTGGCCATCGCGCCAAACGCGGAGGGCCTTGTAGTACTTTGGGATTATCGGCTCGATGCTGTCCCGTATCGGCAAGGACGGTTTTTCGCTGTCGATCCAGCCGCGTAGCATTGATCGGATCTTGTCGATAGGCGAGATTTCTTGCAGCGCCGGATTGAATTCCGGCCATTCATTGAGCCGCAGGTCGCGGATTACCCGCTCTGCGATGCTTCTGGAAAGAAGCCGTTCGGTCTCGGATGTGGCGTCCAGCGGATCGTTGCGGCTGGACTCGTCGGTGCCGAGCTTTGTCGCCAGAGGCGTGTGGATGATCAGCCGGGACTCGGCATGATAAGTCGGCTTCAATCCCGAAATCACGGTTGCGGCAACCGCCATAAGGAGCATGACGATGGCCATTATCATGACCACCCGTCGCCGGATAAGGCGCAGGCCCGAAGTCAGATCAAGGTCATCCGAACGAGTCTCTACCTGAAGCCGGGGATCGTAGCGCATCGACGAGAGCGAGGTGTTGCGGTCTGGCGGCACAGTCGAAATAGTCATCGTTCACCCGCCGTCGTTTGAGGTTGCGCGGAGATCGCGTCGTAGAGTTTGTCCAGCGATCGCATGTAAGCCTTCATACTGAAATTATTGAGATAATGAGCGCGGGCCTTGGCCGACAGATAGTTGCGGACTTCCGGGTCGGTGACGAGCTTAGCCAGCGCCGCAGCCAGGGCATCCTTGTCTCCGACAGGTACGAAGACGCCGGTTTCACCGTCGGAGATGACTTCGCCATGCGCGCCGACGCGCGTGGTGACGACGGCGAGCCCATGGGCAAGCCCTTCGACCACAGCCATTGCCAAGCCCTCGGCATGCGAAGGTAAGACCAGGATATCTGCCCGTGTACACAAGGCTTGCGCCTCGTCGGCGCCAAGCCAGCCCGGCATTTTCACCAGATCTGAAAGTCCCATGGCGGCAGCCTGGCGCCGGTAGTCTTCCACAGGTCCGTCGCCTGCCAGCACGGCTCGCCACCGGAGCTCTTTCATGATCGGATGACTTAAGGCAAGCAGAAGCTCCTGAACGCCTTTGCGTTCACTCAGCCGGCCGAGAAATATGATCAACGGCATCTCGCCGACATGAACATTGCGCGGCCCGGGGTCGGGAACACAATTGCCGATGACGACTACGCGGCGCTCTTCCACGCCGAGAAGCGTCGTGAGCGTCATGCGGTCGCGCTGGCCCAGTGCCACGACCTGGTCGGCATGTTGGAACATCCGGCGTACAAGCATTTGTTGACGTGGCGAGCGTGCGGCAAAGTCGGTCGCGTAGTCGTAGTCGTGCAGGTGCAATATGTGAGAGCATCCGAGGAGACGGGCAGCCTCGGTCAGGATCAGTTTTCTTGCGGTGCTGCCGCGACCCGCCACATGAATATGGTGAATGCGTGCCGGAGCAATTATCCGGTCCTTTGCCATCATCAAGACGGCGCCGAGCAGGCGCACAGGCGACGCAACTGAGGACCACCGAGGCCCTCTGGTATCGGTGACGAGGTGTGTTTCGCCGGCCTCCTTCGCCGTGTTCGATATATAGCCGACGAGCCTGCCAATTCCGCCACCGTTTTCGCAACCACCCGGGACGTAGTGGCGGACGGTTGCTGCTGCGTTCCGCATCGCTACCCGATTCCCATCCGTGAGCGCGTTCATTAGCATGCCCCGACCACCTTACGATAAACGGCCGCAGCCTGTGCTCCGACCTGTTGAGGCGAATTCGGACCTGTAGCCCATGCAAGCGCGCTGGTCCCGAAACTGCTTCTGAGCTCGTTATTTTCCGCCAATGTCCAGATGGCTCTCGCGAGCTGTTCCACATCTCCCGGTGGAACCACCATTCCCAGTCCGTTTGGCAGAACGGTGGCTCGCAATTCGCCGACATCAGTCACGATAACCGGTTTGCCAAATGCCGCGGCAAGATTGAGGACGCCGCTTTGAGAGGCTTCCGTATAGGGAAGGACAACGATGTCGGCATCCAGAAAGAGCTGGGCGACCTCCATATCCTCGATAAAGCGGTTGCGGATATCATAGCGGCCGGCGTCCCCCATAAGGGGCTGGAAGATCCACGGATCATCGCCGCGGCCAGCGACCGTGATGCGTAGATTGGGGAGCAGGTCCTTGAGCATCGCCTCAGCACGGATCAGATGCTCCAATCCCTTGTAAGCAAAAATCCGTCCGAACAGCAGAACGCGCAAAGTTCCATCTGCGCCGCGCCGCGCCATCTTGTGCCGCCGAGCGAGTTCCGCGTAGCGATGAATGGCGGGATGCGACAGGACATGGACACAATCAGGCGATTTTGAATATCGCTCGAGGACCATTCGTTTCAGCCCTTCGCCATGGACGACGACATGACCCGATTGCCGCACCATCAATTGGGGAGCCCAGGCGGGCAGCGTGCGGGTGTCGGAATCGCCGGGATGCACTTCCACGTCATGGACGGTGGTCACGATCGGGATTGGGCGCCAGAACGGCGCGGCAAAGTTCAACCAGAGCGTCGAGTTGCTCAGAAGGTGAATGACGTTCGGCCGCTCCTGCCGGATAAGACGTGTGAGTTGGTGCAGGAACCAGGGATTGGAGAGCGAGCGGTGCCTTGGCCAGTCCATCAGGTGCAGATCGACAGCCGGATCGATCCATGGAGCAAGATGTGCGTAGCGCCGGCGCGGAACCGCTAGGACGACGTGCGCATGTCGCGCAACGCCGCTAGCGAAGGAGATGGTGTAGTCTTCCAATTCGGAAACCAGTAGCAGCGCCTTCATCCCGCTGACTCCGACACGCCGACATCCTTACCAAGTCGAGGCAGGTCGCAGGCTGTGCGCAATGCATCACGCGTCCGCCTCAGCAAGTTTGGTTCTCCGGCGAAAAAGAGCCCTTCCATAGCAAGTCTGAACCGGGTGCGTGTATCGGCGCCCTGCAGTCTGGCTGAGGCCACCCGGTACGGATAGTGATCGGTCAGACGCAGCCTTCCCGCCAGATCGTGCGCGGAAAGAAACCGGTTCGTCGCTTCAACGGTAGCCTGCCAATGGGCCATCCGCCTTCGCAGCATGGCGGCGTCATCGACTGGCCGATACCAATTGTTGTTGTGAATCCGATAGAACCCGAGTGGATCCGACAAGGCGACAACGCCCCCCAGAAATGGGTAGATGCCTGTGAGCCAGGCATCTGCAGACATGCGGAACTGCTCGGGAATATCCCCTGCAGCATCCCACGCGCTACGCCTTACAGCGATAGCTGATGTCATCGGGAAGGGCCACCAACCAGCCGATCTGGCGAGCCGTGGCGACAAATTTCCTGAACACAGGGTCCGAGGGATTGGCTTGAAGGCTGGTGAACCATCGGTCTGCGTTGGCTGAAGTCGGTGATAAACAAGCGATGCCTGAGGATTGGAGTGGAAAGCAGCGGCTGTTGCCGACAGCTTACCTGGCGCCCACCAGTCATCGGCGTCGAGAAAACAGAGGATGTCGCCACTGCTTAACTTCACAGCAGCATTTATGGCGGCGGCCTGTCCCTGGTTTTCCTGGAAAAGCACCGCCACCCGCTTGTCATAGCCGTCGAGAACAGAGCGCGACTGATCGCTCGAGCCGTCGTCGACGACGATTATCTCAACATTGGACGCCTCTTGGCTCAAGGCGCTGTCAATCGCTCGTTCGACGAAGCGACCGTAGTTGTAGTTGTTGATAAGGACGCTGAATGTCGGCCGCTCCATGACACCCCTCAAGCGCGTCGCTGGGCGACACGTCGGTGCGCCAGAGTTGCGAACGCTCGCGCGTTTGGCAGCGCGAATTGATGGAAGGAGTTCAGCTCGATCAGGATTTCGCTTTGAGCCGGTAGGGTCACCGCCGACAACGCCGCAACGCGTGACGCTCCCTTTATATAACGTACAAAACCAGGACCATGACGCAGAACCATTGCAATCCCAACCCTTCTAAGCGTCACCTGCCAACAGCCGGCTGCGCCAGAATTATTGCCTCACTTCACCGGAACTGCGGCTCGGCGCGACGTGCTTCGCGGTATGCTTTCATCGTCAAGCTACCGGTGATTGGTCACGGGTGACATCTCCTCTTATGGGCAATGTCGTAGGCCCCAGCACCAACTTTTGGGGGAGGGGTAGACTGCAAGCTTAATCCAAACAACGCCCTTGGGTGGTGGGTATGGACGTTAGGCTTAGCCCCGCCTTCGTTTGCGTTGGTTGACCGGGGATATGGCGGGATGATTGTTCGTTGGTAAGCAGCGCAGCTATGAAAGGGGACCCATGTCTTTCCAAATTGCCGCGATCAACAGCCTCTCATCTGTCCAAGCAAATCGGGACGGGTAATGAGAGCGTATACGCTTAGAATAGCGAATGGGCCGACTGTCAGTTGGCGGGCAATAGAGTGCTGGGGCGCCGGCCTATGCCTTTTTCTTCAGACAGGCGCGCTTTTCCCGCTCATGCTGGCGGATGCCGACGGAGGCCTGAGCGATCATGCCAGGTCTATACTGCGTCTGCTTTGTTTACCGGTATACGGGTTTACATTGCTGATGCTGGCACGAAATTCTCCGCAATTCATCATAGCGCTGAAGCGAAATTGGTTTGTCCCCCTGATGGTCGCCATGCCCTTCGTGTCTGTCTTCTGGTCGGTTGGCCCGTCGACGACTTTCAGGCGTGCCATCGGCCTGCTCTTCACCGTACTTCTGGCCTATGTGTTGGCCATACGCTTTACACCGAGGCAGTTGCTTCTCATCGCATTTGCCACCTTCGGAACATGTATCGTCCTTAGCCTGTTGCTTCTTCTAGTGTCACCGGGGCTCGCTCGCATGCCCACGGACAGCGCGGTTCGCGGCATATTCATCCACAAGAACAGCCTTGGTTGGTACGCCGGCATGATGATACTGGTGTCGACCGCCATCGTAATGGACGGCAATCCAGGCTTGCGGCGAGCAGCTTTGATCTTGCTGATGGCGGGCGGGGCTTGTCTCTTCCTTTCCGGATCGATGACCGCGACAATTGCGACGGTATCGGCATATTGCCTGATCGGCTTCTACTCCATGTTGCAGCGAATCCGTGGCGTCGGTCGCATTGTCTTCATCCTGTTTTTCGTTCAAATCTTCGTCGGGATCCTCCTTTTGCTTCACGAGTTCTTGGTCCCATTCCTTGAGGCGCTTGGCAAGGATGCCACTCTGACGGGTCGAGTGCCCTTGTGGGAGCTGGTCGATGGTCAGATCGCCGATCATCTGCTGCTCGGCTTCGGCTACCAAGCGTTTTGGACAGAGGCGAATCCCGAAGCCTGGATTATCTGGTCAAAGATCCAATGGATGGCTCCCCACGCCCATAATGGATTCCGCGATACGCTGCTGAGCTTCGGAGCAAGCGGAATGACTTTGTTCGCTCTGATGCTTTTGCAGGCACTCCGCCAAGGCGCGGCCCTCCAATGCGGGGACCCGCGTTATGGCTGGCTCTGGTTGAACGTCTTCACGGTTGTGATTTTGGTGATGAACCTGACCGAGACAATCTTCCTGATCCAGAATGACGCGATTTTCATTCTGTTCACAACGGCCATCATCATGTTCTCTCTATACAAGCCTGTTGTTGCTTCGACGGCCCCCGGCCGGCAATTGCGAGCACCGGCCCGCAGCAAAACGGCGGAGCTGCAAATCTCATGAGGCTGCGCTTCGCACCGATCTTGAGCATTTTGCTTGCGATGCTCTTTCCGCAGCCGAGCAAGCTGGCTCCGGTGCGCCCGGACGCAGATGCGCCCGACAGGCTGCAGACGGCGGTCAGGGAGGCAACCTGCGCGGAAGCTTCGCCGGCGACCTTTTCGGACAAGCTGAAGGGGACTTCACTGAGCAACATAATGACCGGAACATCCGCGCCCCGGGCAGTATTCTATGTCTCTCCCGATGGCAAAGACACCTGGAGCGGGCACCTTCCTAAAGCAAATTCTCGGCGTACAGACGGTCCTTTTGCCAGTATTGAAAGAGCGCGGGATGCTGCGCGCCAGAAGGGCGGCCAGAATACGATCGCAATGGGCAATGGGGATTACTATCTCGCTGAACCGATAGTCTTCGATGCTCGCGATGCGGGCCTGATCATCGCGGCGAGATGCAACGAGGCGCCGGTTCTGCACGGCGGCCCGATCGTTCGCAATTGGACGGCGCAGGACGATGGTCGCTGGAAGGCGTCACTGAAGTTGCCTGCGGGCCGGGATCTGGGCGATCTTTTCGTCGGCGGCGCGCGCCAGACGCAGGCTCGCTTTCCCAACGCTCCACTCGATGGAGATCCGCGCAAAGGGTGGCTTTTCGCGGCTAAGTGCACGCAGGACGACGACTTATGGCATGGTAACACGCGTTTTTGCTTCCATGCCGGCGATCTTCCGATCTCAAAAAATGCAGCAGGCCTTGTCGCCCACATCGTTGGTGGTTTTCACCCCGGCAGCCAGTGGGGCAGTGATACCCTCCCAGTGGTTTCAGTCGACACCGCGAACCGGGCGATAAATACCCAAGGCACCGGCTATTTCTTCACCGCAGAAGGCAGCCGCTATTTTTTGACCGGGGCGGCAGCGCTGCTCGATGCGCCTGGGGAGTGGTGGTATGACCGCACCAAGGGTCAACTCGATTATATCCCGACCGATGGGCTACCAACAAGTTCTACGGCTGTGGCGGGCATCCTGCCGACCTTCTTCAGGTTGGACGGAGCCGACGGGATGGTTGTATCGGGGCTCCAGTTTCGGGATGGAGATCCGCGTGGCAGCGGCAAGTTCGGTACAGACACCAGAAGCTTTGGGGCCATACGGCTCGATCACTCGGATGGTGTTCGGCTGCTCGGCAACTCCATCGACAATGTCGGCGTCGGCATCCATGTTTCCGAGAGCAAAGGTGTCTTGATTGCCGGCAACGTGATTGGAGATGTGGCTGGCAACGGGATTTACGTTGGCACGACCTATGGCAGCTTCGGCAAATCCGACGGTGCCAAAATCCTCTCGAACCATATTCATGACATTGGAAGGGTCTACTTTGAAACCGCGGGCATATGGTTCCAGGCGGCCGACAGTATCAGGATCGCTCATAACCTGGTCGAAAATACTGCGCAGTTCGGTATCGCCGGCGGCTCATTGTGGGGGGCACAAGACGCAGTCCACGACGCAGTCATCGAACATAACGAGATCCGTAATGCCAATCAGCAGACGGCAGATGGCGGTGCCATCAAGCTGATGGGCGAGCAGGCAGACCTCCTGAACAGCAGCATCCGCTACAATCTGGTCACCGGGACAGGTCAACTTATGAACAGGGCCGATGGGACGTTTTGGCCTTTCGGATATGAAAATATCAATGAATGGCCGACGCCTATCAGTTGGGCGATCTACACGGATGGCAAGGCCAGTGGTGTGCGCATCGAAGGAAATACGCTCTCGGACAATATATCGGCGATCGGCATCAACGGCGGCTGGAGCAACTTGGTGACGGGAAACGTCATCACGCATGGATCGGGCGCGGCTTTTCGCGTTGATGACGGTACGGGCAGGGGTTGGCGTCCGCCATGGGCACGTCCCAATCGTATCGAGAGCAATATCGTGTCGATCGACAGTAGCAACGGGCTTGCAGCCTATGTCTACGCTCCTGACCATGGGCCTGGATACGTGCAGTTCGCGCATAACCGCTACACCGGCAATTTGAACGACAAGAGCTTCCGAATACATCCGGAGATCATGCCTTCGGGAGAATTTGGCAGTTTACAGGATCTTCAGAAGGTTGGGGCGGACACCGAAAGCGTAGTCGCGCCGCCCGAGTAACAAAAGGGCGACGCGACGAGCGATGTTCCGCACCGGCGAGATCTGCCCGAGCGGCTTGGCGACTATCGCTCGGTGAAGCGGCGCTATTACCGCTGGATCGAGATGAGGAAACTCGCCCAGGACGATTGTTGCGGCGATCGGACGACCGCCGCAACAAGTAATAGTTACAGGAGAAAATCGCCTGCGCCCACGTGGACGAGGCCCTTCAGCTGAACCTCGAAATCATGAACGCCGTCGCCGTTCAGGTCGCCCTGGATAACGGTAGCGTCGTTCGCGGATCCAGCCTGGTCGTCATAGTGCCAGGCGAGCGCGCCAGCCTTATGGTCGAACAAGGCATTCTCCTGCGCCTGGAAATGGAAGGTTCCATTGCCCAGCCCAGAACCATTCGCATCTATCGCCGCGATGTCGATCTTATCGACGCCATGTAGGAAGTCGGTGATGACGTCGCGGTTCGAGCCAGACCCGGCTTCCGTCGGTGCTTTGAAGACAAACGTATCCGCGCTGACGCCACCGGTGCTGACGCCACCGGTCATGATGTCTTTTCCGGCGCCACCGATGATGACGTCCCCGCCGGCGCCGCCATCCAGCTTGTCCGCCCCAGCCCCGCCATTGAGAACGTTGCTGCCGCCATTGCCGCCGGTCAGCACGTCGCTGTAGCTGGAGCCAGTCAAGTTTTCGATGCTGGCGATCTTGTCACCGGTGGCCTGCCCGCCCGCTGCGGCCTTGGTCGCCAAATTGACGCTGACCGCACCGGAGCCCGCATAGCTGGCCGTATCGGTGCCATAACCGCCGTCGAGCACATCCGCGCCGGCGCCGCCCTTCAACACGTCACTACCGCCGAGACCCTTGAAGGTTTCGTTGCCGCCGTTGGACTGACCGGTATGTGGCAGGATGTCATTGCCGTTGGTGCCGGTGAATACCTTCGTCGGCGTGGTCGGTGTGGTCGGCGTTTCCGGTTGCGTTGGCGTGGTTGGCGTTTCTGGTTGCGTCGGCGCGGTTGGCGTACCCGGTTGTGTTGGCGTGGTTGGCGTTCCCGGTGTCGAGCTGGAGCCCGATTCGTAGGCACCCATGTCGACAGTTCCAACGACGCGAGCGTGGCCGTCCAGATCGACCGACCCGACGCCGTACTTGGCGGTTCCGCTGTCGATTGCCGCCGAGCCGGAGCCGAGGTGGAAGTTGTCGCTCGCTGCCCCCGAAAATTTGGGGTCGACGCCGAGCTTGTTGCCGTTCGCCGCGCTCGGCATCGCGTTGCCGCCGTCGGTCTTGACCGATGCCTGGCCGGCCGTGCCGTTGTAGGTGATGTTGTTGGCCCAGACGACGTTGTTGTTGGTGTAGCTGTCGGTCGACGTGTTATCGATCGCAGTGTTGTTCTTGTTCACCGATGGGTCCGCTACGGCGATGTTGTTGGCCCAGATGTTGTTGCTCGACGCCGAGTTGCTGAGCTCACCGCGCCAGGTGCCGCTGTTCGCCGGGTCCTGATTGTTGTGGTATGCGGTGTTGTTTTTCACCGTGACGGAGTCGCTCCAGGTAACCTGGATGCCTTTGCCGCCGTTCTCGTAGACGAGGTTATTGTCGACCAGGGTCTTGAACGTGTAGTTCGGATGACCGCTCGTCTGCGTGCTCTGGAAATCGTCGATGATGATGCCGTTGCCGTCGGTGTGCTCACCCGACTTGGTGACGTTATCGTGCGAGATGTTGTCCCGCACGATCGTCCGGTAGCCGTCGGTCGAGGTATCGCCGGTGATGTTCCGGTTCTGGTAGATCGAGATGCCCGAGAACCAGCCCGTCGACGCGTTGTTGTAGGTCTCGTTGCCTTCGATGCGAATGAAGTCCGACTGGTTGAACTGGATGCCCGACTCGCCGCTGCCGTGGACCTTGTTGTTGAGGATCTGGACGTGGTGGGCATTGTTCGCTTCGATGCCGTCGCCTTTGGCGCCGCCGATGTCAAAGCCGTCGATTGTCACGTAGTTGGCGTTGACACTGATCGCGTTCCACGAGCCCGCGGGCGGCCGGATCAGCGCCCCGCCGGGCACTTCCGAGCGCAGCGTGATGTCGGCTGCCGCCGAGCCGTCCGTGTTGATGTTAATAGCTTCGTTGTAGGTCCCCGCCTTCACCACGACCTCGTCGCCGGGTCTAAGGTTCGCCGACATCGCCTCGCTGATCGTGCGGAAGGGAGAGGAGGTACTGCCGTTACCGCCGCTGCTGCCAGTTGTCGCTACGTAATATGTTGTCATGGTCTTGTTCCTCAACCCCCGCCCGTTAATATTTGTGGTTAATCCAGCGTTACGGCGGCAGGTTATAGGGTGACATTTTTGAGGGCGCAACAGCAACGCAACAGTAAGTGCTTGAGAAGCATAGCCTTATTGCTGCCACAATATCCGAATCGATCCAAAGTTACGTTTTGAAATATTTGGTGAATTTGGAGTCGCCCAAAATGTGGCAGTATTAATATCTCGCTTGCCGGGAGTTATTCTTTCTGCAACCAGAGCGATATGCATCCATTGAAAACTTTAGAAAAATCTGATGGGCGTGGCGGGATTGCTCCCGCCAAATGCGGAATCGACATTTTTTTCTGAATTCGGCAATTTTGGGCAGCATCGCCTTACGATTGATGCTGATCGAGATGGTAATGGGGAGGTCGACCGTATCGATTCGGCCAACCCATTGCCCAGCATTTCAAGCGTCACCGCTTTCCCGCCGAGATCGTCTGGCATGCGGTGTGACTACACTTTCCGTTTCCGCTGATGTCGACAATCTGCTTGCCGAGCGTGATATCGATGTCTCGTTCCAGGCCGTGTCTGAGTGGGCGACCAAGTTCGGCCGCTGGTGCGAGACCTCGGAACGGTGGCGGGGAAGTCCTCTTTATGAAATCCAGCTTGCTCCGTCGGCTGACCCGGCTTGGATCGATCCGGTGTGCAAGATGCATGCACCATATTCATCTCATAAGCGTGCCGCCCCGCAGGGTCCCTGGTTTTTCTCGCCGCGTTGTAAAGAAGCATATCGACGGTTCTGCCGCAGACTATGAGTTGCCCCGGTCGCAGTAAACGGACAGGGGACAACTGTTTAACTCGGATGGCAACGGTGATGGCGGCGAGCTTGGCCAATCCCATGACGTTCACGAGCAGTTTGTCGTATCGGGTTGCGGCGCGTCGAAACTGTTTGAGCTTGCTGAAGAAGCGCTCGATGCGCTTGCGCTCCTTGTAGAGGTCTGCGTCGCGGGCGCGCTGCACTTTCGGTTGCGCTTTGGCGCGATGGCGAGCCGCGTTCGGCTTTGCCGAGGTCAAACCGTTCTTTCGGGACAGCGCTCATCAAAAAGAGCAGCCTGGCAAGCAGCTGGGGTACATCGCCTTACTTCGAATATGTAACCTATCTCGGCGTAAGACGTAGAAACATGAAGTCTCTTCTACGTCCAATAGTTAGAGACGCAAGTATGGAGGCAATCGTCTTGGCAGCATATTCTGATGACAGTTTAGATCGCGAAAGCGTAGGTCATGAGAAAGCAATCAGCAGACAGAAGCCAAGATTCAGTTCTCAACCAAACGAGTTCTTTGGAATGTATTAATGTCCTTGGTGTTCGCATTTCGGCAGTTAATCTCAAGAGTGCCACCGGAATTATTCAAAAATCGATCGAAGACGGCAGGAAGGAATATGTGTGCGTTCGCGACGCGCACGGCGTGGTCCGGTGTCAAGATGATCCCGAGCTCCGGTCGATACATAACCGGGCTTTCCTCGTAACACCCGACGGCATGCCGTTGGTATGGGCATTGAAGCGTGCCGGTCATGCGGAAAGCGACAGGGTCTATGGACCTGACCTGATGTTATCCGTTTTCGATGCCGGCAGCTCCAAGGGCTTGCGCCACTTCCTTTATGGCGCAACGGCCGAAACGCTCGAACAGCTGCAGGCGCGCCTTCTCGCAAAATTTCCGCAAGCTCGGATCGTCGGCTCCTATGCGCCACCTTTTCGCAAACTGTCGACGCGGGAGGAAACGGAGATTGCTGACCAGCTCAATCGATCGGGCGCCGATATCATCTGGGTCGGGCTGAGCAGTCCAAAGCAGGAACTCTGGATGGCGCGCATGCGCGATCGTCTGGAAGCATCGATGCTCATCGGTGTCGGAGCCGCATTCGATTTCCACGCCGGCCTCAAGCGGCAGGCTCCAAGGATCATTCAAAGAAGCGGCTTCGAATGGGCGTTTCGTCTTTTATGCGAGCCGCGACGGCTGTGGCGGCGCTATGCGGTCGTCGTGCCGACGTTCATCTCACTGACGGCATTCCAGAGACTGGGGCTTCGAAAGTTTCCGATCGAAGACGCGGTTTTTGGACCAAGCGCGCCAAAAGAAGCAGCTGCAAAGGTGTAAAGCCATCATGTCCTTATTTGCGTCGCCAGCAATGACACCGAGGCCGCCGAAGGCAGCCACCTCAAATGACATGACGTCGCGGGCGATTGCGGCAGGTTCCGTGCCGCCCATAGCAGCTAAGACCGCCGATCCCTTTGACCGGGCAGGGCTGTATATGCCCGTCGCACTACGGAGTCGGCTTCCTCGGCTTGCAACCTCGTCCTTCCTGGTCGCCGGCGACATTGCAAGCTATTTGGTTGCCTACTTTGTTGTCCTGTCCTTTTTCCCCAGTGGTTTGGAGGGCACGCTGGCGGAGCGTACGTTCACGATCGCAGCATTCGCCGCGATTATTCTTTACACATCGGCCGGCCTCTATCCTGGGTATCGGTTGCATGACCATGAACATCTGCGGCGGCGCACTGTCGCTGGCGTCAAGGTGGCTGTCCTGGCGGCGTTTGGAGCAATTATCCTGCCGGAGGGGGAACGACTGCTGCTTGCCGTCACTGGGTTCCTCGCTCTCGGGCTGATTGTTCAGCCATTTGGGCATTGGCTTGCACGGAGCCTGTGCTGGGAACTTGGAATCTGGGGGGAGCGCGCGGTTGTCATGGGGGGAGGCGACCTTACTCCCGCTCTCGTGGCGCATTTCAAGAGCCACTGGCAGTATGGCATCAGGCCGGAGGCCATCTCCCTCGATAGTTTGGAGGCATTGCCCGATGGCGGGCCATCCATTGCCGTGATTGCGGGCGCCACAGGCGCGCTTGCATCCGATTTGGCGGCGATGCGTCGGAAGTTCGCCGAAGTTATTTTGCTGTCCGATACGCCGAGCCTCAAGGTAAGCGGATTGCGACCTGCGGATGTCGGCGGAGAGATCGGTATTCGCCTTATCAACAGTGGGAGTTCAATCAACTCGGACTTGGTTCGCCGGATCCTCGATCTCGCAATCGCCATCCCTGCATCGATTGTCGTCGCCCCATTCATCGCGTTTGCAGCGGCTGCAATCTATGCCATTGATCCAGGCCCCGTCTTCTTCTGGCACACCAGGGAGGGGCGGTCCGGCAAGCCGGTGCACGTCCTCAAATTGAGGACGATGTATCAGGATGCAGAGCAGCGCCTCGAAGCAGTCTTCCGAGATGACCCTAACATGCGCGCCGAGTGGTTGAGCCACTTCAAGCTCAAGGACGATCCGCGCGTCCTTCCGGTTATAGGACATATGCTGCGCTCTTCGAGCATCGACGAGCTGCCGCAATTGGCAAACATCATTGCGGGGCAGATGGCCATCGTCGGACCGCGTCCGTTTCCAGAATATCACCTCTCAGCGATGGATAGCGAATTTCGTGACAAGCGGCGTTCGGTAACACCGGGGCTGACGGGCCTCTGGCAGATATCCGAACGAAGCAATGCGGACATCGAACTGCAGCAGCAACTTGACGAGTTCTACATCGACAACCGGTCCCTGTGGCTCGACTGCCAAATTCTTCTCAGCACAATCCCCGCGGTGTTCAAGCGCGGGGGAGCCTACTGACCATCCTCGCTTCCGCGAGGCAACCATCAACAACGGAGCATACCAATGCACGGACAAAAGCGAATTATGGTAACCGGCGGCACCGGGTTTCTGGGATCATTCCTGTGCGAAAGGCTTTTGCGAGAGGGCAATGACGTCCTCTGCGTGGACAATTACTACACCGGTTCGCGCGACAATGTGCTGCATCTTCTTGACGATCCTCGCTTTGAGGTGCTCCGCCATGACATTACCTTCCCGCTTTATGTGGAGGTCGACGAGATCTACAACCTCGCCTGCCCGGCATCTCCGGTCCACTATCAGCACGACCCCGTGCAGACCGTGAAGACCAATGTGCACGGGGCCATCAATATGCTCGGCTTGGCAAAACGCACCAAGGCGAAGATCTTCCAGGCATCCACAAGCGAAGTTTATGGCGATCCGGCAGTCCACCCTCAACCCGAGGAGTATCGAGGCAGCGTCAGTCCCATAGGCCCGCGGGCATGTTATGACGAAGGCAAGCGGTGCGCAGAGACGCTGTTCTTCGATTATCATCGCCAATATGGCGTGGAAATTCGGGTGGCGCGGATTTTCAATACCTATGGTCCGCGCATGCAGACCAATGACGGCCGTGTCGTCTCCAATTTCATCGTTCAGGCGCTTCGAAACGAGCCGATCACCATCTTTGGCAACGGCAGGCAAACACGATCGTTCTGCTATGTGGACGACCTGATCGATGGCTTTATCCGTCTGATGGCGGCGCCCGCTGGGGTCACAGGCCCCATCAATCTCGGCAACCCCGGAGAATTCCAGGTCCGTGAATTGGCAGAAATGGTGATCGAAATGACCGGATCGAAGTCCGGCATCGTCTTCAAGGATCTGCCAGTTGACGATCCGACACAGCGCAAGCCCGATATCAGCCGCGCAACGCAACAACTGGGCTGGCAGCCGAAGGTGAACCTTCGTGAGGGGCTTGAGAGAACGATCGCCTATTTCGAGTGGAAGCTTTCCGGCGGCGTGAAGAACAGGCTTAGCGTCAAGTCCTCGCAAGAGGCTTATCCGCATCTGGCGTCTGCCAACGTCGAACTCACTGCTCCTGAAGCCATTCGATAGGGACATGAATAGCACCGTTGATGATCGAAAGCCGCGGCTCGTTTTTTTTCAATGGGACCATCAGCCCAATGCGAACGCGGCCGGTTACCTGCTGCTGCACATGCAGCAGCAGGTCAAATGCCTCGCAACACATTTCGATGTCGTCGTCATTAACCGCGACTGCGATTATGCGGAGATATGCGACAGGTACGAGCCGGATCTGACGCTGTTTGAAAGCGGTTATCGGTCGCATGGCTCGCGTCGGATAAAAATCACCAACACCAATGCCCATATCGCCGTTCCCAAGCTTGGCCTTCATAACGCTGACGCATGGTGCGATCGACGCGCGGGCTTCCTTTCCGATATGGAGCAGTGGGGAATCGAGGCGTATTTCGCGATCGCAACGATGGCTCCGGAATATATGCCGGCGGTGAAGGAGAATCTGTTCGTCTGGCCAAATTTCATCGATCCCGAAGTCTACCACGACTATGGCCAGCAAAAGGTCATCCCGGCCATGCTCACAGGTCAGGCCTACGGCCTTTATCCCTGGCGACAGACGGTCTTTCCGATAATCCGCGACCGTTACCCCTGCCTGGTCTCGCCGCAACACGCCTATGAGAGCAAGCTAGCTTCCCAGCTCCTGTCTGGAGAGGCTTATGCGCGCGCGCTCAACGCGAGCCTCGTCGTCCCCACATGCGGCACTATGGGCGGCGAGGTCGTGCGCAAGCATTTTGAGATCCCCGCGGCAAAGGCCTGTCTCGTGACGGAACGCACGGCAGCCGTGGAGGCAGCCGGCTTTGTCGACATGGAGAACTGTGTCTTTGTTGACGGGCGCAACGTCGTCGAGCGACTGGATTACCTTTTTGCCCATCCCGACGAAATACGGCGTATCACGACAGCCGGTTACAGTCTGATCCACTCGTGTCATACGTTGAGCCACAGGCCGCAAATATATCAGTGGTTCGTGCTGAACAAAGGCCTTCAGTTCGGCGAAAAGATCATCCAGTCCGGCCCGTTCGGCGATCTTACAAAGGTCCCGCGGATCTCCAAGCAAGAGAGCGTCCATATCGTGGGGGAAGCGAGCGATCGCACTTTACTGAAGCAGGGCGACTTGCTTCTCGAGCAGGGCAGGGTGGAGGAAGCCAAGCAGTGCTACGCCCGCTGCCTGGATTATGTATCGTACCTCCCCGAAGCTAAATTCCGCCTTGCCATTTGTGCGTTGCAGGAGGGCGACGCCGAGCGCGCCTATGACCTTCTGGTGGACCTGGTCAAGGTGACCATGACCGAATATGGGGCACTCAACCCGGATCCGGTCGAGTGGGCGTACTTCCTTCTCGCTTTGATCTGCAGAGGCCAGTGTGAGCGGGCGCGGAGGCTGCAAGATTTCTATCCATCTCTATCCCACGACGAATTCAGGCGCGCGCGCCTCGTCATCGCGCAACTCGGTCGCTCAGGCGATGGGGTCGTCTCAAGACGGTATGGCAGCGATCGAAAAAGCATTCATCAGATTCCCGATCGCAGCGATTCCGAATGGCTTGTATGGTTCTCCGATATTCTTGAGCGGTGTCAGCAGCCAGATCTTGCAAATGTTCTTCGTCACGCTCCCGTCGGCCGAAGCGGCGCCGGCGAGAAAGTAACATTTCTACACTTCAAACGTGATGCTGGTTGGCGTCTGCGACTATATTCAGGCGTCGACGGCCTGATGGTCAGACTGCGCCTGAATGGCCTGAGGCCGAATGTACCGCCGCTGCCTGAGTTCCGATACTTCTGGCATCTTGCGCGGCGTCTGGTCCCCCATTCGCGGAGAGGCCCGTTGCGCAGGATCCGAACGGCGCTTTCCAGGCTTCCAATGGGCACCGGCAATTAGCTGTGGGCGCACATGCAGACAGCCTCACCTGGAGAGGCGTGCATGACAAACTTCTCCGGTGAGGCTGAAGATGCAATCGGGGACTCGGTGGCGTATTGTCGCGCAGCCACCGAGGATGTTTAGAGCGAGAATGCGCTCGTGATGCGATGCAAGATCTGATCGGCCGACCGCATCAGCACAGGCTGTTTGTCGCAGAGCCGCCCGAAAGAAAAAGATCGTTGAGCTTGAACACGACTTCCGTTCTGTTCGTCGCTTTGACCTTTTTCATAATATTGCGAACATGCACCTTTACAGTGCTTTCTCGCAGGTTGAGCTCATAAGCGATAATTTTGTTTGCCTTTCCGCGTCGGAGCGCCTCCACGACTTCGACTTGACGATCCGTGAATATGCCGGCTAGCGGGCGTGCGGTCGAATTGCTCGAGTCCAGCAAGTGACGCATGGCGAACAGAGCGCTTGCAGGCACAAAAATTCCTCCTGCCACCGACAGCGCGATCAGCTCCATACAGACACTGACGCTGACTGAGGCGGGTATGAACCCTTTGGCTCCGTACTCAAGTGCCCTAACGATTTGACCGAAATCGTCGCTATCGGCCAATACGATGAGTGGCGTCGATGCGAATTCCGACGAAAGCTTCCGGATTTGCTCCGAAACGGCCGGTTCATCGATCTTTTTGCCGCCGACGTTCAAAAGGATTGCCGAAAGCGGAGGATATTCGTCGCGCTTCTGCTTCCACTCCTCAATTGATCCAAAGGCCAAAATCTGCAAATCCGCTTTTTGGGCAGCCATGCATTGCGCCAGGCATTGACGATCGAGCTCACGATTATCGAGAATGACAAGCGAATGCGTGTGTCTTCCCGGCGCGGCAGATGTGTTCGGATTATCTATCCTGAGGGGAAGAGCTACGTTCTCCTGCCTGAGGTCCAAATTCGGTATAAGTGCTGAATTCACAGCTTACCCTCCCCTAACACGTTACGCTCAACTAAGACCCGAGTACCAACCCCTCTCAATACGGGGGTTTAGGAAACTCTAAAGTAGGAATCGAATACCACAATTCGCCGAGCGTTACAGTAGCTAATATAGGCTAAGTACTACACAGATTCCATAAATGGATAAGATGTTGAAGATAAGCCTGAGTATAGACCTAGGTCTTACTAGAGAGCTTGCGGGATAGTCTCTGTTGTTGCGTCGCCGTTTGGCGATGAACCCCTAAATGCATGGAAACCATCGCTGTCTCCGACGTAAGCAGCCGACGAGTGCGGGGGGATAACCCCACCACCAATGATGGTCAGGGGCATAAACCAGGGCGTAAGTCGTCTTAAGTAGATACGCCTTTCGGCGGATAAGCTTAAACGTTTTGTTTCTTTACTCAGATGAAGAAAACAATTCTCTTTGGAATGGAGAGAAGTATTTCTCCTGTTGGTGTGAAGCCTTGGACGCAATCGAACGATTATTTGTTTGACTGAAAATCGGGCCTGTTAGGAGTAGGGAGTTTGCAGGGATGATTGCATCAAACGTCAAGCTGGGTGAAGGCAGCGTCATCCACCATCGAGATCTTGTGAATCTCTACGGCTGCACGATCGGAGCAGGAACCCGCATCGGCACCTTCGTCGAGATTCAGAAGAACGTCATCGTCGGAGAAGACTGTAAGATCTCCAGCCATTCCTTCCTCTGTGAGGGCGTGACCCTGGAAGATGGCGTGTTCATAGGCCACGGGGTCATGTTTACGAACGACACCTACCCGCGCGCCGTCAATCGGAATGGCAGCCTGCAGACGGAGGCCGACTGGATTCTCATCCCCACGCTTGTCAAGCGCCTCGCATCGATCGGCAGCAACGCCACAATTCTGCCCGGCGTGACGATCGGAGAGGCTGCCCAGGTCGGAGCGGGAGCGGTTGTAACAAAGGATGTGCCGGATGGCGCCATCGTCGCGGGCGTTCCAGCCAGGGTTATCGGCCGTGTCAATGACGGGCCAGTCGACATGCACGCGTTGGAGGGAATGTGATGATCGGCATCGCTGTTGTTGGGTATGGATATTGGGGGCCGAACCTGGTTCGCAACATCTCGGAGGCAGCCGGAGCGCACCTCGTTTCTGTCTGTGATCTCAATGTTGACCGGTTGGCGGCTGTCAAAAGCCGCTACCCCGCCGTGACGATCACCGATGATTTCGAGGAAGTGCTGCGTGATCCAAGAGTGGATGCCATCGCTATCGCGACCCCGGTCTTCACCCATTTCAAGCTTGCAATGCAGGCTATGATGGCCGGAAAGCATGTCTTCGTCGAAAAGCCGATGGCATCGACGACGGAGGAAGCTTCGCGGATGGTCGAAGAGGCCACACGTCGACGCCTCGTGCTGGCGGTGGATCACACCTTCGTCCATACCGGCGCCGTCCGCAAGATGCGTGAACTGGTCGAGAACGGCTTGGGGGACATGTATTATTATGACTCGGTTCGGGTCAATCTGGGGCTCTTTCAGCATGATGTCAGCGTCATCTGGGACCTCGCGGTGCATGATCTCTCCATCCTGGACCATGTTGTGCAGGAAAGGCCGGTGGCTGTTTCAGCGACAGGCATGAGCCATGTACTCGGCGAGCCGGAAAACATCGCCTACCTGACGCTCTTCTTCGAAAGCAAGCTCATCGCACACATCCACGTCAATTGGCTGGCGCCGGTCAAGGTGCGCCGCACGCTGATCGGTGGCAGCAACAAGATGATCGTTTACGACGATCTGGAGCCCAGCGAAAAAATCAAGATCTATGACAAGGGCATCACGTTGAACCCCAATTCTCAGGCTTACGGCGAGAAGGTGCATCAGATGATGGTCGGCTACCGCAGCGGCGACATGTGGGCGCCCAAGCTCGATATGACCGAAGCACTGAAACGCGAACTGGATCAGTTCGTCGAATGCATCGAGCAGAATTCGCGGCCCATTACGGACGGCCATGCCGGCCTGCGCGTCGTTCGGATTCTGGAGGCAGCAAGCCGGTCGTTGGCCCAGCGCGGTCGCATCATCGAGCTCGAAGAGGCAAGGCGCATCGCATGATCCCGTTCCTGGACATTAAGGCACAATATCAATCAATCAAGGGTGAGATCGACGCCGCCGTGCTCGGCGTCCTCGCCTCGGGGCAGTACGTATTGGGCGACGAGGTCGCGCATTTCGAGCAGGAATTCGCAGACTATTGCAACGTCAAGCATGCGATAGCCGTCAACACCGGAACGAGTGCCTTGCATCTTGCCCTGCTTGCGGCGGGCGTTGGTCCCGGCGATGAGGTCATTACCGTGCCATTCACGTTCGTCGCAACCGTGTCGGCGATCTGCTACACGGGCGCACGACCCGTGTTCGTCGATGTTGAGCCCGTGACACTCACGATGGATCCGGCGGAAGTCGAGGCAAAGATTACTCCCCGGACCAAGGCCATTGTTCCCGTCCATCTCTACGGTCAAATGGCCGATATGGACGCGATCAAGGCAATTGCCGAGCGCCACGGGATACCCGTCATCGAAGACGCCTGCCAGGCCCATGGCGCGCAATACAAAGGCCACCGCGCCGGCAGTATCGGCCTATCCGGCTGCTTCAGCTTCTATCCGGGCAAAAACCTCGGCGCCTGCGGCGAGGGGGGTATGGTCGTTACCAATGACGATGATCAGGCCAAGACGATGCGCATGCTGCGAGACTGGGGTCAGGAGCAGCGCTATCACCATCTGCTGAAGGGCTTTAACTATCGCATGGACGCCATTCAAGGCGCGATCCTGCGTGTCAAGCTCCGGCACCTTGAAGCCTGGACCGAGGCGCGTCGCACGCATGCGCGCCGCTACTCTTCGCTGCTTGCCGGGTCGACGGTTTTGACGACCCCTGTCGAAGCATCCGACCGGCGTCACGTCTATCATGTCTATGCCATAAGAAGCCGTGATCGCGATGGGCTTCAACGGCTGCTCAGCGCGGAAGGCATTCCGTCCGGGCTCCATTATCCCATCCCTGTTCATCTGCAGAAAGCCCATGCCGACCTTGGTTACCAGGCCGGGGATTTCCCACTCTCGGAAGCCGCGGCACGGGAGGTCCTCTCGCTGCCGATCTATCCAGAGATGCCTGTACGACACGTTGACCTGGTGGTCGCCGCGCTGGAGTACGCCTATGTCAGTTAACCGCGCCGGCGAGGCTCGACTGGTGCAGGCGGTCCATGGTCGCCATGAAAGGCCGGCAGATCCTGGCTACCAAACTGGGTTGGTCGAAGAACTCAGACAATCATACGGGCGCGCTGGCCTGATAGACCTCTATGGTCGTTTCGCCACAGGCGACGGGGTCGTCGACACTCTGATGCGGAAAGCCATTTGGCAAGCGATCGCGCGGAGCTGCGGCACGGGACTGCAGGTTGCGGGCGGCGCCGGTTTCAAACATCCGGAAACGTTTGAAATCGGCAATGGCGTGTTCATCGGCGCTCAGGCCTATATCCAGGGCCGCTTCGACGGCACTTGCGTGATCGGCGACAATGTCTGGATCGGCCCGATGGCTTATTTCGACGCACGCGACCTGGTTATCGAGGATTGTGTCGGCTGGGGCCCTGGCGCCAAGGTGCTTGGCTCGACCCACACAGCACAGCCGGTGGATGTGCCGATCATTCGCACCGATCTCGAAATCAAGCCGGTCCGCATCGGCGCATGGGCCGATATTGGAACGAACGCAACGATTCTTCCCGGCGTGAGCATCGGAAAAGGGGCGATCGTCGGAGCGGGTGCAGTCGTTGTCTCCGATGTCGAACCGTTTTCAGTCGTGGCGGGCGTGCCGGCGAAGTTCATACGCTGGCGCACGGAAGCCGATCCTGTGCTGGATTTATCGCATGGAGGAAGATCGTGAGAAATCAACGGGTACTCATTACCGGCGGAGCCGGCCTGATCGGGTCGCATATCGCCGATCTCGTCGCATTGGAGAAGCCGCGGGAGATTATCATCCTCGACAACTTCGTGCGCGGACGCCGGGACAATCTCAGCACGGCAATAGGTGGCGGGTCGGTCAACATCATTGAGGGAGATATCCGTGACAGAGCCTTGTTGGCGAGAACCTTCGAGGGCGTGGACATCGTCTTTCACCAGGCGGCCATCCGCATCACGCAATGCGCCGAAGACCCACGGCTTGCCTTCGATGTACTGGCCGAAGGCACGTTCAATGTTCTCGAAGCTGCCGTAAAGGCAGGTGTGTCGAAGGTCGTCGCTGCCTCTTCTGCCTCTGTGCTGGGTTTGGCCGAGAGCTTTCCGACCACCGAAGCGCATCATCCCTATAATAACAAGACGATCTACGGGGCGGCCAAGACGTTTAACGAGGGGCTGCTTCGCAGCTTTGCGGAGATGTATGGCCTGCGCTATGTGGCGCTGCGCTATTTCAACGTATACGGGCCGCGAATGGACGTTTACGGCGCCTATACCGAAGTGCTGATCCGCTGGATGGAGCGTCTGGCGACCGGGATGCCACCCCTCATCTATGGAGACGGCAGCCAGACGATGGACTTCGTCGATGCACGTGACATCGCCCGGGCAAACCTGCTCGCTGCGAAGAGCGATGTCACGGATGAAGTGTTCAACGTCGCGAGCGGCAGAGAAATAAGCCTCCTGGAACTCGCGCAGATGCTGAGCAGCATCATGGGGGTCTCACTCGAACCGCAGCACAAAGAAGCCCGCACGGTAAACGGCGTAACCCGTCGTCTTGCCGATATCAGCAAGGCCGAGAAACTCCTGGGCTTCAAAGCGGAAATATCGATGGAACAAGGGCTTCGCGACCTTGTCGCCTGGTGGAAGATGAAGACCGATGCGGCAGGAGGCCAAGCTGCATGAGCCCGTCGCTACCTGTAGTTCCAGTTGCCAAGCCCGTTCTCGGAGAGGAGGAGGCGGAGGCTGTCCGTCGCGTTATTCTATCAGGATGGGTGACGCAGGGGCCGGAAGTTGCCGCTTTCGAGAGTGAATTCGCTGCCTTTGTCGGCGCAGCACATGCCTGCGCCGTTTCAAACTGCACGACCGCACTGCATCTAGCCTTGATGGCGGTAGGTATCGGTGCCGGTGATGAAGTCATTACGGTCAGTCACTCGTTCATCGCAACCGCGAACGCCATCAGATACTGCGATGGCGTGCCTGTCTTTATCGACATCGAGGCGGACGGTTACAACATCGACCCTAGCCTGATTGAAAGGGCAATCACGTCCCGGACCAAGGCAATCCTGTGCGTTCATCAGCTTGGCATGCCTTGCGATCTTCGCCCTGTCGTTGAGATCGGGAAGCGCCTCTCGATACCGGTCATCGAGGATGCAGCGTGCGCAACGGGAAGCGAAATCCTTTGGGATGGAAATTGGGAAAAAATTGGCAGGTCGCATGGCGACATTGCCTGCTTTTCCTTCCACCCCCGTAAGGTCGTCACGACCGGTGATGGTGGCATGTTGACTACGGCCAATCCCGAGTATGACCGAAAATTTCGCCTCTGGCGCCAACATGGCATGAGCGTCACCGACGCCGTCCGTCACGGCTCGAGGCAGGTGATCTTTGAAGACTATGATGAACTAGGCTACAACTACCGCATGACTGACCTTCAGGCGGCGGTCGGACGGGTGCAACTGCGGCGGCTGCCGGAGCTGATTGCGCAGCGCCGGCGGCTTGCCGAGAAGTATATAGAGCGCCTGTCCACGATCCCTGGGCTAACGCTGCCAATCGAGCCCGACTGGGCTCGCAGCAACTGGCAGAGCTTTTGTGTGAGATTGCCTGATGCTGTCGACCAAAGAGCGGTCATGCAAGCGATGCTCGATCAGGGGATATCCACCCGGCGCGGTGTGATGAACATCCATCTGGAGGGGGCCTATTCGGGCCAAAGTTCCCATCGTGCTGCCGCAAGTCTGAAGCGAAGCGTGGCAGCGCAGCGGCAAACGATAATCCTGCCGCTTTATGCTCAGATGACGGATCTCGACATCGTCAGGGTTGTCGAAGCACTTCGAAGCTCGTTGGCTGAGGCGGCCAGCATACCCGCCGCCGTACAGCACGATCGGGACATCGCGCTTGTATGATTTCCTGACTGCGTGATGCAATTCTCGTTGTGCCGCAGGGCCTAATGCGCATCGCCTCGATGCGCATTTTTTATTAGGCAAATTTCGCGATCCATCCTCTGATCACTGCGGGCATCATCTCGGGCGGAAGAAGCTGGATCAGCATGCGCAGCGAGTAGATCCCCGTCAGAGCTACGGCCAAGGCGCCGATGCCGATCGCCGGCCATAACGGCAAGACCCAAAATGCCGAAAATACCAACACCGATGCAGGCAGGAAAAGCAGCACGTGCCTGCGGTTGGCTGCGGACCCGCGGAAGCTGGTAAGCCGCCGCACGATCACGTAAATGAGGATGCTATGCCAGACGTAGAGGCCGAAAAACGCCATGCCGGCTCCTGGCGTACCGAACTTCGATACGAAGTGCCATGCCAGGCCCACATGCACGAGCGTGGCCGCCACCTCCGTCCAGAAGAAAATGGCTTGGGCACGCTTCGCCAAGATGATGAAACCCATCGGCCAGGCGATGATCCTGAGCATCATGCCAAGGCAGATCCAGCGCAAGAGATCCACCGCCCCATGAAACTCCGAAGAATAGAACAGGCTCATCATGAGCGGCGCCAGCGTCAACGTGGCGAGCAGACCGGGGCCGGCAAGAAGGATGCTGATTTCCATCTGTTCATTGACCAGGCGGTTGCATTCGGCGTGATTGTCCGCAGTCGTGGTCAGGCGCGGATAGAAGTCCGTTCCCATCGCCTGCAAAATGAAGCCGGCATAGAGACCGCCCAACCCCCAGGCCGCCTGATACAATCCTGCGGCCATCACGCCCCCGTCCTTCAATACGATGATGCGGATGGCATAGGCCGCGCCGAAGGTCAGAAGTCCGCTCGCCATGAACACGGCGCCGAATCTCAGCAGAGGTGCCCACTCTTGACCAAATTGGCGAGCCGACATTCGCGGCGAGTGTGCGCCTATCCGTCTGCTGTACCACCAGGTGGAGAGTGTTGTGACAGCCGCAATCGCTACGACCGAGGGTGCGATCGCCTGCGCGCCGAACAGGTAAATCAGTGGGACCGTGATCACCGTGCCGAAAAAACCAACGAGCACATTGATGCGGGCAAGATTTGCGATGCCACGTAAGCCCTGGATCAACGCCGTCTGCCCGGACGACACTATCCGGAAGAATACGGCGAGCGAGAGCAGCGCGATGCCACCGGCGTGCTGGTAGTCGCCGAAGGTGAAATCCGAGACCGGAAATGCCAGCGCCGCAAGAAGGAGCGCGCCAAGCAGGCCGAGTATCATCGATATGCGTCTCAGCGCTTTGGCCGACTGTGCGATCCTCGCTTCGTCGCCGGTACCGGCGGCCTCGGCGACCTGGCGCACCCCGCTGCCGCCCAGTCCCAGACCAGCGGCCGTTTGCGCGATATCGACGATTGACTGATAGAGGCCCATGAGCCCCACGCCTTCTGGCCCAAGCAGAACGGCCAGGGCCTTGTTACGAATGACGCTTAGAGCGACGTTCACGAGCGAGGAACCGCCCATCAGCATCGTCGACTTGAGGATCTGGGTATAAGTCTGCCCACTGGCTGGGATCATGCGCAAAGTCATCAATTGTCCTTGGCCGCTATGCTGTGGGGCGGGATCTCCGGCGCAATGTCGCCGACATGTTGCCCAACGCCGCTTCGGAGATACGCGGCACAGGCATTGCTGTTGAGGCAGGAAGCGAATTCAAGACCCGGTCGGGTTTATGGCAGCTTGTATCAAGAGCAATTTCTCTCGCGCAGGTAGTCGGAGCGCCTTGGCGCTGGTCAATCGTCCGCTGCGAGATCGTTTGCAATACATGCTTTTCGCGGGTCACTGGCTTGCCTGACTGGCGCGTGTTTCAGTTTCACGCGGCAGGTCGGCGGGCGCGGCCTGAGACACGCGATCCACTATGGGGGGTCGAACGACCCTCACAACATCACCCGGGATCAGTGCCGTTGTCTCGGAGGCCTGGAACTGCCTGATTTGGCCTTCGCTTCGCCGGCTCACCGTAAACGTCAGCGGGAGCGCCTCGTCGGTAATATTCGAGCTTCCCCCTGCCGCGAGGTCATCGAGAAGCAGTTTTTGCGTCATCTCGCGCTTCAATTTGAGCTGGTCGAGACTTGCCTGTTCCGACTGCAATTCGGAAGCGACTTCGCTTCGCCGCGTATCATAAAGCCCCTCAAGATTTCGCGTTGTCTCACTGATCGCCTGACGGCCCCGCATGATGGCGGTGACAAGGTCGAGCCGATCGGAGCGGTAGGTGGTGAGCAACCGTTCCAGATCCAATTGACGCGACGAAACGGTGAGGCCTTTCGAAACCAGTGTTTTGACGCTGGTCAGCTGGTCCTCGATCGATTTGATATTGTCCTCCGAGCCCTGCACCTTCTCGCCCAGCATGCCGACTTCACTATTCAAAAGATCACGCAATTCCGTGAGCGCCTTCGACTGCCTGTCCAGCGCATTTGCGCGAGCCTGAAAAATGACCCGTTCCTCGTTGTATATTCCCGCGGCGTATTGCTGATTGACGCCGAGGCTCTGATCGAAAATTATCTCCTTTGCCCCGGTCATCTCTGCTTGGAGCCGTGCTAATTTGGCAGTGCTGCGCAGCAGGGAGTGGTCGATTTCCCGCAGCTCGCCCGCGAGTTTGATCGTCTGCGATTGCTGCAGACTTGTGGCGCGGAACGGGCCGCCGCTCATTGCCAGGGATTGCAGGACGGTAAGTCCTGAGCGGAATTTGTACTGCCCAGGCGTGGTTACGTCTCCGACGACATAGATTGGCGGGTATTCGAGAATTTCGATGGTGACCGCGGGTGGCTGAACCAATCCGATTTTTTCTTGCAAACGCTTGGCAATCTCGTTCGTGAGGCTGGTGTTATCGCGATTGCCGACGGAAACGGATCCAAGAAAGGGCAAAAAGACAGCGCCTTCATCCGAGACG
Source organism: Rhizobium sp. 10PS4 (assembly GCF_032464805.1). NCBI lineage: Bacteria > Pseudomonadati > Pseudomonadota > Alphaproteobacteria > Hyphomicrobiales > Rhizobiaceae > Rhizobium > Rhizobium sp. 10PS4. Next base: position 4,287 of record NZ_JAWDIW010000012.1, on the reverse strand, counting down.
GTATATTCACCGCCAAGCGCATCCCATCTTTCATATTGGCCTTTCGACTGCATCCATTGGACAATCGTCAGACGGATTTTCGTCTGCGGAGCAAAAGCAGTGTCATCGGCGAGAGCCGGCGGCACAGCTCCGGCAAGAAAGACGAGTGTACTGATGACAAGCGTCGCCCGAAAGAACACGTTAAGAACGCGATACGATAGCTTCATTTACATGTCCAGCCTGCAAAAGCGTCCTTAAACGGACACCGGGTCAATGCCTTAGGCGCTACGCGAGCATCGGGCGCCAGGTCCGAAGCCGCAATGCCAGTGTGCAATCTGACGAAGCCTTGAGGAAGGTGGCGGTTGTTTGCTTCGCCTTATCACTATTGATGAGGCGGGGGAGGGGGCTTAGCCTAAACCGAGTAGGAACATATACCTTCGGCGCGGCACAGAGGCATCGGCCCCGGGAAACCAGGACGTCATGCGCGCAGGAAGAGGCGCGCCAGAGCATGTCGAGCAAAAGTGTGCAGCGATTTTGCGCTAACGACATGCGTAAAAACAAAGTTCTAAAGCGCGACGCGCTTGAGCCGCGAAGGCCAGCGATCCCTCGCGGCAGAGCCGTCGTGTTTGGATCGTTTATTTTGCGATGATGATATTGACCGGCGGCGTCGCCTTAACGGTCGGCGCAAAGAAAAGGCCTCCAAACGAACAACTTGCGTGTCTTTCCCATCACGTGGTCCATGCCAACACGGCCGCTTGCCCAAAGGATGCCGCCTGTAGAGCAAAAGGCGTAGGACCTACTCGCTTATTTTTGGGCTATCATTCAGAGCTTCGTAGCAAACGATCCCCGTAGATTCGATCCCGATAATCTCGCGAGAGAGGGCCTGCCATGTATCGCAACGCTCGCCGGTGGACATCACGCTCACTCCTGCTGGATTCCTTGGTTCCCCGATGGTTGACCGTCGGCGGAAAGGAAAGGCCTCGCAAGCCTGCCGATAAGCGCGAGGATAGTGCTCAACTTGCGACAACCGTGCAAACGGCGGATGGAAACAAGCATGATGGTACGCTTGTCGACAATCCCTACAGCAACGCGGCGCTCAATGAGCATGATATTGGACAGAGAGCGGGCCTGATCGGCGACACAGATGGTCGGGCCGATAGCAACCACCCAGCGCCGCTCTTGCCTGCCCTGCCTAACGCTTTCGCAGCAAATCGCCAGACAGGGGGTCGAAGCGGGGACACTGCCGCGTCTCGGTTGTTCGCCCACACGCCTGGTTTTGCAGGTTTCGAGCGGGACGCGCACGGAGTTGCATTCGGGGCTCAATCGTCCCTTTATCGCACCTACGCTGGAATGAGCCTCATAGGCGACGATCCTTTGGCTCCGTATTTGCCGCAAAGCCCTGCACCGAGAGTTTCGGGACAAGGTTCTCCTGCGGTGACGGGCGAGCGTGCTCACTCGGGCAATGTCGTCATTCTCGAATCGAGCCCGTCAGCGCAGGCGACTGCGCATCAGACGGGCGCGGATTCACTGGCGTTTGGCATGCCCTTTGGTGTGTGCGGATGCGGCTACTTTACCTCCCCCACGCGGATTCTCGATTGGGCCCATGGCGGCGCCATGCTTCAACAGGACGGCCAATTGCCGGGGACCAGGCTGACCGAGGGGCCGGACTTTGTATCGACGATCAAGCGGGCGATCGGCGCCTCGACCAGCGACCCGCTTCTCGATCGGACTCTGTCCCCTCTCTCGGGCTGGCGCGGAACCGCAACGTGGACGGATTCGACGATCTTGAACGGATCATTGCCAGGCGGCGGAGAGACCGGAACGGGCACCGCCACATCCAAGGGCATCGGCATCCTTTCCGGCTCGGTGACGACGCCACCTACAACGCAGCGGTCGTTGACGACGCAAAATCTGGCGGCCGCGGCTGCGGCCAGCAACCTGATCGTGTTGGAAAACCAGAAGCAGGGTAACCCGGAGAGCGAGTGGGGCATCGACGGTGCCGGTAGCTCCAACATCGAGGGATTTGCGACAGATATCAGCGTCGACAATGGCAAGACGATCAGCTTCAAGATCAATACCAATTCCACCAACTACCGGATCGACATATACCGGCTCGGCTATTATGGCGGCATGGGGGCTCGCAAGGTCGACACCATTCAGCATACCGGATTGCAGAATCAGCCAAATCCGTTGCGCAACGCCTCGACCGGCACGGTGGATGCCGGCAACTGGGCCGTGTCAGCCTCGTGGACCGTACCGGAGGACTCCGTCTCGGGCGTCTATATCGCTAAGCTCGTGCGCCAAGATGGCACCTCCGGCCAAAATCATATCCCGTTCATCGTGCGCGACGACGACAGCCGCAGCGACATCGTCTTCCAGACTGCAGACCAGACCTGGCAAGCTTACAACGGCTGGGGCGGCGCAAACTTCTATGGCGGCAACGGTCCGGCGACGGGGCAGGGTGCGGGTCGCGCTTATGCGGTCAGCTATAACCGGCCGATTGCGACCCGCGGGGGCGTGGGAACCGTTGCCGGCCCGCAGGATTACCTGTTCGGCGCCGAATATGCGGGTATCTACTGGCTGGAACAGAACGGCTATGACGTCTCCTACCTGTCAGGTGTCGACGTCGACCGTTATGGCAGCCTGTTGCTCAATCACAAGACCTATATTGATGCCGGGCATGATGAATACTGGTCTGGACAGCAGCGGACCAATGTCGAAGCCGCGCGCGATGCCGGCGTCAACCTGATGTTCTGGAGCGGTAACGAGGTTTATTGGCGCACCCGCTGGGGCAATGCCTATAGCGCCGACGGCACGCCTTATCGCACGCTGATCTCCTACAAGGAGACCTGGTCGCCGAGCGCCAGCATCGACCCTTCCAACGAATGGACGGGCACATTCCGTGATCCGCGCCTCAGTCCACCCGCTGTCGGCGGCGGCAATCCGGAAAACTCATTGACCGGGCAGCTGTTCCAGGTCGATGATGTCGGGAGCAATCTCCAGGCGATCAAAGTCGGATATGACGATGCCAACCTGCGCTTCTGGCGCAATACGAGCGTTGCCAATCTTCAGCCTGGCCAGACGGCAACGCTCACCAAGAACTATCTTGGTTACGAATGGGACGAAGCGGTCGATAACGGCTTCGATCCGGCTGGCCTTGTCAAGCTGTCGTCGACGACGCTTCCGGTCAGCACCTACTTGCTCGATTACGGAAATACGACCGGCAACGGGACCGCGACCCATAATCTGACGCTCTATCGTGCGCCGAGCGGTGCACTGGTGTTCGGCGCCGGTACCGTCTACTGGACATGGGGTCTGAGCGACAATCACGACCTCACGGCGACTCCGACGGACCCGCGCGTGCAGCAGGCAATGATCAACTTGCTTGCCGATATGGGCATTCAGCCCGGGACGCTGCAATCCGGACTCGTCGCCGCGACTGCTTCGTCGGACCAGGTTGCCCCGACCTCCGTCATTTCGGTGCCCGCGACGGCGACCGTCGGATCCACCGTGACGATTACGGGCACTGCTGCAGACACGGGCGGCGGAGTCATCGCCGGCGTCGAGGTTTCCACCGACAACGGGGCAAGCTGGCATCCAGCGACAGGCGATGAGAACTGGACCTATAGCTGGTCGCCGCAGGTCGTCGGAAGCTACACGATCCGGTCCCGCGCCGTAGACGATAACATCAATCTCGAAACACCCTCGGCCGGACGTACGGTCACCGTCAGTGGGCCGAGCTACACGTCCCTCTTCGGCGCGGCGACTCCGGCCATCGTCAATACAAACGATGCGTCAGCCGTCGAACTCGGAGTCCGCTTCCAAACCTCTGTGGCAGGGACTGTCAGCGGTATTCGTTTCTACAAGGGCAGCCAGGACACCGGTACGCATACCGGTTCACTCTGGTCGAGCACCGGCACGCGGATCGCAACCCTCACCTTTTCGAACGAGACCGCCAGCGGCTGGCAGGCCGCAAATTTTTCCAGTCCTGTGGCGTTGACGCCCGGACAGACCTATACGGCGTCGTACCACACCAATGCCGGTCGTTACTCGACAACCACCAACTATTTCGTCTCGAACGTAACCAGCGGTCCGCTGACGGCACCAGCGAGCGGTAATGGCGTATACAGATACGGCAGCACCAGCCTGTACCCTACGGCCACCTTCGCTGAGACGAATTACTGGGTCGATGTGATGTTCAATCCGTCGGCCTCGAACACGACGCCGACGGCGGTTGCCGATGCGGGGAATGCGACCGAAAAGGGTGGCGTGGCCAATGGTTTGGGTGGCGTGGTCGCCAGCGGCAAT
>NZ_JAWDIW010000011.1:0-292159 GCF_032464805.1 Rhizobium sp. 10PS4 | reverse complement strand
TACACAATCTTTGATTGCTTAACCTTCGACCGTCTCGTCGCAAGAAATCCGCGAACTACTGCTAAATAACGATCTCAAACATTTCTTCAGAAAGATACACGCATGAGAGGATTCAAGACTTTCTTGGTTCCCTCAGCCGCTATAACGCAGGAGGCACAGAAGCCGGCGTTACTGGCCGAAAGACCGGCCGCCTGCACGAGGATGACGAGGAGCTAGGCGGAGGGTTAACGAAAATAGTTGATTGCCGCTCTCATCTTTAGTACCGACCTATCACCCGGTTAAAGGATGTCACGTGGCTATACTCCCGATGCAAGATCCGCCTCGAACGGCTGAAACTTTTGTCGCCGAAAATATAGGTCTTTTGATAGAGCGGAACGAAATTCTCTGCGGCGTCAGTCTCAAATTTCCGGCAGGAGAAGTTGTCGCGCTGGTCGGCCACAACGGGTCCGGCAAATCCAGCCTTCTCAAAATGCTGGCTCGCCAGCTTGTGCCGAGCACTGGATCGATCTCTTACGGAAACCAGGATCTGAGGATGTATAGCGAACGCGCCTTTGCGCGTTCGGTCGCATATCTGCCCCAGGAGGTCACCACCGGATCGGAAATGACGGTCCGCGAGCTTGTGGGATGCGGTCGTTATCCGTGGCACGGAGCGCTCGGCCGGTTCACCAAGAACGACGAAGAGAACGTCGAGGAAGCCCTTCGAGCCACGCATATAGAGACATTCGCCGACCGTATCATGGGAACACTATCGGGCGGTGAGCGGCAACGTGCCTGGATTGCGATGCTGATCGCTCAGGATGCTCGCTGCCTGTTGCTCGACGAACCGACTGCGGCACTCGACGTTGCTCATCAGGTCGAGGTGCTCTCACTTGTGCGACGCTTGGCGCATGAAGGTGGAAGGAGTGTCGTTATCGTTCTCCACGACATCAACATGGCCGCTCGCTTCTGCGATCGGATCCATGCATTGAAACGCGGTCGCGTGGTTGCCAGCGGAACGCCGAGCGCGATCCTCGCGCCGAACACGCTGCAAGAGATCTATGGGATCGACATGGATGTGATCTCCGCGCCCAACCTGCCCTATCCGCTCGCCTATGTTTGCTGAGGCCGGCCGATCAATGGGGGTTTCGCGGCGCACCTTTTTGCAGTTCGCGGCGGCCTCGCTCATTCCAGCTCCGCTGTTTGCACAGTCGATGGGCCCAAGGATCGTCAGCCTCGACTACGGCCTTGCGTCCACTCTTTTATCCCTCGGATTGCCTCCGGTCGGGATTTCGGACCTCGCCGATTGGGACAGATGGGTTGTCGAGCCGCCGATGCCAAAATCCGTCGTCGATATCGGCAGTTCGTTCGAGGTCAATTTTGAGATTCTCGTCACGCTGAAGCCCGACATTATCTTAACCACACCCTACCTGGATGAGCTGTTGCCCAAGCTTCAGTCGGTGGCGAAAGTCGTTCGGCTGGAAATCTTTACGCCGGGCATCGGACCTATTCTTACCGCGGCCATCGCGGCGACGCGTAAATTGGCCGTTGAGCTTGGCCGTGAGAATGAAGCAGAGCAGTTCCTGGCGCGAGCCGACGTCTTCTTTGCGCAATGCCGCAGTCGCCTGGTGGGCAAGAACCTTCCGCCAGTCGCCCTGGTGAATTTCATGGATGCCCGCCATGCCCGCATCTACTCGAGTCCGGGACTGTTCCACAATGTGCTCGAGCGCATCGGTGTCCGGAACGCCTGGACCAGAGAGTCGAATTACTGGGGCTTTGAAACGATCGGGATTGAAGATCTCTCCAAGGTCACCGATCCGGATGCGCGTCTGATCGCCTTTGACCCGATTCCTCCGGACGTTCTTCCGAAACTCGCTCAGAGCCCGCTGTGGAACAGGCTTTCGTTTGCGCGCCCAGGCCATCTGTCGATTCTGCCGCCAGCCCTGATGTTCGGGATGGTGAACGAGGCCATGCGTTTCGCAGGCCTTTTGACAGATCTTCTGGAGAAGGAAGCTTGATGGTTTCCCGCCGCGACAATATCGGGCCAGCAATTGTCTTCCTCCTCCTGATGTGCGGTGGAGGCCTGGCATCGTGGTTTCTTGCCGCTCCTGCGCTGTCGGAGATGGCTCGACCGGATTACGATGTCACGCGAATGGTGTTCACCTATTCGACGCTTCCCCGTCTTGCGACGGCGCTGATTGCCGGAGCCGCTCTTGCCTTGTCCGGGGCGCTGTTTCAGCAAGTTTTGCGAAATCCGCTCGCCGATCCTACCACCCTTGGCGTGTCGGCCGGAGCAAACCTGGCGCTGGTGGTAACATCGCTGTTTCTCCCCGACTTGCTTGGCGCCGGCCGCGATCTTGTCGCTCTGATCGGCAGTGCGACCGCTGCTGTGATCGTCGTCAGCCTAGGCGCGCGCCGCGGTTTTTCGCCTTATTCGCTTGTTCTGTCGGGGCTGGTTCTCAGTCTTTGGTGCGGCGGCCTCGCTGCCATCCTGACCTATTTGAACCAGCGCTACCTCTCGAGCCTGTTCATCTGGGGCGCCGGCTCGCTAGCGCAGCAAAGCTGGGTCATTCCCCTGTCGCTTCTTTGGAAGTTGGCTGTCGTTGCCATCGGCTGCGCTTTCGTGATGAGACCGCTTTCGCTGCTCGATCTTGGCGAGAGCAGCTCCACGGCACTCGGCGTCAGATTGGTCCGGCTGCGTTTCGTTGTCGTCGCCCTTGCCGTCGCGCTTGCTGCATTTGTCACGAGCGCCGTTGGGGTGATTGGTTTCATTGGGCTGGTCGCGCCGACGATTGCGCGATTGTCCGGAGCACGGCGTCCCGCGCAGCTCATCCTCTGGTCTCCGCTGATCGGCGCCGGGCTGCTGCTCTTCGCCGACTCCATCCTGCAACTCGTCGCCGGCGGACTTGGCGATTTCTTGCCGACGGGGGCGGTGACAGCCATCTTCGGTTCGCCGTTGCTTCTCGCGCTCCTGCCGCGGCTGAAGATCCGTCATAGACTACAGCAATCGCCGGCGTTCAGACGGCCACGTCGATGGGATGGAAGCGCACCGGTCATCATCGCGGCCGCCGGCCTGCTCGTCCTGTTGATGGTCAGCGCCTTTCTCGGACGCGACGTCAATGGCGGCTGGGCTTTTACATCAGGCGAATTTTCGGTCGATGTTCTTGCGATCAGGATACCTAAGATCCTCGCCGCCCTGACATCGGGCGCCATGCTTGCGGTCGCGGGCTCGATCCTTCAGCGGCTGACCGGAAACGAAATGGCAAGTCCCGAAGTTCTGGGAATCAGTGCCGGTGCAACCTTCGGTGTTGCAATTGCCCTGTTTGCCGTCGCTCCAGGATTTTCCGGGCAATTTGCATTTGCCGTGGCCGGTGCGATCAGCGTTCTTTTTGTCATCTTCGTCAGCTCCCGTCGATCGGCGTTCGCGCCTGAACGAGTCCTGCTGGCGGGCATTGCCTTAAGCGCGATGGTCGATGCCGTCGTCGGGGTGTTGAACTCGACGGGAGATCCGAGAGCAGTTTTGCTGATGCGGTGGATGAGCGGGTCCACCTATCTTATCGAGGGATCGACCGCCGCAACGGAGGTGGCGCTCGCTGTCGTGCTAATCGCCGTCTCGCTCGCCGTCCGCCGCTGGCTCGACATACTTCCGCTTGGGCCTTCTCCTTCGGCGGCGGTCGGCATACCATTGGCGAAATCGCGATTTGCGCTTTTTGGCCTCGCAGGATTGTTGACGGCTGCCGCGACGCTCACGGTTGGCCCATTGTCATTCATCGGCCTCATGGGACCTCACCTTGCGCGGGAGGCGGGATTGGCACGCGCGCTGCCGCAAATGGTTGGTGCCGCGCTGATCGGAGGGGGACTTATGGTCGCGGCTGATTTCGTCGGCCGCACGATCGTATCGCCCTACCAGATCCCGGCCGGCCTTGTCTCCGCACTCATCGGAGCGCCGTTCTTGATGCTGATGATGCGCAAGCGCGGTGTCAGCTGAGGGTTCGCCCATGACGCCGGCAATACGAAAGACGATGCAATCCTGAACGCCCGATGTGGGCTTGCGGAAAGTGTCACCCGTCGGCCAAACCCTGGACGGCGAACGCGATGCTAACCGCGCGATTCACGGCCGCCGCAAGAACGGACATGTGGGTCTCACCGGCATAAAGCTCGAATTCGGAGTGCAATCCGTCGGCAGTGCCGTTTAATCGCTCCGCCATTTCCCGCGCCAGGAGGACGGTCCGCTCCATCTTCCTCTTCTCCAGACGTGCAGTGGCATCCTCGTTCCGGTACTGGAAGGGTGCCAGCTCATCGCCTTCGTATTCTCCGGCGGACAAATGCAGGAAAGGTGCATTCCCCGGCGCGTCTTGCCGTTGCGCCTCGTTCTTGAGGATTTCGCTGTTCTCCCAATAGATGGTTGGGCTGGCCGCAATCCAATTGGCAAACAGACCGGGGCGCTCGAACAGGGCATAGAGAGTAAAGAGGCCGCCGAAGGAATGTCCGAAAAGCGATCGGCGCATCGGATCCAAGATCACCATCTCCGCAATCCGCGGGATAAGCTCGTTCTCGATGAAATCCAGCAGTTTGCCGGTCCCTCCGATGACAACCGGCGGACCGCCCTCAACGAACGGCGGATAGGATTTGACCGGCGGAGGCCCCAGGTCCCAAGACCGGCGGAGCGGATCATAGGGCTCGTCGGAGGGGTAGCCGATCGCGGCGATCACCCCCCAAGCGACATTCGTTCCGGTGGGGTAAGGTGCCTGCGTGACCAAGCTGGCGACCGCGAAGGGGAAAGTGGCGTTACCGTCGGTCATGACGAGAAGCGGCCATCCACCCGCCGGCGGTTTCTCCGCCGGAATGGAAAGGAATATGCGATAGGGCTCGCCGCCCGCAGCAGGAGCCAGATCAAAAAAACACGTTCCGCGCATCGAATAGACGCTGATAGGATTGGTCATGAGAAAGTCTTCTGATGGTTGGGAGGATAGGGGAAGAGAAATTGCTGTGGGTGCTGTTCATTAGTGGGTTTCGAAGCTTCTAAGGTTGGTGCCTAGCCTGGGTCCAGGAAAAGCCGTGGCCGCGGGCGAAGGAAGCTCCGGCGACCATTTTTCCACCCGGCGCTCGCCGGCGCGATTGTCGCGACGGCATCGGCAGCCGAGGGAGCGTCCAACAGGACGATATCTGCCGCGCTGCCGATCGCAATGCCGTAAGCCTTTCTTCCCAGGAGGGTGGCAGCCTGCGTCGTGATCATGGCGAAGACACCGTCGAAGCCATCGGCGGTGCCGATCTGGGCGACGTTGGCGTAGAGATTGGCCATGCGCATCAGGTTGACGTCGCCGAAGGGCGTGAACGGATTCAGGACATTGTTGGTGGAGATGGTCGTGACGACGCCGAGCCCTGCCAACCGGTGAGCGGGCGTCACGCCGCGCGGGACGAGATGGGTCGAACTCCGACCGGTCAGGAAGAGATCGGTGGCCGGCAGGACGGTCAATGCGATGCCGGCCTCGGCGAGACGGCGGCCGATCGGCTCCAGTTCTTGCGGCGGCAAAGCAGAGAGCTTGGTGACATGGCCGACCGAGACGCGCCCTTGGTACCGGCGCGCGACGGTCTCGGCGATGACGACAGGGAGATTCGAGCCTGCGGGGTCGAGGTCGAAATCGAGATGGAAATCGACGGCGACGTCGTGGCGCACGGCCAGGTCGAAGATGCGGCGGATGTGTTCGGCAGGCTCCGGATCGGTGTAGGGGCAGCCCCCCACCAGATCGGCACCCGCCTTCAGCGCCTGTTCGAGCATGCCCTCCGTGCCGGGATCGTTCGTCAGACCTTCCTGCGCGAATGCGCAGATTTCGATGTCGATGAGGCTGGCATAGTCGGCCTTCAATTTTCTGATCGCCTCGAAGGAGCGGAAGCCGGCGCGCGGGTCGATCTCAACGAAGGTGCGCAGGCGGGTCGTGCCGTGGAGGATCGCCTTTTTTACGACTGCGGCAGCGCGGGCATAGACATCTTCCTCGGTGAAGACCGCCTTGGCCCTCGAGGTCTCGCTGACGGCCTCCGCGAGTGTCCCGGTGCAGAGATTGCAGCGGCTGATGATGCCGGCCTTGTCGAGGTGGATATGGGTCTCGATCAGGCCGGCGCAGGCGAATTTCCCTCCGGCATCATGGTGCGGCGCGTCGCAGACGAAGCGAGGTGCGATTGCCGCGACGCGGCCTGCCTCGAATGCGATGTCGGTCGGCTCGGTCAAGCCGGCCATACGGGCATTGCGGATGACGAAATCGATCGCCATGGGGCCTCCTCAGACCGACAGAAGAAAATTGCGGGCGACGCGGTTGTGATCGGCAATCAGCGCCTCGATGTCGACACCCTCCGGCATGCCGTCGGTGACGCGCCATTTGCCTGCGATCATGACGCGATCAGCCGTAGTGGCGCCGCAGAGCACGAGGGCTGCCAGCGGATCGCCGACACCGGAGAAACGCAATTCGTCGAGCTTGTAGAAGGCCAGATCCGCCTCACGGCCCGGCGCGATGATCCCGACGTCGTCGCGGCCGAGCAGCCTTGCCGAGCCAGCGGTTCCCCAACGCAGCGCGTCGAGATGGGTAACGGCTTCGGCGCCATAGGTCAGGCGGTTCAGCATCAGGGCATGGCGCACGCTTTCCATCAGGTTGGAATTGTCGTTGGAAGCCGAGCCGTCGACGCCGAGGCCGACTGGCACTCCTGCGGCTTCCAGCTCGCAGGTGCGGCACATGCCTGATGCAAGCACCATGTTGGAGGTCGGGCAATGGCAGATGCCGACGCCCTGCCGGCCGAGTTCGACGATCTCGGCATCGTCGAAATGAATGCCGTGGGCGAGCCAAGTGCGGGCACTCAGCCAGTTGCAGCGGTCGAGATATTCTACCGGCGTGCAGGCGAATTTGCTGCGGCAGAATTCTGCTTCCGCCCTGGTCTCGACCAGATGGGTGTGAAGACGGCAATCGTAGCGTTCCGCCAGCGCCGCCGTTTCGCGCATCAGTTCCAGCGTGACGTCGAAGGGCGCGCAGGGCGCAAGCGCCACTTGCGTCATTGCCCCTTCGGATCGGTCATGATAGCGCCGGAGCACACGCTCGCTGTCGGCGAGGATCACGTCGTCATCCTGCACGACATTGGCGGGAGAAATCACGCCTTGCTGGTCCTTGATATTGAGACTGCCCCGCGTCAGCGTGATGCGCATGCCGAGGCGAGCTGCCTCCTCGGCTTCGACATCCATCGCGTCTTCGAGACCGGCGGCATAGAGATAGTGGTGGTCGGAGGTGGTGGTGCAGCCGGAGAGGAGGAGCTCGGTCAGCGCGAGACGGACGGCAAGACGGAAGGCTTCGGGCGTCATGTGTCTTGCCCAGATCGGATAGAGCGCGCGGATCCATGGCCAGAGCGACCTGTTGATCGCGGCCGGATGGGCGCGCGTCAGCGTCTGGAACATATGATGATGGGTGTTGACGAGACCGGGAATGACGACATGCCGGCCGGCGTCGAAGCGTGCATCGACGGGGGTCGAAGGCTGCCGGCCGGCCGCAACCAGCTCGACGATGCGACCATTCTCGATGACGATGCCGCCCTCGGCGCCCTCAGCCATGATGGCGAGTGGCGATTGGATCCAAAGTCGGCCCTTCATCTGCGGTGCTCCCAGCGCCATGCGTTAATGGAAAAATCAGACGATGAGCCGGCCGCCGCGGGCGATGATAGCGCCGCCGCGAAAGACGGTACGATCGAGAGGACGGGTAGCGACGGCCTCTGCCAGCGACGCGGCAGGCAGGATGACAAAATCGGCACGCGAACCGGCCTGAAGCGCCTCGACGGGATGGCCGAGGATTTCGGCCGGCGCCTGCGTCGCCAGGCGGAAGGCTTCTGCCAGATCCTCATCCGAACGGAAATCCTGGCGATCGCAGAGGATGCCGACACGCTCCAGCATGTCGCCATTGCCGAACGGCGACCAGGCGTCGCGGATATTGTCGTTGGCGCAGAAGAGTCGGACGCCGGCGGCGGCAAGCCGCTTGACTGGTGGCATCGGCACGGCTCCTGGCGCACTGGTCATGATCGCCACGCCCGATCTGGCGAGTGCGGCGGCAGTGCGGCCGAATTCGGCATCGTCCAACTCGCCGAGGCAGAAAGCGTGGCTGACGACCACCTTGCCTTCGAGGCCGAGTGCTGCCGCGCGATCGGCGATCTGGCGAAGTTCGAAGGCGCCGAGTGCACCGCCATCATGCAGATGGATATCGAGCCCGACACCGTATTTGCCGGCGACGGAAAAGATCGCATCGAGATGGCCGGTCACATCGTTGTCGATGCCGGCGGGATCGAGGCCGCCGACGAGATCGGCGCCGGCGGCGATGGCAGCATCGAGCAGCCCGGCCGTGCCGGGATTGCGCAGCACGCCGGATTGCGGGAAGGCAACGGTCTGGATATCGACGAGATGACCATGGCTCTGCTTCAGCGAGAGCACGGCCTCGAGGCCTTTCAGGCCGACTTCGGTATCGATGTCGACATGGCTGCGAACGGAAAGTGTGCCGTAGGCTGCGAGCTTCTCCAGCAGGGCGCCACCGCGGGCTTCGACCGGCAGCGCCACGGTGCGCCGCAGGGATTTTTCCGCCTCGATGCGCTTGGCGACCGTATCGCCCGGGATATGCGGGATGAAGGGCAGGCCGATCAACGTCTTGTCGAGATGAATATGGCCATCGACGAAGGGAAGGCAGAGCAGGCCGCCGGCAGCATCGAAACGCGGCACTGCGGGGTCGATGCCGGCGGCCGCATTCGGGCCGATCGCGGCGATCCGGTCATTGTTCAGAATAAGCGAGACGATCTCGCCGGCTTCTGTCCTGGCGTTTTCGACTACGAGGCTCGGCGTCATGAATTCTTCCATCATCCGCTATGCAATCAGCCCGACCCGGCGCGCCGCGACGACGCGATAGAGCGGATCCTTCCACACCTCTTCCTCCTGCAGGGCGGAAAAAACCAGGCTGACATCGTGTTCGTCGTCCGAGGATACCGCGGCGCGTTTGATCTCCGCCCAGGCGGGCGCCTGTCGTCTACGCATTTCTTCCAGCGCCTCGGCGGTGGGGAGTGCTGGAAAACCGATCTTCGGCACCAGCGAGGCGATCACCTGCCAGAAGGCGCGGTAGAAAGGCTCGGCATTTTCGAAGTGCGGAGAGACGAGGCGCAGCCAGTGCATGCCGGTGACAGAATGGAGTGCGGAGAAATCCATGGTTCCGGCAAAGAGGGCAAGCGAGGTCGCGGCCATACGGCGCGGTGTATCGGCATTGAAGGCAAGGCGGTCGATAACGGGACGGAAGCCCGAAAGTGCGGCGACGGCGCGGATATTATGCCAGAGCAGATCGGTTTCTGGCTCATAATCGCGGATGCCTTCAATATTGCCGACATCGGCAAGCACCCTCCCCGGATCATGCGTATCGGGCGCGGCACCGGTCGCGGATGGCAGCGGCAGATAGCAGGCCGCCCAATAGCCGAGCGCAGTGCCAACCTCCTGGTCGTCCTTCTTGAGCACACCATAGGCAAGGCGCATCAGCGGATGCGTGGCGCTGCCGGCAAGGCCGTTCACCATGGCGGGCAAATAGGTACGAATGACGGCATCGATGCCGAGCCGGCGGGTTTCGGCGATGAAGAAGGCACGGTAATCCGCCTCGCGCGTACGATCGCCAAGCGCCTCGGCCCAGGCCGCCCTGACAATCGGGGCAACCGGCGGCGGCATCAGCGGAAGTGCATGGCTCTCGCGATACTGCTCGTACCATTGTTCCAACCGCTCCGCCGAGGCGCCGAGGCGATCGAGCGCGATCAGCACCATCGGAACGTGGTTGGCCAACAAATAGGGAAATTCGACGCTATCCTCGCGTGCCCGCAAAAGGACGGCCTCCAATCCCGAAAATTGAACGGCGGCAGCCTGTCTCATGCCAAAACCTCCCTTGATGTCGTGACGTCCTCGTCTATGCCAGGATCGAAATGCGGTTCGTCATAGGCGGCCAATGCCTCAAGATACCGGTTGGAGTTCTCGATGAACAGCGCTTTCACCAAGGCGCTGACGATGCGCGGCACGCCGTATTTGAGACCGGTGACGCCATTGCTGATCGGGCCAAGGCTCGCTAGCGCTCCGGCATTGAACATATGGATGCGCGAGACCCAGCCGGCTTCGGCATATCTGGGCGTGAGTTCGAAACCGGGCCCGAGATAGGGATAGTCGGCAAGCATGGCGTTCTCCTCCCCCTGCGGCGGCTCGAAACGGTCCTTCCAAAACGCTGCGGCGTCGACGAGGCCGGCAAGCTCGGGCCTGAGCGCGAAATTAATCTCGTAACCGGTGCCGAGCAGGAGATGATCGGCATAGTGGTTACCATTTGCGGTCGCCAGCCTGATCCTGCCGCCGTCCATCGAGAGTTGGCGGACGCCACAGCCGAGCTGCATGGTGAAACCGGGGTGGCGGCGAGCCCGGTCATATTGCTCCTGGGTCGGCGGCACCTTGAAATTGAAGTAGAGGTGGGCGAACCGCCAGCGCTCCAGATCCGGCAGGTCGGCGAAATGGCCGAGAAAGCCGGGGAAATTTGTCCAGGCGAGAACCTCGGTGCGCGGCATATCGGTGCTTCGCGCAAACATCGTCACCTCTCGGGCGCCGGTTTCGAGCGCTGCCACCGCCCAGTCGAAGCTCGACGTGCCGCCGCCAAGGATCGCGACATCCCTGCCCTTGAGGAAATCGATCGGTATCGGCTCATTGCTGTGCGTCCAGGTGGATTTCGGCAGCGCCTTGACCATTGTAGGTATGCGCGGGCCGCCGCAGCCGTCGATGCCGGTCGCCATCACCAGCTGGCGGCAGGTGACCGTGCGGCTGGTGCCGTCACCCTTTGACAGCGTGAGAGCAAGTCCGCCTTCCGCCTGATTGATCGAGGAAAGCGTCGTGTCGTTTTCGACGTCGATGCCGACGGTCCTTCGAAACCAGATGAGATAGGCCATCCAGTCCTCGCGGCCGATCTTGTCGAGCGCTTCCCAGGCGTCGGCGCCATTCAGCGCCTCGTACCAGGAACGCAGCGTCAAGCTAGGGATGCCGAGATCCGGGCCTGAGAGATATTTCGGCGAACGCAGGGTCTGCATGCGGGCGCAGGTGATCCAGGGGCCTTCGCGGCCCTCCTCGCTCTGATCGATCACATGAACGGACCTGATACCGCGCCGCTTCAAGGCGAAGGCGATCGACAGGCCGGAGAGGCCAGCGCCGCAGATCATAACGGAATGCAGGTCGTTGCGGTCTTCATCGCCAAGCGTCGGCCAGCCGGCACAGAGCGCCTCAATGCGCGCCATTTCATCATGGGCGCGGCGTTCCAACTCTCTCAGGCGCTCATCCGGTGTGGTCTTCATGAATGTGCAGCTCGCCGCGTTGGACAGGACAGTATAGACGCGCAGGGAATGATCAACTTCCTGCTATTTTTTATGCAACGCGCACAAAATATGGACATTTATGCGCGAATATGTTCTAATTTGTGATTTTTAATGTTTGTGCTTTTTTGTCAAGTGCGCTTGAGTGCGATTTTGTTTGATGTATAGTGCCTCGAGCCAATCAAAAAGGGGAGCAAACATGAAATCGCTCAACAGTCTCACACGGAAATTGGCGATCGCGGGCCTCGTCTCGGTCGCATTTGTGGGCTCCGCCATCGGCGCCGACAAGAAATATGAGGGCATCACGCTCACGCTTGCCTCGCAGAATGACCAGTTCGCCGCTGTTCTGGCTGCCATCGCCCCTAAGTTCACCGAGGAGACGGGCGCCAACGTCAAGGTCGACATTCTCGATTACGGCTCGCTACTGACCAAGACCACGACCGATTTCGTCGGCGGCACCGGCGGCTACGACCTGGTGACGATGGATATCGTCTGGGCCGGCCAATATGCCGAAAATAAATACACCGTCGATCTCACCGAGTGGATGCAGCGCGACGCCGCCGAACTGAAGCTCGACGACATCTATCCGACGCTTCTCAACGCGCTTGGCCACTGGGGAGACAAGCAGGTCGCCTTTCCCTTTGCGGGTTATGCAAACGTGCTTGCCTATCGCAAGGATCTCTTCGACGCCGCCGGCCTGAAGGCGCCGACGACGATGGAGGAAATGGTCGAGGCCGCCTACAAACTGACCGACCCCAGCAAGAAGATCTACGGCTTCGTCGCCAACGGCCAGAAGGGCCCTGCGGTCGCCCAGGATTGGATGCAGTACAATACCGAGATGGGCGGTTCGATCCTCGGCTCCGACGGCAAGCCGGCGCTGAATTCCGAAGCCAATATCAAGAGCCTGATCGTCTATAAGGACCTCTTCATGAAAGCGGCACCTCCCGGCGCCGTCAATTATGACTGGGGCGGACGCGAGGAAAGCTTCCGCCAGGGCATTGCCGCGACCATGCAAACATGGTCGGTCGGCGCGCCCGGCTATTATGATCCGTCGATTTCCAAGATCGTCGACAAGGTGGCGATCACGACGGCGCCCCGCGGCGCCGGTCTGCCGAAGGTCTATGGGATTGGCGGCTGGGGCATGGCGATCAACGCCGGCATCAAGGACACGCAGAAGGAAGCCGCCTGGGCCTTCATCAAGTGGCTGGTCAGTCCGCCGGTGCACAAGGAATTCAACATGATGGGCGCCGGCAGCTTCTTGCGCAAGAGCGAGATGAGCGATCCCGATCTGCTGAAGAAGTTCCCCTTCCTGCCCGTCATCGCCGAAACCTTCGAGCATGGCGATGGCGAATATCGTCCGCGCATCCCGCAATATCCAGAGATTCAAGACCTGCTCGGCACCGCCGTCAACGACGTGCTGGTCGGCAATGCCGATCCTAAGGAGGCGCTCGACGCCGCTCAGGAAGCCGCTGCAAAGCTCTTCTAGGAACAAAACGGTTCTCCCCGGGGCCGCGGCCTATGTCGCGGCCCTGTCATTTCGAGACCATTGATCCGATGCGCCTCGGGCTTCATGATCGAGTGAGCCCCGGGCTCGATCCCCGGGACGCGCATCGAACCAGGAACCCGATGGACATGACGTGACCCTATCCCTCACTTCCGCGCTGAAGCCCTCCCCGGCCTTGAGCGTTTCCTATCTGGAGCGCAGGCGGCTGTTCTTCATCCTGATGACACTGCCGGCCGTCATCTACGTACTCGTCATCGGCGTCTGGCCGCTGGCGCAGGGCATCTGGTTCAGCCTTTACGAATATAATTTGCTGAAGCCTGCACGCACGCATTTCGTCGGCCTCGGCAACTATATCGACCTTCTCTCCGACCCGGTGACGCGCGGGGCCTTCGTCAATACCGTCATCTTCACGGTCGGCGCTGTGACTGTCGAACTGCTGCTCGGCTTTGCCATTGCGCTGGCGCTCTGGCGCGATGACCGCTTTAACCGGATCTGCCTGGCGCTGATCCTGATACCGGTGACGATCACACCGCTGGTGGTCGGACTGATCTTCCGGGCGCTGCTGCTCGCCGATTACGGGCTCATCGGCTATTACCTCGCCGAGTTCGGGCTTTCCGATCCGCGTGGGCTTTTTGCCAATCCGAGTTCGGCTCTGGCGACCCTTATTTTCGTGGACATATGGGAATGGACGCCGCTGGTGGCGCTAATCCTGCTTGCCGGCCTGAAAGCGCTGCCGGGTGATATTCTCGAGGCATCGGAAGTGGATGGGGCAACGGCGCTGCAGCGGCTGAGAATCATCGTCATTCCGCTGATGTTGCCTTCGATCCTGCTGGCGCTGACGCTGCGCACCATCGATGCTTTCCGCATCTTCGACAGCGTTTATGTGACGACGGGCGGCGGGCCGGGCAACGCGACCAACACGCTGATGCTGCATGCGGTGAAGCAGGGTCTGGAATTCTTCAATATCGGCCGCGCCTCGGCGATCTCCAACCTGACACTGATCTGCATCGCCGTAATCGCGGCAGGCTTCATCCTGTTGATCCGCAAGGCGGACAGAAAGGCGAACGGGCGATGAGCACACGCACCTTGAGCCGCATCGGCGAGCGCGCCTTCATCCTTGTCATGCTCGGCTTTTTCCTGCTGCCCTTCCTGTGGCTGGCATCGACCGCCTACAAGCCGTCGCGCGACATCTTCTCGATCCCACCAAAACTGACTTTTACACCGACCCTCGAGCAGTTCGCGACGGTCTTCCGCCTGTTCGACGTCTGGAGCCTCGTATCGTCAAGCCTGCTGATCGCCGGCGGTTCGGTGATCCTGTCGCTGCTTCTCGGCGTGCCGGCAGGCTATGCGCTGGCACGCTCGACCAGCCGCTATGCCATTGCCGTTGCCTATTTCTTCATGGCGATCCGCATGGTGCCGGCGGTGGCGGCGCTGATCCCCTTCTATCTGATGATGCGCGATATCGGGCTGCTTGGCAGTTGGGTCTCCGTCGTGCTCATCAACGCGATGCTGAATTCGGCCTTCGTCACCTGGATGATGTTTTCCTATTTCCGCAGCCTGCCGAAGGAGCTGGAAGAGGCGGCACTAACGGATGGCTGCACGCTGTTCGGCTCCTTCTGGCGCGTGGCGCTGCCGGCGGTGCGCTCAGGGGTCGTCGCCTCCACACTGTTCTGCCTTATGTTTTCCTGGAACGACTTCCTTTATCCGATGTTCCTCACCCGGCTCGATTCCAAGCCGATCTCAGTGGCGCTGCTTTCAGCTTATGGCACGAAGGACATCACCTGGGGCACGCTCGGCGCACTGGCGCATTTTTCGACGATCCCGATCGTGTTGATCGTGCTTTTCCTCAACCGTTATTTCGTGCAGGGCCTGACAAAAGGCATTCACTAAAGAGACGATGCGCTCAAGCGCCGATCGCCGCTTCGGTCGCGGCATCGAAGACGTGGACGCGGGCGGGGTCGGCGGCAAGCGACAGGCGCTCGCCGATCTTGACGCGGCGGGTAGCGTCAATGATGACGCGCAGGCGCGGGGCGGACAGCGTCACATCGTCCTCTTCGGCCGAGAGCGACTTCAACCGGTCGGCAGCTTCGACATCGACGTGGACGAGCAGGTTGGCGCCGAGATCCTCGACGAAGGCAACGGTTCCAGTGAGACCGCCTGCATCGACCGGCTGGAATGCTTCCGGTCGGATGCCGAGCACAACGGCACGCCCGGCGGCGGCGGCGATGCGCGGCCGCTCGGCGAGCACCTCGCCCGAGAAAAGGATGGAGGCCTGGCCGAAGCGGGCCTCTGGGCCGTTCTCCGTCGCGAAGAGATCGGCCGCCAGCAGGTTCATCGCCGGCGAGCCCATGAAGCTCGCGACGAACAGATTGGCCGGCTGATCATAGAGGCTGCGCGGCGTGCCGAGCTGCTGCAGGACGCCGCTTTTCATGACGGCGACGCGATCGCCCATGGTCATGGCTTCGACCTGATCGTGGGTGACATAGACCGTGGTAATGCCCGACATCTTCTGCATGCGGGCGATTTCGGCACGCATCTGGCCGCGCAGGCGAGCATCGAGGTTGGAAAGCGGCTCGTCCATCAGGAAGGCCTGAGGGCTGCGGGCGAGCGCCCGGCCCATGGCGACGCGCTGGCGCTGGCCGCCGGAGAGTTGGGCGGGCTTGCGGGCGAGATAGTCCTCGAGCTCCAGGAGCTTTGCCGTCTCCTGCACCTTGCGGGCGATGTCGGCCTTGTCGAGGCCGCGGACGCGAAGGCCGAAGCCGATATTCTCGGCCACCGTCAGATGCGGGTAAAGCGCGTAGGACTGGAAGACCATGGCAATATCGCGATCGCGCGGGGCAAGGTCGTTGACGATGGCGCCGTTGATCGTCAGGCGGCCATCGGTGATCTCCTCGAGGCCGGCGATCATACGCAACGCCGTCGACTTGCCGCAGCCGGAGGGGCCGACGAGAACCAGGAATTCGCCGTCGCGGATGGTCATGTCGAGGTTGCGGATCGCCGCATAGCCATCGCCATAGCTCTTGCTGATCTGGTCGAAGACGATTTCAGCCATGCTCTTTCCTTGCTGAACGGGAGACCTGTTGCAGGTCCTGGACGGGTCAGGTCGTGTAGACGCCGCCGGTGACGTTGACGCCCTGCCCGGTCATGAAGCGGGCCGAATTCGAGCAGAGGAAAACGACGACATCGGCCACGTCTTCAGGCGTTTCCAGCCGGCCGAGCGGCGTCTGGGCGATATAATCCGCAACGACGCGTTCGGGCGTGACGCCGCGCAGGCTCGCCTCCCAGGCGATCTCGCGCTCCTGCATGCCGGTCTTGACGAAACCGGGGCAGACGGCGTTGACGCGAATGCCTGAAGCAGCGAGCTCGCGGGCGAGCGCCTGCGTCCAGCCGAGCACGGCAAACTTGCTGGCGGAATAATGAGCCAGCAACGGTGCGCCGATCTTTGCGGCAAGCGAGGCGGTGTTGACGATGACGCCGGTACCGGTGCTCGTGAAATGGCGAGCAGCAATCTGGTTGCTCAGGAAGATGCCGCGAATGTTGACGTCGAAATTATAGTCCCACTCCTCGTCGGTCAGTTCCAGCGCATGCTGCATCGTGGAGACACCAGCATTGGCGCAGAGGATCTCGTAACCGCCCGTCCTCTCGACCACCTCGGAAAAGGTCGCCTCGACGGAGGTGCGCTTGCGAACGTCGATCGCATAGGCAGTGGCGCCGTTGCCGATCTCGGCCGCCGTCTGTTCGGCGGCCGCCAGGTTGATGTCGCAGATCGCCACCTGCATCGACTGGCGGGAGAGCGCGGTCGCGATCGCACGCCCTATCCCAGTCGCTCCGCCCGTTACGATCGCACGCTTGCCGGATAGTTCTGGAAAGCTCGGAGACTGCATGTTCGCCCTCATCGACTGGAAACATCACCGATCATATAACAACAAAATCATACACAACAAGAAAAATTTATGTTTGAATTTGTTCGAGTCATTCGATACATAGGGAGCAACAATCAGACAATCGTAGCCACGAGTTGCGACGGCGGGAGGATGAGAACGGTATCATGGACGCGGAACAGCAGATGGTCGCCGCAGCGGAAAAACCGAAGGTTCTGGCGCAGGTGCGGCATGCGCGCATCCTGGAGACGCTGGCCCGCAAAGGCGCGGTCTCCGTCAGCGATGTCGCCTCCCAGCTTGCCGTTTCCGAAATGACCGTCCGCCGCGACCTGATCGAACTCGAAAAGGATGGCAGGCTGGTGCGCACCCATGGCGGCGCGGTGCGCAGCGGCAAGGCCTTCGAGCCGATCGCCAACGAGGCTGTCGAGCGCGAGGAGCCGACTTTCGAATCCCGGCTGACGCGCAATGCCGCCGCCAAGCGGACCATCGCGATGGCGGCGGCAGGCGTTGCCGCCGGAGCACGCACCCTGGCACTCGACGTCGGCACCACGACCTATCTGCTGTCCGGCCTGCTGCTCAACCAGCCGCATACGAAGATCTTCACCAACGGCGTGCGCAACGCCATGCAACTCGGCACCGGCTTTGGCGAGGTCTACCTGCCTGGCGGGCGCATGCGTGGCGAGGAAATGGCGATTAGCAGCCAATCGGCCGTTTCGCAATTCGAGGAACTCTGGTTCGACATCGCCTTCGTCGGCGTGTCCGGGATTACGGCGCAGGGAATTTACGACTATTCCTTCGAGGACACCGACATGAAGCGGGTCTATCTGCGCCGCGCCACGCAGAAGGTGGTGCTTTGCGATTCCACCAAGTTCAAGCGTATGTCGCTGGTGCATATCGCGCCGCTGCAGCAATTCGACATGCTGATCACCGATGCCATGCCGCCGGCCGATCTTGCCGATGCGCTCGCCGCCGCTGGGGTCGATGTGCGCATCGCGCCCGAGGAGCAGCCGCTGCTTTGATTTGCCCGTTCCCGCATCCGTCCCCCGGCGGATGACTGTTCCACTCGATTTCGCTTCAGGGAGTTCCCGCATGGTCTTCGACTTTTTTGGCGTCAAGAAGAAGGCGGTCATCGCGATGGCGCATATCGGAGCCCTGCCCGGCTCGCCCGCCTATGACGCCGCCACCGGTGTGAACAAGCTCGTCGACGACGTGCTTTCCGACATCGAGAAGCTGCAGGCGGGCGGCGTCGACGCCATCATGTTCGGCAATGAGAACGACCGGCCTTACGTCTTCCAGGCGCCGCCGGAAGGGCTGGCGGCGATGACCGCGATCGTCGAGCGGGTGAAACCGCAATTGACCGTGCCGTTCGGCGTCAACTATCTCTGGGATCCCTCGGCAAGCGTTGCGATCGGCGCAGTGACGGGCGCGAGCTTCGTTCGCGAGATCTTCACCGGCGTCTTCGCTTCCGACATGGGCATCTGGCAGCCGGATTGCGCCAAGGCGGCACGGCTGCGACATAGCCTCGGCCGCGACGAGATGAAGATGCTCTTCAACATCAACGCGGAATTTGCCCATTCGCTGGACCAGCGATCGATTGAACTCAGGGCGAAAAGCGCCGTGTTCTCGTCGCTCGCCGATGCCATCCTGGTGTCGGGACCGCTGACCGGACAGGCGGTCGATCAATCGGACCTCAGGCGTGTCTGCGAGACGGTCAGGGATGTCCCTGTCTTTGCCAATACCGGCGTCAACAAGGACAATGTGCGCGACATATTGAGCGTTGCCAGCGGCGTCATCATCGGTACGCATTTCAAGGTGGACGGTAATACCTGGAACCCGGTCGACGGCGACCGGGTAAAGCGCTTCATGGAGATCGTCGAGGCGCTGCGCTGAACGAGAGGAATTGCCATGTCCATCACGCTCGGCCTCGATATCGGCACCACCTCCACCATCGGCATCTTGATCGAGCTGCCGAACCGCGTGCTCGGCCTCACTTCACGACCATCGACGCTTCATTCGCCGCAGCATAGCTGGGCCGAGGAAGACCCGGCGGAATGGTGGGCGAATGTCTGTGAGATCACCAGGGAACTGATTGCAACGACCGGGATCGAGCCCGGGCAAATCTCGGCCGTCGGTGTAACCGGCATGCTGCCGACCGTCGTGTTGCTCGATGACGCCGGCTACGTGCTGAGGCCGAGCATCCAGCAGAGCGACGGGCGTTGTGGTGAGGAGGTCGAGGAACTTAGGGCCGAGTGGAATGAGGCGGATTTTCTCACGAAGGCGGGAAACGGCATCAACCAGCAGCTGGTGACGGCGAAGCTGCGCTGGATCGCCCGGCATGAGCCTACTGTTTTCGAGCGCATTGCCACGGTCATGGGGTCCTATGATTTCATAAACTGGAAGCTGACCGGCGAAAAGGCCATCGAGCAGAACTGGGCGCTGGAAGCTGGCTTCGTCGATATCAATACCGACAGGCTCGACGACGAACTGATCGGGCTTGCCAGAGTGCGCCGGGACGCCATTCCGAGGAAGGCCGCTTCGCATGAGGTGCTTGGCCATCTGACCAACGAGGCGGCCAAGACGACGGGGCTCGCACCCGGAACGCCTGTTATCGGCGGGGCGGCCGACATGATCGCCTCGGCCTTCGGTGCAGGGATCAACAAGGCGGGCGACGTGCTGCTGAAATTCGGGGGTGCCGTCGACATCCTGACGGCAACAGATGTCGTGCGGCCCGATCCGCGCATGTTTCTCGATTATCATCTGGTTCCGGGGCTTTACATGCCGAACGGCTGCATGTCGACCGGCGGCTCGGGGCTCAACTGGTTCATCAGTACCTTCGCCGGACGCGAGCAGATCGCGGCAAAGGCGGAGGGAATATCCGTGCACCACTATCTCGATCGGCTGGCGGCGGCATGCGCGCCCGGCGCGGACGGGCTGACGATCCTGCCTTACTTCCTCGGCGAGAAGACGCCGATCCATGATGCCGGTGCGCGCGGCCTGATTGACGGGCTGACTCTGTCGCATCATATCGGCCATCTCTGGCGGGCGATGCTGGAAGCCTACGCCTATGCGCTGCGCCATCATATCGACGTGCTGAACGACATCGGCCATCCGACGACGCGTTTCATCGTTTCCGACGGGGGTTCGCAGAGCCGTATCTGGATGCAGATCGTTTCCGACGTGCTGCAGCAGCCACTGCAGGGTCTCACCGGCCATCCCGGCTCCTGCCTCGGTGTCGCCTGGGCCGCGGCGATCGGTGCGGGCTTGACCAAGGATTGGTCCGGTGTGACCGCCTTTGTCGGCCAAGGTGACAGAATCGCCCCCGATCCCGACAATGCAGCGGTTTATGATCGGGGTTATCGGACCTATCGCGCGCTTTACAGACCATAGATCCAGCGAGATTTGAGCGTGACGACACCGACAGAACGGGATTCCACGAGACAGGCAGCCGGGCGCGGCGGCATGATAACAAGCCCGCATGCGCTGGCGAGCGAGGCAGGCGCGGCGATCCTGCGAGCCGGCGGCAATGCGCTGGAAGCTGCGATCGCCATCGGCAGCACCATTGCCGTCGTCTACCCGCATTTCTGCGGTCTTGGCGGCGATTCCGTCTGGATCGTTGCTGATCGCAGCGGGCGGAAAACATGTTTTCTTGGCATCGGCCAGGCGGCGCGGAAATTGCCGGATTTCGGCGGCAGCATTCCGTTGCGCGGGCCGCTTTCGGCGCTGACCTCGGCCTGCGCCGTCGATGCGTGGCGGCACGCGCATGACTATTCCGCGCGGCACTGGGGCGGAAAGATCGATTTTTCCGTCTTGCTGGCCAATGCGATCCGCCATGCCGAAGAGGGCTTTCCTGTTACACGCTCGCAGAGCTTCTGGCTTGCCTTCCGGCAGGCGGAGGCAGCCGGCTGGCCGGGTTTTGCCGCACTCTTCATGCGGGATGGCGCGGCGCCGGAAACGGGCAGTCTGTTTCGACAGGAGAATTTGGCGCTGTCGCTTTCGCTGATTGCCCGTGATGGGCCGCGTTCATTCTACGAGGGCGCGCTCGGCACGAGGATTGCGGCGGGCCTGCAGGCGGCGGGTTCTCCGCTGACTGCCGACGATCTCAAGGCAACCCGGACGCGCGAAGTGGCACCCGTCAGTCTCTCGTATCGCGGCTTCGAGCTGCTTGCGCCGCCGCCGCCGACACAGGGTCTGTCGACGCTGGCGATCATGGGCATTCTCGCCCATTTCAATCTTGCCGCCCAAAAGGCCGGCAGCGCCGATCATCTCCATCTCTGCGTCGAAGCCGTCAAACGCGCTTTCCTAGACCGCGGCGACATTGCCGATCCTGATGTCGTGCCGCAGCCGGTGGAGGAATGGCTGAGCGCGCAGCATCTTGCACAGGCGGCAGCCTCCATCGATCCCGCGCGGGCACTCGAATGGCCGGCGCCCTTTCGCAGCGGCGACACCGTGTTCTTTGCCGCAACCGACGCAGAGGGCGGCAGCGTCAGCGTCTTGCAGAGCACGTATTTCGACTGGGGCAGCGGCGTGGTGATCGGCGATACGGGTATTCTCTGGCAGAACCGTGGGGCGGCCTTTTCGTCCGATCCCAAGCATGTCAATGCCATCGCACCCGGCAAACGGCCTTTCTATACTCTGAATCCCGGCCTCGGCCTGCGCAACGGCAAGCCCGCCCTGCTCTACGGCACGCAGGGCGCCGACGGCCAGCCGCAGACGCTGGCAATGCTGCTGACCCGATTGATCGACTTCGACGAGGAACCGGCAGCCGCGCTGGCCGGTCCACGCTTTCTTCTCGGCAAGACCTTTTCCGACAGCCGTGACAGCCTCAAGCTGGAAAGCGATGCCGGCGAAGCGGTGTTTGCCGAACTGGCCGCACGAGGCCACGCACTGTCACCGATCGAGGCGCAGAGCCCGCTTGCAGGGCAGGCAGGTGTGATCGTTATCGACGAGGACGGCATGGCGACCGGCGCGCATGATCCACGTGGCGACGGATTGGCGATCGGGTCTCCTCCGGCGGCATGAGTTATGGGGTTATGCGTCGGCGAGACGCGTTCAAACGCAAGGAAGCGGGAAAAAGCTAATAATTGATCAGACGGACCGCTGATGACAGTTCCCGAGCATCGTGCTCCCAGCAGATCGGCGACGTTCTCCGCACTGGGTATCATTCCGCTATGGATTCGAAAGTCGCCGAGGATTCCAGTGGGAGGCCTTAGCGCTTCAGGGGGAATGGACCGGGGGATATCCGGGTACTTGCGGGCGATCTTCGCGAGAGACGCCGGTGGTCACTGGATATAGACAGTCCGAACTGTCGGCCACCGCCGTTGTGATCTCGGCACTATCGACCTCGCTCATCCCCGAAGCAAGCCCCAACCGCGGGCCTGTGCTACTACAACTGCAAACGTTCCAGGCACGTAAGGGCGGCCGTGAGCCCGGCTCTGCGAACGAGCATGAAGTGGCGCGAACGTTTCAGTGTGCGACGCCTGGTTCCTCGTGTGCCCTCACGATGGCGTCCGCTTCCTTGCCGTATAGCTCCTCGAAGTGATCGAAAGTCTTGGAAAAGTAACCAATGCCCTGCGTCGCCGAGCGCAGCGCCCGCGCCAGATCGTCAAGTGCGCCGCCCGGAATAAGTGCGCGGAAGATGTCCCATCCCTTAGCGGTTTCATCCCGGTCGAAGCCGAGAACCTGACCCTTGAGAACGGAGACGATCTGGACGAGGCTGCCGGAATAGATCGACGGAATGTGAATTTCGCTGCGGAAGACCGGTTGCATTAAAACGGCCGACCCTTCGGAAAGCGCCTGTCGCACTCCCATTTTCGACGCAGTCCTGAAGGCGTGTTCCGAACTGTCGACGGCATGGTACTGACCATCGAACAGCGTTACGCCGACATCGATGACCTGGAAGCCGAGCGGCCCTTTCTCCATCGCTTCGCGCGCGCCTGCTTCGACGGCAGGGATGTAGTTGCGCGGAACGACGCCACCCTTGACGGTTTCGCTAAAGGTGAAGCCCCGGCCGCGCTCGTTGGGGCGAATGCTCAGCTTCACATCCGCGAATTGCCCGGCACCGCCGGTCTGTTTGCGATGCCGGTAGTGAACCTCGGACGGCTTCGCGATTGTCTCGCGGTAGATCGGGCTGGGCATTCGATCGGTTACGTCGATGTGGAAGACGTCGGACAGGGTTCGGCAGAGATCGCGCAGATGTACCGGGCCCTGGGCGCGGATGAGCTGGGCGCCCGTGCCTTCCTCCTGCAAAACGACAAGACCGCGATCCGCCTCGGAAAGTTTTGCCAGCGTTTCGGAGAGCTTGTTTTCATCGCGTTCGCTGCCCGGGACCAGGATCCTTTCAAGCATCGGCGTAGGTGGCTCGGTCCATTCGGGCGAGGCGACCGGCGCGTGTGATGTCAACAGCGACGGGACGGGCAAGTGGTCGGACTTGACTGTCGCGAAGACATCCCCCGGTGCAGGCACGATCGCCGAGCTGGACCGTCCGTTTGCGGGATCCTGCACGGCGCCGAGGCTGGAGCCGCCCAGTAATGCGCCTTGCCGCAGTCCCTCACCAAACGCACGCACCAGCACCGTCTTGCCGATATTCTGACGATGATAGGCATGGAAGCTCACGGCGGTCAGCTTGTTTTCATCGACATTGCCCGCACGAGCCAGGCGCTGTCGAAGAACCCCTACCGGCGGCGCCTCGTGGCGCAGCGCCTTCATCAGCCTCATCATGCCGTTGCCGTGACTTGCGGCACCGATCAGGACCGGAATAATCCTGTTTTCCCTGAGAACCCGCGATGAAATGGCATAGAGGGCGTCGCTGGGCGGCTCGCGATCTTCGACCAGTTCCTCGAGAAGCCAGTCATCGAATTCGGACAGGTGTTCCAGGAGCTCGCTGCGCGCTTCGTGCTCGCGCTCGGCGGCGCTTTCGGGGATTGCGATCAGCGCCGAAGTCTGGCCTTCCCGGTAGCGCCACGCCCGTTCCGAAATCAGATCGCAACTGCCTATGATCCGGTCTCCCTCGCGGATCGGGATCTGGCGAAGCAAAAGCGTGTGGTTGGCGTAGTCTTGAAGCGCGGCGATCACGTCCCTCAGCCGCCCTCTCGGTTCGTCCATTCGGTTGACGAAGAGGATGCACGGCGTCCCCGAGGCTTCGACTATCCGCAGATAGGGCGCGGCGAGCACAGCCTCCTCGGGTGCCGATGAAACGCACAGTATGCAGGCGTCGCTGGCAAGAAGCGCGTGCTGTGCATGCACCAACGCTTCGTTGGGTCCTGGCGCATCCAGCGCACACCACGCCTCGTTTCCAAAGGTGAATTCTGTGAGGTTCAATCCATAAGGTGACCTGGATTTTCTCGGCGCTCCCTCCAGGGAGCCGAGCTTTTCCACGACGGTTGATTTTCCGGTCTGCGAGGGTCCAAGCACGGTAAAGCAGCGCATCGGCATTCCTCCAACTGCCATAAACATAATTTTCAGCCATCATAAGATGCCCTGAACCGCTGCAAGGCGCCAGAGGTGTTCCGTGTCACAGCGCTTGACCTGGACTTGCATTTGAGGCTGATCCATTCAGGGGCTGAGAACGCATTGCGATATCGACGTCAATGCGCGACGAACCACTGCCATTGTTTTGCAGCCGCGGCCGAACGGGCGATCGCCAAGCAGCAGGAGCCGGAGGTCGCACTTCGGCAGATGACGGACGGGCATAACCTCATCGAGGACTATAGCCATACCGGGCTGACATTGCGGCAGCATCCGATCGCCTTCCTGGGCAAGGATTTGTCAGTGCGCAACATCACCACCTGCGCCGAGGCCATGAATTCGAGGGACGGGCGATGGTGAACCGCCCCCAAACGTTGGACCAGCGGAGCAAGAGTTTTCCGGCTTTTCTAAGTGACAGGTCATTAAAAGTTGATCCGAATCGTGCGACTTGAGCGCCTTGATGGGACTCGAACCGCAGACCGGTGAATTAGTTGGTTTTCAAACTGCTGCGGGAAGAGGATCGGTGCCTTCACTAAGGATCGCGAGATACCGTCTATAGCTGAAAACGCGACCACGCTTGCGGCCGGTCACCTCCTCAACTATGCCGAACCGCTCCAGGTCGGTGAGTGCCGCATTGACGGTAGGGGCCGATAGGCCCGTCTTTTGAACAAGCTGATTTGCCGTCAGGAACGGATTTTGCTGAAAAAGATCATGGATGCGAAGCGCTGAACCGGCTCGGTCGCTTTCAGTTGTGATGCGCTCGCGGTCTTCCTTGAACACCTCGACGATCCGAGTGGCGGCGTCAAACGCCTGGTTAGCGGTGTCGGCGACGCCAGTGAGGAAGAAGTCGAGCCAACCTTCCCAACTGCCGTGTTCGCGGACCTCCTGGAGCAGTCGATAGTATTCCGTCCGATGGGTCTTCAGGTAAAGACTTAGATACAGTAGCGGCTTACGCAGAACCCCATTCATGCAAAGGTAGAGCGTGACTAGCAGGCGGCCGATACGACCGTTGCCATCCAGGAATGGATGGATCGTTTCGAACTGAACGTGCAGAAGGCCGGCCTTGATGAGTGCAGGCAGCCGCGACTGATCTTCATGCATGAAACGTTCGAGCGCATCCAAGCAGGTGCCCATCTCCGTGACAGGCGGCGGCACGAAGAGTGCATTGCCAGGTCGCGTCCCCCCGATCCAATTCTGCGAGCGCCGGAATTCGCCGGGGTTGTTAGTACCGCCGCGCCCACTTTGCAGCAATCGTGAATGCATTTCACGGATCAGGCGCAGGGACATTGGCAGAGCTTCCAGTCGCTCCAGACCATACATCATAGCGTCGACGTAGTTCGAAACTTCGCGGATATCATCGATAGGTTGCCCCGCCTGCGCTTCCGTCTCAAAACGCAGAAGATCGGAGAGCGTCGACTGTGTTCCTTCAATCTGTGAAGAAAGAACAGCTTCCTTCCTTACGTACATGTAAAGAAAGAGCTCCTGACGAGGGAGAAGCACGTGATACCATCTAGCCGTCCGAGAGCTCGCTCCGCCAAGCTAAGACGCTCCAGAAGTGAAAGCACATCAATGGCAGGCATGGCGGCAATGGCGGAGGTACGAATGCCCGCACGGTTTCGGCAGCAACTGCTGTTTCGACAAAGCGGCCGAACCGCTGATTTAGTTCGGAACCAGACATGGGCTGATTATGATTTTCAGCGGCTATTTAAGCAAGCGGGCCTTCGCTTAAATAACGAAGCAGCTAAGGTAAGCGCTCTTAAACAAGCGTAGGTACGCCCCAGTCGAGCGCCTTGAAAGAAAACGACCCGCAGACCTGATCCTCGGCTTCCAGTTGGATAACCGTTATTTATGGAACTTTCCGGCAGAGCGGGCCGCACCAACGGCCGTCCTGGCTGACAAGCGCAGGTCAGTTTTAAATTCAGGCAGTCTTTGCCAAAGAATACGACCGGCGAAACATCTCGCCGATATGCTGTGCCGCTGTGCAGGTCTCAAACTGGCGCGGAGTTTCCGGAGTGACGCATGTTGAAATTCGGTGATATGGTGATCAATGCCGACATCATCGAGTTGACCCAGACCCCGTACTCACTTCTTCCTGGCCGGCAGCGTTTCGATTGTTCCGGTAAACAGATCGTCTGCCCGAAATGCGCCGCCGTCTTGGCAGACATGGCCCGCAGCCTCTGGCCCTCATCCTGCCGTGTCCATGGCATCGAACAAGGGTTGGTTGCGGCGCACGCCTGACAAGCCCCGCGGAGGCGCTGGCCTTTCGCTCGATGGGCGCAGATGTGATCAACCATTCGATAGCGCCCGAAGCGACGATTTCGCGCGAGATCGGCGCGTGCTTCGTGCCGTGCGCATTCGTCACAGCCGGATTTAATGACTATATGGATCGGCGCCGCGGCACCTTGCTCCAGGAAGGCGTGCTGCCTAGCTTGTCCATGCTAGCCTCGCGGGTCGCCCTGGAAACGGCAGCACGGCTGCCTCAGACTCGTCCTGCGGCTGCCAAGCGCTGAATCGCCCCAGCCTGAAGAACGTTACGTTCGCTTCTGAACGATGCCTACAGCGGGACTGTCACGATGGGTAGCAACACTTTTCAAGCGTCGTCCTCCATGGGGACAGCACGCCGCTAGGCTGTCCCGTCTCAAGCCCGTTAGTGAACGTGCATCATTCCGCAGCAGCCGCAAGCTTGCACGGACAACCTATGACCGGGGCTGAGCTTGTGGGCAAGCCTGCTCAACGTCCGGTTTTGCTCAAGCGGTAGCTGCTCGGGGGGACGCCAAATCTCTCTTTGAAGCGGCTGCTGAAGTGCGACAGGTCTTGGAAACCGAGCCTGAAGGCGATGTCCGATACGGAATTGTGCGACCAGGCGGGCGAGCCTAGCGCTTCCGCGGCGCGATCGAGCCGCTCGGCGATTATGAAGGTGCGAAACGTGGTTCCGGCCCGAGCAAGAACGTAGTGCAGGGACCGTTCCGAGATGCCGATCTGGTTGGCTACCATGCCTGGAGCAAGTTCGGTATCCTCGATATGGGCAGTCAGAAAGCCGAACACCCGGGACCGCAGCTGTTGGTCCCGAACCGAGCCGGGGTCCTGACTGGGCCGGACTCCGACCAACTCTGAGATGATGTGACCCAGAGCGAGCTCTTCGTTGGTGCCGATCTCCGTTTCGGTCGTGGAGAGCTCCATCAGCAGATGCGACAGTATGCGGGTGGCGATTTTTTCGCCCGGCAAATGAAGTGCCACCCCTGGGGATAGCCACGGGCATGACTTTTCCAGGGCGCTGCGGGGAACCAGCGCGATGATCCGTTCCACAGGGTCAGAGAATTGAAGGCTCATCGGTCGGGCGGCGCTGACTATGCCCACGTCCCCCGGCCGTAGCTGGAACCTATGATCGCCCTGGGTCACGCTCGCCACGCCCGAGACCTGATAGCTGACGAGATATCGTTCATCCGGCTTGGCATGCAGAAGCTTGTGGGACCGCTCGATGGTATGTCCCTGCGACTTGAACCTGACAAAGTTACCCGCGAGGTGGCTCTTCAGGCTCAACTCGGCTGAAAAGCGCGACACGTCGGCCGCCGCATGTGCATCGACATGCAGCAATGTATCGCAAACGATGTCTTTCCAGTAGTCGAACCGTTCTGCGGATCCGGCCGACATGGTCGACCATGTGCCCAGGTGCACCTAAGAAATTCCTTTCCAAAAAGCTGCTCAATCAGGGGCTTCAAACGGACTTGCGCTTCCAGAAAGGGATCGTGCGGGCGCAGCCAAGCTTTGTCAACCGCGCTTAGGCGCAATACTTCAGGTTTAAAGTAGTTCGCACTATTCGCTCGGTTCGGCGCGATCGCGATCCGGAGGGTGGTTGGGACCAAGAGAACGGGGACGATTGTGGCTCTCGTTGCCGAGACTCCTTCGGCGATAGCTTCCAGGCTGCGTTCCCTGTCCGGCCGTTACGACCAAGCTGCCCGCGCAGCCGCACCCTTTGAAATCATCAATAAAGCTGATTTTGCAAAATTATTACAAACTTCAAATTTCTCTCTTGCAAGCTGAACTTTGCGGTGCAATTCTGGATGAAAGGCACAAAGCCACGAGATAAAAAATGGGAACCGAGAATGCTGGGACCGACAGGCCATCAAGATACGTTTGCGCGCGACAATCTACCGCCGGCTGACCAATGGCCGGAATTTAAGCTCGAAGGCTTCGATTATCCGGAGTGGTTGAACGCTGGCGTTGAATTGACCGACCGTATGGTCGAGCGTGGCTTTGGAGACAATACCGCCTTGATCGGCAATGGCCGGCGCCGGACCTATAAGGAATTGACCGACTGGACCAACCGGATCGCCCTGGCACTGACCGAGGATTACGGTCTGAAGCCAGGCAATCGCGTGCTGATCCGCTCGGCCAACAATCCGGCCATGGTCGCCTGCTGGCTCGCGGCGACGAAAGCCGGGCTGATCGTCGTCAACACCATGCCGATGCTGCGCGCCGGAGAGCTGATCAAGACCATAGAAAAGGCCGAGATCCAGCTGTGCCTCTGCGACACCCGCCTGATGGACGAGATGGTCGCGGCCGCCAAGGACAGCAAATATCCGACGCTCGTCGTCGGCTTCGATGGCACCGCCAACCATGATGCCGAACTCGATCGCGCCGCCCTCAGCAAGCCGGTACGCTATGAAGCGGTCAAGACCGGTCGCGACGACGTGGCGCTGCTGGGATTCACGTCGGGCTCTACTGGCGTGCCGAAGGCTACGATGCATTTCCATCGCGATCTGCTGATCATTGCCGATGCATTCGCCAAGGAAGTGCTGGATGTCACGCCGGACGACGTGTTCGTCGGCTCTCCGCCGCTCGCTTTCACCTTCGGCCTTGGCGGCCTTGCTATTTTCCCGCTGCGTTTCGGCGCGGCTGCGACGCTTCTTGAGGCGGCGACCCCGCCGAAGATGATCGAGATCATCGAGACCTACAAGGCGACGATCAGCTTCACCGCGCCCACGGCTTACCGGGCCATGCTGGCGGCGATGGATGCCGGCGCCGACCTGTCGTCATTACGCGTTGCGGTTTCCGCCGGCGAGACACTGCCCGGCCCTGTGTTCGAGGAATGGGTCCGCAAGACCGGCAAGCCGATCATCGACGGCATCGGCGCCACCGAAATGCTACATATCTTCATCTCTAACCGCATCGGCGACAGCAAGCCTGCCTGCACCGGAAAGCCGCTAACCGGCTACGAGGCGATTGTCGTCGATCAGGACATGAACGAAGTGCCGCGAGGCACGGCGGGTCGATTGGCTGTCAGGGGCCCGATCGGCTGCCGCTACCTCGCCGACGATCGCCAGAAGGAATATGTCCGCAACGGCTGGAACCTGACAGGCGACAGCTTTACCCAGGATGAAGACGGCTATTTCCACTTTGCCGCGCGTTCTGACGACATGATCGTCTCGGCTGGTTACAATATAGCAGGCCCGGAGGTGGAAGCAGCGCTGCTCAAGCACGACGCCGTGCTCGAATGCGCCGTGATCGGCGTATCCGATGAAGCACGCGGAACGATCGTCGAGGCGCATGTGGTGCTTACCAAAGGTTCGGAGCCTAGCGAACTGATGGTCAAGATCCTGCAGGATCACGTCAAGACAGTGATCGCCCCTTACAAATATCCGCGCTCGATCGTCTTCACGGAGGGCCTTCCGAAGACGGAATCCGGCAAGATCCAGCGCTTCAGGCTGAAGCAGAATTTGCCAGCGTAACCATACTGCACAACGGGCGGAATTAGGCGTGCCTGTGCGATGGAAACTTCCACGCAAATGTGGAAGGCAATAAATCCTCCGGTGGAAATCTCGTCCGCCGCCGGAATCTGGGAACGACACAACAACAAACGGGAGTCCGTCACATGAAGAAAATGCTTGCTGCAGCCACCATGGCGCTGAGCATCGGCACATCCGGCCTGGCTTTTGCCGAGCCGCTCAAGATCGGCCTGATCACCACGCTTTCGGGTGGCGGCGCCGGTCTCGGCATCGATACCCGCGACGGCTTCATGCTGGCGATCAAGAATTCCGGCAAGAAGGACATCACCGTCGTCACCGAGGACGATGCGCAGAAACCTGAACTGGCTGTCCAGATTGCCGACAAGATGATCCAGAGCGACAATGTCGACGTGCTGACCGGAATCGTCTGGTCGAACCTTCTGATGGCCGTCGTTCCGGGCGCAGTCGCGCAAGGCAAGTTCTACGTTTCGACCAACGCGGCCCCGGCCGCACTTGCCGGCAAGAACTGCAATGCGCTCTATTTCAACGCTGCCTACCAGAATGACAACCTTCATGAAGCCATGGGCGAATACGCCAACAAGGGCTACAAGAAGATGTTCATCCTGGCGCCGAACTATCCGGCCGGCAAGGATTCACTGACCGGCTTCAAGCGTTATTACAAGGGCGAACTGGCAGCCGAAGTCTACACTCAGATCGGCCAGACTGACTATGCGGCTGAAATCGCCCAGATGCGCGCATCCGGCGCCGATGGCATCTTCACCTTCCTGCCGGGCGGCATGGGCATCGCGTTCATGAAGCAGTTCGCCCAGTCGGGCGTCAAGATACCGGTCATGGGCCCGGGCTTCTCCTTCAGTCAGGACGTCCTGCCGGCAATCGGCGATGCCGCTCTCGGCGCAAGGGCGTCCGGCCAATGGGTCCAGGATCTGGACAACCCGGCCAACAGGAAGTTCGTGGCCGACTTCAAGAAGGAATATAACCGCCTTCCGTCGCTCTATGCCGTCGGGGGCTATGATGCGGCCCAGCTCATCCTGTCGGCTGCCTCCAAGGCAAGCGTCAAGGATGCCAAGGCATTCGGTGCCGAACTCAAGAAGGCCGACATCCAGTCGCCGCGCGGAAAGTTCAAGTTCAACACCAATCAGCATCCGATCCAGGACATCTACCTGACGGAAGTGGTCAAGCTTGATGGCGTTCTGACCAACGAGACGGTCGAGAAGATCTTCACCGATCATGGCGATGCCTACGCCAAAGACTGCAAGATCTAAGGGCAGCGCATGACCCTCGCACTTGCTCTCGAGCAGTTGCTCAATGGCCTCCAGCTCGGCGTCATGTTGTTTCTCATGGCTGCCGGGCTGACGCTGATCTTCGGCGTCATGGGGTTGATCAACCTTGCTCACGGCTCGCTCTACATGGTTGGCGCATTCGCATGCGCCACCGTTGCGGCGTGGACCGGTTCATTCTGGATCGGCCTGGTCGCCAGCCTTATCTGCGCCGCTGCTGCGGGCGCAATCGTCGAGCTAGTGGTGATCCGCAGGCTGTATGACAGCGATCATCTCGATCAGGTGCTGGCCACATTCGCGCTGATCCTGATATTTTCCGAAGGCACGCGCTGGCTGTTCGGCTCCTTCCCGCTCTATCTCGATATCCCGCCGCTTCTGCAGGGCGCCGTCAGCCTGCCGGGGGGTGCGCAATATCCGCTCTATCGCCTTGCGATCGTCGCAGCCGGTGCGGCTGTCGCCTTCGGTCTCTATATGCTGATCTCAAAGACCCGTCTTGGCATGCGCATCCGCGCCGGAGAGAGCGATCGTGAGATGATCGGCGCGCTCGGCGTCGATATCCGCACGCTCTACACGGTCGTCTTCGCTCTTGGTGCAGCGCTTGCGGGCCTGGCCGGTGCCATGGTTGGCGCTCTACAATCGGTGCAGGTCGGAATGGGCGAACCGGTCCTGATCCTCGCCTTCGTTGTCATCGTCATCGGCGGTATCGGTTCGATCAAAGGTGCGCTCTTGGGTGCTCTATTGGTCGGCGTGGTCGATACAATGGGCCGTTTCCTGCTGCCCAAGCTGATGGCGTTGTTCGTAGCACCTGCCCAGGCAGGCATGATCGGCGCCGCAGCCGCCTCGATGCTGATCTACGTGGTGATGGCGATCATCCTTGCCGTGAAGCCGCGCGGCCTCTTTCCGGCGGCGCATGCGTGATATGATGATCTTGAACCGCGAAAACCTAATAAACCTCATTCTGACCGCCATATTGCTCGCCGTTCCGATTGCGGCAAATGCCTTTGGTCAACCCTTTTTCATCACGCTCGCCACCCGCATCGCAATCCTCGCGCTGGCAGCGACGGGCCTTAATCTGGCGCTCGGCGTCGGGGGCTTGATCTCCTTCGGTCACGCCGCTTTCTTCGGCATCGGCGGTTATGCCGCCGGCATCTTGGCGAGCCACAACTTCTCCGGCGATCCGCTGCTGTTCGGCCTTTCCGGTACCAACCAGATGTGGATCATCTGGATTGTCGCAGTAGCCGTTGCCGGTCTGGTTGGCCTTGCGATCGGTGCTATCAGCCTGCGCACGTCCGGCGTCTATTTCATCATGATCACGCTCGCGTTTGCGCAAATGGTCTACTACTTTGCTATATCCTGGCCTGCCTATGGCGGCGAGGATGGGCTTTCGATCGTTGTACGCAATCAATTTCCCGGCATCATGACGATGCGGCCGCTGAATTATTTCCTGATCTGCTACGTGATACTGCTGGTCGTGATCGGGCTGTTCGCGCTGATCCGCGCCTCGCGCTTCGGCGCAGCCCTGCAATCGGCGCGGCAGAACGAAGTGCGTGTCGCAACGGTCGGCATCAATCCCTACCGTATCCGTCTGACGGGTTTTGCAATCTCCGCAATGATCACCGGGCTGGCCGGCGCGTTGTTTGCCGATCTCAACCGCTTCGTCAGCCCGTCCATGTTGTCCTGGCATATGTCCGGGGAACTGATCGTGCTGATCATTCTCGGCGGTACGGGGCGGTTGTTCGGTCCGCTTGCGGGTGCCGCACTTTACGTCATCTTCGAATATGCGCTGGGCGGCCTCACAGAACGCTGGCAGTTCTTCCTCGGGCTGATCCTGCTCGGCGTCGTGCTGTTTGCCCGTGGGGGCCTGCTCGGGCTTCTTGCCGGAAAGGCCAGACATGGTTGAGCCGGTCCTCGAAATTTCGAACCTCGTCAAGAATTTCGGCGCGCTGAAAGCGACTGATGGTGTCACGATAGATCTCCGCCCCGGCGAGATTCACGCGCTGATCGGCCCGAATGGAGCGGGGAAATCGACACTGATTCACCAGATCTGCGGCACGCTCAGGCAGGACAGCGGCTCTATCCGCTTCGCCGGTCATGATATCAGCGGCCTCGGCGTGGCAGAACGTGCCCGCATTGGGCTCGGGCGTACCTTTCAGGTCTCGTCGCTTGCTCCAGAGTTTTCGGCCCTGCGCAATGTCATGCTGGCGGTCCAGGCCAGGCAGGGTTCCAGCTTCCGCTTCTTCAAGCCGGTAATGGCGGACAAGGCGTTGATAGATGCGGCCATGGCCATGCTGGAGCGTGTCGGACTGACAGCACGTGCGCGCATTCCGTCCGCGGAACTCTCACATGGCGAACGTCGACAGCTGGAAATCGCCATGGCGCTTGCGCTGGGCTCGAAGGCTTTCCTACTGGACGAGCCGATGGCGGGCATGGGGCCTGAAGGCTCGAAATCGCTGACCAGTTTCCTCGATACGCTGCGCCAGGAAGCCCCGATCCTGCTCGTCGAGCATGACATGGATGCTGTCTTCGCGCTCGCTGACCGTATCTCGGTGCTGGTCTATGGCCGGGTCATCGCTACCGGCACGGTGGAAGAGATCCGGCGCGATCCGACCGTGCGCACCGCCTATCTTGGAGATCACGCCTGATGCTGCTGGATGTTCAGGATATCACCACCTACTACGGTAGCAGTCAGGCGCTGTTCGGCGTCGAGTTCCGGATGGTCGAGGGTGAGGTCGTCGCTCTGATGGGCCGGAATGGAATGGGAAAATCGACGACGATCAAGTCGATCTGCAACCTCATGCCGCCTAAGACCGGCCGTGTCTTTTTCGATAATAAATCGACCGACCGTCTGCCATCGCATCGTGTGGCCAAGCTCGGCATTGGCCTCGTGCCGGAAGGCCGCCGCTGTTTTCCGAACCTGACGGTCTACGAAAATCTTGTCGCTGCTGCCCGTCCCGGCAAATGGACACTGGAACGTGTCAACGGGCTCTTCCCTCGGCTGCAGGAACGCCACGCCCAGATGGCCAAATCATTGTCCGGCGGAGAGCAGCAGATGCTGGCAATCGGTCGCGCGCTAATGACCAACCCGCGCCTGCTTATTCTCGACGAGGCGACCGAAGGACTGGCACCTGTCATCCGCCAGGACATCTGGAAGGCGATCAAGCTGCTGAAAGCTGATGGATTGTCTATCCTAGTGGTGGACAAGACGTTATCGGAGCTTTTGCCGGTTGCGGATCGCTGCGTCATTCTGGAAAATGGCCGCAGTGCATGGTCTGGGGTGCCGGGCGAACTGACGCCGGACCTGCAGGATCGATATCTCGGGGTATAGGCAATGGAAGCAGAAGCGGTAGCAAGCGCCGATCTGGAAATGATCGTCCACGACCCGCATGGTCGCAACAAGCCGGAAACCCGTCTATGGCTGCGCATGCTTTCCACCACCAAGCTGATTACCACCGAAATCCGCCGCCGCCTTCGCTCGGAGTTCGGCGCCACGCTGCCGCAATTCGACGTGATGGCACAGCTGTATCGGGAGAAGGATGGCTTGCGGTTGGGTGAGCTCTCCAAACGCACCATGGTCACCAATGGCAATGTCACCGGTCTGGTGGAGCGGCTCGAGACTGATGGTTTCGTGCAGCGGGTTACGCCGGATGGCGATCGGCGCGTGACTGTCGCCAAGCTGACACCGGCCGGAACTGATCTTTTTATTGCCATGGCCGCTGCCCACGAAGGCTGGCTGCGCGATATTATGGCCGATGTCGATGAAGCGATGATCTCTTCCTTATGGTTGGAGATCGGCGCCGTGAAGGCGTCCGCCAGTAATCATCTTTCCGGCAGCGCCTTCGAGTAGTAAGGCACGACTCCGTTCTGAAGAACTCGGGG
The DNA here is from genome assembly GCF_032464805.1 of Rhizobium sp. 10PS4. Taxonomy (NCBI): domain Bacteria; kingdom Pseudomonadati; phylum Pseudomonadota; class Alphaproteobacteria; order Hyphomicrobiales; family Rhizobiaceae; genus Rhizobium; species Rhizobium sp. 10PS4. The sequence goes on along the minus strand of NZ_JAWDIW010000011.1, from coordinate 257,052 downwards.
GAACAGATGGCAGATCTGCAGGCGATCCATTGCGTTCTCCAGCTTGCCGTCTGTTTCGTGCTGGGAATTGATCTGGATCTCGAGCCGAAGGATTAAACTCCATAATATTCCTGCGTGGTCGGCTCACGCAAATTCAGCCCTGACGTTTTACCGGTTGACAAATCCATCGACCTAAATATTTTAATCTTAAAATAAATTCGTTGTGGCGGCTATGCCCCTAGCGAGAAGGGAACGACAATGCGTATCGTTTGTGTTGGCGGAGGTCCTGCGGGGCTGTATTTTGCCCTGTTGATGAAGAAACTGCATCCTGAGCATCACGTCACGGTGGTCGAGCGCAACCGCCCTTATGATACCTTCGGTTGGGGCGTTGTCTTTTCAGACCAGACGATGGCGTCCATGCAGGTCTGGGACAAGGAAAGTGCGGACGAGATTCAGCAGGCGTTCAACCATTGGGACGATATCGAGGTCCTGTTCAAAAGCACACGCCAGCGCACGACAGGCCACGGCTTCGTCGGCATCGGTCGCAAGAAACTGCTCAATATTTTGCAGGCGCGTTGCGAAGCGCTGGGCGTTGAACTGGCTTTTGAAACCGAGGTTCAAAGCGATCTGGAATACCCTGACGCTGATCTGTTGATCGTATCTGACGGTTTGAACTCAAAAATCCGCAACAAATATGCGGAGATTTTCGAGCCTGATCTGGTGGTTCGGCCAAACCGTTATATCTGGCTTGGCACCAATAAGCTCTTCGACGCCTTTACCTTCGATTTCCGCAAGACCGACCACGGCTGGTTTCAGGCGCATATTTATAAATTCGACGAGAATACCTCGACCTTCATCATCGAGACGACCGAAGCCGCCTATCAGGCGCACGGGCTTGGCCAGATGGACCAGCAGCAATCCATCGATTTCTGCCAGGACGTGTTTGCCGAGACGTTGGAGGGCGCGAAACTGATGACCAATGCCCGCCACATGCGTGGCAGTGCATGGCTCAACTTTACCCGGCTGATCTGCGGCAAATGGAGCCATTTCAATGGCAGTTCCCATGTCGTGCTGATGGGCGACGCCGCTCACACCGCCCATTTTGCCATCGGCTCCGGCACCAAGCTTGCCATTGACGATGCAATCGAGCTTGCCAACCAGTTCAACATGGCCGGTCACGGCAAGGAGAGCGTTCCGGACGTTCTCAAGACCTATGAGGACATCCGCCGCGTCGATGTCGCCCGCATCCAGAATGCTGCGCGCAACGCCATGGAATGGTTCGAGGTCGTCGGTGAGCGCTATGCGGACACGCTGCCGCCGAAACAGTTCATGTATTCCATGCTGACCCGCTCGCAGCGCATCAGCCACGAAAATCTGCGTCTGCGCGACAAGGACTGGCTTGAAGGTTACGAGCACTGGTTTGCCCGACAATCCGGCCTTCAGGTCACGGAAAACGAGCGCTGCCTGCCGCCGATGTTCACGCCCTATTCTTTGCGCGGCACAACGCTCGCCAACCGCATCGTCGTGTCGCCAATGGCGATGTATTCGGCAACCGGCGGGTTGTTGGATGATTTCCACATGGTGCATCTTGGCGCACGCGCCATGGGTGGCGCTGGTCTGGTCTTTGGCGAAATGACCTGCGTATCACCTGACGCCCGCATCACACCCGGCTGCCTTGGGCTGTGGAACGACGAGCAGATTGCCGGCTGGAAACGGTTCGTGGATTTCGCCCATGCCAACAGCGCCGCCAAAGTCGGCATCCAGCTTGGCCATGCGGGGCGCAAGGGGGCAACGAAGTTAGCCTGGGAAGGTATCGACCAGCCGCTTGAAGAAGGAGCATGGCCGCTGCTTTCAGCGTCTACCCTGCCATATCTCAAGCACAGCGTCGTACCCAAGGCGATGGACCGTGCCGATATGGATCGAGTCAAGGCCGATTTCGCAGCGGCCACGAAGCGTGCGGCTGAAACCGGTGCCGATTGGCTGGAACTCCACTGCGCTCACGGCTATCTGCTCTCAAGCTTCCTGTCGCCACTCACCAACCTGCGTGAAGACGAATATGGTGGCAGTCATGAGAATATGGCGCGCTATCCGCTGGAGGTGTTTGCTGCCGTTCGTGAGGTCTGGCCTGAGGACAAGCCGATCTCAGTTCGTCTTTCCTGCCACGACTGGACGGAAGGCGGCAATACGCCGGAAGACGCAGCCATTTTCGCCCGAATGTTCAAGGACGCTGGCGCCGACCTCATAGACTGCTCATCGGGCCAGGTATCCAAGGCAGAAAAGCCGGTTTACGGTCGCCTGTTCCAGACCCCCTTCTCGGACAAAATCCGCAACGAAGTCGGCATCCCGACCATTGCAGTCGGCGCAATTTCGGAGGCAGATCACGCCAACTCCATCATCTCGGCGGGGCGTGCTGACCTGTGCGCGGTTGCTCGACCGCATCTCGCCGATCCTTCCTGGGCTTTGCATGAAGCCGCCAAGATCGGCCTGAAATTCATGGCCTGGCCAAAGCAATATATGTCTGCGAAAGCGCAGTACGAAGCCAATCTAGACCGCGCAGCGGCGGCAAAGTGAGGCTGGTGTGGTAATGCAGATCCTCAAAGGCCACCATGCGCTGGTAACCGGTGCCGGAAGCGGCATCGGTGCGGCGATTGCCATGACGCTGGGCAAGGCCGGTGCAAAGGTCACGCTGGCCGGTCGTCGTCGCCAGCCGTTGGAGGATGTCGCCGCTGCCATTGGTGGCAACTGCTATGTGCGTGACGGTTTCGATGTTACTCAGCCCGAAGCGATAGCAAAGGGCCTGGAAATAGCGAGAGAAACGTTCGGGCCGATCTCCATTCTGGTAAACAATGCTGGGGAGGCACCAAGTGCTTCTTTCGAGAAGACGTCGCTAGACATGTGGAGTCACGTGCTTTCCATCGATCTCACCGGCGTCTTCAACGTGACGCAGGCAGCTCTTGCCGATCTGAAGGCGCATGGTGCAGGTGCTCGTATCATAAACATCGCCTCCACAGCAGGTCTGACGGGTTACGCCTATGTGTCCGCCTACTGCGCTGCCAAGCATGGCGTCATCGGCATGACGCGGGCATTGGCCCTGGAACTGGCCAAGAAGGGTGTAACGGTCAACGCCGTCTGTCCTGGTTTCACCGACACTCCGATTATCCAGCACTCGCTGGAAACGATCATGGAAAAAACGGGGCGCAGCCGCGATGAGGCTTTGGCAGAATTTACCAAGTCCAACCCGCAAGCCCGGCTGATCCAGCCGCAGGAAGTGGCCGATACCGTGCTGTGGCTCGCCTCGCCCGGCGCAGGCTCGATTACCGGGCAGGCCATCGCGGTTGCCGGCGGCGAAATCATGGTTGGTTGAGCGAGAAAAAAGCGATAAGACACATGCCCTTCACCCTATCAAAGCCGATGCGTTTTGGCGATTGCGACCTGACCGGGATCGCCTACCATCCGGCCTATCTGTCTATGCTGGTCGATGTCAACGAGGCGATGTTCGCGTCCTTTGACGTGACGTGGAAAGAAATCATGTTCGAGCGCAAGCTGGGCTTGCCGACCGTGACCATGAACCTGGAATTCAAGAAGCCTGCCGTCTATGGCGATGTGCTGGATTTTGCCGTGCATGTGCGCTCCATCGGTCGCGCCTCGCTCGATTTGGAAACCATCGTCACGGTGCGCGGCGATATCATCTGGACGGTGCGCCAGCGCATCGTGATGACCTCACTGACAGACCATAAATCTCATCCCTGGCCAGACGACATTCGCGCGGGCCTGACACGTTATCTGGAGTCAAGACATGATGCATGAAATCATCCAACCGAACGGATGGGCAAAGCCCATCGGCTATTCGAACGGTATCAGCGCCCGTGGACGAATCGTTCAGGTCGGTGGCCAGATCGGCTGGGATGCACATTGCCAGTTCCATTCCGATGACTTTGTGGATCAGGTGCGTCAAACGCTGCTCAACATCGTCAGCGTGCTGGAAGCTGCCAATGCCAAGCCTGAGCATCTCATCCAGATGACATGGTACTTCACCGATCGTGAAGCCTACAAATCCCGCATGCGGGAAATCGGCGCGGTCTATCGCGAGATCATCGGCCGCCATTTCCCGCCCATGGCGGCCGTTCAGGTCGTGGCGCTGATGGAAGACCGGGCCAAGATCGAGATCCAGTCGCTCGCCGTCGTGCCGGACTGATTTTAGGTTCAAAGAGGAGGAGAAATCGATGACCAGCAAAGTCATGCCCGTGATTACCCGTAGGGGAGAGGAAGACACAGGAACCGGCCAATCCGGCGGTTGCGTGCGCATATCCGGCGTCAGCCCACAGCATACGCCCGCCACCAAAATCTGGTTCGGGAAGGTCTCCAACGACCCCGGCTACCGTTCCTATCCGCACCACCATGGAGAGGCCGAAACCGGCGGTTACGTGCTGAAGGGCAAAGCCCGCATCTATTTTGGCGAGAACTGGCAGGAATTTCTCGACATGGAAGAAGGCGATTTCATCTTTGTGCCGCCCAACTGGCCGCATATCGAAGTCAACATGTCCACCACTGAAGAACTGATCTGGCTGACGACCCGCACTCCCGACAACATCGTGGTCAATCTGCCGGATGTTGACGATTCCGTTCTCGTTGGCTTCAGGAGAGCAAAATGAAACTCTTGAGACACGGCCCGATCGGCGTTGAAAAGCCAGCACTTCTAACTGACGATGGCACGCTGCGCGATCTCTCCGGTATCGTCCCTGACATTGCAGGCGAAACGCTGGGCGATGAGGTGCTGAACCGCGTCCGCAGCGTTGATCCGGCAAGTCTGCCAGTGGTTTCGGCTGACCGCGTGGGTGCCTGCGTTGGCAATGTCGGTAAGTTCATCTGCGTCGGTTTGAACTATGCTGACCATGCCAAGGAAACAGGCAAAGCGCCTCCCGAGGAGCCGATCTTGTTCATGAAAGCAACGACAGCCATCGTCGGCCCGAACGATGATGTTGAAATTCCTCGCACCTCTGGCAAGACCGACTGGGAGGTCGAGCTTGGTGTTGTGATTGGCAAACGCGCTAAATACGTGACCGAGACAGACGCACTTTCCTATGTCGCCGGTTATTGCGTGGTCAACGATGTGTCCGAGCGCGCTTTTCAGTCGGAGCGCGGCGGGCAATGGACCAAAGGAAAGAGCCACGACACCTTCGGACCGATCGGCCCATGGCTTGTCACCCGTGACGAGATCGCGGATCCGCAGAACCTATCGCTTTGGCTGGATGTCGATGGTCGGCGCCGCCAGACCGGCAGCACGTCCACGATGATCTTTGGCGTGGCGCATCTCGTCAGTTACATCAGCCAGTTCATGACGCTGATGCCAGGCGACGTCATCGCCACCGGGACACCGCCCGGCGTCGGCATGGGTATCAAGCCAACGCCCGTCTTCCTTCAGCCCGGCCAGGTCATGACGCTTGGCATCGAAGGTCTGGGCGAGCAGCGTCAAACAACCATAGCCGCGCGGAATTGATCATGAGCGATCTGAAAGGCCGACTGGCCATCGTCACAGGCGGCGCACGCGGACAGGGCGAAGCCGAAGCGCGGCTGTTCGCCTCCAGCGGCGCTGCCGTCATCATCGCTGATGTTCTGGCCGAGGAAGGCCGCGCCTTGGCGCGGGCCCTGCAGGATGACGGTTTCGAAGCACGCTTTGTCCATTTGGACGTAACCGATCCCGCAAGCTGGGCTGGCGTGGTGTCACTTGCCACCGAGTGGAAAGGCCGAATTGATATTCTCGTCAACAATGCGGGGATCATCAATCGCTCAACAGTTGCCACGACAGGTCTAGAAGCGTGGGAACGCGTGCTGAAGGTCAATCTTACGGGCGCATTCCTGGGCATACAGGCCGTGACTGACCGCATGGCGGAAAGCGGTGGCGGCTCCATCATCAACATCTCTTCCAATAGCGGCTTTTGCGGCCATTATGATCCGGCCTACACTGCCAGCAAGTGGGGCCTGCGCGGCTTGACCCGCAGTGCAGCCATGGAGCTTGTTGCCAAAAACATCCGCGTCAATGCAGTCTGCCCGGGCCTCGTCGTCACCGGTCTCAATGCCAGCAGCCCGCATCTCAAGCCCATGATCGAGATGACACCGATGAAGCGCAGCGGAAAACCCGAGGAGATTGCCGAACTGGTACTATTCCTTGCCTCCGACGCATCAAGTTTCATCACCGGCGAAGATTTCGTCATCGATGGCGGGTTTACCGCAGGCGCCGCCTATCGCCGGGTAGCGACCGAGACCGGAATTTTTGAAACCTGATGGGGACAATGCAATGCGATACAAAGTGACGGATTGGACCTGGGTTTACGACAACGGGGCCAACATACCGAAGTCAGAGAACTGGCCAGGCGTGTGGGTCGAGCCGGCGCGGCAGGCACGTGATCAGTTGGCGACAGCAGGCCGAGCCCATTTCGATCTCGCCTATGGTGAAGCCGAGCGAGAGCGCTTCGATCTGTTTCTCCCCAACGCAAAACCGCAGGGGCTCGTCGTTTTCGTGCACGGAGGTTTCTGGATGAGCCTTGATAAGAGTTTCTGGTCTCATCTGTCGGCCGGTCCTCTCGCATATAACTACGCTTTTGCCGTGCCGAGCTATACGTTAGCGCCCCAGGTACGGATTGCCGACATCACCCGAGCCATCGGCAAAGCCGTTTCAGCCGCAGCCGAGCGCGTTGAGGGACCGATCCGTCTTATCGGCCACTCGGCCGGCGGACATCTGGTCACAAGGATGATTAGCGCCACGACCCCTTTGTCGCCTGTCGTTTCTGACCGCATAGAAAAGACCGTGTCGATCTCTGGTATCCATGACCTGAGACCCATGATCTGGACGAAGCGCAACACGACGCTTGCCGTCGATGCGGCAGAGGCTGCCAGCGAGAGTCCTGCGCTTCTCGAGCCTTTGGCCGATACACGCCTTGTTTGCTGGGCAGGGGAGCGGGAAACGTCCGAATTCCTGCGGCAAAACGCGCTTCTGGCCAATATTTGGCTCGGACTTGGGGCGGAAACTGAAGTGGTGGTGGAGCCGGATCGGCATCATTTTAACATCATTAATGGACTCACCAATCCCGACCATCCGCTGACTCACGCGCTCGTTGGTTGAATCGAGCCTGGTTCAGCAGCAATGAGCGGTGCTCCGCAGTATAACACAGTGTCCATTGGGACAAAGCGAACATGGCCCGCCTGCAGGGTTATGTTTCAGTTCCTGCTGAATCAGCTGGCGGGTATACTTAGCCAGCACTTTCCGCGCGGGTACTGAGACAGTATCCATCTCGCCCTCACCCCTGCGCCCTGCGTGCAGCGGATGAAGGCGTAGCTTCAGCACGTAAATAATACCGCTGACAACACGCCGGTCATCAACGCGAGGGATGCCGTGCGCCAGCGGGAAGTACGGCCTGTTCCGACCAAGCTGCGATGGCGTCAACCAAAACAAATCACTCATGGCAAACCCTCCTGCCATGAGTGAATCAAGACCATCGTGATTCGGAAAGCCCGTTAATCAATAGGGCGGCATGACCTTAAGGAGTGAGGCGCCCACCGTTCAGGTGCAGCACCTGGCCGGTCATGTAGCGGCTGCCCTGCCCGGCCAGAAAAAGCATCGGGCCGACCACATCCTGCTCGTTGGCCACCCGACCGAGCGGGATGCTGGCGACGTACTTCGCGCTGATGTCGTCGAACCAGGAGCGGGCGCCCTTGTCCTCGACGCGCCCCGTACCACCGGACAGGAAGTCGGTATCGACCGCTCCCGGCGCTACGGAATTGGCGCGGACGGTGGGTGCCAGTTCTGCCGCGAATGCCTTCGTCAGGGAGATAAGCCCGCCCTTGGAGGCAGCGTAGGCCGACATGCCGGGCATTACCTGGTAGGCGAGGCTCGAGGCCACTGTGACGATCGCAGGGTCACGCCCCCGCTTTAGAAGCGGTGATAGCCCGTTCACAAGCAGGTATGCCGAGGTCAAATTTACCGACATCAGCTCGTTCCACTTGTCTATCGGCACTTCGCTCAGCGGACGTCGCGGGATAATGGGAAACCCACTCAGGAAAAAGAGGCATTCCAGGCCGTCGTGCCGAGCGGCCACGGCATTGACGGCCCGCTCTATGCTCTCCGGGTCACGACCGTCGAACGCGACATAGGAAACGCCTTCGATCGCTTCGGCACTCTCGATCGCCGACGGTGTGTCGAGCACCGTAACGTCCATGCGATGATCGACGCATACCTTCACCAGAATCTTGCCAATGCCGCCGCAGCCCCCAGCGACCACCACGCGCGATCCTGCCTCAGGCAGCATGGTCAAATTCAAACCGCTCATTGCCGTCTCCGTTCTTACTCGCCGATGCCGTAGCGACCGGGGGCTATGATGCCCTTGGGATCGAATACGTTCTTGATCCCGGAGCATGCGTCCCGGAAGCTGTCGGTGGTTTGGTCCATGTGGAACTTTTGGTAGTCGATCGGCGCGCGACCGACGAAGACGCCGCGCCGCACCAACTCTTCCGACAATTCGCGGTAGCACGCGTCGGCGCGCCGGCACTCGTCCTCGTCTTCGCGGTTGAAGGTGATCACGTGCAGGCCGCGCATGAAGCGAGCCGCACAAACATTCATCACCATGTAGTCCATGCCGTGCTTCTCGTAGATTGCGCGACCGACCTTTTGGAACTCGTTGGCAACTTGACCGTCGGTCGGAGTGCCTGGAAGGAACCAGGTATTGCCGCCGCCCGGGCGCCACCGGAGCAGACCCAGTTCGCTGGCGCTCGGGACGCCCGAGAACGCGTTGATCGCCACCTTGAGCGGATTGATGTACTCGGCATCTTCGTGGGAGATGTACCGGGCCTTCCCCGACCTGCCGAACAGGTCACCCACACGCTGGATCTGCGGTTCCATCGCCTCCATGCTTGGGCCGTAGAATGCTCCAGACACGGTCCATGAGCCGAGACCAAACTGCTGCCGCAACCTCTTGCGGCCAGCATCGGAAATCGACTTCTGACCGCCGCTTTGGGTGAATTCCTCGCTGACCACTTCGGCGCCACAGGTATAGAGGTCATTGGCCACACGGAAGAGCGTCGGGACGTAATTAGACATCTTCAGCATGCGGCAGATGTCGGTGATTTCCTCGAGAGCGTCGTCATCCTCATAGGTAAAATGAAACGACCGGATAGCGGGCGGGCGCGGCATCAGCCACATTCCCATGCGAGCGACGATGCCGTAATTCGACTGTGCAAAAAGACCGTCGATGATCGGGCCGTAGGAATACTTCGACGTGTGCCAATTCAGCAGGTTACCCGTCGCGAGTGCCCCGTCGCCGGTGCGAAGGATCTCGCCGTTGCCGAGCACCACCTCCATGCCGCACGACATACCGAAATGGTCGAAATAGGGAGCGTAGCCTGCACCCTTGTCCAAGGCGTTGCCCATGACGCCGCCCTGGGGCGGGCCGGAGGTCACGTCGATCATGTACTTGTCGCCCTGGCGAACCAACTCGTCATACATTGCCTGGTAGCTGACGCCTGGCTCGACGACCGCATAGCCCAGCTTGTCGTTGACCTCGATGATCCGGTTCATATGCCGGCCGAGATCGACGACTACCTGACCCGCATGGACAGGGGATCGGCTGCCCAAGCCGATATTGTTACCCGTCGAGACGGGATAGAGCGCTACGTCGAATTCGTTGGCGGCGCGGACGATGATCTGAACTTCATCGGTCGATCGCGGGTAGACGACGCCGAGTGGCGGGCGGGAGCCGCCCGGCATGGTGTTCTCGCTGTAACGGTTGATGGTCTCCTCGGTGCGGTTTACCGCGTCCCCTCCGAGCTTCGCCGCGATATTGCCGAAGAATTCCTCGACCTTCCTCATGTCTCCTGCCATCTTTTTTCCTTGCAACATTGTTGATCACCAGAATCCGTCTGAGATGGGCGCGGGGGTTGCCGCTTGCTGCGGAACGTCCTTGGGGATTTTGACAAGCGATGCCGGATCGGGCAGATCGACGCCGACCACAGCGGGCGGCATGGGACCGCCGGTCGCCCAGTCCAACAATTCCACAGAGTGAACCACCGGCTTGCCCAGGTACTTCTGGATTTGCGTCATGCACCCGATGTTTCCTGTAGCGACCAAATGGTGCGTGGTACTCGCGATGTGGTCGGCTTTGCGCTGGCCTAATTTGGCCGCCATCTCGGGCTGCAGCATGTTGTAGGTGCCGGCGGAACCGCAACAGAAATGGCCCTCGGGCACGTCCTGAACCGTGAAGCCGGCCTTCCGCAGCATTTGACGAGGCTGCGACTTCACCTTTTGCCCGTGCTGCATGGAACAAGGGTCGTGGTAGGCCACGACATAGGGCAACGGACTCTCGGGTACGTTGAGGCCGATCTTGCAAAGGAATTCGGTGATGTCGCACGCCTTGGCTGCGACCTCCCTCGCCTCGGAGGCATTGCTGTCGCGCTGGAACAGGTGCCCGTAATCCTTGATCGTGGTACCGCAGCCGGAACTGTTCACGATGATGGCATCGAGACCGCCCACTGCCAGTTCCTGCTGCCATGCCGTGACGTTGCGCGTGGCGCTCGCCTTGGCCTGTTCGTCCCGGCCCATATGGAGTGCGAGCGAACCGCAGCAACCCGCGCCTTTGGCGACGACCACGTCGCAACCGTGGCGCTGCAGGATGCGGATTGTCGCAGCATTGATGTTTCCGTTGAGGACCTGCTGAGCGCACCCGGCAAGAATTGCCACCCGGTAGCGCCGTTCCCCTTCCGCCTTGAACAGTTGGGGCGCGAGTATGTCTTCGGCTAGTGCGTCGGGAACGAGGTCCAGCAATGGCCTGAGCTGCTTGGGCGCCAGTTTCCCGAACCGGCGACCGATCCTGCCCAGCTTCAAGGCGGCCGAGAAGCGCTTCGGGTACGGGATCGTCGCGGCCAGCGCGGAACGCAGCAGGCGATCGATGATCGGACGGTCGTAGTGTTCCTCGACGTGAACGCGTGCCTTGTGGATAAGGTGCACATAGTCGACGTCTGCCGCGCAGGTGGTCATGCAGGACAGGCATGAGAGGCAGCTGTCGATGTGCTGGACGGTGCTGGATTTGGGGGCGCCGCCGTCTTCCAGCATTTCGCGGATGAGGTCGATGCGGCCGCGCGGGGACTCATTCTCATCGCGGGTGAACACGTATGTCGGGCAAGTGTTGGTGCAAAAGCCGTAATGCACGCAAGTCTTGAGGATTTCGTTGGCCTCGGCGAGCTCCGGATCCTTGAGCTGCTCGGCAGTGAAGTTCGTTTTCATGCTGAGGGTCCGCCAGCGCGGGCCAGCACGGTTTTGAATTCCTCCGCATCGAACGCGCGCATGGTCTGGATGCGGCCAAAACCTTTCTCATTGAACCATAGAGAAAAGGCGCTGACGGTTTCCGGATCGAGGGCGTCGATCACGGTGACGAAGTCGTATTGCCCTTGCGTAAAAGCGTTGAACTCTACCTTCAGGCCAAGCTCGCTGCACTTTTCCATGGAGCTCAGACGCCGCTCTTCCGCCTTGGAAAGCACCCACTCGGAGCCGTGATTGCCGATAAGCACGAAACGCATGTCTTCCTCCTTAGGACAGTCCCATCTGATTGCGGACCATCCTGCTGAATGGGTGCTCGGGATTGGCCATCGAATGGAGGACCGAATAATAATGGTGCCCCTGAACCTCGACGATGCTGCATGAGTGGTCGCCGACGTGACCGGCGAAAAGCCGGTTCTGCCGCTTGAAACTCGTCGCTCTCCAGGCCACCGACAGCGGCGCTAATGAGAGGCAGCCGCGCGGGCAGTGGCAAATTGACGGGACTATTGAGCGTTGCGGACTCCGCGGTTAGGCGCAGGTCTTGATTCAGGCTGGTCAGTCGGATCGGCTCCAGATCGAACAGGCCACTGATCGCCGTTACGCCCTTGATCGGGAAACCTGAACTGGATCGGAGAGAGGACCAGTCATGCGCCAGGAGCATCCCCGAAATATGACCAGCGGCCGAATGACCGGAAACGAACACCCTGGACTCATCGCCGCCGAATGAAGCCACGTTCCGCCATAGCCACTCGAAGGATCGAGTGCACTGCTCAACCAAGGCGTCCATACCGACGCTCGGACACAGGCTGTAGTTCGGCAAAACCACGACCGCCCCGCGCTTGACGAACGGACGGGCGATGAAGCGGAACCAGGCCTTGTCGGCGGAGCGCCAGTAACCACCGTGATAGAAAACCAGCACTGGTGCCGGCGTTCCGTGGGCGGCATGGAAGATGTCCAGCGTTTCGTCTTTCCCTTCGCCGAACGGCACGTCCAGCGCACGGGAACAGGCGTCGACCAAAGCAGCGCTGTCGCTCTGCCATCGCTTTACGAATTCCACGAAAGCCGGAACCCCGAACCGGGCTAGATACTGTCCGTCCAGTTGAGCCGCATCGTAGACCCTGTGCGCATCACGGCCAAAAGCTGCACCATGAGGCGCAGATTTTGACGAGGGCGTCGGTGTGTCGGGAGAAAGGCTCATTTCAGGCAACTTCTGTCGTAAACAACTCTATGTTTGAGATATCCTAGCAGCGAGATGAACCTTGGGGTTAGGCTGAGGCTGCACGTTCTCTTTGTCGCCAGCGCAAATCGGCGCCGACCAAACGGAGCGTTGCGTCGAACGCTTGCTGGATGAGTTACCGGCCCCTGATCGTCGCTTGGTGGAGGGGTTGGATGCTCAGAGAACACACGGTAATAGGCGGCGATCGGCGTTGGTGCATCGGTCGCTATAAGTCGATCATCGGGCACCGACTGAGGGCACGCTCATTCGCCTGCGCAACACCAGTCTATTGCTTGGGACGAACGGAGACCGCCGAGAAGTTCGATAATCATCGCGCGACGATTTCCCCGCTCAATCCTTTCGAAGATTGTCACCATTCATACCGGACTTCGGCTCAGATATGCAGAGCGCTTCCCAAAGCCTTCAGCGCCGCCTCCATGACCGCTTCGCTGCGGGTCGGATGCGCGTGGATGGTGCCGGCGATATCTTCCAGACGTGCGCCCATCTCGATGGCGAGCGCAAAGGCCGCCGAGAGCTCGGAGACCCCGGCCCCCACCGCCTGCAGGCCGAGCACGAGATTGGTGTCGGCGCGCGCCACGACGCGCACGAAGCCTTCTTCGGACAGCATCGTCATCGCCCGTCCGTTGGCGCTGAACGGAAACTGGCCGGTGCGGATTTCATAGCCTTGCGCCTTCGCCTCCGCCGGCGAGAGGCCGGCGCTGACGATTTCCGGATCGGTAAAGCAGATGGCGGGAATGCATCGCTTGTCCCAGGCGCGTTTCTTCCCGGCGATGATTTCCGCCACCATCTCGCCTTGCGCCATGGCCCGATGGGCAAGCATCGGCTCGCCGGTTACGTCGCCGATCGCATAGATGCCGCGCATGGAGGTGCGGCAACGATCATCGATCCTGAGATATGGGCCGGCACGATCGAGATCGAGCTCTTCGAGACCGGATCCTGCGGTTCTTGGGCGGCGGCCGACGGTGACGAGGATGCGGTCCGCCGGCAGGGTCTCACGCCGGCCATCCGGCGTTTCGACGATCAATGCCTCGCCATTGTCGGCAAGGCCGATCGCCTTCGCACCCGTCAACACCCGGATACCGCCTTCGGTCAGCTTGCGCATGACGGGCCGCACCAGTTCGGCATCATATTGCGGCAGCACCTGCGGCGTCGCCTCGACGACCGTCACATCAGACCCCATCTTGGCAAAGGCGGTGCCGAGCTCCAGCCCGATATAACCGCCACCGACCACGACGAGCTTTTTTGGCAGATCCATCAGCGACAGCGCCTCTGTCGAGGAAATGACGCGGCCGCAGAAAGGCAGGTTCGCAAGCTCCACCGGATCCGAACCGGTGGCGATCACCACCGTCTCGGCGCGGATGATCTGCTGGCCAATTTCCGTCTCCACCTCCACCGTCTTGCCGTCGCGGAAGTGGGCGCGGCCGTGGACGATCTTGACCCGCGCCTTCTGCAGCAGCCCCGAAACACCGCTGGTCAAGCGGCCGACGATCCCGTCCTTCCAAGCAATCGTCCTCATGAGGTCGATCGAGGCGCCTTCGACGCGGATGCCCATCGGGTTTTTTCCGGCAAGCATCTTTTGCGTCGCATCGAATTCCTCCGCCGCATGGATCAGCGCCTTGGAGGGAATGCAGCCGACCGTCAGGCAGGTGCCGCCCGGCTTGCCGGCCTCGACGATAACAGTATCGATGCCGAGCTGCCCGGCGCGGATGGCGCAGACATAACCGCCCGGACCGGCGCCGATGACGAGGAGCTTGCAGACGATCTCTTTCATGGATCTCAGCTTTCGATAAAAATGAGCGCCGGCGTTTCGAGCAGCGTTCGGATGCGCTGCACGAAGTTTGCCGCATCCCAGCCGTCGATGATGCGATGATCGAAGCTGGAGGAGAGGTTCATCATCTTGCGCGGCACGAACTGCGCGCCGTCCCAGACCGGTCGCGTGGCGATCTTGTTGACGCCGATGATCGCCACTTCGGGACGATTGATGATGGGTGTCGAGACGATGCCGCCAAGCGCACCGAGCGAACTGATGGTGATGGTGGAGCCGGAAAGCTCATCGCGTGTCGCAGTACCCGATCGCGCCGCTTCCGCCAGCCGGTTCATCTCGGCGGCGCAATCCCAGATGCCGCGGGCTTCGGCATGCCGCACCACCGGCACGGTCAGACCGGCCGGCGTCTGCGTGGCGATGCCGATATGCACGGCACTATAGCGCGTGATGATGCCGGCATCGTCGTCGAAAGTGGCGTTGACGTCAGGCTGCTCGGAAATGGCCTTGACCAGCGCCCGCATCAGGAAGGGCAGAACCGTCAGCTTCGGATGATCAGGCCTGCGATCGCCGATCATCGTGGCGCGCAACTCCTCGAGCGCGGTCATATCAACTTCCTCCACATAGGTGATGTGGGGGATGCGCGAGGCGGAGAGCGCCATCTTCTCGGCAATGCGGCGGCGCAGGCCGGTCAGCTTGATCTCCTCGGTCGCCGTCCTCCTGGCAAAGCCGTTCTTTGCCGTTGCAGGCGCGGTCCCATGGGCCAGGAATTGCTCGATATCCTCGCGCAGGATGCGCCCGGCCGATCCGGTCGCCTGCACCTGCCTGAGATCGACACCGCTCTCCCTGGCGAAGAGCCGCACGGAGGGAGCGGCAAGCGGCTTTTCCGCTGGTGTTGCCGCTGGCACTGGCGCCGCAGGCGCTGCCGCAGCAGGTTTTACAATCTCGGCCTTGGGCGTTTCGGCAATCGGCGTCTGCGAAATCCCTACGGGCTGAGCCTCTCCGACAACTCCCGCCGTCTCGATCCGCACCAGCGGGGCCTTGACCGCGATACGGTCTCCGACCTCGCCGGCAAGCCAGATGACGGTGCCACTGACGGGAGACGGAATTTCCACGGTGGCCTTGTCGGTCATGACGGCGGCGATCACCATGTCCTCGCGGACGGGATCTCCCGTCTTCACATGCCATTCTACGATCTCGGCCTCGGCGACCCCTTCCCCGACATCGGGCATGTTGATGATGAATTCGCCCATGGCTCAGGCCTCCATGACTTCGGCAAGCGCCCGCCCAACACGGCCGGGACCGGGGAAATAGTCCCACTCCTGCGCATGCGGATACGGCGTATCCCAGCCGGCAACACGCACGACCGGTGCTTCGAGATGATAGAAGCAATGTTCCTGCACCAGCGACACAACCTCGGCGCCGAAGCCCGACGTTAAAGTGGCCTCATGAACCACAACGCAACGCCCGGTCTTGGTGACCGACTTGACGATTGTATCCAGATCGAGCGGCAGCAGGCTTCTGAGATCGATCACCTCGGCATCGATGCCGGCATCCTCGGCCGCAGCAAGCGCCACATGTACCATAGTGCCGTAGGCGACCACCGTCACCGCCGATCCTGCGCGCCGCACTTCGGCCTTGCCGATCGGGATGGTGTAATGGCCATCGGGCACCTCTCCGAGGTCGTGTTTTGACCAGGGCGTCACCGGCCGCTCGTGATGGCCGTCGAAGGGGCCGTTATAGAGGCGCTTCGGCTCCAGGAACATCACGGGGTCTGGATCCTCGATCCCCGCGATCAGCAAGCCTTTGGCGTCATAGGGATTGGACGGCACGATCACTTTCAGCCCGCAGACATGGGTAAAAAGCGCCTCCGGGCTCTGGCTGTGTGTCTGGCCGCCGAAGATACCGCCGCCGGTCGGCATACGCACGACGATCGGGCAGGTGAAATCGCCGTTGGAACGATAGCGGATACGCGCCGCCTCCTGCGTCAGCTGGTCATAGGCCGGATACATGTAATCGGCGAACTGGATTTCGACACAGGGCTTCAGCCCATAGGCCGCCATGCCGATCGCCGTGCCGACGATGCCGGATTCGCTGATCGGCGTATCGAAGCAGCGCGTTCTGCCGTATTTTGCCTGCAGGCCGTGTGTCGAGCGAAAGACGCCACCGAAATAACCGACATCCTCGCCGAAAACGACGACATTGTCGTCGCGTGCCATCGAGACGTCCATGGCGCTGCGCACGGCCTCGATCATCGTCATTCTTGACATGTCAGTACCCCGCCTTCTGTCGCTGGCGGCGGATATGCGGCGGCATCTCGGCATATACGCCCTCGAAAATGTCGCGCACCGAGGGCCTGCCGCCGGCATGCAGCGTGCCATGCGCCTCTGCCTGACGCTGCGCCTCGATCACCTCGTCCATGATTTCGGCTTCGGCCTGCACATGCCGTTCCTCCGACCATGCGCCCTTGACGATCAGGTGTTTCTTCAGCCGCAGCACGGGATCGCCGAGCGGCCAGGCCTCCGATTCCGTCTTGGGCCGATAGGCGCTCGGATCGTCGGAGGTCGAATGCGCGCCGACGCGATAGGTCACATATTCGATCAGCGTCGGGCCGAGATTGCGCCGCGCGCGCTCGGCCGCCCAGTAGGCGACGGCATGGACGGCGAGATAGTCGTTTCCGTCGACACGCAGCGCCGGAATGCCGAAGCCGAGGCCGCGCGCCGCGAAGGTGCCGGAGCCGCCGCGGGCAATACCCTGAAAAGTGGAGATCGCCCATTGATTGTTGACGATGTTGAGAATGACCGGCGCCTTATAGGTCGAGGCAAAAACGAGCGCCGAGTGGAAATCCGATTCCGCCGTCGATCCGTCGCCGATCCAGGCCGCGGCAATGCGGCTGTCATTCTTGATCGCCGAAGCCATCGCCCAGCCGACAGCCTGCACATATTGGGTGGCGAGATTGCCCGAGATGGTGAAGAAGCCGTGTTCCTTGGAGGAATACATGATCGGCAGTTGCCGGCCGCGCAGGGGATCGCTCTCGTTCGAGTAGATCTGGTTCATCATCTCGACCATCGGATAGTCGTCGGCAATCAGCAGGCCTGCCTGGCGATAGGTCGGGAAATTCATGTCGCCCTTCTCGAGCGCCTTGCGGAAGGCACAGCTGACGGCCTCCTCGCCGAGATGCTGCATGTAGAAGGAGGTCTTGCCCTGCCGCTGCGCCATCAGCATGCGGGCGTCAAAGGCGCGCAGCTTCATCATGTTGCGAAGCCCGGTCAGCAACGCCTCATCGGAGAGCGACGCAGCCCAAGGACCGACCGCCTCGCCCTCGCGGTTCAAAACGCGAATGATGGAATAGGCGAGGTCACGAATATCTTCGGATGCGACATCCACCTCCGGCCGCGGCACGGAACCGGCCTTGGCAATCTTGACATTGGAAAAATCGGGCTGACCGCCCGGGCGAACGGCGGGTTCGGGGACGTGCAGGCTCAAACGAGCGGAATCCACCATGTTTTTTCTTTCCTCCCTTTGCCGGCCTTGCTCCCCTCCTCCGGAAGCAGGGCCGGATGTGGTTCTATAGATTGCGGGCAATCACCATGCGCTGCACGTCACTTGTTCCTTCATAGATCTGGCAGATGCGCACATCGCGATAGATGCGCTCGACCGGATAATCGGCCATGTAGCCATAGCCGCCATGGATCTGGATCGCATCGGAGCAGACGCGCTCGGCCATTTCGGAGGCAAAGAGCTTCGCCATCGAGGCTTCCGACAGGCAGGGCAGTCCGGCTTCCCTGAGGGAGGCAGCATGAAAAACGAGCTGCCGCGCCGCCTCGATCCGCACCGCCATATCGGCAAGGCGGAACGCAACGGCCTGATGCTCGACGATCGGCTTGCCGAAGGCCGTACGCTCTTTGGCGTAGTCGCGCGCCGCCTCGAAGGCCGCCCGCGCCATGCCCACCGCCTGCGCTGCAATGCCGATCCGCCCACCCTCGAGATTGGCGAGCGCGATGCGATAACCTTCACCTTCCGCACCGAGCCTGAGTTCTGCCGGGATGCGCATGCTGTTGAAGGCGATCTGGCAGGTATCGGAGGAATGCAGCCCAAGTTTTTCCTCGACGCGGATCACCTCGTAGCCCGGCGTATCGGTCGGCACGATGAAGGCGGTGATACCCTTCTTGCCGACATCGGGATCGGTGACGGCAAAGACGATGATGACATGACCGTTCTTTCCCGAGGTGATGAATTGCTTGGAGCCGTCGAGCACGTAGTGATCGCCGTCACGCCGCGCCCGGGTCTTCAGGTTGGAGGCATCGGAACCGGCCTGCGGCTCGGTCAGCGCAAAGCCGCCAATCCATTCGCCGCTGGCCAGTTTCGGCAGGAAGCGCTGCCGCTGCTCCTCGGTACCGAATTTCAGGATCGGCACACAACCGACGGAGCTATGCACGCTCATGATCGTCGAACAGGGTCCGTCGCCGGCGGCAATCTCCTCGAGTGCCGCGGCATAGGCGACCACACCGGTATCCGACCCGCCATAGGCTTCCGGCACCAGCATGCCGAGCAGCCCGAGTTCACCCATTTCCTTCAATTCCTCGCGCGGGAAGAGATGCTCCCGGTCGCGTTTGGCCGCCCCCGGCGCCAACCGGTCGCGGGCAAAGTCGCGGGCGAGATCTGAGATTTGCTGCTGGAGGTCGGAAAGGATCATCTGTTCTGCCCTCCCCGCTCGTGCCGCTCGATGGCGACAGCCGTCGCCTCGCCGCCGCCGATGCAGAGCGCGGCCATGCCGCGCTTCAGGTCGTATCGCTCCAGTGCGGCAAGCAGCGTCACCAGAATCCGGGCTCCCGAAGCGCCGATCGGATGGCCGAGCGCACAAGCGCCGCCATGCACATTCACCTTTTCATGCGGCAGATCGAGATCGCGCATCGCCGCCATGGCGACGACGGCGAAAGCCTCGTTGATTTCGAACAGATCGACCTCCGACAGCGGCAAGCCGGTGCGATCGGACAGCTTCTGCAGCGCGCCGATCGGCGCCGTGGCGAAAAGATTGGGCGCCTGCGAATGCGTGGCATGGCCGATGATCGTCGCAAGCGGCTTGAGGCCGCGGCGCTCCGCCTCGGAGCGGCGCATCAGCACCAGGGCGGCAGCGCCATCGGAAATCGAGCTGGAATTGGCGGCGGTCACCGTGCCGCCGTCGCGGAAGGCGGCCTTAAGCGTCGGAATCTTATCTAGCTTCGCCTTGCCGGGTTGTTCATCGCGGCTCGCCACCTGCTCGACTCTGCCCGACTTCACCGTAACCGGCGCGATCTCGCTTTCGAAACAGCCTTCGGCAATCGCCTTCTGCGCCCGCGTCAGCGAGGTGATGGCGTAGCTATCCTGCGCCTCGCGCGTGAACTGATAGGCCTCGGCGCAATCCTCCGCGAAGCTGCCCATCAAGCGCCCCCTGTCATAAGCATCCTCCAGCCCGTCGAGGAACATGTGATCCACGACGCGCCCATGGCCGAGCCTGTAGCCGCCACGGGCCTTGTCAAGAAGATAGGGCGCATTCGTCATGCTTTCCATGCCGCCCGCGACCGCCAGCGAAGCGCTGCCGGCGGCGATCAGGTCATGTGCCATCATGACCGCCTTCATGCCCGAGCCGCACATCTTGTTGACGGTGCTGGCCGCGGTCGCGAAGGGCAGGCCGGCATGGATCGCCGCCTGGCGCGCCGGCGCCTGCCCCTGTCCCGCCGGCAGCACGCAGCCGAAGACGACCTCCTCGATCGCCTCGGCCTCGACGCGACTCCGCTCAAGCGCCGCTCGGATCGCGGTTGCTCCCAGTTCCGGTGCAGTTGCATCCTTCAGCTCTCCTTGAAAGCTGCCGATCGGGGTGCGCGCCGCACCGACGATAACGATGGGGTCTTGCAAAACCATCTTTCCTCCTTCGGGCAACCCGCTCAGCGCGCGCCCATCCGCAATGCGCCGTCGAGGCGGATGACCTCGCCGTTCAGCATGTTGTTTTCAAAGATATGACGGACCAGCCCGGCGAATTCCGCCGGACGGCCGAGCCGCGGCGGAAAGGGCATGCTCTTGCCGAGCGCTGCCTGAACTTCGGCCGGCATATCAGCCATCATCGGCGTCTCGAAAATGCCGGGCGCGATCGCGACGACGCGAATGCCGTGACGTGCAAGCTCGCGGGCGATCGGCAAGGTCATCGCCGCCACCCCGCCCTTGGAGGCGGCATAGGCTGCTTGGCCGATCTGGCCGTCGAAGGCTGCAACCGAGGCCGTATTGACGATGACGCCGCGTTCGCCTTCCGCATCCGGCTCGGTCGTCTGGATCGCTGCGGCGGCAAGCCGGATCATGTTGAACGTACCGATGAGATTGATGCGGACCGTGCGCGCAAAACTCTCCAGCCGGTGCGGTCCGTCGCGGCCGATCACCTTTTCGGCCGGCGCCACACCTGCGCAATTCACCAATCCGCGCAAGCCGCCAAAGGCTTCGACGGCAGCGGCAACCACCGCCGCCCCCTCCTCGCCATCGGTCACGTCGGCCCTGACGAAACGGGCATCGCTTCCGAATACCCGGACGATATCTTGACCGGCTTCCGCGTTGAGATCGGCGATTGTCACCCGTCCGCCCGCCTCCACAAGCATGCGCGCCGTCGCCGCGCCGAGGCCAGAGCCGCCGCCGGTCACGATGAAACTCGCACCTCGGATCAGCATGAATCTGTTCCTCCCTACCGGCCGCGCCTCCTCCAGGCTCAGCCGAATGAGAGGATTCTATTCCGTCGGCCTATTGCAAGCGATGACAGAACTGCTCCATTATTTCGGACAGTTTTGCCATAGAGAGGGCGCGATGGCCGAAGTCGAGCGACGCATGATTGCACCGGCCTTTGTCGAGGAGGCACTCGACAGTCTGCGGCGGCTGGATAAGCCGATAGAGCCTATTCTTGCCCACGTCGGCCTGGCATCCCCGGTCGATCAGCCGGTTTCGGCAGAGACCTATGGCGCGCTCTGGCTGGCGATCGCCGCCGAACTCGACGATGAATTCTTCGGCATGGGGGGCCGACCGATGCGCAGCGGCAGCTTCACGCTGCTCTGCCACTCCGTGCTGCATGCGCCGACGCTGGGTCATGCGCTACGCCGGGCGCTACGCTTCCTCGATGTCGTGCTCGACGACCCCCGAGGACGGCTCGTCATCCGCGACGGTCTGGCCGAGATCGAGCTCAGCGATGCCGGCGGCCCGCGTTCGGCCTTCGCCTACCGCACCTACTGGATCATCCTGCACGGCATCATCTGTTGGCTGGTCGGCCGGCGCATTCCGATCCGCCTCGTCGATTTCCGCTGCGCCGAGCCCAAACAAGGCGCCGACTACCGGCTGTTCTTCGGTGCACCAGTGCGTTTCTCGCAACCGGTCAGCCGTCTCGGATTCGACAGCGCCTTGCTGGATCTGCCGGTGGCGCGCAGCGAACAGGCGCTCAAACAGTTCCTCCGCGGCGCGCCCGCCAATATTCTTGTGCGCTACCGCTATGATGCCGGCATCGCCGCCGCCATCCGCCGGCGCTTGAACCAGGCAACGCCTGCCATGTGGCGGAGTTTTGCCGAGCTTGCCGCCGATATGCGCATGCCGCCCTCCACTCTCCGTCACCGCCTGCGCGACGAGGGACAAAGCTATGCCGCCATCAAGGACGACATCCGCCGGGATCTCGCCGTCGAACTGCTGCTGAACACGCCGAAGACCATCGGCGAGATTGCCGTGCAACTCGGCTATTCCGAGCCGAGCGCCTTCTTCCGAGCCTTCCGCAAATGGATGGGCAAGAGCCCCGAAGCCTTTCGCCGGGAGGAAGCTCTCTCGCAATTGGATGAGCCATCGCATTCAAGAGCACTTTGAACCCGCCGCAACCCGCGCTACATATTTCAGCGGGAGGAGTGCCATGTTTGATTTTTCGCTCGGCGAAACCGCGGACGCGATCCGTGAAACGACGGCGCGGTTTGCCGCCGATCATATTGCTCCGCTGGCTGCGGAGATCGACGAAAGCAACACGTTTCCACGCCAGCTCTGGCCTGAGATGGGCGCGCTCGGCCTGCACGGAATCACCGTCGAGGAAGAATTCGGCGGCGCCGGTCTCGGTTACCTCGATCATGTCGTCGCCATGGAGGAAATTTCTCGCGCCTCGGCCTCCGTCGGCCTGAGCTACGGCGCCCATTCCAATCTCTGCGTCAACCAGATCCGCCGCTGGGCCTCGCCGGAGCAAAAGCGCAGCCACCTGCCGAAGCTGATCTCCGGCGAACATGTCGGTTCGCTCGCCATGTCGGAGGTCGGCGCCGGTTCCGATGTCGTCTCCATGCGGTTGCGTGCCGAGAAAAAAGGCGATCGCTATATTCTGAACGGCACCAAGTTCTGGATCACCAACGCGCCGCATGCCGACGTGCTTGTTGTCTATGCCAAGACCGATCCCGCAGCCGGCCCGAAAGGCATTTCCGCCTTGATTATCGAGAAGGGCCTGCCCGGTTTCAGCGTCTCCAAGAAACTCTCCAAACTCGGCATGCGCGGCAGCGACACGGCCGAACTGGTCTTCGAGGATTGCGCGGTGCCGGCCGAGGCGCTGATGGGCCGGGAGGGAGAAGGCGTGAAGATCCTCATGTCCGGCCTCGACTATGAGCGCGCCGTGCTTGCCGCCGGGCCGCTCGGCATCATGCAGGCCTGCCTCGATGTCGTGCTGCCCTATGTGCGCGATCGCAAACAGTTCGGCAAAGCGATCGGCGATTTCCAGCTGATGCAGGGCAAGATCGCCGACATGTATGTCGCGCTGAATTCGGCGCGCGCTTATGTCTATTCCGTCGCCCGCGCCTGCGATGCCGGCCGCGCGACGCGCACGGATGCAGCTGCTGCAATCCTCTTTGCCAGCGAAAATGCCGTGAAGGTCTCGCTGGAGGCGATCCAGGCGCTCGGCGGCGCCGGCTATACCAAGGAATGGCCGGTCGAGCGCTTTTTGCGCGACGCCAAGCTTTACGATATCGGCGCCGGCACCAATGAGATCCGCCGCTACCTGATCGGCCGGGAGCTCATTGCGTCATGACGGTTATTTCGACTGCGATCGACCGCGACAGCGACAGCTTCAAGGCCAATGCCAGCAAAAACAAAGCCCTGATCGACGAACTCCACAATCGTTCGGCGAAAGCGCGCGAGGGCGGATCGCAGACAGCGCGCGAGCGCCATACCGGCAAAGGTAAGCTGCTGCCGCGCGACCGCATCCAGCTTTTGCTCGATGCCGGCAGCCCGTTCCTGGAGATCGGCACGCTGGCAGCCAACGGCATGTATGATGACGAGGCGCCCGGCGCCGGCATCATATCAGGCATCGGCCGCGTTGCCGGCCGCGAGGTGATGATCGTCGCCAATGACGCGACGGTGAAGGGCGGTGCCTATTTCCCGATGACGGTGAAGAAACATCTCCGGGCGCAGGAGATCGCCATGCAGAACCGGTTGCCCTGTCTCTATCTGGTCGATAGCGGCGGCGCCAATCTTCCGCATCAGGCCGAAGTCTTTCCCGACCGCGACCATTTCGGCGCGATCTTCTACAACCAGGCCCAGATGTCGGCCGAAGGCATTCCGCAGATCGCCTGCGTTATGGGAAGCTGTACCGCCGGCGGCGCCTATGTGCCCGCCATGTCCGACGAAACGGTCATTGTGCGCAACCACGGCACGATCTTCCTCGCCGGCCCGCCGCTGGTGAAGGCCGCAACCGGCGAGATCATCTCGGCCGAAGAGCTCGGCGGCGCCGAAACCCATGGCCGCCGCTCCGGCGTCGTCGATCATGTGGCCGAAAACGACGAACATGCGCTGCTGCTCGTTCGCGATATCGCAGCCACCCTCAACAGCGTGAAATCAGTCGACATCGACCTGCAGCGGCCACGACCGCCGAAGCTCGATCCAGAGGATCTCTGCGGCCTCATCCCGGAGGATGTTCGCTCGCCCTATGATGTGCGCGAGGTCATCGGCCGGATCGTCGATGGCTCGGAACTGCATGAGTTCAAGCCGCTCTACGGCGCCACACTGGTCTGCGGCTTCGCCCGCATCTGGGGCATGCCTGTCGCCGTCATCGCCAATAACGGCGTTCTCTTCTCCGAAAGCGCGCTGAAAGGCGCGCATTTCATCGAGCTTGCCTGCCAGCGCCGCGTGCCTTTGCTCTTTCTGCAAAACATCTCCGGCTTCATGGTCGGCGGTCGCTATGAGGCCGGCGGCATCGCCAAGGATGGGGCAAAGCTGGTGATGGCGGTTGCGACCGCGAGCGTGCCGAAGGTCACGGTCATCATCGGCGGCAGCTTCGGCGCCGGCAATTACGGCATGTGCGGCCGCGCCTATCGCCCGCGCTTTCTCTTCACCTGGCCGAACAGCCGCATCAGCGTGATGGGCGGCGAACAGGCGGCCTCGGTGCTCGCCACGATCCGCCGAGACTCCATGGAGGCGCGCGGTGAGAATTGGCCTATTGACGAGGAGGAAGCCTTCAAGGCGCCGATCCGCGCCGGCTACGAGGCCGAGGGAAATCCCTATTATGCCACGGCTCGCCTCTGGGACGACGGCATCATCGATCCGCGCCAGACCCGGGATGTGCTGGGCCTTGCCTTTTCCGCCTGTCTGAATGCGCCGATCCCGAAAGGGCCGCGCTTCGGCCTGTTCAGGATGTGAGGCGCCGATGATGGAAAGTCTTCTCATTGCCAACAGGGGCGAAATCGCCCGCCGCATCATCCGCTCGGCCAAGATGCTCGGCATCCGCACCATCGCCGTCTATTCCGAAGCCGATGCCGGCCTGCCCTACGTCAGGGAGGCGGACGAGGCGATTGCCATCGGCCCGGCGCCGGCACGCGAGAGCTATCTCTCTCAGACCCGCATCCTCGATGCCGCCCGGAAAACCGGCGCTGCTGCGATCCATCCCGGCTACGGTTTTCTTTCGGAAAATGCCGAATTTGCCGAAGCGGTGGAAAAGGCCGGCATCCTCTGGGTCGGCGCGCCGCCGGCGGCCATCCGTGCCATGGGCCTTAAGGATGCCGCCAAGGAATTGATGCAGGCAGCCGGCGTGCCCGTGACCCCCGGCTATATGGGCGCGGACCAGAGCGAAGAGAGACTGACGGCCGAGGCGGAAAACATCGGTTATCCCGTGCTCATCAAGGCGGTCGCCGGTGGCGGCGGCAAGGGCATGCGCCGCGTCGATCGCCCGCAGGATTTCGCCGAACGTCTCGCCTCCTGCCGCCGTGAGGCGGCCGCCGCCTTCGGCGACGACCGCGTTCTGATCGAACGCTATATCGCCAATCCGCGCCATATCGAGGTGCAGGTTTTCGCCGATACGCTCGGCAACTACGTTCATCTCTTCGAACGCGATTGTTCGCTGCAGCGCCGTCACCAGAAGGTCATCGAGGAGGCCCCTGCCCCCGGCCTCGATGCCGCTACCCGGGCATTGATCTGCGATGCGGCAGTGAAGGCCGCAAGAGCGGTCAACTATGTCGGCGCCGGCACCATCGAATTCATCGCCGATGCCTCGGAAGGCCTTCGCGAAGATCGCATCTGGTTCATGGAGATGAACACCCGCCTGCAGGTGGAACACCCGGTCACCGAGGCAATTACTGGCGAGGATCTGGTGCTCTGGCAGTTGAAGGTCGCTAGCGGCGAGCCGCTGCCGAAAATGCAGGACGAGATTGCCATGAACGGCTGGGCCTTCGAAGCCCGGCTCTATGCCGAAAATCCTGCCGCCGGCTATCTGCCCTCGACAGGCCGGCTCGAACATCTCAGCCTGCCAGAAACAATCCGCGTCGATAGCGGCGTCGAGCAAGGGGATGACATCACCGCCTTCTATGACCCGATGATTGCCAAGATTGTCGCCCATGGGCCGAACCGCGAGGCCGCACTTTCGAAGCTCGCAGCCGCCTGCGCAGAGATCGAGGTCTGGCCGGTCAGATCCAATGCCGGCCTTCTCACCCGCATCGCCGTCGATCCGGATTTTCGCGCAGCTCGGATCGATACCGGCTTTCTCGACCGCCATGGCGACAGGCTTGTGGCGACGGAGCCGAGCGAAACCGCAATCGACACCGCGGCCACCGTGCTTTCAAAAAATACGGATGGTGATCCCTGGTCTGCGCTGACCGGGTTCCGCATCGCCGGCGCGGATGACAAAAGGGTGCGCATCCGTATCGGCGATCACCTCCATTGGGGGCAATCACGTCCGGAGCTTGAGGCAAATACAGTCACGATCGGTGAAACCACGGTGCTTTTCGACGCCGGCAACGCCTGGCCGATCAGCCTGCCGGTCGCCAGCGAAGTCGAAGCAAGTCAGGGTGCCGGCGACGGCGCGATCCTTTCGCCCATGCCCGGCCTCGTCATTTCGGTGGATGTCGCCGAAGGCGATCGGGTCGCCAAGGGGGACCGCCTGCTGACGGTCGAAGCGATGAAAATGGAACATTCTCTGCGTGCGCCCTTCGACGGCATCGTCGAAAAACTGCAGGTTGCCTCGGGGATCAGGGTCTCGGAAAACCAGCTGGTCGTCAGCATTGTGAAGGAGCAGGATTGATGGCCGGCCGTTATTTCGACGAGTGGACGGTCGGCGACCGCATCGCCCACGACATCCGTCGCACGGTCACCGAGACCGACAATCTGCTCTTCACGACGCTTTCCCACAATCCGCAGCCTCTGCATCTCGATGCCGACTATGCGGCCGGCACCGAATTCGGCCGGATCGTCGTCAACGGCACCTTCACCTTCGCGCTCACCGTCGGCCTTTCGGTCGGCGACACCACGCTCGGCACGCTCGTCGCCAATCTCGGCTATGACAAGGTGACGATGCCGAAGCCGGTCTTCATCGGCGATACGCTGCGGGTGGAAACGGAGGTGATGGAGCTGCGTCGCTCGAACTCCCGCCCCGATGCCGGCATCGTCACCTTCCGGCATATCACCCTGAACCAGCGCGGCGAGATCGTCTGCCAGTGCCTGCGCACGGCAATGCTGAAGGTGAAACCGTCATGAGGCTGCGCTCGCTGCTCTTTGCACCCGGTGACCGGCCGGAGCGTTTCGAAAAAGCGCTTGCCTCGGGCGCCGATGCCGTCATTCTCGACCTGGAAGATTCGGTTGCGCCCCTAAACAAGCCGAAAGCGCGAGAGAGCGTGCACGAATTCGTCTTGCATC
This sequence comes from Rhizobium sp. 10PS4, assembly GCF_032464805.1. NCBI lineage: Bacteria > Pseudomonadati > Pseudomonadota > Alphaproteobacteria > Hyphomicrobiales > Rhizobiaceae > Rhizobium > Rhizobium sp. 10PS4. The sequence continues at coordinate 229,632 of NZ_JAWDIW010000011.1, read as the reverse complement.
ATGCCGGCGAGACCCCTCTTCTTATCCGCATCAACCCCCTCGCCTCGCAAGAATTCGAAGACGACCTTGCCGCTTTGAGCGGCCTTCATCCTTTCGCGATCGTGCTGCCGAAGGCCGAGGGTGCCGCCTCGGTGCTGAAGCTCGCAGGCTCTCTTGCATCTGCAATTCCCATCTTGCCGATCGCAACCGAAACGCCATCTGCGATCTTCGAGATCGGCAGCTACCGGGATGTCTCAACCAGCCTCTGCGGCCTGACCTGGGGGGCTGAGGATCTGCCGGCCGCGATGGGGGCTGCGACCGCGCGGAGGACGGATGGCCGCTATACGCCACCTTACGAGCTTGCCCGTTCGCTCACGCTATTCGGAGCCCATGCCGCCGCCGTTCCGGCGATCGACACCGTCTATCCAGATTTCCGCGATCTGGGCGGTCTCAGGGCCTATGTCGGCCGCGCCCGGCGCGATGGCTTTTCCGGTATGATGGCCATCCATCCGAGCCAGGTCGAGGTGATCAATCACGCCTTCACGCCGGATCCGTCCGAGGTCGCCTGGGCCGAGAAAGTCGCCGCCGCCTTCGCCGCCAGGCCCGACGCGGGCGTCGTTCAGCTTGATGGGCGCATGTTGGATTTGCCGCATCTCAAGCTTGCGATGCGCATCCTGGATGTGGCCGGGCGATAGTCAAGAAGCCGCCTTCAGCCTGACTTCCCCGCTCGTTCGGAGGCCACAGGCCCTTGTCCTGTGAGGTAGCCGGCACCGACCGGGACATAAAGGTCCACATAGCCTTTGGCGACCTGCTGCACGTTGGGTCGGGCGTCATAACATTGGCTTCATGGCTGCGAAATCGGGCAAGGCGCCGCTCGCGTAGCCGACCGCCCCGAGCGAGCCGATGGCGATCCGGCCGTCGCGGATCGACAGGAGCGGTCCATCGGCACCCTGCTCGTAGAGATCGGGATGGGCCGCGGCAAAGCGCGCCTTCTCGGCCTGCGGCGCACCCTGCATGCCGGCGACATAGTGATGGCCGTTGCGCTCGACATGAGAGAGGCCGAGCAGCGAGACCAGCGCCAGATCCTGCTGCACGGCAAGCCCCGCCTGGCAGGTCAGATCCTCGCCCGAAAGGAACAGTCCCGGCACGGTTCCGGTTCTGATGCGGATCGCCTTCATGAGCGAACGGTAGATGCCCTTGCAGGTCTTCGAGGAGACGCCGGTATATCCCAGCCGCCTGGCACCGGCGAAGGCGCCGTCGCCGTCGTCGCTCTCATCGATCAGGAAGAGCAATTGCGCCGCCAGGTCCCCCAGCGACGTTTCCATGGTGATCGCGCGCGAGAATGGCTGTTCGACAAAGGCAATGGCCGCACGCAACCTCGCCAGCCGCGGCGTCGCCTCGATTTGTGCCAGCAAGGCGGCAAGCTGTTCGGCGGCGCCAAACTGTTCGTTGCCGTCGACCGTCACCCGATAGTCGGGCAGGCGGTCCAGCACGGCGGCGATCCTGGTCAGGCGGTCGATATCGGCATCGATCGTGCCCGAAAGCTTGATCTTGAACCAGCGGTTGCCATAGCGTGTTATCACCGCCTCGAGGCTTTCCGGCAGGCCGTCGTCGACGGGATGGACGATATCGCCCTCGGTGATCGGATCGACAAGCCCGATCGTATGCCGGGCCGAGATCGCGCCGGCAGGACGAAGATCGGAAAGCACCGCCAACGCTGCATCCACGTCGATATCGTCGGGCAGCATGGGGCCGCCGATGCCGACGAGGTTGCTCCGCACCGCCTCGAAGAAGGAAATGCCGGCAAGGCGGCAATAGGCATCGAGCGCGGCGCGGGCGATCAGCGAAGGGCCGAAACAGGCGGCCAATGGATTTCCAGGCAGGCGCCGCACGGTCTCCATCTCGTTCAGGCGGGCGGCGGCAAACAGTGTCGCCGGCGCAGACGGTTCGAGCGAAGCAGCCGCAGCGGTACGGATCGAGGTGCGCAACTGATCGACATTTTGCGCCGGCGTGAAGGCCGGATTCTTGTCGAACCATTTCGGCACCATCATCTCGGCGGCCGCACCAAGGGCGGTTCGCCCCTCTTCATCCTCGACGCGGACCCTGAGGAAGGCTTGCGGCGCCTTTTCGAGGGTTGCCGCACCAAAGCGGAACGGCAGGCGCAGCCTGATATCGCGCTCGAAGGCGTCGATCTCGATGATTCTGATACGCGGCGCCGTCACGGAACCTCCAATGTTTCTGTCCACGGTCATGCCATCCGGTCGAGCATGGCGCGCGACACTTCGTGATGGAGCGGCTCCCCGCGAAGCAGCCGGCCGATCTCGTCCACCATGGCCTGGCCTTGGGCGAAGTGCGCCTCTTCGGTGTGACCGGCGGCATGCGGCGAAATGGTGACATTGGCCAGTGCGGGATCGCGGAAGGGACTGTCCGGAGGCAGCGGCTCGTTGTCGAAGACATCAAGAGCCGCTTCGATACGGCCGGAGTGGATCTCGGCGAGCAGCGCCGCCTCGTCGACCAGCTCCGCGCGCGCCGTGTTGATGAACAGCGTGCCGGGGCGCAGTAGCGCCAGTTCGCGGGCACCGATCATGCGGCGCGTTTCGGGCAGGACAGGCGCATGCAGAGAGACCACATCTGCCTGGGCCAGCATATCGTTCAGCCCGGCTCTGAAAACGCCGAGCGCAGCAGCCTCGGTATCATGGAGAAACGGATCGACGACCAGTACGCGGCAGCCGAATGGGACGAGCAGCCGCATGACCGCCCGCCCGACATATCCGGCACCGACGATGCCGACCGTTCTGGCGCCAAGCAATCTCTGCGGCACGGCCGCGCGGACGTCGAGCCATTCGCCACCGTTGCGCAATTGATGATGCAGCCGATGAATGCCGCGCATGGCGAGCAGCGCTTCGGCGACGACGAACTCGGCAACCGAGGCGGCAATTTTCGAGGCGGCATGGGTGACGCGAAGGCCATCGTCGAACAGACGGGCGGGAACGAGTGTTCGGACGCTGCCTGCCGAATGGGCGACGAGGGCGAGTTGCGGATGGCGTTGGCGCGCGGTGGGATCGAAGGGCGGCGTGCCCCATCCGGTGAGGCACGCGACAGCGCCCTGCAGCAGCTGGTCGACATCGGCAGCGTCGATTGCGGCACCGGTCGGCCAACGCACCTCGCCAAGAGCGTTCAACTGGGCAATCGCCACATCGTCCAGCATCATCCGGCGGGTCTTTTCGGTCAGCAGTACGGCGATAACGGGAGCCTGTTCAATCATGGTTCTACTCTTTCGCTGCGGCGACCAGGCGCCGGAGATGGGCAAGATCGGCGCGGACCTTGTCGAGCGCCTGCTCTCTAGAGACGCGGTATTGGGAATGCATCGAGAGCACGCCGGCAAATTCTGTGGCCACCAGATGCGGGACAATTTCGTTCCAGGGCACCATGCCTTCGTCGAGCCCGTACCAGTCGGAATGCCAGGCGCGCTGGCCGTTGGATCCGTAAGCGCCGGGCGACCAACCGCTGTTCTTGACGCCCATGCAGCAGAACCACGGATCGAGAATATCAAGGGTCAGACGCCAATCCTCGCTCCCCTCGCGAATGATCTGATTGGCCGGATCGGGATAGGCGCCTATCCTGATGGGATCACGCCCGGCCAGCAATCGCACGGCGAGCGCGCCCGAGCTGTGCAGGGTGCCGCCGTGAAGCTGGATCGTCAGCTTGATGCCGAAGCGTTCGGCCAGGCGCTCGAAGCCGTCGAGATCGCGCCGCGCGTCATCGACCTGGACCTGCCAGCGCCGCGACGGGTCGTAGCGCCAGAAGCCAAGCCGGACCTGCCCGATGCCGGCCTCGCCGCAACAACCGAGCAGCCGGGATGTGGCGTCGTCGGGCTGCGTGGAATCGATTGTCGCCATCGGCGTGCGCAGGCCCTCCGCGGCAAAGAACTTTACCGCATTGACGATCTCCTCCGGCCTGTCAGGGGAAACGGCGTGGCCATCGCGAATAAGGAGATCGGCGCAATCGAACCCCAAACCGGCCGTAATCTCGGCCGCCTTCGCGAGCGGCAGACCTTCCAGGGTCTTGGTGAAGTAGGCGATATCCATGGATCAGATCCCAGGCAGAAAGGCATTGTTCATGAGCGGGAGAGACAAAGTTCGCTGCGGCGCCCGAATGCATCGCGGGCGCACACCGCATAACGCACGCCCTGCGGCGGCGACATGTGCAGGAATGCTGTCGAGATCAGCGGCGCCGGACTGACCTTTTCAAAAGTCCCCCCATCGGTGCTGACCAGGACATCGTAGAAGATGGCCGGTCCGGCATCGCCGGCAGCCCAGAACAGCATGCGCTCCTCCCGACCGCCAAGACCGAGGTAGCGTTCGACGACAAGGCCGGCAGGTGCCGCCGGGGGCGCGCCGATATCGGGAACGATTAGCACCTGCGTCAGCGACGGCAATGGCACATCGAGGTCGACACTGATCCGGCCTTCGTCGCATTCGACGACGCTGATCGGATGCAGCAAGGCGGGCTCCTGCGCCCGGCGCATTTCGGCGAACTGCGCTTCATCAGGTGCGGGCGGTGCGCCGACCGGCTCGAAGGGGCCGCGCGGGTTGCTTTCGTCGTGCTGGGCTTCCCAGACCTCCATCGGGTTGGTGAATTCCTCGTCGATGCGCAGCAGGCAAAGCGCGTGGCGGCCGGGAACCAAACCGCTCACCTCGAGACGGACGGCGGTCCGGCCCGAACGGTTGATGGCATCGACGCTATGGATGAGGCTGATGGAAACACCGCCACCCGGCAGCCGCGTCGGCAGGATCGCCAGGCCATCCTGGTCTGGCGCAAGCGGCGGTTCGGCCGTCACCTTGCAAACGGTATCGCCAAGCGTTGCCAGCAGTTCCATCGATGTGAGGCCAGGCTTCTTGATGATGTCGAAGGGCGGCGCCCTGTCGACATCCGTGACCAGCATGTCCAGATTGGTCTTGTGCTCCCACTGCGCCTTGGTGAAATTGCGCGAACCGAAATAGGCAAAAATCGTGCGCTGGCTCCAGCCGCCGATAAAGGCGTGGTCATTGCTGAGGAAAGTGAAATTCGCCGCTTTCGGGGCGATGATGCGCCGGTCGTGCTGTTCGATGATGCGGGCGATGATCCCGGCGTAATAGGCTTTGCCATGCCAGCTATGGTGATCGCTCCAGCCGAGCTGCGGATCGCATTCATCGTTGATGATGGGCAGGCCCGCGAGGCGCGGGTGATGCTCCTTGAGGTAGTCGACGACGAGAAGCGTGCGGTCGACGATACCGTGGGTTTTCGGGGTCAGGTCTTCCTTGCTGCCGTTGACGCCCTTTTCGTGGATCGAGATGTAATCGAGGCGCGGCGGGCCATCGCCGGTCAGGCAGCTCGTGCCGCTGTCGCAATGGGCCATGAGGGCGCGAAAGATCGGCGACAGCGTGCGAGCGGTGCCGGGTCCGCCCATCGGCAAGGTGGGATCGATGGCGTCGAGCCCGGCGACGCAGGCGTCGTAGTAGTTGGTGTAACCCTTGATCCCGTAGGTCCACCAGCCGGAATCGGCCTCGTTCGTCGTTTCGAAATACCATGTACGCAATTCGTCCATGCCGTAACGGGCGCCATAGCGGTCGACCGTTGCCGTCACGAGATCCCGCCAGCGCCTGACCTGATCCATGTCCTCATAGTCGGTGAAGAGGCCCGATGGGTTGCCCATCAGCTCGAAAAACGGCTTCAGGCGGTGTTCGATCATCACGTCGAGCGCGCGGTCGAGCAGCGACCAGTCATAGCCGCCGCCCCTCGCACTCAGCAGATTGTAGAGATAATGCACCCGCAGGAACCGGATGCCCTCATTCGGCAGGCCGCCGATATAGGCAAGCATCTGCCGCATCTCGGGCTCGAGCAGCAGCTCGGCCGGCGAAAAGCCGGTGCCGCGCCAGAACCGGTTGAACGGGCGTACCGCTTCACTGGCATCAACGTTTATTCGCGTACGTTCACGCATGGGTCGTCTCTCCTTGGGCGGAAGGTTGGCAGTGCGCCGCACTATTGGCGCACGAAGCCAGGAGCCGGATTATTTGAACTTGTCGCGCATCGCATCGATGCCGGGTATGGTTTTGGTCAGATGCTGATGGGCGGGATCGAAGCGCTGGATCAGCCCCCGGCGATGCTTGCCGACGAGAATGGTGAAGATATAGCCCCGGTGCCCCGGCGAGGTGACCGTCGGGTGGTAACCTCGGTCGACCAGGACAGTGTCGCCGTTGCGGGTCATGAGGATCTTGACCGGACCGTCGTCGTCATAGGTGATCTGGCTGCCGAAGCCGGTCTCGGGCTGGAAGCGGTAGTGATAGAGTTCTTCGTGCCGGGTCTCGACATCGCCGTCTTCGGTATCGTGCTTGTGAGGGGGATAGCCGGACCAGCACCCCTCGCCGGCATAAAGTTCGCTCACCAGCAGGTTGCCGCAGCGCCCGTTCTGCCGTTGGCCGAGCAGATGGACGATCCGTCGCTGGCTATGCGTATCCGGAGAGCCGACATTGACCGCATCGACCTCATCCGGCGTGATGCGAAACGCGGCGTAGCGCGTGTCGCAGAGGCCGCCGGCGATGGCGACTTCCGCTGCCGCGCCACGAGCCGATATCCGGACATTGGCGCCGACGGGCGCGTAAACCGAGTCCGCATCGCCTCCCCAGATATCGGCTCGCCGGCCCACCGCTTCGAACATCATGTCATCGACTTCGATATCCACCTGACCCGACAGCACGACGTAGAGGCTTTCGTGCGTGGGCAGCCGCCGGATGTCCTGCTCGTTGGAGGCGAGCGTGACGAGATCGAAGTAGATGAGATCGAGCGTCGTGGAGGAGGTATCCACAATGGGACGCTGCTCGGAGCGTGGAATGAATTCGGGCATCAATTGAACTCCGGAACGATACGGTCGGCAAAGGGATTAAGCGTCAGGGATTCGGCGTAATGACAGGCCACTGCGTGCCCATCGGCCGTGACGGTGCGTAAGCCCGGCACCTCCTGCTTGCAGAGCTCGGTGGCGTAGCGACAACGCGGATGAAATGCGCAGCCGGGAGGCGGATGGGCGGGATCGGCAACCTCGCCCGCCAGCCGGATGCGCTGGCCGTGGCGGCGCATCCGCGGATCGGCGATCGGCACCGCCGAGAGCAGCGCTTCGGTGTAGGGATGGAGCGGGCGCGAGAAGATCTGCTCCGTCGGCGCCTTTTCGACGACCCGGCCGACATACATAACGGCAATGTTATCCGAGATATGCCGGACGACCGAGAGGTCGTGGGCGACGAAGAGATAGGTCAGACCGAACTGTTCCTGCAGGTCCTGCAGGAGGTTGATGGTTTGTGCCTGCACGCTGACATCGAGCGCCGAGACGGCCTCATCGGCGATCACCAGCCGGGGATTGGAGGCCAGCGCCCGGGCGATGCCGATGCGCTGGCGCTCCCCGCCGGAGAAAGCATGGGGATAGCGGTGCATATATTCGGGCCGCAGGCCGACGCTCTGCATCAGCTCGGCGACCCGGTGCTCGAGTTCCCGGCCCTTGGCGATGCCGTTGACACCAAGCACCTCACCGATGATGTCGATGACAGGAAGGCGCGGATTGAGCGAAGATTGCGGATCCTGAAACACGATGCGCAGGTCGCGATGGATTTCGTCGAGGGCAGAACCCGACAAAGCCGCGAGATCGACGGTGCCGCCGCTGCGGCTGCGATAGCGGATTTCGCCGCTCGTCGGCTGATAGATGCGGAGCACCGTGCGCGCAAGCGTGGACTTGCCGCATCCGGACTCCCCGACAATACCGAGTGTTTCGCCATCCTCGACACGAAGGGAAACGCCGTCGACTGCCTTGACGTGTCCGACCACACGCCGGAATGCGCCCTTGCGAATGGGGAAATGCATCCTGAGATCGTTCAGTTCGAGCAGCGGGCTTGGTTGCGTCATGGGATCGGCCATCATTGTCTTCCTTCGTAAAGCAGACAGCTGGCGACATGCCCGTCGCCGATGGCGACGGGCTGCGGATCATTTTGGTCGCACAGGCCTGCCCTTGCCTCTTTGCATCGGGGATGAAAGCTGCAGCCTGGGGGCCGGTTGAAACGCGAGGGCACCATGCCGTCGATGATCGCGAGCCGTTCGGTGGGTTGCCCGTGCATGCGCGGGACCGATTGCAGCAGCGCCTTGGTGTAGGGATGAACAGGTGCATGGAAGATCGTCTCGACATCGCCTGCCTCCACGACCCGGCCGACATACATGACGACGACCTCGTCGGCGATCTCGGCCACCACGCCGAGATCATGGGTCACGAACAGCACCGAGAGCCCGAATTCGGCCTGCAGCGAAGCCAGGAGATCGAGGATATTAGCCTGGGTGGTCACATCGAGCGCCGTCGTCGGTTCGTCGGCGATCAGCAGCTTGGGGCGGCAGGCGAGCGCCAAGGCGATGCAGACGCGCTGGCGCATGCCGCCGGAAAACTGGAAGGCATAGTTTTCCATACGCTCGGCTGGCCGCGGGATGCCGACCAGAGCCAATGTCTCTATTGCATGTTCGCGCGCCTCCTTCTTTCCCATCTTCAGATGCAGGCGGATCACCTCGACCATCTGGTTGCCGATCGTATGGACGGGGGAAAGTGCCGCCATCGGCTCTTGGCTGATCAGACCGATCTGGGCGCCGCGGATCGCCCGCATATCGTGGCCGCGCGGATCAAGCGCCGCCAAGTCGACGGAGGGTGCTGCCGGATCCGGCCGGTAGCGGATGGCCCCCGAGACGATCCGCCCTCCCCGCGGGACCTGGTTGAGGATCGAGCGGCCGGTGATGCTCTTGCCCGAACCGGATTCGCCGACGACGCAGACCGTCTTGCCGCGCGGGATGGAAAAGGAGACGCCGTCGACCGCCTTGATGGTGCCCGCACCGCCGAAGAAATGGGTCCTGAGATCAACGACCTCGATCAGCGGGTCGCGCTCCCCGTGCCGGCCGCCGGCAGCGGCAAAATTGGGATCAGTATTCATAGGGATCTGCAGCATCGCGTAATCCATCACCGAGGAAATTGAGGGCGAGCACGGTGACGATCACCGCGAGGCCCGGAAGAAACAGCCAGGGCGCGCTCGAGACGGCGAGAATGTTCTGCGCCTCCTGAAGCAGCACGCCCCAACTCACCACCGGCGGGCGCAGGCCGATGCCGAGGAAGGAGAGCGCGGTTTCCGCGAGGATCATCGTCGGGATGGCGAGCGTCACCGAGGCGATGATGTGGCTCATGAAGGACGGGACCATGTGCCGCCAGATGATGCGCATCTGCGAACAGCCGTCGAGACGGGCGGCGATGACGAAGTCTTCCGTCTTGAGCGACAGGAAGCGGCCGCGCACCACCCGCGCCAGGTCGGTCCAGCCGATCAGTGACAGGATGATGGTGATCCAGAGATAGACCAGGATCGGATCGGCGCTGATCGGGACGGCAGCCGCAAGGCCCATCCACAGCGGGATGGTCGGGATAGAGTTGATGAGTTCGATGGAACGCTGGATGACATCGTCCACCCAGCCGCCGTAGAGGCCCGAGATGCCGCCCAGGACGATGCCGAGGATGAGGCTGATTGCCACCCCGATAAGCCCCACGGACATCGAAACGCGCGTGCCGTGGACCGTCCGGCTGAAGACGTCGCGACCGAGGCGGTCGGCGCCGAACAGGTAGAATGGTTTGCCCATCTCGATCGGGCCGATCAGGTGCCGGTCGAAATCGAACAGCCCCCAGAGCCGGTAGGGTTCGCCCTTGACGAAGAAGCCGAGGGGGATGACGACGGCCGGATCGGGCACATAATTGCGGCTGAGCGCGATCGGGTCAACCTTCATCGAATAACCGTTGACGTAGAGCGGATGAAACTGTCCGGCCGCGTCGTAGCCGGCGAACTTGATCTGCTGCGGCGGCGCATAGGTGTAGCGGGAATCGTAGGTCTGCGATGAAACCGGGGCGAGAACCTCGGCAAACAAGGCGACCAGGTAGATCAAAAAGATGACGACGCCTGCCGCCAGCGCCAGCCGATGGCGACGGAAGCGCCGCCAGATGAGCTTCCACTGCCCGGCGACCGCGTCGGAATTCTGGATCAGTTCGGGCTGTAGCGCGATGGCTTGATCGGTCATTGGTCTCGTCCTTCAGCCGTTGCGAATGCGTGGATCGAGCCAGGCGAGCAGCAGGTCCGAAATCAGCGTGCCGATCAGCGTCAGCATGCTCATCAGCAGGATGAAAGTGCCGGCCAGATACATGTCCTGGGCAAAGAGGGCGTTGAGCAGCAGTGGCCCGGTGATCGGCAGGCTAAGAACGATGGAGACCACCACAGAGCCGGAAACGAGGTGCGGCAGCACCCAGCCGACGGTCGAGATGAACGGGTTAAGCGCCACCCGCACGGGATATTTCAACAGCAGCCGGATTTCGCTCAAGCCCCGGGCGCGGGCCATGTCGACATAGGGCTTGTTGAGTTCGTCGAGCAGATTGGCGCGCATGATGCGAATCAGCGCCGCAGTGGCGCCGGTGCCGAGAACGACGACCGGGATCCACATATGCGAAATGAGATCGCCGAGCTTGGCCCAGCTCCACACTGCATTGATATAGGCGGGTGAAAACAGCCCGCCGGTGCTTTGGCCGAAATACTGTGCCGAAACATACATCAGCACCAGCGCCAGCAGGAAGTTCGGGATGGCAAGGCCGAGAAAGCCGAAGAAGGTGGCAACGTAATCTCCCACCGAATATTGCCGCACGGCCGAATAGATGCCGATCGGAAAGGCCACCGCCCAGACGAAGAGCAGCGTGGTGACCGAGACCACCATCGTCAGGCCCATGCGGGCCCAGATCAGCTCGCTGACCGGCTTGTTCCAATCGAGGGACTGGCCGAAATCGCCGCGCAGCAGGATGCCGCTGATCCATTTCCAGTATTGGACGGCCCAGGGCTGATCGAGGCCATAACGTTCACGCAGCCCGGCGATGACGCTGGGATCGATCGTTTCGTTCTGGGAGGCAAGACGCGCGGTCAGCGCGGTCAGGAAGTCGCCGGGCGGCAACTGGATGATGATGAAGGTCACGACGGAAATCGCAAACATCATCGGGATCATATAAAGCAGGCGTCTGATGATGAAGCCGGCCATGGTCAAGCTCCTTCAATCGGCGATCGCCGATCGGATTGGATGATTGGGACTGGGCTGGTGTCGATGGGATGGCGCCCGCGGGCGCCATCCCTGTCGGTCGCGATCCGTTATTGCTGGTAGTAGAAGGTCTCGGGCTTTGCCGGCCCCGGCGTCATGTAGAACGACGTGCTCGGAATGACCTTCGGGACATTGCGCATATTGGTCTTGACGATTCCTACGCGGTCCGGCTCCAGGTTCGTGCCGATGACGTAGAATTCGTCACGGGTGATCGCCAGCAGTTCCTTCATCGCGGCCAACTGCTTTTCCAGCGTCGGCGCTTCCTTCACCTGCCGGTAGAGATCCATCTGCTTCTTGGCAGCGGGGCTCGGTTCTTGCGCGTTCGGATCCTTGGGGTTCTGGTAATAGAGGCCCCAGGCTGTCGCGAAGCTCGATTCGTATTCGTGCGGGAAATACCATTTTGGATCGAGCAGGCCGAGGAAGTCGTAGCCACCGCCGCCGACCCATCCAAGGCCGTCATTCTCGTTGTTCTGCAGGCGGGAGAAGATCAGCGAACGTTCGGCCGGGCGGGGCTGCATGTCGATGCCGACAGCCCGCCAGTAGCGCTGGATCATCTCAAGGGCGTCCACCTGGATCGGGCTTCCGGTCAAGGCGTCGATCGCAAAGGTAATCCGCTTGCCGTCCTGACCGAGGCGATAGCCTTCCGCGTCACGTTTGGTGAGGCCGGCCTTGTCGAGATACTGATTGGCGAGATCGACATTATACTCCAGATACTGCGTCGCCATCTTCTCGTCGTAGAGCGCAGTGCCTTCGCGCGGTGCTGCCTGATAAGGCTTGGCCTGTCCGGCATAGATCAGCTGGTTGAGCTCTTCGCGGTTGATGGCGTAGCTGAGGCCGATGCGGAAATCCTTGTTGGAAAAGACAGCCCGCAAGGCCGGATTCTTGTGGGTCTGGTTCAGGGTGATCAGTAGGGCGTTCGACCACGCCGGCCGGGCGATGAACAGGCCGTAGCCGCCTTTCTCCTGGTTCTGCACGATCACCGTACGGGCGTCCGTCGTCTCGATGAAGCGGTTCTGCATGTCGATTTCGCCGCTAATCGCCTTCAGGATGATGGCCTGGGTATCCTGCATCACATCAATGGTGATCCGATCGAAGTAAGGCAGCTGGTTTCCTGCGGTATCCACCTTGGCATAGTATGGATTGCGTTCCGCGACGACCTGGGTGGTGCCGTTATAGGGCGCGGTCAACACCCAGGCATCGAGCGTTGGACGGCCGAGATCGCGCCAGCGGCCGGGAAAGCCGATCTTGTTGTTGAAGAGCTGGACCCAGTCGGTTGCGCCGGCTGCTTTCACCAGGGCGTCGACGCCGTCGGGATTGAAATCCTTGTGGAATTGCTTGAGGTAGTGCGCCGGCGCGGCCGCCAGAATATCGGAGCCGCGCACGGTCGCCATGTTCATCAGGAACAGGCCGTTCGGCGCGGCAAACTTGAAGGCGACCTTGTCGTCGGCGAGCTTTTCGACCTTGACGGTCTCTCCGCCTGCGGTCAGCCAGTTGGGTGCGGCAGGGGTGATCTTGGTGTTGCGAAGCACGTTCTCGTTCCACCACACAAGATCGTCTGCGGTAAACGGCTCGCCGTCCGACCAGCGCGTGCCTTCCCGCAAGGTAAACGTATATTCGGTGGCATTGGCATTGACCTCGACGCTCTTGGCGATATCGGGGATCACTTCGGTCCATTCAGGATTCCAGCGGACCAGTCTTGTATAGCCGATCGAACGTTCGATCTCGCTGTCGCCACCGCCAAAGGTGGCGGTGCGCCAGGTGCCGCCGTAGGTACCGACCGATTCAAGCGGAGTGAGCACCAGCGGCTCCTTGGGCAGCCGCTTTTCGACCGGCGGCAGTTTGCCGGCATCGACGAGCGCCTTCAGTTCGGGCGACTCCTCAAAGCCGAATGCGACACCGGCCCAGCCGGCACCCATGAGGATCGCCGCGGCAACGGTCGAGACAACCTGCCGTCTTAAGATTCTGACGTGTTGCATTCTTTCCTCCCAATATTCCGCTATAGGTTATCGTTAACGTATTCTCCTCTTTCTTTAACGTTATCGTTACCGTTAAATCTTGTCAAAGAGATTCTCGGAGCCCCATCCATGCCCATATCAGCCTTGGCTTTCCCCGAAATTATGTTAGTTATCGTTATCGTAGATTCCCGCCCATTTTGATGAGACTATCCAGTTGAGCCGCCCTAAAGAGCCAGAATCCAAAATAACCATTGCCGATGTCGCTCGCGCCGCAGGGGTATCGCCGATGACGGTATCGCGCGTGCTCAATGATCGGGGCGGAGCCAGCGCGGAGACCAGTCAGCGCATTATTTTAGCGGCGAGCGAACTCAATTACCGGCCCAATCCCTTTGCGCGCGGGTTGCGGTCCGATCGATCGAAGGCCATCGGCCTTCTCGTTCCCGACATCACCAATCCGTTCTTTCCCGAAGTCATCAGGGGAGCCGAGGATGCCGCGAGCGCCGCCGGCTACAATCTGCTTCTGTCCAATGTCGTCGAAAACAGCAAGCGGGAGGAAGAGCTCATCGAAACGCTGCTGCGGCACCGGGTCGACGGGATCATCGTCTGCAGCCCGCGGCTGCCCGATGCCGCGCTGCACAAGGCGCTTGCGCCCCACCGCGCCGTGGTGCTCATCAACCGCGAGGCGCCCAACGAGGTCGCCGGGACGATCGTCACCGACTACGAGACGGGAGCTTCGCGTGCCATCGACCATCTCGTCGAGCGCGGGCGCCGCAGGATCGCGATCATCGCCGGGCCGCGCAGTTCGTTTGGCGGCAAGAGCCGTCTTGTCGGCTTTCGCAAGACGCTGGCAGCCCACGGGCTCAAGGCGCAAGGCATCGTTTATTGCGATCCCACCGCGGCAGGCGGCCAAACGGCGGCCGCGCAATTGCTGGCGGAGGCGCCCGGCATCGATGCTCTCGTCTGCTACAACGACCTTAACGCAATTGGCGCCATGAAGGTCTGCCGGGCCGCCGGTATTTCGATCCCCGGGCAAATCGCCCTGATCGGTTTCGACGATATTCCGACTGCCGAACTGCTGTCCCCGGCGCTCACCACCTTGCGGGTGCAAAAACGCGAAATGGGAGAGGAAGCCGTGCGTCTGCTGCTCAGCCGCATCGCCACCAGAAATCGCCAGCACGGCATCGTCATCGTGCCCGAGCTCATCATCCGCGAAACAACCTGAACGCCCGGAGCATGATGCCGAAAAGTGTGAGCGGTTTTCGGAAGACATCATGCTCCAACTCTTAAAGCTTGGAACAGGAGGAGTATCCGATGGATATCAGCAATCTGCAGTCACTGGCCCTGCCCGAGGAGAAGAAGGCCTGGTTCGTCCACGACCGGTTCGGCATGTTCGTGCATTGGGGGCTTTACGCCCTGCCGGCACGCCATGAATGGGTCAAGAGCCGCGAAGAACTTGATGATGCCGACTACCAGAAATATTTCGATCATTTCGATCCCGATCTCTACGACCCCAGAGAATGGGCCAGACGCGCAAAGGCGGCCGGCATGAAATATGTCGTGCTGACCACCAAGCACCACGAAGGCTTCTGCCTCTGGGATACCAAGGCGACCGACTTCAAGGTGACCAACACGCCTTATGGGCGGGATCTGCTGGGTCCATTCGTCGACGCTTTCCGCGCAGAGGGCCTGAGGATCGGGTTCTACTATTCGCTGATCGACTGGCATCATCCCGACTTCACGGTCGATCCGCGCCACCCGCAGCGCAATCATCCCGATGCGCTGAAAATCAACGAAGGCCGCGACATGCAGCGCTATGCCGCCTTCATGCGCGCGCAGGTCCGCGAATTGCTGACTGAGTTCGGGCAGATCGACATCATGTGGTTCGATTTCAGCTATCCGCAATGGAAGCTCGGAGAATTGGTCGGAAAGGGCCATCAGGATTGGGAAAGCGAGAAACTCGTGCGCCTGGTGCGCGAGCTTGCCCCCGACATCATCATCAACAATCGGCTCGATCTCGCCGGCCTGCAGCCCGACATCGTCACGCCGGAGCAATATATGCCGCGCGCCCGGCCGCTCCGCGATGGCAGACGCGTCGTCTGGGAAGCGTGCCACACGCTCAGCGGTTCCTGGGGCTATCACCGAGACGAAGATACGTGGAAAAGCACGGAACAACTGGTGCAGATGTTGGTAGGTACCGTTGCCATGGGCGGAAATCTGCTGATGAATGTCGGCCCGACGGCGCGCGGCACGCTCGACCACCGAGCGATTGCGGCCCTTGCCGCTTATGAGGAGTGGATGGCGCTGCACGAGCGCAGCATCGTCGGCTGCACCCAGTCCGACTTCACCGCGCCGGCCGACTGCCGCCTGACCCAGAATGGCGATCGTCTCTATATCCACCTCTTCAACTGGCCCTATCGCCATCTGCATTTCGATGCGCTGGCGGGGAAAGTCGAATATGCGCAATTCCTGCATGATGGCAGCGAGGTCACCTGGCTGCGCCCGTCCGCCAATACCTTGTGGGCAAACACCCAGTTCCCCGTCGGTGATGATCAAATGACATTCGTCCTGCCGGTGCGCCGACCTCAGATCGTGGTCCCGGTCATCGAAGTTAAGCTCAAGGCGGGGAGCTCCTCCGGCATTCAGGATTAAAGGGCGGCGGACGATCGCGCAGCTGAGATAGATTGCCCGAGCGGGCGGGGCATATGCCGGCTCAGAACGGCTCCGCCCCGCCATAAGCCGACAGTGGCTTACGGATTGGCTTCGGTGGTTTCCACGAAGAGCTGGTTGAGTTGTTTCATCTCGAGCGCATGGGCGCGCCTTCTGAGGGCGGCAGCCTGTTTGAGCGTTGCAAGATTGTCAGTTGTCTCGATGAGGTGGGCATCGGCGACGAGCACCTCCGCCTCAATCCTTCCCTGCTCTCGCAATTGCCAGACATCCCTGACGCGAAATTGAACCATTATAACGCCGAAAAGTGCCACGAGCGCGGAAGCGGTCATTGGCAGCCAATTGGGGACAACCGGGCCGTAGGCGGAAAACAACGATGAGAGACCGCTCAAAACGATGATCCCCAATGTGAGAAAATTCCAGAGATATTGATTGACCTTGGAGGAGCGCGCATAGCCGTTTCGATGTGTTCGAAGGTCACGCAAAGCCTGCCTTTTGATCTCGGCTGCATCCGATGGAAGCATGCTTTCGGCCGTTTCTTGCTCGATCTCCCGTCTTGCTGCCAAAATCACGTTGATGACGGCGATAGTGATCCCGAAGGTAATCATGAACCAGGCGATGTAGTGCAAGGGGACGTCGTCGAGAATGACGTTTGACAAAAACGAAGGTTGAAAAAATTCAATTAAAGCACCAAACGATATCAAGAATATAGACAGGGCAACCACGGCTATCGAAAGCATCGCTGCTATATTTCTATATCTGCCAGTCAGTGTCATTTTCTTCAGTTGAGCGTGGTCATCCCCCTCCCTTCTGAACAAATCCATCATCCTATCCTCGAGACTATAGGGTTAACCATAGTCAACCTTTTACCACGCCAGAAAGCAAGTAACGTTTGTGAAGTAATACTTTACGGATCGAATTTCCGGCTACCCTCGCTAATGTACGGGCCGGGGCAGCCTCCGCGTCTTCAATCCGGTCGCTTCAGGCTACGCTGATCGCCGGCTGCCGGCCGAGATCGCGGGCAATATATTCCTGGTTCTGTCGGACGATCTGCGCGGCGTGAGCGATCGTCAGCCGCCTGACAGCCACTTGAAAACCGGCGCTGCCCGAGCGGGCAGGAGATGGGGCCTGCTCAGGAGAATGGCTCGGTCGGTCCCGCCGCCGGATTGGTCAGCCAGCATGGTCCCTCGGCGGTCATGTACAAATGGTCTTCCAGCCGGATCCCGAATTTCCCGGGGAAGACGATCATCGGTTCGTTGGAAAAACACATGCCGGCGGCAAGCGGCGCGTCGTTGCCGCGAACGATGTAGGGTTCCTCGTGGATCTCGAGCCCGAGGCCATGACCGGTGCGATGCGGCAAACCTGGCAGGCGATAGTTGGGGCCGAGGGAGTGTTTGGCAAGCACCTTGCGGGCCGCATCGTCGAGGCTCGAGCAGGCGGCGCCGATCCGGGCTGCGTCGAAGACGGCCTGTTGCGCCTCGCGCTCGATCCACCAGGCCCGTTCGAATGCGCTTTCGCCGCCCTCCAGCATATAGGTCCTGGTGATATCGGAATGATAACCGTCGATCCGGCAGCCTGTATCGATGAGAATGACGTCATCGCGACCAAGGACCTGATCGCCGTCGGCGCCATGCGGAAGCGAGGTCGCCGCGCCGAAGGAGACGATGCAGAATGTCGAGCCGGCATCAGCGCCGGCCTGGCGATGCTGCCGGTCGATGAAATCGACCACCTCGGATGATTTGATGCCCGGCTTCAAAAGCCCATGCACTTGCCTGTGGACGTCAAGCGTCAGGTCCATCGCATACTGAATGAGGGCAATCTCCGCGGCCGATTTGATGCAACGCAGGTCGCGGATCAGCCGCCCGCTATCGGCAAGCCTCACCGCGCCCATCTCCGCTGCCAATGCATGATAGAAGAAAAGCGGCAAACCATCGTCGAGGGCAAGTCTGCCGCCCTGGGCAACAAGGCGGGCGATGAGAACGGCACTGCTCTCCTCCTCTTCCCAGACCAGGATTTCCCCCGGCAGATGCGGCAGCGTTTCGACACGGCTGCGCTCGAACCCCGGAACGATGTAGGAAATGGTCGCGGACGTGACGAGCGCGCCGAGGAACCTCTCGCTTGGATGCCAGACCAGCCCCGTGAAGTAATGCAGGCTTTCGGTCGGCCCAAGAAGCACGGCAGCCAATCCTTCGGCTTCGATCATTTTGCGAAGCCTGGCGAGGCGGTTCTGCCGTTCATCCTCAGTTATGCGGGGTACCGTATGCTGCCACGACATGTTGTTTTCCTGCTTTTCCTGCGCTTCCAGATCGATGAAGCCCTCGCCTTGCAGCCAGGATCTTGAACCGACACTAATGCCGCTGTAGGCAATATGTCGACATGAAAATGAGGAGAGCGATGGCCGCCATGGCTTGCTGAAGCTTGAAGACGCACCGCTGCCGGGCTTTCGCTCGAAACGGCGCGCCACGTAGCCAATGTGCAGGCATGGGTGACCAACGAATTCGAACATGACGGCGTTCGCCAGTCGGCGGCTGTCCTGCGCAGGCTGATAAACTTGGTCAGGGAGCAGGGCGCCCCCTCGCCTCCTGAGGCTCCAACGGTTCCATTGCTCTCGTCGCGTCAGGACATGCTGATCGCCACCGGCCGGTCGAGGTCGCGGGCGATATATTCCTGGATCTGGCGGACGATCTGGGCGGCATGGGCGATCGCCAGTTGGTCGGCCCGCTCGACGTCGCCGGCCTCGATCGCGGCGATCATTTCCTCGTGTTCATCGACATACTGGCGCGGCAGGCGGTCGTCGAATGTCGAGTAGTAAAGGCGCAGGATGCGGCGGCCCTCGTCGAGCAGCCTGGCGAAGAAGGCCGTGTAATAGGGATTGCCGGCAAGCTCGGCGATCGAAACGTGAAATTCGCGGTTCGCTTCGATCATCGCATAGGCGTCGCGCGCGGCAACGGCGTCGGCGAAGTCCTTCTGATGCCGGCGGACGGTCTTCATGATCTCAGCGTTTCGCCGTTGTGCGGCGCCGCGCGTCGTCACCCGGTACATCAGCGTCAGCGCTTCGAAATAAGTGGGCAGGCTTGCGAAATCAATGGTCGCAACGATCGTGTTCCTGTTCGGCAGCGTCGTGACGAGCCCGTCGGCGGCGAGCCGCAACAGCGCCTCGCGAATGGGAGTCCGCGACATCCGAAAACGTTCCGACAGCCGCACCTCGTCGAGCGGACTGCCAGGCTCCAAGGCCATCGACAGGATTTCCCGGCGGAGCGTGACATAGACGCTCTGCGTGCCAGAGCCGCGCACCCGCACATTTTCCGCGTCGTTCCGCATCCGTCCGCCCTCTTTCGTTAGAGCTTTGTATTTCGTTTCAGCCGATTCTCGCAATGTCGGACTTCGGGGGCCTCAAATTTGTAAGCTCACATCATTGAATCTTGTCGACAGTTTGTATATAAGGCAACTAATTTCAACGAGGCTCGATCAATGACCACAGGATGGAAGGGCGTATTTCCCGCCGTAACGACACAGTTCAACGATGATCTTTCCGTTGATTTGCCCTCGACCCAGCGCGTCCAGGACGCGCTTGTAAACGATGGCGTCAACGGACTGATCGTCATGGGCACATGTGGCGAGAACAATTCGCTGGACCCCGATGAGAAGCGCACGATCTTGAAAGCTGCCGTCGAGGTCGTCAACGGCCGCGTTCCCGTGGTCACCGGCGTGTCCGAATTCGACACGCGCCGTGCCGTCGCCTATGCTCGCGACGCCGAAAAGCTCGGCGCCGACGGCCTGATGCTGCTGCCGGCCATGGTTTATGTACCGAAGCCCGAAGAGCTGATTGCACATTTCCGCACCGTCGCCGAAGCGACCTCGCTGCCGATCATGCTTTACAACAATCCGCCGGCCTACCGCGTCAATATCGGCGCCGATGTGCTGAAGGTGCTTGCCGACGTGCCGAACATCAAGGCGGTCAAGGAAAGTGCGCCGGATCCGCGCCGCTTCACCGATCTCATCAATGAATTCGGCGATCGTTTCGATATCTTCGCAGGTCTCGACGACGTCGCGCTTGAGGGCCTGATGCTCGGTGCCAAGGGCTGGGTCTCGGGCTTGACCAGCGCCTTCCCGGAGGAATCCGTGCAGCTCGTTGCCGCCACCGAACGCGGCGACTGGGAAGAGGCCCGCAAGATCTATCGCTGGTTCATGCCGCTTCTGCATCTCGATGCCGAACACGACCTCGTGCAGTCGATCAAGCTTGCCGAGCAGATTATGGGCCGCGGCTCCGAGCGCGTTCGCATGCCGCGCATGCCGCTTTCGGGCGCCCGCCGCGCCGAAGTCACCGCCATGGTCGAGAAGGCCGCTGCCACGCGTCCTTCGAAGATCCGCCAGGCTGCCTGATCAACGAGGCCGGCGACCCCGCGGTTGCCGGCCTTTCCGTGTTTGCGGTTCAGGCAAGCGCCAGCGACCGGCCGCTCGCCGGATCGAACAGATGCATCTGGTTCATGTTGAACGAGAGCGGCATCGTCGACATCGGCCTGGGCCCGCTCTCGGGATCGATGCAGGCGCAAAGGCTTGCCTCGCCGATGCCGAAATAGACCATGGTCTCCGGCCCGAGTGGCTCCACAAGATCGATCTTCGCTTCGATGTCGGCATAACCAGGACGGGTCTGGCGGTCGGTGATCGATTCCGGCCTGATCCCGAACACGACTGATTTGCCGGCGTGGCTGGCGTAGTCGCCGGCGCGCGCCTCCGGCACTAGAAGCTCGCTACCGTCGGTCAGTTTGACGACGAGACCCTTCTCTCCTGATAGCAGCGTCGCGGACAGGAAATTCATCGACGGTGAGCCGATGAAGCCGGCGACGAATTGGCTGACGGGCCGATGATAGAGCGCCTGCGGCGGTCCCGCCTGTTCGATGATACCACCATTCATCACCACGACACGATCCGCCATGGTCATCGCCTCGACCTGGTCGTGCGTGACGTAGACGGTCGTCGTCGGCAACAGCTGGTGCAGCCGCTTGATCTCCGTGCGCATCTGCACGCGAAGCTTGGCATCGAGGTTGGACAACGGCTCGTCGAAGAGAAAGACTTTCGGGTTCCGCACGATCGCGCGTCCCATCGCGACGCGCTGACGCTGGCCGCCCGAAAGCTGGCCCGGGCGCCGGCCGAGCAACTCGCTGATATGCAGGGTTTCCGCCGCCCTGATGATACGGGCGTCGATCTCGCTCTTGGCGAGCTTCTGCTGCTCCAGGCAGAACGAAATATTCTCCCGCACCGTCATGTGCGGATAGAGCGCGTAGTTCTGAAAGACCATGGCGATATCGCGTTTGCCCGGGCCAAGCCGGTTGACGACCTGGTCGCCGATCACGATCTCACCGCCGGTGATGTGTTCGAGACCCGCGATCATGCGCAATGTCGTCGATTTTCCGCATCCCGACGGGCCTACGAAAACGACGAATTCATTGTCTTCGATGTCAAGGCTGATGCCGCGCACGGCCTCGTAGATGCCATAGGATTTGACGATGCTCTTGAGTTCCAGCCGTGCCATGGTTTTCTCCTAGACCTCCTGCAGCCAGATCGCCATCGCTCCGGGCTCGCGATTGGCCCAGAGGTGATAGGGGATCGCCGTGAAGGGCCGCTCCTTCAGCGAGGGAGGCGCGGTGCGATAGAGTGCATTCTGCCAATCGGCTATATCGGCTTCGAGCGCGGTGCCTTCGAGGACGGTCGCTCCGCCGAGAAGCGCGGCATCGTAACGGGCAGAAATTTCCTCAGATGCCGGCAGGCGGAGCCGCTGCGGCTCGCCGCCGAGGTCCGTCTCCTCGATGCAATAGACGACAGGCCCGCGCCGCAGCGCGACACGTCCGCCGTCTTCGGAGACGGCAGGATGTGCGTAGATGCGCTCGACCGGCATCGAGAAGCCGATGCGGACCTCGTCACCATTGCACCATTCCCTTGATATTGCGGCATAACCCTTCGTCACGCATTGATTGAGATCGACGGCAACGCCGTTGACCGAGATCTGCGCCTGCCTGCACCATCCGGGAATGCGAAGACGAAGCTGAAACCGGCTTGGCCGCTCGACGGCGAACCGCAGGCTGATGTCGCCATCCCAGGGATATTGCGTCTCCTGTACCAGGCGCACGAAGCTGTCGCCGACTGTCAGCTCGGCGGAATTGGTGCCGTAGAGATGGACGGCGAGTTCATGATCATCAGTCGAATAGAAATATTGGCCGAGCGACGTGATGAAACGGGCAATGTTGGTCGGGCAGCAGGGGCAGTAATGCCATTTCCACCGGCGGTGCTGCCCGTGGCTTTCAAGGACGTTCTCATAGAAATAATGTTCGCCGTCGCGCGAGATGCCGGAAAGCGCGCCGTTGTAGAGCACCGTTTCCAGCCTGTCGGTGAACTTGCTATCGAGATCGACCTGCGCCATGCGATGGCTCCAGAAGCCGAGCGCGACGGCTGCGCATGTCTCAGCATAGGCCGTCTCGTTCGGCAGGTCGAATTCCCGGGTGAACCCTTCATTGGATGCCGATGGGCCAAGGCCGCCGGTCACGTAGAGCTGGCGGCTGACCAGATTGTCGAAAAGCCGGTCGCAGGCCTCCTTCAATGTCGGATCGTCGTTTTCACGGAAGAGATCCGCCATCGCAGAAAACAGGTACATGGCGCGAACCGCGTGTCCGACGACCTGGTGCTGGTCGCGCACCGGCATATGAGCCTGGCTATAGGCATATGTCTTGTAGACGTAATCATCAGGGCTCTCGCCGCGCTTGCGAGCCTCCTCGTCGTAATATGACGGCATCCGGCCGCGTTCGTCGACGAAATAGGTCGCAAGCTCCAAATGCCGCGGATCGCGCGTCACGCGATAGAGCTTGACCAGCGCCAGCTCGATTTCCTCATGGGCATCGTAACCCCTGAGCTTTCCGGACTCCGCACCGAAGGTGGCGATGATATGATCGACTGCGCGGATCATCACATCGAGGAAGCGACGCTTTCCCGTCGCCTCGTAATAGGCGACGGCCCCTTCCAGCAAGTGGCCCATCGCATACATCTCGTGCAGGTCGCGCAGATTGGTCCAGCGCCTGTCCGGCTCGCGGCGAATGAACCAGCTGTTGAGGTAGCCATCCGTCATCTGCCCTTTTTCCAGCTTTTCGACGATGGCATCGATCTTCGTTTCGAGCGCAGCATTCGGGTGAGCCTTCAGCGTGTAACTTGCGGCCTCGATCCATTTGCCGAAGTCGGAATCGAAGAAATGCTGCATCGACAGTCCGCTCGGCTGGATCGGGCGCACCAGCGGCCCGGCCGGCTTGTCAAAATCGAGCACCTCGAGGAAGCCCTCCTCTTCCAGCCGCTTGTGCTGCGTCGGGATGGTGACGTTGCGGACCGTCTCCGTCCAGCTCTGCCAGAAACCGCCATCGAATACGATACCGGAATGGTCGGCAGGTCTGTATCGCTGCCGTCCCGCGGCGCGTGCCGGTTGAAAGCGAGGTGAGCTGGTCATGAGGACTCCTGAGCGGACGAGCGCTGTTACTTCACGGCGCCGGCCGTCAGGCCGCGCACGTAATATCGTTGCAAGAGAAGGAAAAGCAGGATGCAGGGGACCATGGTCACGGCTATACCGGCCTGAAGCGCGCCCCAGTCGATGATGCCATAGATGCCCGACGAAACATTCACCAGCATGATCGGCAGCGTGAACTTGTTCTGATCGGACAGAAAGATGAGGGCGGCGAGGAATTCGTTCCAGGAATTCAGGAAGGCGAACATGGCAACGGTGGCGACACCGGGAAGCGCGATCGGCAGCATGATCCGGCGCAGGATCGTCGCCTGCGACGCGCCATCTATCCGCGCCGCTTCGATCAGCGCCTTCGGCACCGCGTCGAATGCGTTGCGCATCATGAAAACGGAAAAAGGAAGCTGGAAGGTCACGTAGATCAGCACCAGGCCGAAAAGATTGTTCTGCAGCCGGAAGACTTTCAGGATCAGGAAAAGCGGTGTCAGGATCGACTGGAACGGGATCATCATCGTCGCCATGATCAGCACGAAGAGCAGCGACTGGCCGGGAAAGCGGAATTTCGAAAAGCCGTATCCCGCCGGCACCGATACGAGCACCGTCAGGATCACCGTTCCGGCGGCAATCAGCACCGAATTGCCGGCATAGACGTACCAGCCGGCGCCGACATGTTCGAGACGGCGGTAATTTTCAAGCGAGAAGGCTTTCGAGAAAAGCGCTGCCGGATCGGCAAGTGCTGCGGCCGCGGGCTTGAAGGAATTGGCGAAGGACCAGACGATCGGCATCACAAAGAAGACGGCAAAGACGCATGCCGTCAGAACGAAGGCGAGATAACCGAGCCGCTCGCTCGCCGGCTTCGCTGCGAGATTGTGGTTGAGCCGTTCCATCAACCTTCCTCCGGCCGCTGGCGCAACAGGACAAACTGGATCGCGCTGATCGCCACCAGCACGACGAGCAGGGCAAAGGAGATCGCCGAGCCATAACCGAGACGGTAGGATGAGAACGACGCGAGATAGATCGAGAAGACCGCGGAGATCGTGCTGTTCTCAGGGCCGCCCTGGGTGATGATGAAGAACTGGTCGAAGGCCAGCATCGATGAAGTGACGTTGAGGACGAGCGCCAGCACCACCGAGTTCCTCATCAAAGGCAGTGTGATCCGGCGAAACCGGCTCCAGACGCTGGCGCCGTCGATCCTGGCGGCTTCGATGACGTCGTTCGATATGCTCTGAAGGCCGGTTAGGAGGATGATCATCGTGAAGCCCGCCGTTTTCCAGACGACCATCAGGATGACGACGCCGAGTGCTGGCCAGAAACTCTCGAGCGGCCTCGGCGCGCTGTCGATGATGCCCGCTCCACGCAGCAGCTGCGCAAAGACGCCGCTATCTGGATTGAGCAGCCACATCCACAATGTCGAGGCCGCCCCGAAGCCGATGACGACAGGCATGAAATAGATCGTGCGGAAAAAGCCGGCGATCCGCAGCGGCCGGTCGACGAGCAGCGCCAAAGGAAAGGCCACCAGGAAGATCGCAGCCGTGACGAGCACCGTGTAGAGCAGCGTGAAGCCCAGGGAATGCCAGAGCTGGGTGTCGCCGATCAGTTCGGCATAGTTGGAAAGGCCGACGAACTTGGTCCGGCCGAGAAGCGGCCAGTTGTAGAAGCTCATCCAGACCGTCATGACAAGCGGCACGAGGAAGAGCACGACGATGAACAGCAAGCCGGGCAGGATGAAGGCAAGGCCGAGCCAACCCTTCGGCTCGGGCTCTCCGGTTGCGGCTGTGCGCCTCCGGTTGCGAAGTGTCGAGGGTATCACCGCAACTCCTCCTTCCGTTTGAATGTCGAGATGTGAAGGGAACGGCAGGGCATCCGTGGACACCCTGCCGAAGCCCCGCCGGATTCAGTTCGGATTGGTGCGTTCGAGGATGCGGGTGAAGTCGGCCTGCGTCTTGGCGATCGTTCCGTCGACATCGTCACCGAAGATCGTGCCCTGGATCAGATTGAGGAAGGGTCCGGTGCGGCTGACGAAGAGTTCGTCCGACGAAAATGTGTAGGGCGTGCGCGCCTTGGCGAGGATATTGTAGGCGACGAGATTGCGCGGGTCGAACTTCGCATAGGCTTCCGCTGCGAGATCGGTGCGCGACGGCATCCCTGATTCCTGGGTGATATAGACCTGCTGCTCGGGCTGCATGTAGAAATTGACGAAGTCGAGCGCGACTTTCTTCTTCTCGTCGCTGATGCCCTTGATCAGGGAAAGCGTATCGCCGCCGGCGAAGCTCGATTCACCACCCTTCGGCCCGGGGATGGGTGCGACGGCGAATTTCACGTCGGGATATTTGCTGGTCAGCAGATTGACGATGTAGGAGCCGGTCATCAGGATGCCGACCTTGCCCGAGGCGAAGGCCTCGACGGCATTGTTGCCGTTGCCGGAACGCGAGGTCGGATGGATCGCACCGGCCTTCCACATATCGCGATAGGCAGCGATGGTCTCACGCAGCGCCGGCGTATCGACCGTGGCGCTGCGGCCGTCATCACTCAGCACATCGGCATTGGCGGCCCAGAGATGCGGCAGGAAGTCGTAGATCAGCCAGCTTCCCGAATTCGCCACGAAATAGAAGCCGTAGGTCTCGTTGCCGAGCGCGGTGATCTTTTTGGCATCGGCGGCGATCTCTTCCATCGATGCCGGCGCCTTGTTGGGATCGAGGCCGGCCTTGGTGAACAGATCGGTGTTATAGGCGATGATAGAGGCATCCGGCAGGGCCGGCACGCCGTAGATCTTACCGTCATAGGTGGCAAGGCGGATGTGCGACGGGCTCATTGCGGAGGAATAAGGCAAGCCCTTCACGAAGTCGGAGATATCCTCGAGACCATCCGCGGCGGCAAAGGTTGGGAGGTAGATCAGGTCGAGCACGGCACCGTCAGGAGCCGCGCTGCCGGCAATCGCCGCACCCAGCTTCGGCACCATCTGCTCTGCCGTGATCTGGGTAACCTTGACCTTGTCGGAGTGCGATGCGTTGTATTTGTCGGCCAGTCCCTGAAGGACGGCGCCGGACGACGTGCGCACCCATAGGGTGATTTCTTCGGCGCTGGCGAGAGAAGAGCTTGCCAGCAGCGCAAGAGCAGTGATCGTTGTTTTCAGTCGAAGCATGCTTGTTCCCCTTTTTCTCGTTCAGGCCTCAGGCCTTCGGACGAAACGGACGTTAAATCAGAATTTTTTTGGTGTCGACAGTCTGTGTGCATAAATCTGGCATGCGATTGATAAAACCTTTTAACAGCACGATTTTTTCTGCTAAAAGCTTTTAGCATGAATTGAAGACGAGGCGCTGCTTGAAGAATACCGGTGATCGGAGACGGACGATCTACGACGTGGCGAAGGCTGCGGGCGTCAGCATTTCGACGGCGTCGAACGCGCTGAACGGCACCGGCCGAACGAATGCGGAGACGCGCGAACGGGTCCGGCGTGTGGCAGAAGAGATCGGGTTTCGGCCGAACGCACTCGCCCGTGGGTTGCTAAGCAAGCGAAGCCATGCGATCGGCATGCTGACCAACGACACCTATGGCAGACTGACGCTGCCGATGGCGGCAGGGGTATCGGAGGTACTGGTCGATCACGGCGTGTCCGTCTTCCTCTGCGCCACGAACAATGATCCAAGGCTCGCCCAGTTGCACCTGGAGGCGCTTCTCGATCGGCAGGTCGACGGCATCATATTCACCGCGACGCGCCTCGATCTCACGCCGCCAGTCCAGCTATCCCGCTTGCCGATACCCGTCGTCTACGTCTTTGCCGAGGGGCCGGCTGACAGCGTCACCTTCTTTCCGGATGACGAACAGGGCGCCCGCCTCGCCGTCGATCACCTGAAAGAACTCGGTCGATCGCGGATCCTCCACATCACCGGCCCGCGGGATTACCTGGCCGCTCGCATCCGCGCCCAATCCTATCTCGACGCCTGCGGCGACGGTGCCGAAGCGATGTTCGGCGACTGGTCGGAGGAATGGGGTCACGAAGCCGTCCAGACGGTGTTTGCCCGGCCCGGCCCAAAGCCCGACGCCATCTTCTGCGGCAGTGACGAGATCGCCCGCGGCGTCATCGACGCGCTGCGCGACCTCAATGTGCATATTCCCACGGATGTCGCCGTGGTCGGCTTCGACAATTGGGAGGTCGTCGCACGGCAAACGCGCCCGCCGCTGACCACCATTGACATGGAGTTGAAGGAACTGGGCCATCGCGCCGGCCTGGCTATCCTCAGCCTCTCCAAGGGTGAACCGGTCCCCACCGGCATCACCAGATTGCCGTGTCGCCTGGTCGTGCGGCAGTCTTGCGGCAGCCCCCTTCGATCCGACTGAAAACGACGGCAACGAACAGAGACGCGGCGACGCCGTCGCTATTATTTGTCCGTGGAATTGCCGGAACGGGTCAGGCTGTTGCGGCTGACCAGTGAGGGTATCTGGAAAATATGCTCGGAAGCGGTGCGGCCTTCTATTCTGGAAATGAGGGCTCGGGTTGCGACCTGACCGAGTTCCCTGCCCGACTGATCGATACTTGCGAGATTGACGAGGCCGAGTGCTGCGGTCGACGAATTGTCGTATCCGATGACGGCGAGATCTTCGGGCACGCGCACGCCCATCTCCATAGCCAGGCTCAGAAGGGTGATCGCGTCGAGATCGCTCCAGCAGAATACGGCGCGCGGCCTGTCCTTCCTCGATAGGAATTTTCGCATCGCCTCTTCCCGCTTTGGCGAAGCAATCGGAATTTTGCCGATCGCTGGCGAGGAACCGAGCCCGCCACGCTGCATCGCCCGGCGAAACCCGATCTCACGCTGGCGGACGACGGAGACCGCGTGCCCCTGGCGCTCGCCGAGGCTGAGCATTTCGATGTCGCGATAGCCGCAGGCAAGAAGCGCTTCGACGGCGATCTCCGCGCCGCGCTGATCGTCGGCATTGACGGTATCGAAGGCAGTAGCGCTGGCATCGTGGTAACCGACCGCGACGATCGGTATCTGGACTGCGAACTTTGCGAGGATCTCCGAGGGCAAACGCGGCGCAACAAGGATAAGGCCGTCCATCTTGTAGTCGATCATCGACTCGATCAACGACGTCTCCAGCTGCACGCGCGCATCGCTGACGCCGATCATTGCCTGGTAGTGCGAAGGCGCCAGCACCCCGTTTACGCCGGCAATCACCTCCGGAAGGAAAGGATTGCGGATGTCGATCAGGAGCACTCCGATGGTGAAACTCCGGCCACGCAGTCCTCTAGCTGCCCGCGAGGGGCGATAGGCGAGTGCCTCGATGGCATCAGTCACCCTTGCGCGCAGCGCATCACTGACGCCATAGGCGTTTCGCATCACCTTGGAAACCGCTGCGACCGATACGCCTGCGTGAGCTGCCACGGTCCGGATCGTCACGCGATCGGTTCGTTGCGGCCTTTGTTTGTCTTCGATTGACATGAAATCTCTGGCTTGCTGCTGCGAGTCGTCAACAAGCGCCCGCAGAACCACCATGGCAGACTGGCAACCAAATTTCTATTGCGCTTTCGAAGAAAATGTAGAACGTTATATGGAGAACGTTCTACAACTCGTCGGGAGGACTTGATGAACTTTCAGCCGGCAGCCATCAGCGGCAACCTCGTTTCGCGTGCCTGGTCCGGGGATATGATCGCGCCACTATCGGATGGCGGCCAGGGAACGGCCGCAAGCTTCGTCTCCAAGACTTTCGAACATGATGGCGCCAAGCTCCCCGTCGATCTCTTCATCTCCGCACTTGGCCTCTATCGCTGCTTCATCAACGGCGTTCGTGTCGGCAGCGACCTGTTGACACCAGGTTGGACGAACTACGACGATCGCCTTGCCTATCAGCGATATGACGTCTCGAACCTGCTAAAGCCGGGGCCGAACCGGATCGAGATCTGGCTTGCCGACGGATGGTACCGATCGCCCTTGATGTGGGGCGCCAAGGCGATCCCGAACTGCTGGGGCGACAGGATCGGCGCCATTGCGGATCTGATCGGCGCTGATGGCACCGTTCTTTCCACCGACACGACATGGCGAAGCGGTGTTCTGCCGATCCTGCAGTCGGGGATCTACTTTGGCGAAGTCTATGATGCCCGCCAGGAAAACTATGCCGAGACCCACGGCACCGAGAAACTGCCGTTCGACAGGGCACTGCTCGTCGCGCATGAAACTGCGGCGGTGCGGGAGTTGCAGCCGCTTGCTCCGGTCGAAAGCTGGACCGACGATGGCGGCAGGACGGTCTATGATTTCGGCCAGAATGCCGGCGGCTATGTTAGATATACCGTCCGAGGCGCTGCCGGCGCCGAAGTCCGGGTGGAGCATTCGGAAGTTCTCGGTCCCGATCGTCATTTCGACAATCGCAACTATCGCACGGCCGCCGCACATACCGTCTACACCCTGCGGGGAGACGGCGATGAAACCTACGCGCCGCATTTCACCTTCCACGGCTTCCGTTATGCCAGAGTGACGATCGAGGGCGATGCGAAGCTCCTCGCAATCGCGTCTATCCCGATCTCGTCAGTACCCGAGCCCGCCGGCGGCTTCACCTCGGGCAATGCGCTGGTCAATCGCCTCGTCCAGAATACCATCTGGTCGCAGCGTGCCAATTTCGTCGAAGTGCCGACCGATTGCCCGCAGCGCGATGAGCGCTTGGGCTGGACGGGCGATGCCCAGGTGTTTGCCGCGACGGCGTGCTGGCTGAGCGACAGCCAGTCGTTCCTGAGGAAATATCTGCGCGATGTGATGGCCGATCAGCGCGAGGACGGCGCCGTCTCGCATTTCTCGCCGGATCCGACACGTTTGCATCCGGCCAATTTCCCGGGCTTTGCCGGTTCGACCGGCTGGGGCGATGCAATTGTCGTCATCCCCTGGGTTCTCTACACCCATTACGGCGATCGGGCCGTTTTGTCGGAGTGCCTGGGTTCCATGGTGCGCTGGGTCGATTTCGTCTGGTCGATCTCGGATGGCCCGCTCGTGCGTCCGCCCTCGCATTGGGGCGCCCGCGGCTTCACCTTCGGCGATTGGCTGCAGCCGGTCGGCGACAACCGAAAGCCTCGCCCGACGATCGCCGACGACTGCGCGGCCACGCTCTATCACTTCATCTCGACCGACCTTCTGGCAAGGATCGCAGCCACTCTCGGAGAGCATGCCCTTGAAGAGAAGATGAAACAGCGCGCAGGCGAGATCCGGCTGACATTTTCCAACGAGTTCATCACGCCGGCGGGACGGCTCGCGCACAACGATCAGACGTCCTATGCGCTTGCCTTCCTCCACGACCTGATACCGGCGGAGCACACGCAAGCCGCACAGCAGCATTTCCGGCAGGTGATCATCGATGCCGACTACAAGATCGGCACCGGCTTCATCGGCACGCCGGCCCTGCTGCCGGCGCTGACGAAGCTCGGCATGGACGATCTGGCCGAAAAAGTCTTCCTGCAGGAGGATGTGCCGGGCTGGCTCTACCAGGTGTCGAAGGGGGCGACGACGATCTGGGAGCGCTGGGATTCCATGGCGCCTGACGGCACCATCTACGAACCCGACATGAACAGCTACAACCACTATGCCTATGGCGCGGTCTGCCAGTGGCTATTCGAAAGCGTCGCCGGAATTTCGCCAAGTCCGAGCGCACCCGGTTTTGCCGAGGTGATCGTCGATCCGGCGCCGATTCCGTCCCTTTCGCCGGTTTCGGCCCATCATGATATCAGCCAGGGACGCATCGAGGCCGGCTGGCAGTGCGACGGCAACATGGTCACCTATGTGTTGACACTTCCGGAAGGCTGCACAGGCCGCTTCCGACCAGGAAAGCGGCATCAAAACCCGTCGCTCAACGGAGAGCCCGTCGTCGAGGAAGCCGTTCTTGCCCCGGGGACGCACCGACTGGTCTTTTCCCTACCCAATTCTTGAGGAGCATACACGTCGCACCGTTCAGAGGAGGAACGTCATGACACATCGGATAAAGCTCATTCTTGCGGGCGCGTCCGCGCTTTTGGCACTGGTCGCGGCCGGGCCGTCGCATGCAGACACCACGCTGTCATTCCTGATCGACAATAACCCGGACACCGTCGCGGCGGCCGAGGCACTGGTTGCCGCCTATCAGACAAAGGCGCCCGACGTGACCATCGAAATCGAGCAACGGCCAGGCGGTGGCGAGGGCGACAACATCGTTAAGACGCGCCTGGCGACGGGCGAGATGTCTGATGTGTTCCTCTATAATTCCGGCTCGCTGCTACAGGCGCTGAAGCCGGCACAGACGCTTGTCGATCTGAACGGTCTGTCGTCGCAGGCGAAGGTCGACGACGGTTTCAAGTCAGTCGTCCGCGCCGACGACAAGCTCTACGGTGTTCCCTTCGGCACGGCGATGGCGGGCGGGATCCTCTACAACAGGAAAATCTACCAGGACCTCAGCCTCTCCATCCCGAAGACATGGGCGGACTTCATGGCGAACAACGAAAAGGTCAAAGCATCAGGAAAGGTCGCCGTGGCGCAGACCTATCGCGACACCTGGACCTCGCAGCTGTTCGTTCTGGCTGACTATTACAACCTGCACGCGGCCGTGCCGAACTTCGCCGCCGACTATACCGCCAACAAGGCGAAATACGCCGAGACGCCTGCGGCCATGAAAGGCTTCGAACGGCTGAAGAACGTTCACGACGCCGGCCTGATGAACGAAGATTTCGGCGCGGCAAGCTACGACGATGGCCTGAGAATGGTAGCGACCGGCGAGGCAGCGCATTATCCGATGCTGAGCTTCGCCGTCGGTGCGCTCAAACAGAATTATCCCGAAAACCTCAACGATGTCGGCTTCTTCGCGCAGCCGAGCGACGACGCCGCAACCAACGGCTTGACGGTCTGGATGCCGCCAGCCCTTTACATTCCGTTGACCAGCCAGCACGCCGAGGAAGCACGGAAATTCGTCGATTTCGCCGGAAGCGTCGAGGCTTGCAAGATCATGGTGGAAACCAATGCCGTTCAGGGGCCTTCTCTGATCGACGGCTGCGACCTGCCAGCCGACGTGCCGCCTGCGATAAAGGACATGCTCCCCTATTTCGAGGCGAAGGACAAGACAACCACGGCGCTGGAATTCGTTTCGCCGATCAAAGGACCGGCTCTCGAGCAGATCACCGTCGAAGTCGGCTCCGGTATTCGCCAGCCGGCCGACGCGGCAAAGCTCTATGACGACGACGTGCGCAAACAGGCCAAGCAGCTCGGCCTGCCCAACTGGTAGCGTTCTTTCGGGTCAATTAACCTCGCTCCTGATGGAGCGAGGCTCCACCCGATCGAAGAGGTCGTCATGACAGAGACACGCCCCCGCTCGCGCAAATCGCCCTACCCGCTGTGGTTTTTCATTCCGGCCGCAATCATCTACGGCGTGCTGTTTCTGGTTCCCACGGTATCCTCTCTCTGGTTCAGCCTGACACGCTGGGATCTTTCGACCGCCGAATTCATCGGGCTCGAAAACTTTCAGCAGTTCTTTTCCGAACCCTTCCTGGTCAAGGGACTGGTCAACACGCTGATTTATGCCGTGACGACATCCGGCCTGAAGACGGTCTGCGGGTTGCTGCTCGCCGTGATGCTGACCAGCAATATTTTCGCCCGTGGTTTCCTGCGCACGCTGGTCTTCTTTCCCGTTCTGGTCTCGACGATCGGCATCGGCATCACCTTCACGGTGATGATGCATCCCACCAGGGGCATCATCAATGTCACGCTCGAAACGCTCGGCATTCCCGGCCCGGGATGGCTCACCAATCCGGCACTCGCGCTTTTTTCCGTGGCGCTCGTCGATCTCTGGAAGGGTGTCGGCCTCGCCACACTGATCTTCATCGCCGGCCTCGCTGCGATCAGCCCTGACTATTATGAGGCGGCCAGAATTGACGGCGCCACACGCCCCCAGCAATTTTTCCGGATCACTCTGCCGCTTGTGCGTCCCGCCACCATTACCGTGGTGACATTGTCGCTGATCGGCGGGCTTCGATCCTTTGACCTGATATGGGCGATGACCCGCGGAGGGCCCGGTTTCTCCTCTGATGTGATCGCTTCGGTCATCTACAAACAGTACCAGGCGGGCTTCTACGGTCTGTCGACCGCTGGAAACGTCATCCTGTTTGCGCTGATTGCAGTGATCATCCTGCCACTCACCCTTTGGTTCAACCGACGTGGGGTCGAAGAATGAGAAGCTCCCGCCCTTACGTGACCGGCGCGATAGCCCTTGCTGTGGCTGCCGTCGTCTTCGTGATGCCTTTCGTTTTCGTCGCTCTGCAGGCGGTCAAATCGAAATCCGAAGCGTCCCGCCTCAATTTCGATTTGCCTGAGCAGTGGCTGTTCTGGGATAATCTGGTGGCCGTTTTCAAGGCGCGCGACTACCAGCTCGTGCTCGCCTATTTCAACTCCTCGCTGATCACCGTGGTCTCTGTCACGATCCTGATCCTACTTTCGGCGATGGTCGGCTATGTAATGCAGCGCCGCAAGACCGCCTGGAACAGGGTGGCCTCCATTGCCCTTTTCATGGGTCTGATGATGCCCCCAGCCGTCGTGCCAACCATCGGCCTCCTGCAGGAGATCGGTCTCTTCAAGACCATGACCGGGATGATCCTGATCCAGGTCGCCTACAATCTCTCTTTCTCGACCCTGCTCTACCGGTCGTTCATCTCGACCATACCGCGCGACCTCGACGAGGCGGCGCTGATCGATGGCGCCAAGCCCCGGCAGATTTTCTTCAGAGTGATCCTGCCGCTGCTGAAGCCGGTGACCGTCACCAACATCGTCGTTCAGTCCATTGCGATCTTCAACGATTTCACCAACCCGCTCTACTATCTTCCGGGCAAGGAGAACGTGACCGTGCAACTGACGCTCTATAACTTCCAGAGCATGTACACGAGCCAGTACAATCTCCTGTTCATGAATATCCTCCTCGTGACGATCCCGCCGCTGATCGTCTTCATCTTCTTCAACCGGCAGATCGTCGCGGGCATGACGGCTGGCGCAGTCAAAGGGTAGCAGAATGGCTGAGCTCACTCTCAAACAGGTTCGCAAGAGCTTTGGCGCCCTTGAAGTCATCAAGGGGATCGATCTGGAGGTTGCCTCCGGCGAGTTCGTCGTTTTCGTCGGCCCATCTGGATGCGGAAAGTCGACGCTGCTGCGGATCATCGCCGGCCTGGAGGAAGCGACGTCAGGCGCGCTGACCATCGGCAGCAAGGACGTGACCTATGCCGAACCCTCGGAGCGCGGCATTGCCATGGTATTCCAGAGCTACGCGCTCTACCCGCACATGACCGTGGCGGAGAATATCGGCTTCGGGCTTTCGCTCGCCCGCCGCCCGAAGGCTGAGATCGCCGCCAAGGTGGCGGCAGCCGCCGAAACATTGCAACTCACCCATCTCTTGCAGAGAAAACCTAAAGCACTCTCCGGCGGCCAGAGGCAGCGCGTCGCCATCGGTCGGGCGATCGTTCGCGACCCCGAAGTCTTCCTGTTCGACGAGCCGCTCTCCAATCTCGACGCTTCGCTCAGAGCCCAAATGCGCCTCGAGATATCAGATCTCCACGCCCGCCTGAAGTCGACAATGGTCTATGTCACCCACGACCAGGTCGAAGCGATGACGATGGCGGACAAGATCGTCGTCCTGAATGGCGGAGCGGTCGAGCAGATCGGCAGCCCGATGGAACTCTACCGCAATCCCGCGACACCCTTCGTCGCCGGTTTCATCGGCAGCCCGAAGATGAACCTCTATGGCGGCGAGACCGCGCGGCGAATGAACTGCACGACTTATGGTATTCGCCCCGAACATATCAGGCTTTCGGAAGGTGCCGGGCAATGGCAGGGCAGGATCCGGCATCTCGAGCGGCTTGGCGCCGACGCAATCCTCTACCTCGACGTCCCCGAACTCGGCGAGATGGTCGTGCGTGCCGAGGGCGAGACGCCGTTTGCGTCTGGAATGACGGTCTGGGCAAATCCGGTCGAAGGAGCGGAACATCGATTCTGAGGATGGCACCGCCTGTCGTCTCAGCGTTGAAAAGCTTTCAACCGTTCAGCATCGACCTGATCATGAGCTGCGGAATTTCAGGCGAGAAGACGCGCGGGTTGGCCTTGGTGGATGACCAGTTCGACCGCCTGCTTGTCGAAAGATACGAAGCTCTCGCCGCCAAGCCATGCTCCTTCATGGGCAATCACGCCATCTGCGAAATCGCCACCCGCCTCCAGCATGGCCAGTCCCGCTTCGGCCGCAGGACGGTTCATCACCACATTGCCCGCGTTGAGCAGGTCGTGGATCGTCTGTGAAACATCTTCCTTTGATAGCTTGGCTCCTCGACGCAATATCCACACCAGTTCACATAAGCTCGGCAGGGAAACCGCGATCAATGATGCTTCCTTGAGGAGCTTTGCCGCTGCCCTCCCCTGCTCAGCATCATCCTGCAGGACCGCTCGAGCAAGAATGTTGGTATCGACTGAAACTTTCATTCCTCGCCGGCCCAGCCCGAAGCCGCGATTTCGTTCATCTTTTCGATGGTCAACGGCTTTTTCATCTTGCCAGCATGCCGACCGATAAAATCGTCGATTGTCCCCGTTGGACGAGCAGCCTTTACCCGCAACTCGCCCCCAGGCAGCTTGTCGAATTCGATCCGCTCCCCCGGTTTGACCCCAAGGTGCGTCAGCAAATCCCGTCTCAGCGTGATCTGCCCTTTCATGGTGACGGCAAGGGAAGCCATGGAAAATCTCCTATCTTCAACCCATACAAAAGTAATGGAATTTTTCCTTACATTCAAGGCTCGAGCGATACGGACTTTGCCTTCGCTTTGCCTTCACCGGCCTTGTTCGTGCGTGACTCACTCCAACCGAAGAAAGAGGCCCGATAAGGCCCTTCTTAGAACCGGTCGGGACGCAGGGGCGTCAGATCGACCGCCGGGCGCTGTCCTGCGACCAGCTGGGAAACGAGATAGCCGGTCAAAGCCGACAGCGTCAGTTGCGGCAGGTATCTCCAGACGATCGCCAGGGGACCGAGCGGATTGAGCAGTATGCCCGGCACACGCCAGAGGACGCCCGGCGTCGCGACGGGAACGACGCCGTGCGGCGCAAAGGTGCAGGCATTTCCATAGGAGCAAGCCTGCCGGTAGGATGCATCGCCCAAGGGCGGCGCCGGATCGATAATCGTGACCCCGCTGCCTCATTCTTTGCAGCCGTGCAGAGGCCGACCAATCCGGCACCGACCACAGCCACATGCCAGCGCTCGGCGTCGGGCAAGGGCTGAAGGTCGGGAAGCAGCGTGTTCATCGCCTAGACCAGGCCTGCTAAGGCGCGGGGACGATCGTTCAGCGTGGCGGCAATGATGCGCAGCGCCGTTGCAAGTTCATCACGCGACGATGCGCAGCCGACATTGACGCGAACGGCATGCTCGACGGGCTGACGGTCGCAGGCAAAGGCGGTGGCAGCCATGACGGCAACGCCATGGGCGCGCAGATTGGCGGCAAAATCCTCGCATCGCCATGGCGCCGGCAACCTCAGCCATAAAAACATGCAGCGCGGATCGGCGGAGAAGGAATGGCCGGCAAGGATCGTCGTGACGATCGCGTGGCGTGCGCGCAGCTCCGCAAGCTGAGCCTTCAGGATCGCTTCGGCCGTGCCGTCCTCCAGCCAGCGGGTCGCAAGCAGCAGCGGCAGCGGAGAGGGCATCCAGGCGGTCGTGCGAACCGCCTCGGCAGACAGCAGCGCCCGGCCGGGCGGGCAGGAGAGATAGCCGACGCGCAGACCCGGCGCCAGCGCCTTGGAGAGCGCTGATATATGGTAGGTTCTGCTCGGCGCAAGCGTGATCAAGGCGCTTGCCCGGGTCCCGAGCATCGGTCCATAGACATCATCCTCTATGATGACGAGATCGTGCTTTTCCGCAACATCGACCAGTTCGCGCCGGCGAGCCTCGCTCATGGTGACGACGGTCGGATTGTGCATCGAGGGAACCGTGAAGACGGCGCGCACGGTCTCCCGGCGGCAGATATCGTCGAGCTCCGCCGCCGACATGCCCTGATCGTCACTTCCAATGCCGATAATGCGGAAGCGGAACATTTGGGCAAGCGCGATCAGGCCGTAATAGGTCAGTCGATCGCAGACGATGGTGTCGCCGGGCTCTATCAGGCTGCTGATCACCGCCAGCAAAGCGTGCTGGGCGCCGCTGGTGACCACGATATCGTCGTCGGACGGGTCGAAACCGTTGAGCGATATCCATTTTCTCGCCGCGTGGCGTGCCCAGGCCGGCCCTTCCGGCGGCTGGTATTCCTGGATCTGGCGAAAGCGCCGGTCGGACGACAGGTCAGGCAAAGATTGCGCCAAGCGCTGCTGGAAATCGTCGACGGCCGGCCGGTTGACCGTCAGATCGATGATACCGGCCGGGCTCGCCGCCCGGTCGACCCGCGGCATGGCGCCGTCGCCCATAACGATCGTGCCGCGCCGGGTGCTGCCCATCACAAGGTTGAGGTTTTGCAATTCGCGGTAGGCGCGCGTGACTGTGGAGACGTTGAGCGACCGCTCCCGCGCGAGGTCGCGCTGCGGCGGGAGCTGGCTGCCGGGGGGCAAGGCGCCCGAGCGGATCCTCGCCTCGAGCTCGCTTGCGAGCTCCAGATAGGCCGGTATCCGCGTTTCCCTCTCCTGATTTGTCCGGGTCACTTCCGATCTTTCAGACATACAATTCCTGTAACAGCGGCATAAATCCTATAAGCCGAACGCGCGCATCAATCACCGTGGCACTGCGATTCAGCTTGCTTTCGTGCGACATAGCACGCTTTTCCCGTGTTTTCGAGACCCTGCCGCCGATACCACACAAAATTATTTGTGTGGCTTGACAAGCCGAAGTAGACCGAGACAATATAGCCCAGCATCGAGACAAAGAGGCAGGGACCCGCCGATGCAAACAGGAGGTATTGATGAGCGAGCGCTTCATTGCTTTCGAAGGCGTGCGTAAATCCTATGACGGCGTCAGCTATGTCGTGCGCGGCCTGGACCTCGA
Source organism: Rhizobium sp. 10PS4 (assembly GCF_032464805.1). Taxonomy (NCBI): domain Bacteria; kingdom Pseudomonadati; phylum Pseudomonadota; class Alphaproteobacteria; order Hyphomicrobiales; family Rhizobiaceae; genus Rhizobium; species Rhizobium sp. 10PS4. The sequence goes on along the minus strand of NZ_JAWDIW010000011.1, from coordinate 191,385 downwards.
CGTCGCCAAAGGGGAATTTCTGACCCTTCTCGGTCCGTCCGGATCCGGCAAGACCACGACGCTGATGATGCTGGCCGGTTTCGAAGCGCCGACCGACGGAACGATCACCCTTGCCGACAACAGGATCGACAGCGTTCCGCCGCATCGCCGCAATATCGGTGTGGTCTTCCAGAATTACGCGCTCTTCCCGCATATGACCGTCGGCGAGAACGTCGCTTTCCCGCTGAAAATGCGCCGGCTCGGCAAGGCCGAGATCACCGAGCGGGTGCGCCGCGCGCTCGACATGGTGCGCATGGCGAGCTTCGAAACGCGGCGGCCCAACCAGCTTTCCGGCGGACAACAGCAGCGCATCGCGCTTGCCCGGGCTCTCGTCTTCGAGCCGCAGCTCGTGCTGATGGACGAGCCGCTTGGTGCGCTCGACAAGCAGCTTCGCGAACATATGCAGCTCGAGATCAAGCACCTGCATGCCCGCCTCGGCATCAATGTCGTCTACGTCACCCACGACCAGAGCGAGGCGCTGACCATGTCGGATCGGGTCGGCGTGTTCAATGACGGCATCCTGCAGCAGATCGCGCCGCCGCATGAGCTCTACGAGACGCCGGCAAACCCCTTCGTCGCAACCTTCATCGGCGAGAACAATGCGATATCAGGCGAGGTCGTCGCGATCGAAAATGCGGTCTGCCGAATTCGCGCGCCCGATGGTTCGATCATTACCGGCCATGCCGGAGAAGGATTGAAGGAAGGCGCACGGGCAACGCTGGTGTTGCGGCCCGAGCGGATTCAGCTGGCGCCAGGAGCCGAGGTTCCGAACCGGTTTACGGCGACGCTCAAGGAAATCATCTATCACGGCGATCATGTCAGGTTGCGCGTCTCAGCCTGTGGCTGCGACGACGTCTTCATCAAAGTGGCAGCCGCCCAGGACATTCCGGTTCATGCGCCAGGCGCGAATACCGTCATCGGCTGGACGCCAGAGGATTGCCGCGTCCTCGCGCTCTCCTGACCGGACATTCATTCTTTCGCAAACGCAGCTACAAAAAGGGGAACCACCATGATGCGTTTAAACTGCATGCTTCTCAGTTCCGTCATGACTCTTGCCATCGCAGGAGCAGCATTTGCCGAGGATACGCTGACCGTCACATCCTGGGGTGGCGCCTATACGAAGAGCCAGGAGGAGGCCTTTTTCAAGCCGTTCGCCAAGGAAGCCGGCGCCAAGATCCTCCAGGACGAATGGGACGGCTCCACGGCTAAGCTGAAGGGCATGGTCGAAACAGGCCAAGTGACCTGGGATGTCGTCGATGTCGAACCCAGCCATGCGTTGCAAGGCTGCGACGAGGGCTGGCTCGAAACGATCGACTACTCGAAGCTCGGCGGCAAGGACGCCTTCATCGACGGCGCTGCGATGGATTGCGCCGTCGCGACGATCGTCTTCGGCACCATCTATGCTTATGATGCCGCCAAGTTCCCGAATGGCGGGCCAACGACCATGGCCGATCTGTTCGACACGGCCAAGTTCCCCGGACCGCGCGCCTTGCGCAAGTCTCCAAAGACCACGTTGGAATTCGCCCTGATTGCCGATGGCGTCAAACCCGCCGAGGTTTACGATGCGCTCGGCACGCCGGAAGGCGTCGACCGCGCCTTGAAGAAGCTCGATACCATCAAGAAGGATGTGAAGGTCTGGTGGACGGCGGGCGCGCAGCCGCCGCAGCTTCTCGCCGACGGCGAAGTGGTGATGACGACGGCATGGAACGGCCGCATCTACGATGCCGTCAAGAACAGCGGCAAGAACTTCAAGATCGTCTGGGACGGCCAGGGAATGGACTTCAATCTCTGGGCTGAGCCGAAAGGCTCGAAGAACAAGGAACTGGCGGACAAATTCGTCGCCTTCACCGTCAATCCCGACGTGATGGCGCAGCAGTCCAAATATATCTCCTATGGTCCGACCCTAAAAGCGGCCATCGCAAAGGTTCCGCCGGATATTCTTGTCGATCTGCCGACAGCGCCTGACAATACGAAGAACGCCTTTGTCGTCTCCTCCGAGTTCTGGGCCGATCATGATGAGGAGTTGACCGAACGCTTCAACAAGTGGCTCGCACAGTAACCTCGTCGGGCGGGCGGGTGTCCCCCTGACCTCGTCCGCCCCTTTTTCTCCCTCAGGAAGGCAGAGCGATGGCGATCGCGACAATGAATGACGGCGATGAGGCAAGGATTGCCGCTCGCACGCGGGCGAAAAGGCTCGGCAGTGCGAAAAGCAAGGCGCAGCTGAGAGCGCTGCTGCTGATCGCGCCTCTGTTGATCTTCCTGCTGCTCGTCTTCGTCCTGCCCATTGCCCTGTTGTTGACACGCGCGGTCGACAACAGGGCGGCTTCCGCCGCCCTGCCCTACACGATGTCGGCTCTATCAGCCTGGGATGAGCAGTCTGCGCCCGACGAAACGCTGTTTGCTGCCTTTGCCACAGATCTGAAACAATCGCCGCGCGACCAGATTGCCGAAGTGGCCAAGCGTCTCAACTATTACGAGACCGGCATGCGCTCGATGCTGTTGAAAACCGCGCGCACGATCCGCGACGCGAAGCCGCCCTACAAGGCCGCCTTCGTTGCCATCGATCCCAAGTGGGAGACCCCGCACTACTGGACGCTCATCAAGAATGCGTCGCCGCCCTTCACCGACTATTACCTGCTCGCCTCGCTCGACCTGGAGCGCGACGCGTCGGGCGCCATCGGCAGGGTCTCGGCGGAGAATGCGGTGCATGTCGATGTCCTGATCCGCACATTCGTCGTCAGCGCTTCGGTGACGGTGATCTGCCTGTTCCTCGGCTATCCGCTCGCGGCGCTGATTGCCCGGTCGAAAGGGGCGGTTGCCAATACGCTGCTGATCCTGGTGCTGCTGCCGTTCTGGACCTCACTTCTGGTCCGCACCAGCGCCTGGGTCGTCTTGCTGCAGGGGCGCGGCGTGATCAACTCGGCGCTCATTTGGTTGGGCCTGATCGACCCAGCGCATCCCCTTGACCTGATCTACAATCGCGTCGGCGTGCTGATCGCCATGACCCATATTCTGCTGCCCTTTATGGTGCTGCCGATCTACAGCGTCATGAAGAGCATACCTCCGGTCTATCTGCGTGCCGCCTCGTCGCTTGGCGCGCCGCCGATGTCGGCCTTCTTCCGCATATACCTGCCGATGAGCATGCCTGGTGTCAGTGCCGGCGGGTTGCTCGTCTTCATCCTGGCGCTTGGCTACTACATCACGCCAGCTCTGGTCGGCGGGCCGGGAGACCAGATGGTTAGCTATTTCATCGCCTATTACTCCAATCAGGTCACCAACTGGGGCATGGCGGCGGCTTTGAGCACGATCCTGTTGGTGGCGGTGCTGATCCTCTATGCCGTCTACAATCGCATTGTCGGCATCGACAGGCTGAGGATAGGCTGATGACGAATTTCCTTTCTTTCCCGCGGCTGTTTTCGATCCTCTTGTGGCTGGCTGGCGGCCTGGTGATCCTGTTCCTGATCGCACCGATCGTGGCGATCGTGCCGCTCTCCTTCAATGCCGAGCCGTTCTTCACCTATCCCATGCCCGGCCTGTCGCTTCGGTGGTATCGGGAATTCTTCGATTCCAACGTCTGGCAGCTGGCGCTGAAGAACAGCATCATCGTCGCCGTCTTCGCCACGCTTCTGTCGACCTTTCTCGGCACGCTTGCCGCAATCGGCCTCAGCCGGCCCTCCTGCCCCGCGCGGGCAACGCTGACCGCCATTCTGATTTCGCCGATGATCGTGCCAGTCATCGTTTCGGCGGTCGGCATCTATTATGCCTTCGCCGCCGTCGGGCTGCTCAACAGCCTGACCGGGCTGGTGCTGGCGCATACGGCGATCGGCGCCCCCTTCGTGGTGATCACCGTGACCGCCACGCTCGCAAGCTTCGATCACAATCTGATGCGGGCGGCATCCAGTCTCGGCGCAGCTCCGGTCGAAGCGACGTTGCGCATCATGCTGCCGGTCATCGCGCCGGGGGTGGCGTCCGGCGCGCTCTTCGCCTTCGTGACATCATTCGACGAAGTGGTGATTGCACTCTTCATCGCCGGTTCCGAAGAACGCACGCTGCCGCGCCAGATGTGGAGCGGCGTGCGCGAAACGCTGAGCCCGACGATCGCCGCCGTCGCCACGCTCCTCATCCTGTTTTCGACGCTGTTCCTCGCCACGATCCAATGGCTGCAGCGACGTGCCGAACGCCAAAAGATTGCGCATAGGGATTAATTCAGGGAGTTGAGCATGCAGATCGAACGCTACGAAACCGGAAAACGGATGAGCCAGGGCGTGACCTATGGCGGCTTGGTGTTCCTCGCAGGCCAGGTCGCAATCGACGCGCCGGGCGCGTCCGTGCGCGAACAGACGACCAACATCCTGGCGCGGATCACCCGGCTTCTGGAAGGCGCAGGCAGCGATCCGACACGGATCCTCAGCGCGACGATCTGGCTTACCGACATCTCCAGCTTCGAAGACATGAATGCCGTCTGGGACGCCTGGGTGCCTTCAGGTCATGCGCCGGCGCGTGCCACGGTCGAAGCAAGGCTCGCCGGACCGGAATTCGCCGTCGAGATCGGCATCATCGCAGCGGTCGGGAACTGACGGTCACAACATGCCGGAAGCGGCTGCGAACTCCTCTTTCACCCGACATGGGCATCCGCAGCGCGAGCGCTGAAAGCGCTTGTCTGCGCGCTCACATCGATCAGTGTCCTGAGGCTCGGGCATAGGCGGTCAATTCAACTGCCTGGCGTGACCGCTAGTTGCAAAGCCGCGACACCCGCCGACAACCCTCAAAAGAGCTGGCAAGCAACTTGCCTTCGTCTCATTTAATCTTTAAGGACGCCCCAATTCCCAAGGCGTAGGGACGGAACGAGCATGTTACAAAATGAGAACAGATCTTCTGGGCTTGGCGTAACAGCCGGCGACCTGGATCGCTACTTCACATTTCTCCGCCATGTTCTTGTGAATACAACCGCTACGCGGTCAGCGGGAGAGAGCCTGGATTATGCAGCAGCCGTGACAGAGTCCATGCAACTGGCTCGCGCCACGCACGATGCCGGACGGAAGATCATGTTCATTGGCAACGGCGGCAGCGCGGCAATCGCCAGCCACATGGCAACCGACTACTCGAAAAACGGCGGGCTACGCGCCATGGCGATGAACGACGGCGCGACGCTGACATGCCTCTCAAACGATCTCGGATATGAGAACGTGTTCTCCACGCAGATCGCCATGCACGCGAACGAAGGTGACCTGCTGGTGGCAATCAGCAGTTCTGGGAGATCAGAAAGCATTACCAAGGCCGTCCGTACCGCCCGGGACAAAGGCTGCGCCGTCATGACTTTGAGCGGATTCGCACCGGGCAATCCGCTGCGTGATCTCGGTGATCTGAACTTTTACGTGGCTTCTGATCAATATGGCTATGTGGAGATCGCCCATCTGGCGATTTGCCATGCCGTATTGGATTTTTCCTGCGGACTTGTCCCGCCCACTCTCTCCTAACGAGCCGTTTCACGCGCATGACTTTCCCCAGCATTCACGATCCGGAATTGACGCTCCTTACCCCCGACGATGATGTCACCGATCCCGAAGTGACCATCCTCGTCCCGTCTCTTAACGAGGAATTGACGATCGGAACCTTCGTCGACTGGTGCCGCGAGGGTATTGCGGCAAGTGGTGCGGCGGTGGAGATCCTGATCGTCGACAGCTCAACCGATCGCACACCCGAAATCGCGCGCGACAGGGGTGCCCGCGTGTTGCGGACGCCGAAGCGCGGTTTGGGCAGAGCTTACATCGATGCCATTCCATTCGTCCGCGGCAAGTTCATCATCATGGGCGATGCGGACTGCACCTATGATTTTCGCCAGATAGCGCCGTTTATCGAGGCCTTCCGAGAGGGGGCCGACTTCGTGATGGGCTCGCGGTTCAAGGGCTCGATCGAAGACAATGCGATGCCGCCCCTGCATCGCTATTTCGGAACGCCACTGACGACCTGGATTCTTAATCGGATGTTCGCCAGCCGCTTTTCCGACATCCATTGCGGCATGCGGGGCATCAGTGTCGATGCGTTGCTGCGCATGGATCTTCGGTCGCAAGGATGGGAATATGCGTCGGAAATGGTGCTGAAGTCCGTGCATATGGAGCTTCCGACCACTGAAGTGCCGATCCACTTCCTAAAAGATCCGGATGGACGGCTCAGCCACATGAAGCGGCGGGGTTGGATGGAGCCGTGGCGCGCCGGCTGGCGTAATCTTCAGGCGATGTTCGTCTACGGGTTCGATTTCTTTCTCATCTGGCCGGGCTTCCTGCTTCTGGCCCTCGGCTTGATCATCATGCTGCCATTGCTCGCTGGACCTATGTCTATTGCCGGTGTGCGGTTCTCGTCCAACGCCATGCTGTTTGCCATGGCCCTGGCCGTGCTTGGTCAATCAATGCTGGTTTCGGCCGCGATCGGTCGGGTTATCTTCGATTATTCGGGACGCGTGCAGCCTCGTTTCGAGCGACTCCTGCCTTATAACGCAACGATTTGGGGAACGGTCGTGGTCGTTCTTGCAGGCGTTTTGTTGGCGTTTCCGCTCTTCGATTCCTATGTCGGGAATGGATACGTGCTGCCTGAGATTGGCGTCGAAACGAACTGGGCCGTCTTCGGGCTCTGGCTTATCACGACAGCGTTCCAGATCTTTATTTCAGGCCTCATGATCCGAGCGCTTGGGGTCATGCTGCCCGTCAAGAAGCCTGCGCCCCCTCTCGCGGGATAGGAGCCACGGGAGCGGTGATGATCGCAGGCTGGTGCACGGCTTTTTTCATAATCTTATGGGGCCTGGTGATCGATCGAGGGATCGTCGTTTGGCTCAATCGAGGTTGCGATCGGCCCTTTCGAGACGGCATCGATTTCTTGTTCAGCGGCATTTTGCCGGCTCTGGCGATATCAGGCGGCGCGGCTACCGTCCTTGGCGCATTTCACGGATTACGATGGGAAATTGTTCTTCCTATCGTGGCTATCTCGATGATCTGGCGGCGGCGTGATCTTGTCGCCGTTCTTTGCGACCTAGGTTCGTTTTTTTGTAAAATCGCGGCCGAAACCAGGATCGGCAATCCGTTTCCGGTCCTCGCTGCACTCGTATGCATTGCCTATTGCTACGTGTGGAGCGTCCAAGCCCTATTTCCATCAAGCGTCGACGATGTGTGGGTTTTCCACATCCCGCTCGCAAACAGCATCATCGATCACGCTGGCTTTGTGACACCGCAGATTGATCATCCCTTCTACGGGAATATTCCACTCTTCTTCAATCTGCTGTTTGCACTCGTCATGATGGTCAGCGGTCACTGGACCGGCGCGGCGACTATGAACATCGCAATTTTCTTCGGGTTTCTGTTCCTCCTTTCAAGCTGCGCCAGTCGTTGGCGGGCATGCGGTTTTTTCCTGGTGGCCGCTCTGATACTCAGCATCCCCTTCTTCAGGGGGAGTGTCGGCGAACCGATGACGGATCTCGCCCGGTCGTGTTTCTCAGTCGCAGCCGTGCTTTTTTTGTGGCGCTATTTGGAAACCCGGCGTCCGGCGGAGCTTTTTCATTGTGCGCTCGTCTTGGGGGGAGCGGTCGGAGGAAAATATACGGAACTGCAAATGCTTGGCCTTATAGGGCTGGCATTGATGCCGGCGCTTCTCAAAGGAAGAGTATCGCTGCCGCTCTTCCTGTCATGCCTCTGCACATTTCTCGCCGTCTCGGGCTATTGGTATGCGAAAAACCTGATCGTTCTCGGCAATCCGATCTATCCCTTCCTGTTCGGTCATCCGGGCCTCACCGATGCTTGGATGGCGGATTACACGCTCGAATTGGGCCGGGCTTTCGATCCCGCCAACCGACGTTTCGTGACGAACCTCGCTACTCTGCAAGGTTGGCAGGACTTCCTCTATATTCTTTACGACTGGTTCCTCGCTCGCAAGCCGAACGCTTTCGTCGCTCTTGCTTTGATACTGGCGGGTCTGGCGGTGGCTTTCCGGCGCATCGCATTTCTCGCAGCGATTGTCGCTGCCATGTTTGTGATATGGTACACCGTTATGTTCAATCACATACGGTGGGCAACGCCAGCCTATCTGCTTTTCTTTTCGACCGGGTTTATCGGCGCCTCCCTGGTTCGCGAACGGCTGGATAAATGGCTCGACCGGCGAGTCCTGCCGCAGATAGCCCCACTTGCGAAAATCGTCTCGTCGCGCGCCTGCATGGTCGCCACCCCGGTTGCCGTCAGTTTGCTGGCCGGCGGCCTCTGGATTTCCCACTGGTATCGAGTGGGCGGCGGCGACATAGATCCCGTCAAGGCGAAAAAACTCGACGTCGTGCTTGGGATGATAAGCGTCGACAAATATATGGAGAGCCACCGCGAAGCTTATTTCATGTACCGCTATATCGCAGATCACGACCTCCGAACCGTTTTCCAACCTTTCCATAACTCCAACACATTATTGTCCACGGCTTACAACAATGGCCGCGATGGCGGTTGGCAATTGCCGCGCCACGTGCTGCCTGCACCGGGTTCGGATATCGACGCTTTCATAAAGTACAATCATATAGGCTACTTCATCGTCACCCCTGACGCTGGTAGCGCGTTCCTCGCCGAACGTCTTGGAGAAGATAAAGTGGTGATGGCCAACAGCGTCGTAACGCACATGATGCCCCGTTCCTCGCTGATATTGACAGATCGGTTCGGCTGGAAGCTCTACCGTTTTGATGCGGCTCGGGCGCCGTGACTACCGCGTCCTCCCCAGCGTTGCTTCGCATTGGCATACCGGTTTTGAAAGTGGTCGTCGCGCTTGGCCTCGTCATATGGATCGCGCGCAAGGTAGATTTTTCGGAAGGGTGGGCTGCGGTCCAGACCCTGTCGGCGGCGACCATTTCGGCCAGCATCTTTCTTCTGCTCTTGCAGGCTCTGTTTTCGGCGTGGCGGTGGTGCCTTCTATCGGACATGATAGGGCAAAGGCTGAAGATTTCAGGCGCCATGAAACTCTTCATGCAAAGCCTCTTTTACAATCAAGCTCTTCCGAGTCCCATTCCAGGCGATGCCGCTCGCATATTTGGCGCCGTGAAATATGGCCTGACGATCGGAGAAGCCACGCTGGGCGTCGTCATGGACCGCATCCTTACTCTTTTCGGACTGGCGGTCGTTGCGCTGACCGGACTGATCATCCTGCGCGCCGTCTACGGGCACGACTTTCCTATCCCCTATCTGACAGAGCTCACGGCGCTTGGCGTTGCGGGATCTATCGCATCAGCCCTGGTGTTCAGTTGGCGCCGCCACTTATTCGTCCGGTTCTTTCCGGCAAAGCTGCACGCGTTGACCGACGCGTTGCGGGCTTTGATCACCCACCAAAGAATGGTCGGCGTATTTCTATTGACCCTCGCCATTCACGGATTGAGCGTCGTCTCGCTTGAGATCCTCGTTCTCGGCCTTGGTCTCCCGCTCGATTGGGGTCAGGCTGCAGCCGCTTTCCCGCCGGTGCTCTTGATTGCGATGGTTCCCATTTCCGTTGGAGGATGGGGCCTCCGGGAAGGCGGCATGATCATTTCACTTGCCCTGTTCGGCATAGGCACGACGGACGCGGCAACGCTATCGGTGGTTTTCGGCCTGCTGCAGCTTGTGATCGGCTTGGCCGGTGGTGTATTCGTCCTTTCGCGTCCTCATTCGGGAAAGATCAAAGCGCTCTAATGAGCCTTATCAGATCATATGGAGCTGACGATATGCATGCCTTGGTAACAGGAGGGGCCGGATTTATCGGCAGCCATCTCTGCGATCGCCTTTTGGAAAAGGGCTATCGGGTCACCGCGATCGACAATCTCCATCTTGGCCGCATGCGGAACATAGATCATCTGCTGGAACGATCGGATTTTCGCTTCCAGAAGCTGGATATGCTTGATCGGGAAGGCATGGAACAGCTCCTTGCGGCGGACCGTCCCGACGCTGTTTTTCATCTCGCCGCCAATTCCGATATTGCCGCGGGCAACGCCAATGCGGAACTGGACCTGCAGCTGAACCAGCTGACGACGACAACACTGCTTGCCATCATGCGCAAGCATGGGATCGACAGGCTTTTCTTCGCCAGCACGTCCGCTGTGTTCGGCGAAGCCGAAGGCAATATTCATGAAAATCACGGCCCCTTGCGGCCGATCTCGCTCTATGGCGCCAGCAAGCTTGCCGCTGAAGCCTACCTGTCCGTCTATGCGCTGTCATTCGGCATCAAGACACTGGTGCTGCGCTTTCCAAATGTCGTCGGGGAGCGCTCCACGCATGGAGCGATCTACGACTTCATCAACAGGTTGAAGGCTGATCCGACGAGACTTCAGGTGCTCGGCAACGGGATGCAGACGAAGCCTTATCTCTATGTCGGCGACCTGGTGGATGCGATCCTCCTTGCCTGGGACAAGGCACCCGGTGCCTATGAAGTATTTCATGCCAGCGGCATCGGCGAAACGTCCGTGCGCGATATCGCCGAGATCGTGGTCTCGAAGGTCGCAGCCGGAGCCGCCATCGAATACGGAAGCGAAGACCGCGGCTGGCTGGGCGATGTGCCGCGCTTCAGCTACGATATCAGCCGGCTCGTCGCGCTAGGCTGGTCACCGAAGCGAAAGTCGACCGAGGCCGTTGAACTTGCCGTCGAGCGGATCCTGGCGAATGGGTTCTGAAAACGCTATCCGCGAGGCAATCATTATTGCCGGAGGCCTCGGAACACGCGCGCGCAGCATGACGGGCGACGCCATTCCGAAAGCCCTTCTGCCTCTCGACGGCGTGCCGATCATTCTCAGGCAGATTCGTGTCCTCGCCCGTGAGGGTATTCAGCATGTGCGCGTGCTTGGTGGTCACCTCGGCAGCCACCTGGAACCTGCTCTCGGCTCGGAAGCTGAAAAACTCGGCATTACGATCGACGTCTTCGTCGAGACGTCTCCGCTCGGCACGGCAGGCTGCTTGACGACTTTGAACACGACATCAGGTGACGTCCTGATCGTCTACGGCGACATGCTTTTTGACATCGATCTGGCGGCACTGGCACGTCATCGTCAGCAGTTTCCCGCCGCTCTGACGATCATCGCTCACCCCAACGATCATCCCCGTACATCCGATCTCGTCGTTCAGAAGAGCAGTTATCTCCAGCGCCTGTTGCCTCGCAAGGCGCCGCGCGATGCGGATTGGCGCAATCTGGTGCCGGCCGGTTTGTACGTGGCTTCCGACCAGTTTTTCGAAACGCTCCTGCCGGGGCAGCCGGCCGACATGATCCATGATGTCGTTCCCGGTCTCCTTGAGCGTTCCATCCCGATCGCGATCTATGATACACCGGAATATATGAAGGATATCGGGTCTCCGAGCCGACATGCCGCCGCGGCGGAGGATCTTCGGCAGGAACGGGTTCATGCGGTCCATCTGTCCGTTAGAAGACCCGCGGTGTTTTTCGATTGCGATGGCGTACTCAACGAAGATGTCGGCGGCCATGGCGTCATCCATCCCGACCAGGTGAAGCTGATCGGCCGAGCCGGCGAAGCGGTACGGCTTGCCCGCGAGGCCGGCTTTCTGGCGGTTGCCGTCACCAACCGGCCGCAGGTCGCCAAGGGCCTGCTCGATGAATCCGGCCTGGATCATGTTCTTGGTCGCCTGGAGGCCGAGCTTGCCGAAGATGGCGGCGTCCTGGACCGTATCTATTTCTGCCCGCACCATCCGGAAAAAGGATTCGCCAACGAGGTTCCGGCGCTGAAGATCGATTGCGCTTGCCGCAAACCGGGAGATCTGATGATCCGCCAGGCCATGGCGGAATTGCCGATCGAAAAAACCAAATCCATCATCATCGGAGATAGTCTGCGCGACATAGGTGCCGGCCGCAAGGCGGGCATCTGGGCCTATGGCGTCCGGACCGGTTATGGCCTGAGGGATGAAAAGGCCTATCCAGCCGGGCAAACAGAGGTCCCGCGTGCCGATCTTGTCTTCGACACGGTCTATGACGCTGTTCGCTTTCAGTGCCGCTACCAGGATATCGGGCAAGCTCTCTTCAGCGCGATTGATGCACGTCTTTCAAATGCGGCAGGTCCTTTGCTCGTCAGTATCTGCGGCCGTTCCCGCTCCGGGAAAAGCACGTTTGCGCATGCGGTCGAGCGTATGCTCTCGGAAGCTGGGCACCGGGTGGTGAGGCTGGAGCTCGACCGTTGGATTCTGCCGCTCGAACATCGCCGACCCGATATGAACGCTGAAGAACGCAACAGGGTTGAGTTCTATCCTGAGATCGTCAGAATGCTGCGTCAATCTGGACAGGTCGAGGCGCCCGGCTACGACGCTGCAAGCCGTGGCCAGCATACGGGTACGACCACCTATGATGCACGCGATGCCGAGGTCATTCTGCTGGACGGCATTTTTGCCGGACATGCGTCGATCCGTGAAGATGTCGACATGGCTGCCTTCGTCGAAGCGTCGCAGCAGACGCTGCTGAACCGCTTTCACAATTTTTACGCCTGGAAAGGCCTGACGCCGGCGGACGCCGAAGGGCTCTGGGCGTCGCGGATTCAGGAGGAGTGGCCGAGGATCGATCTACAACGGACATCGGCCGATATCGTCATCAATCTCGAGGAGGCAATCCTTTGATCGTTTCGTCCGCACCTTTTCGGGTCAGCTTCGCCGGCGGCGGCTCAGACATAGCCTCCTACTACCGCCGTCAGGCCGGCGCGGTCTTGTCCTGCGCGATAGCCAAGTACAGCTTCGTCATCGTGCACAACTACTTCAACGAAAACAAATACCATCTCAAATATACGCGCACCGAACTCGCCGATACGCTTGAAGAGATCGCCCATCCGCTGCTGCGCGAGGCCCTCCGGATGCATCGGATCGAGCCCGGCATCGAAGTTGCTTCGGTCGCCGACATCCCCTCCGGAACCGGTCTCGGGTCATCCAGCTCCTTTTCCGTGGCGCTGATCAATGCGCTCTATGCCCACAGGTCGCGCTTTGCCTCCAAGGATCAGCTGGCGGAAGAAGCGTGTAAGCTCGAAATCGATATCCTGAAGGAGCCGATAGGCAAGCAGGACCAATATGCGGCCGCACATGGCGGATTGAACTTCATCGAATTTAATTCCAACGGCGGCGTCAACGTCCAGCCCGTCGTCCTCGGCTCCGAAAAGATGGCGGAACTCGAGAGCAACATCCTGTTGTTTTTCACAGGAAGCCAGCGCGACACGCGCTCGGTGCTGTCGACGCAGGTGCAAGCCATGGAGGCGGACGAGGAAAAATTCCGGACTGTCGAGCGCATGGTGCAGTTGAGCTACGAAATGCGCGACATCCTGATGGCTGGAGATCTCAGTGCGTTCGGCGAAGCGCTGCACCGCGGATGGATGATGAAAAGATCGCTGACGTCGAAGATTACCAACAGCGCGATCGACGAGTTTTACGAGGCAGCCCGTGCTGCCGGCGCTATCGGCGGCAAGCTTGCGGGTGCAGGCGGAGGGGGATTCCTGGTTCTCTATTGCCCGAAAGACCGTCAAGAAAAGGTGCGGCAAGCGCTGTCGCAGCTCAAGGAAATCGAGTTTCGTTTTGACTGGAGCGGCGCGCGTATCGCCTTTGCGCAGTAGAGAGTGTGAATGGCACCACGTCTCATCATCACCGGATCAACCGGCTATATCGGTGCAAGACTTGTCGCGATCGCGCGTGAGCGCGGCTTCGACGTGGTTGAACTCGGCCGGCGGCCCGGTGCGGTGTGGCGCATTGGCGATGAACCTGCCGCATCCGATCTGGAGGGAGCGGTTGGGCTCGTCCATCTCGCGCATTCCTGGGCTACTCCGCCGGAGGCGGCCGAAGTAGAAAACGTCAATATATCAGGTACCTTGAAGCTGGCGGAAGCGGCAAAGGCAGCCGGAGTGCCGCGCTTCGTTTTTGCCTCTTCCACCTCGTCCAGAAAAGAAGCGCTCAATATCTACGGCCGGACCAAGTTCGGGATCGAAGAGCATTTGGCTGCCAGCGAGGCGGCACCGATCGTCAGAATTGCGCGAATAGGGCTGGTTTATGGCGGCCCGCGCACAGCGATGTACGGCCTAATGGCGAAATTGGCGGCGCTCAGTCCAATCCTGCCGATGATAGGACTCAGCCGGAAAGTTCAGCCCATTCATCTCGACGAAGTCGCCGCAGGCCTGCTGGCGCTGGCGACCGGAGAGGACCAGCCGCTGCAGACCTTTGTGCTGGCGCAGGAAAAGCCCATAAGCTTTGCTGCCTGGCTCAGAATTCTCCGCCGCGGCCAGGGTAAGGGCAACCTTCATTTCATACCGGTTCCCCTGACCGCCGCACTCCTCGCCTGCCGCATGACGAAGATTCTCCCGTTGGTTCCCACGGTCGATCCGGAACGCGTCCTCGGGCTTGCAGGCGCCGCACCGATGGAGAGTAGCGAGAGCCTCAGGCTCCTGAAGTTGAACCTGTCTGACCCGGCGACCGCGCTTGCCGGGGAATTCGACCAGACACCCGAGGAGCAATCGCGAAGTGAGGCACAGGCTCTGCTGCGATATCTCGGCACCAGACCCACGGAAGCACAATTGCAGCGGCTCTGCGAAGGGCTTCAGCGCGAAGGGCTGTCGCCGCTCGGCCTCTCCCCGGCACTCATCAGGCATCCTGGTTTGCTGGCTTTCTTTGAACCGCCGGCCAATCGAACGCAGCATCGGCTCGCGCGAGCTCTCTATCTCGCCGACCTCGCGAGCGAGCCGGAAAGGCATTCAGGCAGAAAGGCCGGGTTTTTCGGCGCAATATCGACCATTTCCAGCGATGTCCTGCTCTTTCCGCTCCGCGCGCTTTTAGCCGGGAGATATCGATGACTGAGCCGGATGCCGACTTCATCATCATCGGCAGCGGGCCTGCAGGTGTTTCAGCCGCGTTGCCGCTCATAGCGGCCGGCCGCCGCGTTCTGATGCTGGATGCCGGCAATGATGCCGGGCTGCAGGAAGAAAACCGCAGTGCGCGCGTCCTGGGAAGCGATCTGGAGTCGCTGCGCGCGGACGACGGCAGCTCGCCGAAGCTGCGGACCCCTGCGGCACGGGAAATTCTCGAACCTTTTCGACACCAATCCGGCATTGCCGGCAACGGCTTCATACCGATCGGCAGTCTCGCCCGCGGCGGCCTCTCCAATATCTGGGGAGCGCAAATCAGCTATCTCGACGCCGAGGACATCGCGGATTGGCCGATAGACATCGCCTCCCTGCAGAAATCCTACGAGTATGTCGCCAAGCGAATCGGCATCAGCAGGAATGCTGATTTTACGACAGGCACTAACAGCGAGCCGGTCCTGCCGCTTGGGGCGACAGCGGCCCATGTTCTCCATCGGCACCAGGCCGCAAAGCCGGCTGATAAATCGTTCCAGCTTTTTCCCGCCGTCAATGCCATACTTTCGGAGGCGAGATCCGGGCGGGCGGCATGCGATCTGCGCGGCGACTGTCTCTATGGCTGCCCAAGCGGGGCGATCTATAACAGCAGGCAGGATTTGCTTCCGTTGCGCAAATCCCCGCATTTTCGTTTGCTCGACAACATGCGGGCCGTCTCGTTGACCCGCAGCTCGGGCTGGACGGTCGGAACGGCCGACGGATCGTCCTTCTCCGCGCCGAGAATAATTCTGGCCGCAGGAGTCCTTGGAACGGTCGCCCTGCTGGCGGACCTCCTGCCGACCGACGAGCAGGGACTGCGTCTTTTAAACAGTCCCACGCTCGCCATTCCCCTGCTCTCCCCCGCAAGGTTGTTGCGTTCGCCGACGGCGACGCACAGCCTTGCGCAGCTCGGATTATCTCTGCGCTATGGCGACGGCGCATCCGATTACGTGACGGGGGCGATCTATGAGGTCGGATCCCTGCCGGCCCAGAGCTTCATCAACAGGATGCCGCTCGGCCGAAAGGCGGGGCGCGCCGCGTTCGAGATGGTCGCCAGCAGTCTCCTCGTCGCGACGATCTATTATCCCGGCAATCAAAGCCACAGCTACATCCGTCGGGACGAAACGGCAGGAAAGGGTCTGACCGTCCGCGGCGGCTTCGCGGAAGGCTTCGACATCCGTGCCGAGGCCTTGAAAAAAGCGCTCCGCCGGGAATGGAAACGGTTGGGTCTCATTCAGCTCCCAGGCGCATCGCTGGCGGAGCCGGGCATCGACGCGCATTTTGCCGGCACCTTACCTATGGGCGCATCCGGTCCGTTTGGCACCTCTTCGGACGGCGAATTGAATCGCCATCCCGGTCTTCACATCGTCGACGGCTCGATCCTTCCGAATCTGTCCTCGAAATATGTCACGATGACGATCATGGCCAATGCCGACCGCATCGCCCATCGTCTCGCCGAAATAGAAGCAAATTCGGCACCTTAGCGTTTGAATTTATTGCAAACGTGTTTGGCAATGAACGGAACGCATCGGCAAAATTCGTTTGGCGAGATGAATTCTCGGCTCAGGCAATGCCGCCTAGGCACACATATTTAAGTTCGGTATATTCGTCCAAGCCGTGCCTGGATCCCTCGCGACCGAGACCCGACATCTTCACGCCGCCGAAGGGAGCCTCGGCCGTCGAGACGAGACCGGTATTGACGCCGACCATCCCATATTCGAGCGCTTCGGCCACGCGAAATACCCGCGACAGATCGCGGGCGTAAAAATACGAAGCGAGCCCGAACTCGGTGTCGTTTGCCTGTTCGATGACGTCCTCTTCGTCGCGGAAGCGGAAAAGCGGTGCAAGCGGCCCGAAAGTTTCCTCACGCGCGACCTGCATGCCGGCAGCAACATCGCGCAGGATCGTCGGCTCGAAGAAATGGCCGCCGAGCGCGTGGCGTTTGCCGCCTAAGACGATCCCGGCACCCTTTGAAACGGCATCGCTGATATGGCTTTCGACCTTGGCGACGGCATTATCGTCGATCAGCGGGCCAAGCACGACGTCACGGTCGAGACCGTTGCCGACCTTCAAGCCCGAAACCGCCTCGGCGAGCTTGGCGGCAAACGTTTCGTAGACGCCATCCTGAACATAAAGCCGATTGGCGCAGACGCAGGTCTGGCCGTTGTTGCGGAACTTGGCGATGAGCGCGCCTTCGACAGCAGCGTCGAGATCGGCGTCGTCGAACACGATGAAGGGTGCATTGCCGCCAAGCTCAAGGCCGAGCTTTTTGATCGTCGGCGCGCATTGCCGGTAAAGCAGCTCGCCGGTCCGGGTGGAGCCGGTGAAGGTCAGGACCCGAACGTCGCGGCTTGCCGTCAGCGCCCCGCCAATTGCCGCTGCGTCACCCGTGACGATGTTGAGAAGCCCCGGCGGCAGGCCAGCACGCTCGGCGAGAACGGCGATCGCTATGGCGGAGAATGGCGTCTGCAGCGCCGGCTTGAGAACCACGGCACAGCCGGCGGCAAGCGCGGGGCCGATCTTGCGGGTGATCATCGCGTTCGGAAAGTTCCAGGGCGTGATCGCCGCCACCACGCCCGCAGGCTGGCGCAGGACGAGAATCCGCTTGTCAGGCTGATGTCCCGGTACGACCTCGCCGTTGATGCGTCTCGCCTCTTCGGCGAACCATTCGATGAAGCTCGCGCCATAGGTGATCTCTCCTTTGGCCTCGGCCAGGGGTTTTCCCTGCTCCAGCGTCAGGATCATCGCCAGATCGTCGCGGTTTTCGATCATCAGCCGGTGCCAAGCCTTCAGAACGGCGGCGCGCTCCCCGGCGGTCTTCTTCGCCCAAAGCTTCTGGGCAACGACGGCGGCGCGGATGGCATCTTCCGTTTCCGCGGCACCAAGGTCGGGGACCACCCCCAGCGGCTCGCCTGTCGCCGGATTGCGGACCGTCGCCGCCTTGCGGCCTTCCGCTTCGATCCAACGAGCGGCGATGGGGCATGCCTGACGGAACAGCGAGGGATCATTGAGCTTCATATGACAACTTTCAACAGAATACGTGAGCGGCACCGGGATCGAAATTCAGATGGACTATATCGCCACGGCTGAGCCCCGCGATAGCCTCGTGACCGAATGGCAGGCGAACCGCCAGCGCCTCGCCTGTCGCCGTCTCGGTCGAGACGTGAATATTGTTGCCGAGGAAGGTAATGTCGCTGACCGTTGCGGCAAGACCCGCTCCCGCCGCCTGGTTTCGCGACAACCGAATGCGTTCCGGCCTCAGCATCAGGGCAGCCCTCGTCCCGGAGGTTCCTTTTCCATGCACCGGAATATGATTGAAGACGCTCCCGCCGCCAAGCGAAATGGTGGCCTGCCCATCGGAGGATGACAGCAGGTCGCATGAAATGAAATCGCTGTCGCCGATGAATTCGGCCACGAAGCGGGTCCGCGGATTGGCGTAGAGTTCCGGGCCTGTCCCGATCTGGTCGATGACACCCTTGGAAAAGACGGCGATGCGGTCGGAGAGCCGCAGCGCCTCCTCCTGGTCGTGCGTGACATAGAGGATCGTCACTTCGGTCTGCTGGTGGATCCGGCGTATCTCATGCTGGATTTCCTCACGCAGCTTCTTGTCGAGCGCCGACAGCGGCTCGTCCATCAGAAGCACCGGCGGATCATAGGCAAGGGCTCTGGCAAGGGCGACACGCTGCTGTTGTCCGCCGGACATTTGCGCGGGCTTTCGATCCTCGAAGCCTTCGAGCCTGACGAGGCGCAGCATCTCCTTCACCTTGCTGTCGACCTCGGCCTTGGACTTGCGCCTGACCTTCAGCGGAAATGCGATATTCTCACCCACCGTCAAATGCGGAAACAGGGTGTAGCGCTGGAACACCATGCCGATGTTGCGCTTGTGCGACGGCGTGGCGAGCAGGGTCTTCCCTTCCAGCGTAATGTCGCCTTTCGTCGGCGTTTCAAAACCGGCGAGGATGTAGAGCGTCGTGCTCTTGCCGGATCCGGACGGTCCGAGAAAGGTCAGGAACTCCCCGCGCCGAACGTCGAGATTGACGTCATGGACGGCGACGACAGGGCCGTATTCCTTGCGTATTCCGCGGATCTGAAGGAATGGTTTCTTCATTGTTTCAGTACCTTACGCACGACGGCAACCAGCGCCATCAAGAGGATCGTCAAAAGGATGAGAAGGGTTGACGCCGCGGCGACAACGGGCGTCAGGTCCTGCCGCAGCGTCGCCCATACCTTCACGGGCAGCGTCTGCAGAGTCGGGCTGGACATGAAGATCGCCACTACCACCTCATCCCAGGATGTCAGAAACGAGAAGACGGCAGCCGAAAACAGCCCGTGGCTGATCGCCGGCAGGGTGACCCTGATCTTTGCTTCCAGAGGCGAAGCGCCACAAAGAACCGCCGCATCCTCGATCGACTTGTCGAAGCCCTCCAGCGCACTTGAGATGGACAGGATCGAGAAGGGCAGTGCGAGAACGAGGTGCGAAATGACGAAGCCAGCCAGGGTGCCGCCGAGGCCGATCCTCAGGAAGAAGGCATAAAGGGCAACCGCAAGGACCACGACGGGCAGGATCATTGGCGTCAGGAACAGCGCTTTCAGCGCATCGCGGAACAGGAACGAACCGCGCACCAGTCCAAAGGAGGTCACGAGCCCGAGCAGCACCGACAGGATCGTCACGATGACCGCGATCTTGAAGCTCGTCCAGGCCGATTCCAGCCAGCGCGGATCGGCAAAGAGCTCGCTGTACCACTGAAACGTCCAGCCGGGCGGCGGAAAGATCAGCCATTGCGAGGAGCCGAAGGAGAGCGCCGCGATAAAGACGATCGGCAGCAGCAGAAAGGCCGCCGTCAGAAGCGTGACCGCCAGCAGGATGTATTTCCACCAGCCGAGCCGGTCGAAATTGAGCAACATGTCAACGCCCTCCCGGGTTCTGGCTGACGACGAAACGTAGCTGCACGGCATAAAGCGCCAGGGTCACCACGAGGAGAACCAGCGCCGCGGCACCCCCCATTCCCCAGTTGACAAGCGACTGCACGAATTGCGCGATGAGCTCTGCGAGCATCATATTCGCGGTGCCGCCGAGAAGCGACGGCGTGACGAAATAACCAAGGGACATGACGAAGACCATGAGGGCACCGGCTGCCATGCCGGGCATGGCCAAAGGCAGCAGAACGCGGGTCAGGCACTGCCACCGGTTGGCGCCGCAAAGTGCTGCCGCCTGCAGGGTCGACGGGTCGATCTTCCTGATCACGCCGTAGAGCGGCAGGATGATGAAGGGCAGCATGATATAGGTCATGCCGATCGTGACCCCCGTCAGATTGTTGACGAGCGCTAAGGGCTTGTCGATCAGCCCCATTCCGATCAGCATCTTGTTGATGAGCCCTGTCCGCTGCAGCAGCACCATCCAGGCATAGGTGCGGGCCAGCAGGTTGGTCCACATCGACAAGAGCAGGATTGCAAAGATCACCGAGGTCAGCCGCCCGGGCATGATTGCCAGTGCCCAGGCAACGGGAAATCCGATCAGCAGCGAAATAACCGTGACCAGACCGGAAACGATGAAGGTGTTGGCGAAAATCTTGAGATAGGTCGTGGACCCGATCAGCTGCGCATAGTTTCCAAAGCCCGGCACGGGTTCCAGCACGCTTCGCAGCAAGAGTACCGCCACCGGCGCGATGAAGAAGATCGCCACGAAGGCGAGAGCCGGAAGGACCCCGCCAAACCCTGTTGCCCTACGCGCCTTTGGCAGGGGCGCAATTGCGCCGGAAGCATCGCTATATGTCGACATGACAGTCCTTCCCACCCGTCAATTTCCCCAGGCCGAGGCCCAACAATGGACACGACGCTGCGGAAGGCACGGCGAACATTCGCCGTGCCCATCCGTCTCAAGTTTCAGGCTATTTCGCCTGCCAGGCGTACCACTTCTCGCCGATGGCATCGCGATTGTCCGCCCAGTAGTTCATGTCGGCATTCACCTGGCTGGCCGTCTGCTGGTCCGGCAGGGTCTTGGCCGTCTCCGGATCCATCAGCTTGGCCGAGTCAACATTGATTGGCGCATATCCGGTGGCTTTTGCAAGGGCGGCCTGCGGTTCGGCCGAGGTCGCCATTGCAATGAACTTCATCGCGGCTTCCACGTTCGGCGAACCCTTCGGCACCACAAGCGAGTCCGCAGCGGTGATGTTCTGTTCCCAAGAGGTCTCGGTCTTGATACCGCTCGCCGCAAGCGCGGTCATGCGGCCATTCCAGACACTGCCGAAAGGAGCCTCGGCGGATGCCAGAAGCTGCTGCGACTGTGCGCCGCCCGACCACCAGACGATATCCGATTTGATCGTATCGAGCTTCTTGAAGGCGCGGTCGAGATCAAGCGGATAGAGCTTGTCGGCAGCCACGCCGTCGGCAAGCAGCGCCGCTTCGATCACGCCGGGAGCCGACCACTTGTAGAATGTGCGTTTTCCCGGAAACTTTGCCGTGTCGAACAGGTCCGCCCATGTCTTCGGGCAGGCGCTGACGGCATCGGCATTGCAGCCGATCACGAAGGAATAATAGAAGCTGCCGACCGAATAGTCGGTCACGAAGCGCGGATCGAGCTTGGATTTATCGATGACGGAGAAATCGAGTTTCTCGAGCTGGCCATTCTTGCCGGCCTGGGCGGCATAGTCGCCCTCGACGTCGACCACGTCCCAGGTGACCTGGCCAGCCTCGACCATCGCCTTGAGCTTGCCGTAGTCCGTCGGTCCGTCCTGTACGACGGTGATGCCGGTCTTCTCCGTGAACGGGCTGGCCCATGCGGCCTTCTGCGCGTCCTGGGTCGTTCCTCCCCAGCTCGAAAAGACCATGTTGTCGGCGTGCGCCGGTGCGGATACAGCCACGAATGCGGCAACCGCCGCGAAAGCAAATGTTGTTTTCATGTTCCCTTATCCTTGTTCTGGTTTGTCCTGTATGCCTTATGCCGTCAGTGCGCCTCGCTCCTGGGAGAAAAGTTGGCTGGCTTCATAATCTTGTTTTCCGCCACCTCGATCAGATCGCGGATCTTGGGCAGGAAGGCCTGCCACCGGGGATCGGCCAGAAGCCTCTGGCGCCTCGCCTCCCGGTCGTCCAGGCTCGCAAAGGCCCAGATGTGGACGATCTCGTTGATCGTCCCGATCTCCGAGAAAAAATAGCCGACGAGCGTGCCGAGATGGCTCTTCTGGATCTCGATCCCCTCTTCCTCGACGACCTTGAGATATTGCGGGATCATGCCGTTCTTCAGCCGGTAGGTGCGGATCTCGTAAAACATCGGCGCTACCTCATCACGAAGGGATCGGGGATCGGATCGTCCGATGTCCTGAGCCAGATCGTCTTGGTGCGGGTATAGTCGAGAGCCGCGGCCATGCCGCCTTCCCTGCCATGGCCCGACAGGCCGAAACCGCCGAACGGCGCGATCGGTGATACCACGCGGTAGGTGTTGACCCAGACGATCCCGGCACGGAGCCCCTTCATCAGCCGGTGCGCCCGGGTGAGGTTCTGGGTGAAGACGCCGGAAGCCAGGCCATAACGACTATCGTTGGCGAGCCGCAGCGCCTCGGCCTCCGTCTCGAACGACACGACGGACAAGACCGGTCCGAAGAACTCCTCGATCAGCGAGGGCGAGGCGACATCGTCGCAGTCGAGAATCGTCGGCGGGAAATAATAGCCGTCGCCGTCGATCTTGCGCCCTCCCGTGACGAGACGGGCGCCGCTTTCGATCGACTTGGCGACGAGGGCGCCGATATTGTCCTGCTGGCACTTGGTGGCAAGCGGGCCGACTTCGGTCGCCATATCGAGCGGAGCACCGATCCGGATCGCCTCGGCCTTATCCCGTAGCAGGGCGACGAATTGGTCCTTGATGCTGCGTTCGACGATGAGGCGCGATCCGGCAACGCAGCTCTGCCCTGTCGCGGCGAAGATGCCTGCGACCTGGGCATTGGCCGCACTTTCGAGGTCCGCATCGGCAAAGACGATGAACGGCGACTTGCCCCCAAGTTCAAGCGAGGTGGAGGCGAGGTTTTCGGCCGAGTTGCGAACGATGTGCCGGGCGGTTTCAGGGCCGCCGGTGAAGGCGACATGCGCGACCTTCGGATGCCGCCCGAGGGCGGCGCCGCAGGAGGCGCCGAAACCCGTGATGATGTTGACGACGCCCGCGGGAAAGCCGGCCTCGTGCACGAGCCGTGCAAATTCGAGAAGCGGCGCTGGCCCATCTTCCGAGGCCTTGACCACCATCGTGCAGCCGGCCGCCAGCGCCGGGCCAATCTTCACTGCAGACAGGAAGAGCTGGCTGTTCCACGGCACGACCATCGCAACGACGCCGATCGGCTCGCGGCGAAGCCAGACATCCATGTCGGGCTTGTCGATCGGCAGGTAGGCGCCTTCAATCTTGTCGGCGATGCCGGCATAGTAGCGATAGTATTCGGCGACATAAGCGATCTGCGCCGATGTCTCGCGGATGATCTTGCCGGTGTCGCGCGTCTCCAGTTCAGCGAGGACCTGCGCGTTGGCGGCAACCAGGTCGGCCAGCTTGTAAAGCAGCTTGCCGCGCTGGGTGGCCGTCAGTTTCGGCCATGGGCCGTCGTAAAGCGCCCTGTCGGCCGCGTTTACGGCCCGATCGACATCGCCCTCACGCGCTTCGGGCATCTCCGCCCAGACCGCGCCGGAGGCTGGATCGATGCTCGGATAGCTGGCCTCGCCATCTGAGAATTCGCCGTCGATGTAGTGCTGGAAACGCCGCATGGTCTTACTCCTGAAATGCCGGCATGACCTCGGTGATGAAGCGCTCGAGCGACGCCTTCTTGCGCTCGAAGCTCATGCCGGTGTCGATCCAGAAGGAATATTCGTCATAACCGAGCGCTTCATACACCTTGAGCCGGGCGATGACGGTCTCAGCGTCACCAACGACATTGTTGGTGCGCATGACCTGGTCCGACAGCATCGCGTTTGCTCTGATCTGTTCGTCCGGGATCCGTTCGATCAGACCCTGGGTAACCGGCTTCTCATTCTTGAACCAGGCGAAGAAATAATTGTAGTACACGCTGAGTTCATGGGCGGCCTGGGCGACATCGTCCTCCGACGAACCGACATAGGTATGGCGCAGCAACATGATCTTGGGTCGCTCGATCTCGGGATTCTTGGCGCAGGCGTCGTTGAAGCGCTCCATCAACGACCGAACCTCGTCGTCGCCCTGCCAGAGTGGCGTGACCTGGACGTTGCAGCCGTTGGCCACGGCGAATTCGTGCGAGTTCGGATCGCGCGCCGCCACCCATATGGGCGGGTTCGGCTGCTGCAGCGGCTTCGGCGCCGAGGTGGTCGACGGAAACTTGAAGAATTCCCCATCATGCGCGTAGTCGCCGGCCCATATGCCCTTGACGGCCGGGATGAGCTCGCGCATGCGCTGGCCGGCACCCCAGGCATCGAGCCCGGGCAGCAGGCGCTCATATTCGAAGGAATAGGCTCCGCGCGCGATGCCGATGTCAAGTCGTCCATCGCAGATGATGTCGGCCATGGCCGCCTCGCCGGCGAGCTTGATCGGATGCCAGAAGGGGGCGATGACCGTCCCCGTTCCGAGCCGTGCCCGCGATGTGCGGCGCGCCAGATCGGCGATGGTCACGAACGGATTGGGCGCAATGGTGAAATCCATGCCATGGTGTTCGCCCGTCCAGATCGCATGCATGCCGCCCTTGTCGGCGATCTCGCAGAGCGCGACGAATTCTTCGTAGAGGCTCTTGTGGCTTTGGCTGGCGTCGAGCCGTTCCATATGGACGAAGAGGGAGAACTTCATGCTTTTGCGTCCTTGGCTGGAATTGGGTGAACGGTGCCGCCGGTCTCGTCGCCGAAATAGACGCCGAAATTGCCGATCGAGCTTTCCATTGCGAAACGGCTGATAATATCGGCGGTCGAACTGGTCTTGAACTTTGCCGCAACCAATGCATCAGGCTTCAGGAACCTGCCGCCGGCAGGCTCGCCCTCTCCGGCAACTGCGTGATAGACAATGTGCTGCTTGCCGTCGCTCTTGCCCTCGTAAACCGAATAGAGAAAGCCGATGCTGACCTTCAGCCCGGTTGATGTTTCCAGGTACTTTTGCAGTGCCTCCGTCGGGCTACCGTCATGGGCGTCGACGCTTGGCAGTGAGAGCACATCCTCGCCGAGCAGCAGAACTTCCCCGCGGCGCTCGACAACGGCCGCAAGTTCCATATTGCCTTCGCTTGCCGCGGACACTGCCTTGCTTGCGAGCGTCGGCGTGAAATAACCGCCACGCGCATAGCCGAGACCGTTGCGGCCACTATTGTCGAAAGCTTCGATGCGTCCCATCAAGATGACGTGGTCGCCAGCCTCGATGACCTCTTCCATGGCACATTCGAACCAGGCCGCCACGCTTGAGAATATCGGGCAGCCTGCCGATCCCCTCGCCCACTCGACCGCCGCAAATCTATCTTCGACCGGGCGCGCAAAGGTGTTCGACACGTCTTTTTGCGTTTCCGAAAGCACGTTGATCGCAAAATGCTGCGCTCCGGTCATGATGGCGAAATTGCGCGACGTCTTGGCAAGGCAGACGAGGAGAAGCGGTGGATTGAGCGAGACCGAGGTGAAGGAGTTCGCCGTGAAGCCGATCGGATTTCCATCCCCGTCACAGGCGGTGACGACAGTCACCCCGGTCGGAAAGGCCCCGAATGCATCTCGCAGTGCTCTTGGGTCGACAGTCTGGATTGTCATCGTTCATCCTCCCCGAACGACAGCCACTCAGCGAGCAGCGAATTGACGATATCAGGCGCGGTCAGGTTCACCATATGACGATGACCTTCGACGATGCGGGCGTAGCCCCGCGGCGCAAGCTCTGCCATTTGCCTTGCCATCAAGGGCGTCGAGTTCGGATCATCGGACCCCGTCAGAAAAAGGGCCGGGCCAGCCACGTCTTTCCAGCCGTCAGCATAGGTCTCGTCTCCGCCCGCAAAGGCCGCGTAAGCGACGGCATATCCCTGGGGATCAACGAGGTTCAGCCATTTTCGCGTCAATTCACGCGCCGTGACGCTTTCGGCGTCCTCGCCGAACCAGCGAGCCAAAGGACCTTCCTTGTCGACTCCCGATACCGGAATGGCCGCGGCGCGCGAAAGCACGGCCGCCTTTGCTCCAGGGTCACGCCTGTAGACACCGTTGAGGTAAGCGACACGGCTGATACGCTCGCCAAAGGTCGCGGCCCCCCCTCCTGAAACCAGTGCGCCCATCGAGTGCCCGGCAACATTTGCCGTGTCGATTGCCATCTCGTCGAGAAAGCGTCCGAACCAGGCGACGAACTCCTCGAGCCGACTGCCCGCCGGCAGCTTTGCGCTCTCCCCATGTCCCGGCATATCGACAGCGATGACGCGGTGGCCCGCAGACAGGAATGCGATCTGCGGGGCCCAGGCCTCGAGCCGCATGCCGACGCCATGAATGAGAACCAGCGGCTCGCCGCTGCCGGCCTCGTGATAGGCCGTTCCGCTTGCCGTCTTCTTTCGGGGCAAGGCACCGGCGGCGTTGGTTGCTGCAGCGGTGCGTGTGGTCGATCCGGCTGTCAGCATCTCAGAGCCGCTCCTTCAAACGCCCGCAGGATTGGCAACGTCGTGCCCCAGATCTTTCAGATCCTGGTAGCGGTCGCCAATGCGGTGATGCGGGCGCCCGCCTATCGAAGCACCGAGAGCCACGACGATCTCGTCGGCGGCAGGTGCGTCGGGGATCGAGGTCTGGATGGTCAGGTAGTGCGAACGGCGGCCTTCATCGTTCTTGTCCATCAGCGGGATCATGATCGGTGCATTGGCCGGGCCGCGTGTGTTGCAGAAGGCGAGATAGGACTTGGCGCCGACGGCCTGGCGATAAAAATTGCCGAAGCGCAGCGTGTGGATGAGCGCGGACCCGTGTTCGATCTCGCCGTTCAGGCCGACGACAGCGGATTTTCCATAGCCTTCGACAGCCTCGCCGGACCCGACTGCATCGATGATCATCTTGGTCAGCAACTCGCCGAGCACCGGAGCGCCTGCGTGAATTTCGGGCTTGAGGTCGTCGACGAAGCCGCGACCGGCCCAGGGATTCTTCACGACCGCGAAGGCGGTAAACAGCTTCAGCGGAACCGCCGCGGCCTTGCCGCCCTCGATCAGCGTCGTTTCGATCTGCAGTCCCGTCTTGCGAATTTGAATGGCCATCGAACACCTCATTTCTCAATTATGTATTATGGTATACCAACATATATGAGTGTCAAGTCGGCTTTCCCACGGCAGATTCTGGCCGTGGCGGTGGCGCGCGTACGCGCTCGAATCTCCGCGCAGCGCTTTCGTCCTTCAGGGCGTTGTCAGCTGACAAACGACCCGGCGAGGCCGCAGGCGCAGGCCGAATCCAGTTCATATGATACCGCCTATATTATTTAATATGGCATACCATCACATTGAGCAAAGTTGGGTGTCAAGCGTGGAGTGCGGGGTCTGCTGAATTCCTGGGAATGTGATTGCGCCTGCTGGCGTGACATCGGCAGATGCTCGGTGCCGGCGCTTTGCCATCCACCGCTGACGAAGCCTGTAGCAGTCTCCGCCGCGCCTAGAACAGGATGTCGTCCGAAAGACGCTTACACGTTTCGGCATCATGCTCTAGTCAAAACACCGTGGGGCGACTATTATAGTTGGATTGCTCTTGATACGAATTCAGCTCTACCAAAATTCGGAAATTTCTTGCTTCATTTCATCAACATCTTAGGAATACTTCTTCGCCGCGCCATCCTATTGGTAGCGTGCTCCGTGGCCTCGCTTAGTCGATCGACCGGGTTTATCGCATCGATACTCAGAGGGGGAACACGAATGGCCTTATGAGCCGTATAGCTCCAGATGTGGCGAGATGTTGGTTTGCCCCCTGCATGACTGTTCACCGAAGTGCTATTTAAATTTTCATTCGTACCAAGAGGGAATTTTCGAAGGAAAGGAACTATGACAAGCGACCTCGCCGAGCAGCCTTCGCGGTCCTACTCCTTCGGGCCGTTCATGCTGATTCCCGAGCGCCAACTGCTCTTGCAAGGCGAGGCGCCCGTTCGGATAGGAGGCCGCGCGCTGGATATCCTGACGGCACTAGTTGAGCGGCCTGGCGAACTTGTAAGCAAACGCGAGTTAATGGCTCGCGCTTGGCCAAACATCATCGTTGACGAAGGTAACCTCAAGGTCAACATGGCGGCGTTGCGGCGAACGCTTGGGGACGGACCCGGCGCCGCGAAATATATCGCGACCGTGACAGGGCGCGGATATCAGTTCACTTCTCCCGTCCAGAGACATGGATCATCGGGCCTTGCGGCGCCCTTTCGTTCGCCAACACCACGCAATCACAATTTGCCGATTGCGACGTCGACGATCTTTGGAAGGGCAGATACAATTGATGCTATTCGACGGGATCTGGGAGAATCCCGCCTGGTGTCGGTCGTTGGCGCCGGCGGTATCGGAAAGACGACAGTGGCGCTCGCTGTCGCCGAGCACGAACTTAAGGCGTTTAAGGATGGCGTCTGGCTTGTTGATCTGGCGCCTCTGAAGGACCCGGCCCTAACGCCCAACGCCATAGCAACAGCGCTCGGCCTGGCGGTCCATTCTGCAGACGCCCTTGCCAGCCTGTGTGACTCCTTGCGCGATCGCGAGGTGTTGCTCGTGCTCGACAGTTGCGAACACATCATTGACGCTGCGGCGTCCTGCGCAGACCGGCTCCTGGCTGAAGTTGCCGGCGTGAGGATCCTCGCCACCAGCCGAGAACCACTTCGAGTGAAAGGGGAACGCGTGCGAAGGCTGCCGGGATTAGGCGCGCCGCCGCGCTCGTCTCGGCTGAGCGCCGCCGAAGCACTGTCATTCCCTGCCATTGAGCTTTTTGTGGACCGAGCATCCGACAGCTTCGAACTGTTTGAGCTGCATGACGTCGATGCGCCGGCCGCTGCCGAGATATGCCGGAGACTTGATGGGCTGGCGCTTGCAATAGAACTTGCCGCGACACGCATCGATGCATTCGGAGTCGGCGGTCTGTTGAAGCAACTCGATGATCGATTCCGCCTTCTTGTCGGGCGGCGGGCGGGCCCGGAGCGGCATCGCACCCTGATTGAAACGCTCGACTGGAGCTACGGCCTGCTGACGGAAAGCGAGACCGCGCTGCTACGCGCTGTATCCGTTTTCGCAGGTCTTTTCGATATCGAAGGCGCTTCGGCAGTGTCGAACGTCGCTCCCGCCGAAACGGCGGACGCCGTGGCACAGCTTGCGGCGAAGTCTTTGCTTGCGTTTGATGTCGACACCGACGGCGTCGCTTATCGTCTCCTTGAAACAACGCGAGCTTATTGTCTCGAACGACTGCGGGTCAGCGGCGAGGATCAGATAATTCGCCAACGCCACGCGGAGCATGTGTGCACGGTGCTCGAGCGGGCCACGGCCGAATGGGCTGAGCGCCCTGCCCGTGAGTGGGAAGCCGCCTATGGGCGTGTACTCGACGATTTGCGTGGTGCGTTAGCGTGGGCAGCTCAGGATACAGTGAACCGGTCTCTGCGCATCCGGCTGACCGTCGCTGGACTCCTGCTCTGGAACCATCTGTCGCTCACCGGAGAATGCCGCGTTCATGTTTCGCAGGCAATTGAAGAACTTGGCCCGGCGGGACTCGCCGGCAGCGTGTTTGAGATGCAGCTTCAGGTGTGGCTTGGTGGCGCTACCATGTTCACGCAGGGCCTCATGCCTCAGGCGCGAGATGCGATGCAACGGGCGTTGGACATCGCCGTTCAGATTGGCGACACCGATTGCCGTGTTCGTTGCCTTCGGTTGATCGGAGTGTTTGAACTTTTCCGCGGCGAGAACGACGCCGCGGTCCGCACACTTGAGACCTTCGCCTCGGTTGCAGCCGCGGAGGTCCCCTCCGCCGTGTTGGAGGCGGAAGTAGCCCTCGGGATCGGCAAACTCTTCATCGGCCAGCTCCACGACGTCCGGCAACGCTTCGAACGTCGTCACCTGCTCAATCTGGAAGACATCAGCGATACCCAACGCTTAAGGCGGCACGTGCGGTACCTCTCCGATAGGATCGTCGATGTGACGAATCTATTGTCGCATGCACAATGGTTGACGGGTTCACCAGACATCGCTCTGGACACCGCGCGGGCAACGGTCGACTACGCGTCCAAGACCAAGCATCACCTTTCACTGGGCAATGCGCTCTCATGGGTCTGTCCGGTATTCTATTGGGCAGGACATTATGAAGAGTGTGGTCGTTATGTCACCATGCTCGATGACCAAGCGAGGCGGCACGGATTCGACGTCCGGCGTCCAGTCGCGATGTTCTATCGTGCGGCGCTAGCATGCGCGCAAGGCGACGATGCGGCCCAACGTATTGACGACCTCGAGCGGGCCATTGCGGAATTCCACTCCACGAGGCACCTAGCGCGATTGCCCTTCTACCTAAGCGTCCTCGCAGACTTCCAAGCCCGGAGTGGGCGTCTTGGCGACGCGGAGGCTACGATCCGAGCCGCGCTTGACCGAGCAGATGCGAAAAATGACCTGTGGTGCCTGCCCGAGGTGTCTCGAGTCCAAGCCTCCATTCTGCTTGCCCAAGGCCAGGCGGACAGGGCTGAGATGCAACTCAAAAAGTCAATGACACTTGCGCAGGCAATAGGTGCCTCGTCATGGCGATTGCGTACGGCCCTCGACCTCGCACGCCTCTGGTGCGCTCAGTCGAGGGCCGACGATGCTTATCAGCTGCTATTGCCCATATTCAGCGAATTCACGGAGGGGTTCGAGACGCGCGACCTTGTTGCCGCCGCCGACATCCTCGGCTCGCTCAGCACTCTCCAGAGAAATCGAGGCCACTCTTAACAACTCGGCCGTGATCCGACCTTCAAGTGGCCTACCTTCGATTCCCTGCTAAAGAATTTCCCCGAGCCGGCGCAAAAGCAGAGCATCGGCGTCGGCTTATCGACGCGCAAGCGCCGCAGCGATCGACGGCTCATATTGTCCGTCTATTTGAATGAACAACATGCGGCACATTTTGCCAGAGCGGTTCGCCCACGCGTGGTTGGTGCCGCGCTGGATTACGACACTGTAGGGCTTGAGCAGCACTTCGGAATCGTCGAGCATCAGCGTCATCTCACCCTCGATAACGATGCCATAGTCAATGGCCTCGCTCCGGTGCATCATCGGGTGCGGCGAATCTGTCTTTACAGTCAAACCGCCGGGGTCATTGACCTCATTAAACAACTCCTTCATCTGCAATGTGCCATCGGCAAGGTATTCGGCGTCTGGCGGCATGTCGACGAAGCGGATGCGGGTGCCGTGCTTTGGCGGCTGGTGCATCAGCGCAACGGTGGTCGGATCGGCACCATTGTCCACCTGCGCCGGTGTGCCGCGCGTTTCCCAAACCTCGTGGAAGATCATCCCAGGAATAGCATTCAATTCGACGATGGTTGGCAGCGGTCCGTTGATCGCGACAATAGATTTGCCATCGGCATCATGTCCGGTGACGACGCGGTGGATTCCCGGAAAGGACATGGATATGCTCCTTGAGGATAGGTGGTGGTCCTGTAGTGCGACATAGTAGCGAAGAGACGTCCAGTATTTCTAGAGTCGCGATGTGACCCAGCGATAATTAGGCGGTTACGTCTTCCTTGCCCAAGTCATTGAACGGCTCGTGAAGGAGTTCTCCGCAGATCATTAACGTCTTATCTTTCGATCCAGACTGATCCATTGATCGTCCTTCACTTGCGCGCTTCATTCTCGAACTCCTAGCAGCCCTTACGACCTAGAAGATCCCTGATCAGCGCTGCGATTTCTGGTCCGTCAGTCTCCAGGGCGAAGTGCCCCGTATCGAAGAGATGAATCTCGGCGTCGGGAACATCGTTGCGGAAGGCATGTGCGCCAGCCGGGGCGAAGAAGGGATCTCCTTTTCCCCAAACGGCTAGAACAGGCGGCCTCGTCGCCCGCAGATACTCTTGCCAGCGTGGATAGAGAGCGATGTTCGACTTATAGTCGCCGAACAAGTCGAGTTGCACTTCCGGATCGCGGTCGAGAATGGCCTGATCGTGCGCAACGGCGTCGGGGCTGACGAGTTCGAGTTTGTCCTCGGGCACGCCATGTGTGTACTGAAACCGTGTGGCGTCTATGGTGAGGAACGAACGTAGCGCGTCGCGATTCGCTGGGCTGGGATTTTCCCAATAGGCCCTCATGGGCTGTATGTTGGCCTCCCTTAATCCCACTTCGTAGACATTGCCGTTTTGCGTGATGATGGCGGAAATTCGGTTCGGATATGCCGCGGCTAAACGAAAACCGACGGGCGCGCCATAATCGAAAACCATCAGTCCGAACCGTTCAAGCTTCAGCGTGTCCACCAACGCCAAAACGGCCTTATAAAGATTGCCGAACGTGTAGGCGTATGCACCACGCGCGGGTGCCTTTGTTGATCCAAACCCTGGAAGGTCCGGCGCTACTATCCTGTGTCTGTCCGCGAGTTGGAGAATGAGATCGCGGTACATGTGGCTTGACGTTGGGAAGCCGTGAAGCAGCAGCAGAACAGGCGCTGCTTCAGCACCTGGCTCGCGATTAAACATCTCCACCTCACCGAGATTGACCTTCTTATATCGCACCCGGTGCCAGCTCATCGCTTGTTCCCATAGCATAGTGGCTAACATTCTCATTCTCAGGTGTCGGAGATCGAGCGTGAGATTAAGGCTCGTCCCGATCTCGCAAATATAGTGCTAAACACGCGCATGCCCGACCTCGATCGGATTCAGCACCAACGCGGTGCGGTCTGCTAAGTCACCGATCTGCGCGAGATAGTTCTTATAGTGGTGGGTCTCACGGTGTGCTGCGACGGCTGCGCCATCCACATACAGTTCATCGAGAACATACCGGTCGGGACGAGACTGGTCCTGCCAAATATCCCATCGCAGATTGCCCGGCTCTGCTCGGCAGTCCGTCGCCATTCCGAGAAGCAGTGCCTGCAGCTTCTCTGCCTTGTCTGGCCGAGAGTTAAGGATTGCTGTGATCTTAACGTACGATGACATGGACTAAGCCTTTCAATCTCCGACATAAGCCAATCAAGGCTGTGGCAATTGATACCGAGCCCCCAGTTGGCCAGCGTCCAAAGCGAGCGGAAGCGTTGCAGTGTCCGCCTGAAATGAGCGCCGGGGCGTGGCCAATGACTCCCGATTAACGCCTTGCGACTTTTCGATCGAGGAAATCGTGAATGAGCGGCGCCATCTCATCCAGCTTGTCTTCAAGGGCGAAATGGCCTGTGTCGAGGAGGTGCATTTCAGCGTCTGGAAGATCACGCGGGTAAGGATGGGCGCCGTCCTCCGGGAAGATCTTGTCATTCTTACCCCAGACGATCAGCGTCGGCGGCTTGCGTTCGCGGAAGAAGGCCTGGAACTGCGGGTAGAGCGGGACGTTCGTGCCGTAATCGTGGAAGAGATCGAGCTGGATATCCTTGTTGCCCGGCCGGTCGAGCAAGGCCTGATCGTGAACCCAGTTGTCGGGGCTGATGCGGGTGAGGTCCTTGACGCCGTCCGTGTACTGGAACTTGGTGGTCTCGAGGACCACCAGATTGGAGAGCGCCTCGCGCTTCTCTTTCGAATCGTCGGCCCAGTAGGCCTTGATCGGATCCCAGAACTCGCGCAGGCCTTCTTCATAGGCATTGCCGTTCTGGACGATCAACCCGCTCACCCGTTCCGGGTGCTTGAGAGCCAGACGGTAGCCGACCGGTGCGCCGTAATCCATGAGATACATCGCATATTTCTTGGCGCCGAGCTGGGTCATCAGCGTATCGACCATGTCTGCATAGTGGCCGAAGGTGTAGGCGAACTTGGTGTGATCGGGTGCATCACTCTGACCGAAGCCCGGATAGTCGGGTGCGATGACGTGATAGCGATCTGCCAGCAGCGGAATGAGGTTGCGGAACATGTGCGAGGATGTCGGGAAGCCGTGCAGAAGTAGCACGACCGGGCCCTCGGCCGGGCCGGCTTCACGATAGAACATGTCGACGCCATCGATCTTGGTCGAACGATAGAAGACGGTGATTGGCGTCCGGGGACTGGCCGCTGAGTTCTGAGCCGGAGCGGCGAACGCCTCAGGAACCTGCGCCAGACTGACGGTAGCAAGCACCAGGGAAATGATCAGTCGGTTCATTTTCATCTCCATAATTAGTTGCAGCTGAGCGCGAGGTCGATTCCAATATTTAGAAGGAAATCTCGACGCAGTGAGCCAAGGCGGCCGTCTTGCTTCACTCGCCGCGGCACGGCGGCAGTAGTCCGGGCACCATAGCTACTTTGGCCCGGCCGCAGCGCTAGTGATGAAGTCGACGACATCCTTGGGATGCGATAGCATCACCGCATGGCTGCTCTGGATTTCGATAACCTTCGCGCCAGCCCTCGCGGCCATGGAGCGCTGTCGGCTCGGTGGAACCATGCGATCCAGCGCAGTCACCATGAAATAGCTCGGCTTCTGCTTCCAGGCTGGGCTGGTTATCTTGGTCTGAACAGCCCCGAGCCCCCAAGGCACCTGAGCTGCAGCCATAAACCGCGTCGTCGAGATATCGACGTCGGCGGCGAAAGCGGCGGGAAACTTCGCTGGATCGACAAGGATGAAACCGTCGCTCGGCGGTAGCAGCGGAGCCCCTTCTTCGCCTGGCGTCGGCGCAGTCGCCAGATCAAACACCGACTCTCCCGCCGCCGGTGCAAAGGCAGCGATATAGACAAGGCTCCTGACCTTTGCGTCGGCGCCGGCCTCGGTAATTACAGCCCCGCCATAGGAGTGGCCGACAAGCACTACCGGATGCTTGGCATTCGCGATGACCCTCTTGGTCGCCGCGACATCACCATCCAAGGTGATCGTGGGGTTCTGGACAACCAGGACTTCATATCCGTCCGCTGACAGCATGTTGTAGACAAGCTGCCAGCCGGAGGCGTCGACGAACGCTCCATGCACAAGCGCGATCGAGACTGGCTTCTCCGCGGCGGCGGAGGCGACCGGAGCAAGAGCAATCATGGCAGCGAGTAATCTCCAAATTGACCGTTTCATCAGTGTCTCCATCAATCTCTGAGTTGATCCGCCTATTCGGCCGCGGCGAGGAGTTTTTCGACTGTCCCGTCGGTGCTCCACACGCCATGGCCATAAAGCGGTAGTTGATGAGCGCGGCGAGATAGCCATCGCCGTCGGGGAGCTTCGAGGCGGCCACGCGCCACTGCCGTGTCACGCTGCAGCGCGCTTCCGGTCCAACGCAGCGATCAGGGCCACGGCAATCGGATGATCCGAACGGGGATTCTGCCCGGTGATCAATTCGCGATCCTCGATCACATAGGGGTCGAAGTCGACGGGCGTGGTGCTCACGATACCGCCCGCAAGGTTTAGCGCGAGTGGCATGTCGAAATAGATCTTGGCGTGCAGGATGGTGTCCTCGATGACCTTCTCCTCGGTCGCCGAAAAGACCGTCATCTTGTAGCCCGCATATTGCCAGCCCTTGGCCCATTCCTTCGCCTTCTCGGGATCGCCGGCGATCAGCGCCGCGCGGAACTCGCGCGCATAGGGCATTGCCGCAACGGCAGAGATCGGGCCGTGGCATAGCATCGCGGTGGGCTTAGAATGCTCGTGGAAGTGGCGCAGGATCTCGCCGATCTCCTGGTCCTGCATCAGGTCGACGATCGGCGCCTGGCCGCCGGGAATGTGCAGGCCGACATAGCTGTCCAGTCCTTCATCGAGTACCGAGCGCAGGGTGCGCGCCTTCATCGACGGGTCGTTTGCGTAGTAGTCCTTCGCGCGGGCATAAGCCGCCTCGTCTCCGCCGAAGTGTGCGGCTGCGTCCGACGCCCGGTCGATCGTCGGCGGTGTTCCGTCCGGCGTCGCAAGCACTACCTCATAGCCGGCTTCGATCAGGGCCATCGCCGGTACGACCGTCTCATTGAGATACTGGCCGGTGACGCCCCAATAACCGCCCTTCGTCTCGATCCGGGTCGCGTTCGACCCAAGAACCACGACTTTTCCCTTGCTCATGACTTCCTCCGTGCCTTGCATTACGACTGCAGCGATGGAGTAAGTCTTATACTTTTCTCCCCTAGATGGGGGTTAGGTGCGGTTAAATCCGGTAAGGTGCTTTTACGGCCCTTGTTCCGGTGAAAGTTGTTCTCCGGCACCGGCGGTGTACCAGGGCCGAGACGAGGCGGACCACACCCTTGAGCACGCGTTGCGCTGCCTCTGCGAGGCGCCGGTGGGCGTCGAGCGGCGCATCGGAGATGCTGGAAGCACCTGAAGTTCGAGGAGCTCGCGCCGCTTACCGACGCGGGGCTGACGCGCCAGGGACTGTTGGTTCGAACCTTCCAGAGGACTGCCTCAAGAAAGAGACGGTTGTTGCCGCCGCTGCGACCGGGGTCGGTGTCCTTGCCATGGAATGGGGAGTTATCTTCTCCCACTGCCTATCCGGCAAATCTGTGCGAATCATCCTCAAACTCTTCAAAAGGAGCTTGAATCATGATGCGTCCATCGGTGAAACCCTGAATCTCAACAGACCCTAGTCGGCAGGCTTCTTGGCGGACAGCACCGCTTCGGCAATCGCGCTTGCGGCGGCGACGTGATCCATAGCCGCCCGGTAAGCCCCCTCGCCGTCACCACGGCGGATCGCGTCCACGATCTTCGACATCTGCAGCGGCCCTTCGATGCCGCGCCGCTCGGTCTTGATCGTCATCGAGCGCAGGTGGTTTATGCGCACGGTGAGCAGATTGACGACACCCCAGGCAACGTTCCTGTCAACCATCGTGAACAGCGTATGATAGAAGGAAGAAGTGTTCGTCAGCACAGCCGCCATATCGTTGTCACGGTAACTATTGCGGATCCCGGCCAGAGATTCCTCCAGCGCGGCGACGATTTCGGGGCTGCGGCGCTCGGCGCACAGCCGCGCCGCCATGCCTTCCAGCGCGCCGCGGATCTCATAGATCTGTTTAGCTTCCTCGATGTCGAGCTGCGCGACGATCGGCCCCTTGTTCGGCAGATTGGCGACAAGCCCTTCCGATTCAAGATGCCTCAGAACCTCGCGCACGACCGTTCGGCTGACGCCGAGCTGGGCGCAGAGGTCACGCTCGACAAGGCGATCTCCGGGACGGAAGTATCCGTTAACGATGGCTTCGCGGACCTTGTCGAGCGCCAGTTCCCGCAAGGTCTTTGCCGGACGCTCGACTCGAATTGCGTCCTTCAGAGCACCGCTCATTGTCTACCTCAGTGTTGGACTTTGCACGCTCAACTTCCGCCGCGGCAGCCGAATGCAAGAATCGTATTATGGCGTACCAGATACTGTAGCCGTCGGCGGCCGGCAATTCAACAAGCACAGTGCGGATCTGCAGCACCGCGCGTCTTTGCAGACGCGCAACGGACGCTCTGCTGCCTGCACGTCGAGAGCTAACCTCTTGAAACAATCTCCTCGGCCACGGCCTTGGCCTGCACCCGGATATCCGGGACGGTGGTGATCTCCCAGAATTGCCCCGCCGTCAGGGCACCAACCGCAAACAGTCGGGCAGGCGAGATCCGGGACGGGGCTATCACCTCGGACGGCACCTGGATCCCGAGGCCAAGAGGATCGGGGATGATCAACTCAAAGCGGCTCATCTCCTTCAAAAGCGGTGAATGACTGATGCCGGCCCGCTCCATTCCCGTGCAGTTGACGAGCCAGTCCGCCCGGATCTCGGCGATCTCGCGCGTCGCTCTGACCCTGTAGCTGGCAGCTAGCCGCCCCTCCTCGGCCCCGAGCGATTTCAGGAAGCCCGCGTGGAAACGAACGGTTCCGTCTAAGACCAGTTTCTCAAACCTGTCGAACACGTCAGGCGCGACCCGGTGACGGTGGATGTTCCACCAGGGAAGCGCATGCCTGAGGAATCGTGCCCGCTCCTCGCTCGAAAGCCGTTGCCAGAGAGCCTGCGTTGCAGGCCTCAGGCCATCCATCACGGCTCGCCAGTCGGCAACCGTCCTGCTCTTCGCCCGCAGGGTCTTCAATATGCCGCTGAGCGTCTCGGGAAGCGCCCGAACGTCGATCGGCAGAGGCACTGGCGGCTTCGATGCGTGTCCCAGGGGTGCAAGCCCGCGCCGCGAAAGCACATCAATCCTGCCGCTGTGGCCATGGGCGCGAAGCGCGAGAACCTGATCGATCATCGTCAGGCCAGATCCGAGGATACACACCGCCTCGGATGGTGCGACACGCCTCAGCCAGGAAAGCCGCCACGGGTTCTCGATGATCCGCGATCGCAGCGATGCCGGGACGCCATCCGGATCGACCGGAAGGGTCGCGTTCCCGACGCCGAGGCAGAGCACCACGTTCCTGCCGGCAATCTCATCGCCATTGCCGAGATGGAAGGCCAGCGTGCTGCTGTAACGTTCCACGCATCCCGCCGCCTTAGCCTTGATTAAATCGACCCGGCAACGGCCGTCCCGTTTTCGAAGCAGCCGCGCAAGCGTATCGCGGACATAAAGACCGTAATCGCTGCGCGAGGCGAAATCGCCGGCCTGCAACGGGCGTCCATGGCTTTTCAGCCAGTCGACAAAGTCGTCGGGTTGATGCCGCAACAGGCTCATGCGGCCGGCGGGAACATTGAGGCGATGGAGATAGAGCTCTGTCCGGTAGGCCGTCCCGCGGCCGAAGCCAGGATCGTCGCCGACGACGGCAACCTTCGCCGAAGCGGGAAGCTGCTCGATGAGATTGCAGGTAACCGCTATCGCCGAAAAACCGGAACCGACCACGATAACATCATATGTCAAATGCATTCTCCCTGAAGCTCGGAACGTCATCGAGACAATTCGCCATTCAAGCCCCGTGTCGCTCACCGGTCCCTGCTGATCGCAGGAGCGCAGAAACGCGCAAACAATTATCTCTATAGTCTATAAATATAGTTTGTTATTTCTCCCGCTAGCCCCAACGATTACGCTTTTGAAATCGGAAGCCGGGAATGTGCGCCGCCACCATCGAAAGGCTTCTTTCAATCAACCACTTGATGGTCTATATTCTGGTCGAAAGGGAGTAAGTGCATGAAGCTGTCAGAACAGGTGAAGCCGATCAGCTATCTCAAGGCGCATGCGCCGGAGATCATCCGGACGTTGAAGGATAACCCGCAGCCGGTCGTCATTACGCTTCACGGCGAGGCGAAGGCCATCCTTCAGGACGTCGGCCAATACGAAGAAACGCAGGAGACGCTGGCGCTCCTGAAGGTGCTGGCGCTCACCAACCGGCAGGTCGAGGAGGGCAAACTGCGCCCAGCTGCGGAATCTTTCGCACGCATCCGCAAACGTCTGAAAGACAGCCAATCCTGAGGCCATATCGCGTTCTTTTCTCTGAGGATGCGGAACGCGACATCGAGGATCTCTATCGCTTCATCGCCGGCCGCGAAGGCGCCGAGACGGCAGAGCGCATCCTGACGGACATCGAGCGCGCGTGCGCCGAGCTTGAAGAATTCCCCGCCCGAGGAAATATTCCGAAGGAGTTGGCGGGGATCGGAATTTCCGAATATCGGGAACTCCACCATAAGCCGTGGCGCATGATCTATCGGATCCTGGGCACGGACGTCGTCGTCTACTGCGTCCTAGACGGACGGCGCGACATGCAGAGTTTTCTGGAGCGAAGGCTTATCCGCGCTTAGCCATACGCTGCCCACACGGAGGTTGAACACTATCCAACCTTCCGGCCGGCCGGTGCGTTTGCCCGCAGAAGCGCCATCAGCATCGGGCCGATCGCGAATTCTCCCTTTTCGCTTCGCCGCGTCAGGCCACGAAGATAGCCACCGGCCGAATTGATGTGGCCGCCGCGCTCCAGGATGCATGCCATCACGGTCGCGGCATTTTCCGGCCCCATCACATTGGCGGCCTCCTCGTAGGCCGACGGACTGACGCCCAGCATCGATCGAACCGCAACCGCTGCGGTCATCAGATCGCGCCAGTTGCGGATCGCACCACCCGGTCCATAGGCAAGGACTTCCGGGCAGGCCTGCAGAACGAGGCCGAGCGGGAAGGATTTCAGTTCGCCACCATCATTGCGGCCGCCCGACTGCCGACTTTCCTCCTGCCGGCCCGGACGGGTTGTCTCCCCCCTCCCCTCTTCCAGCGTCTCCGCCTCTCGCCCTTTGTCTTGCTCCGCCATCGCCCCCGGCTTCGTTTCGAAGCTTGGTTCAAGTTCAATGGTAGATTCGGGGTTTGAATTCTGTATGTGACGCTCGATATAATCGGCATTGCCGCGCTGTTTTGTCGATTTAACCCGAATTTCCAGCCGGTTAAGAATATCTGCGCGCAGTGCCGTCAATTCATCCAGCAACAGTTCAAGCTGCGATGTGGTCGGTGATCGCGGCAGGCCTTCGATCAGGTCCCGGAATTCGCCGTAGAGGCCTTGCCAATCCCCAGGGATCTGTTCTTCGACGGCCGCTTCGATCAGTTTTGCGACGTCGCGGCGGCACAGAGTGATACGCTCGCGCAGATGCTGGACATGCAGCCGCTCAGCCATCACTTCGGCGGCAAGCTGTTCGATCTCCTCGGCACGGGCAAGCAGCGGCGCCAGCGAGAAGCCGAAAGCCTCATCGATCTCCCCTGCCCTGTCTCTGCGGACATACCGCTTGCCATTGGGACTATCCTTGCGCAGCAGAAGGCCTGCCTCGACGAGCGCGGCAAGATGGCGCCGGACGGTCTGTTCGGCCATGCCATGCGTTCTGAGAGAAAGCTGGATGTTCGACGGGAAGACGATCAAGCCGTTTTCCTGGGCCAGCTCGTTCTTCGGATAAAAGCTCAAAAGCGCGTTGAGCACGGCAAGCGCCCGATCGCCGATGCCGAGCAGCGGCTTTGCTTCGCATAGTGCGCGAAACAATTTCCACTTGTCGACCGACTGATCCGGCCTGATCTCCCCGGCCATGACTTGGTTTGCAAGCATGCCAAGCGTCATCGACCGTCGCCCGAAGGGCGTCGTCACATTCCCGGTTTCCATATCTTTCACCTCAACGAGGCAAAAGAAATCCGCTCACCAAAACGGCGCCAAAAACTCTTGACAGCGATTCTCGGAAGTGCGATTCTCGGAGGTGTTCAAGACTACGAGGAAAGCTTCCGTGACGGTGACGTTCGGGGGCTTTTTTCTTTTGCGCGTTATCTCCTATCCGGATTGTCAGCTGACAACCGGTCTAACTGCCTCATTTTCCCTCGTTTTCCTCTTCGAACTCGGCGGCGAGGCCTATCAACCGCTGAGCCAGGAATTCCGAAAACGCCGCCGATTTGACGGTGATGCGAAAGCTTTTGCCGGAGCGGGCCACCAAAGCAAGCGGCGCGCCCCCTTGGGTCCGGAGCGTCTGCTCGGCCCGCTGCGGTGCGCTCTTCTCCTCCAGTGCCTTCCAGATGACATCGAAGCGGCTGTTGGTCTCCAATGCGTCGAAACCGGCGGCACTGATTGCGGCCCGCGCCTTTTTCTGTCCGCCCGTCTCTCTGAACTTCTCGGCAAACGCCAACCAGCGTGGACGACCGACCTTGGGGGCCGGCCCGATGGCGAGAATGAGCTCGGGGTCGATCGTCTGAGCCACCTGCAGGAGCCTTGACGTTTCCGGCTTGTCTGTCGCCAGCGCCTTGGCAATCATGTCGCGGCTGAAGCCATGTTCATCCATGCGGCGTGCAAACAGTGCCCGCTCGATAAAACTCAAGTCGACACGGGGGCCATTTTCCTGACCCTGTGCGAGGATCAACTCTTCATCCGTGAGCTTTCGCACGACGGCCTTAACGGGAACCCCGATCTCTGCCGCCGCTCGCAGGCGCCTGTGGCCATAGGCGGCCTGGTAGTGCCCGGCCCTTACCGGGTCCGGCCGCACCAGAATCGGAACCTGCTGTCCGCTTTCCTGGATGGACTGCTTCAATCGCTCGAACTCGGCATCCTTATCGACCGGGATACGGTCGCGGATGAAGGACATTTCGACAGCTGCCGGATCGATCTCCAGCACCTTGTCGCCCGAGGCCAGCGATTCGCGCAGCGCCTTGGCGGCGGCTGCTTCCTCTCCCAACCGTCCAAGCGACAGGTTCATCGCCTTGACCGCTCCGGATGGCCGATGCGGCTGTTGCACGCTTGGCACCTCCGGCCGTGTCGGCTCGACGGCACCGACCATGCTCTTCAGGATGTCGCGTCCTTTTGGGCTCATGTCCTGCTCCATGCACTGCGAATGAGTTGCTCGACCTCGGCATTGACGCTGTCGACGGATTCCACCCCGCGGTCATAGGTCTGGCGATGCATCGTCTCGCGTCCCGCCTCGTAGATTGTCTGCTTGGACAGACCCGCATCCGAGACCGCTGTCGACTTGACCATCATCGAGGTCAGCACGCGCTCGCCGAACAAACTGCGAAGGAAGGCGACGATCTGCGCCTGCGGTCCATCATTGGCCTCATAGCGGGTGATCAGATAGCGCATCCAATCATAATCGAGATTGCCGCCTGCCTGCTTGACCACGGCCAGAAGATCGGAGGTCATCGTCAGGAACTGGTTCATCGACGCGACGTCGAGCATCTGCGGATGGACGGTAATGAGGACGGAAGTCGCGGCACAAAGAGCAGACAGTGTCAGGAAGCCGAGGGTCGGCGGGCAATCGATGATGACGACGTCGTAGCTCTGCTCCAGCGAATGCAGCGCATTGCCGACCCGCATGAAGAACATGTCCTTGTCGTCGCGGTTGGTGTCGGCGAGCGCCTTTGGAGTATCGTGCTCGAACTCGTGCAGTTCGAGATTGCCGGGAATGAGATCGAGCCCCGGAAAATAGGTCTGGCGGACGATGTCGGCTACGTCGCGGCGCGTTTCGTCATATTTGATGGCACCGTAGAGCGTCTCGTTTTCGCCGACGTCGAATTCGGGCTGATATCCGAGCATCGCCGACATCGACGCCTGCGGATCGAGATCGACGGCGAGCACGCGGTAGCCGCGAAGAGCCAGGAACTGCGCCAGGTGGATGGATGTCGTCGTCTTGCCGGAGCCACCTTTAAAATTGGTGACCGCGATCACCTGGAGATGGTCGCCCGGCCGGCGCATCGGCAGATAGGAGGGTTTGGTGCGCCCGAGATGG
Organism: Rhizobium sp. 10PS4; assembly: GCF_032464805.1. Taxonomy (NCBI): domain Bacteria; kingdom Pseudomonadati; phylum Pseudomonadota; class Alphaproteobacteria; order Hyphomicrobiales; family Rhizobiaceae; genus Rhizobium; species Rhizobium sp. 10PS4. Next base: position 148,465 of record NZ_JAWDIW010000011.1, on the reverse strand, counting down.
TGGCGCATCGCATGAATTTCCTCAAGCGAGAACACCCGTCGACCCGCCGCCGTCTTTTCGGGATTGATGCTTTCCACCTGCGCGGCGAGGTGGCGAACATAGCTGTCGGTGACACCGAGCAGCTTGGCAGTCTCGGTGCTGCTGAACCGCCTTAGCGATTTGCGGGCGTCGGGCGAAAACAACCGCTCGAACAGCACCTGCAATTGGCTGCTGAGCATCGTCGAGTCCTGCGCGATCGTCTCGTCGATCGAGACTCGACTCGCTCTCTTGGCTTTCTCAACAATCGCGGCCTTGGTCGGCATTCACGCAAATCCTGATAAATCGGGTCATTTTGCGCAAATGATCGTGAGTCTGCCGATTCCGTCAAGCGATTTCTTGGTTAGCCAATGGATAACAAACCGGATTCGACGAAAAAATCATGTGGAATTCCGGAATCTTAGCGCCGTTGTCAGCTGACAATGGCGACCGTGTCCGCCTCCATCGACGGCCACCCTTAGCGCATCTCAGCATATTTCAACACGGCAGAACGCCATTACCGACGCACTGGAAGACAACATCCACCGCTTAGGCATGCCTGATCAGGCAATCCGTTTCTCATTTATAGGCAGGCGAGCGGCACAGGCTTTCGACCTCCAGTCCGCGGACGGATTCGCTGCCGGAGGCCTTGTCATTTGCGTCTTGGGTTTCGGCGACGCGGCGTGGCTGAACAAGGCTCAGCATTTGTTCGAGACGGCCGGCATTGAGCGGAGCGCTTATTCCCTTGAAGTTCATGATCCATCTTTCGTCTGCGCATCGATTGCGTGAAGTTGTGGAGATAAGCGCAATTTGAACCTGCCGAGAACCGCCCACCGGCGTTATCACCATCTTTTCCGATGCCGCGCTGGAAAGGGGAGGGGAGACTTCCATCTTCAAGCGCCGCTCGGAAATGCGGCCTTCGGCAGCGAGGCTCGCCGTCTCGGATCGCTTCGGCGCGCAGAGATCTGTCATGCGAGACTGAATCTTCGCCGGCGCACCGGCGAACCGGCGCTTTCTCCGATCACGAGGCATCGCCGGAATTCCGAGATTCCGGTGTGGGCCTCACTTCAGGGAGCGCTGTCGCTGAGTGATATCGGGGAAGGGGAGGTGTGGCCGGGGTCTAGATCGGCAGAATACCGAGAGCAGGGGGCGTTGAAAGGTGGGGATCGTTTGTCCGCAGATCCGATCGATCGCCAGGCCAGGCCGATGACACCAGTCCGATCAGGTGCTGGCAGTTGTGCGCGAATAGGTTTCCGACATCCCGCGGGCGTCATCCTCCGCGAAGATCACAACAGCGCATGCTAGGCGAATCAGGTCGCGGCGGGTATGATCGATACTGCTAGTCGGGATCATGCGTTGGTATCGCAGACGTTTGCCGATAGCCTGATCTCACTCCTGTTCGGCAAAGCGGCTATCTTCCCTAGCGGAACTTATTGGCAAGTTCGCTTCCGTCTGCGGAATTCCTTCTTGTTTACCTGCTATTTACCATAGTGCTCCCACGGCCCGGTCGATCCGGCGTTCATTGCGTGCAGAGTTGCGCGAGGCAGGCATTCCACTATCGCGCCTTCGTTCCCTCGCGATTCGTAAAATGCGCATTGCCCAACCCGGTGCCGATGGTCAGCACCGCCCATCTCGACACGTCGTTCATAAAAGGGATCTGCGACAATCCCTGCACGACGGCATCGTTGTGCATCATTACGAATGTGCTGTGGTCGCCGATCTCGGGAATGGCCTTGATCAGTGCGGCGGGAAGGTTGAAGCTGTCACTTTCCCAATTTCCGCCCGGCAGGTTTTGTCCACCGCGTTCGATCGAGCCATCGGCCTTGATGATGCCCGGACAGGCGATCCCAATAATGGGAGCAAGTTTCAGATTGGCCTTTTCGGCCTTGTCGATCAGGTCCTGCAACATCGCCGCCAGCCTCTCTACCGTTCCGCTGCGGCTTGGCTCGTCATCGGCATGGCGCCAGATCGCCGATTCCCAGACACTCGCATCCGCAAAGTGCGGTGTCTTTTCCTTTCCGAACTCGACGACGCCGGCGCGCACGTTCGTGCCGCCAATATCGACGGCAAGGATGGCCTCATAACCCTTGAACATCCACCCCGGCATGAGATGGACTGAGCCGATCAGCCCCGCCTCGTCGGGATGATGGACGATCGGCACAACCTCGATATTGAGGCCGGCCGCCTTGAGAAGAACCATGGTCCTGGCGATCGCCAGTTCTCCGAAGCGACTTCGCCTGAAGCCTCCGCCAACGACAATGCGCTCGGTCTTGGACCAGCGCTCGTCCTTGAGGAACTTTCCGATCACCTCGGCAAAGTCCTGGGCAAAGTCCTCCACCGCTCCCATGACCAGAGCGGCAGCCTCCATGTCGTCGCCCGTCAAGAGGGCCTCGATCTTTTTCTTGGAAAGCTTTGTCGTCGCGGTCTTGCCGATCGGATCGTCCCCAAACTTGCGGATGCGTTTTCGCCAATCGTCGAGCTTCTGCTGGAACGTCTTCTTATTGGCGTTGTCGCCAACGAAGCCGTTCTTGTCACGCAGTTCATTGTTATAATCATCGATGGTCACCAACGGCAGAACTATGGCGCCATGTGCCAATGGTGCATGGATCTCATCACGGGGCTCGGAACTGCCTTTGGGCATCAATGTACCTTCTGCCGCGCGAGGTCTCGAACAGGCGGCGAGATACAACGCGGACTAGCTCTGGATGTTCCGGAGTCTGAAAAGTCACCTTGCCCTCGCCGACTGGCGACCTAGCTTCAATGATTGCAGAGTTTGGAGAATGCCGTGCAGGACGATGCCGCTACCCAGGAAATGCTTTCAATGGTCTTGGAGGAGCCGGACCGCTGGGCAATGTTTCTCGATATTGACGGGACGCTGCTCAATCTTGCGCCCACACCGGATGCGATCGAGGTCCCGGAGGCGCTTCCCGGACAACTTCATCGCCTGTCGAACAAGCTCGGCGGCGCCTTGGCGCTGGTCACCGGACGGTCGCTTGCTTATGCAGACGCGCTGTTCAAGCCCTTTGCATTTCCGACAGCGGGCCTGCACGGCGCAGAAATCAGGAACGCAGCTGGAATGCAGACGATCGAGGCGACACCTGAATTTCAGGCGCTGAAGCATGCGCTGACCGCAGAAGCCGAGCACTACCCCGGCGTCTTGATCGAGGACAAGGGCGCGGCCGTTGCCGCCCACTACCGGCTGGCGCCCGAATATGAAAAGGTGCTCGATGAGCGCATGCGCCACTATGCGGAGATCGCCGGGCCGAACTGGGCATTGCAGCTTGGCAAGATGGTGTTCGAGCTGCGTCCGGCACGGTCGAGCAAGGGCGATGCGCTGGAGCGGTTTTTCCAGTCCGACCCGTTCAAGAACCGCTCCCCGATTACCATCGGCGATGATCTGACCGACGAGTCGATGTTTGCGATCGCCAATGCCCGCGGCGGCGTTTCCGTGCGTGTCGGTGCGATCGGCGCCCCGAGCTGCGCCACGAGCCGGCTGTCTTCTTCTGCGCTGGTCAGAAACGTCATTGCAGCCTTGGCCGCCTGAGGCCGGCCCTTGGACGATGTGCAAAGTGGGATTACTGCCGTCCTTACACCGGTTGCGCAGCGCCGATTGTCAAAAAAGTATCGGTTTTAGCCGGGAATCGTGGTGGCGGGCGTGACACGAGCCCACTACACTCCCCTTAACAATAAAGCCAAAAAGGGAATTTGGCAGGCGGCTTGGAACCGTCCTCGGAGGAGGAAACAATGGAACCTGACTTGGAAGTCATTCAGATCCGCCCGGGCGAATCTTTCGCAACGAAGGCGCATGGCTATCCCTACCATACGGTTCGTTGGCATTTTCACCCGGAATACGAACTTCATCTCGTCGTGGCGACAACAGGACGGTATTTCGTCGGCGACTTCATCGGCGAGTTCGAGCCTGGTAATCTTGTGCTTGCCGGGCCTAATCTTCCACATAACTGGATCAGCGATGTCCCGACGGGATCGAGCATCCCGCTTCGATGCCAGCTCATCCAGTTCAGCGAGAATTTCATCATCGACACGATGAAGGTGCTGGCCGAACTCGGCCCCTTCGAACCTGTTCTCGAAGCCTCCCGCCGCGGCGTGCTTTTCGGCGCCGAGACCAGCCGGCAGGTCGCACCTTTGATGAACGAGGTGCAGCAGGCGCAGGGTGTGCGCCGTATCGAGCTTTTCATGATAATCGTCGGCCTGCTCAGCCGCGCACAGGATGCGCAGCTTCTCGCCAGCCCGAGCTATCTGCCCGATCCTTCCGGTTACATGTCGGCCGGCATCAACAAAGCGCTCGCCTATATCAGGGAACACCTGACCAAATCCTTCGACGAAGCCGATCTCGCGGCGATTGCTGGACAATCGACAGGCGCCTTTTCGCGCGGCTTCCGCCGCCATACCGGCATGTCGCTGGTACAGTATGTGAAACGCCTGCGCATCAACCTCGCCTGCCAGATCCTGATGAGCGATGACCACGCATCGATCACCGATATCTGCTTCGAGGTCGGCTTCAACAATCTTTCTAACTTCAACCGGCAGTTTCTCGCGGAAAAAGGCATGACGCCTTCCCGTTTCCGACGGTTGTTGGGTGACAATATCAACGTGGCAAAGGCGGCCTAGAGGAGCCGAACGAGCACGTCCAAGGGAAGAGGAGGACGAGGAGGAGGAACGAAAACTGACACTGACTTGAACGCGAGCACGCGATGAGCGGCTCGTGATCCGAGATGCCTGTCCTCAAAAACGTCAAACCGCCGGGACAGGCGCGACCGTTCCTTCAGCCGAACGGCCACAACAGAACAGTGCGATCACTACACAATTTTTTCAATGGGAGGAGATGGAAATGATGAAATTCTCAACACAGGCGGCAGGCGCCGCGGTATTTGTCCTGTCCTTGCTGGGCGGTACTTCCGCCTTTGCGCAAACGGCCGTTTCGGATGCGACAGTGGCATTCCTCATGCCCGACCAGGGCTCGACCCGCTACGAGGAGCACGACCACCCGGGCTTTGTCGCGGAAATGAAGAAACTTTGCGCGTCGTGCAAGGTTCTCTATCAGAACGCCGATGCCGATATCGCAAAACAGCAGCAACAGTTCAATTCGGCGATCACGCAAGGCGCCAAGGTCATCGTGCTGGACCCGGTGGATTCGGCGGCCGCCGCATCGCTCGTCCAGCTCGCACAGAGCCAGGGCGTCAAGGTCATTGCCTATGACCGTCCGATCCCGAAGGGGAAGGCCGATTTCTACGTCTCCTTCGACAACAAGGCGATCGGCAAGGCGATCGCGGAATCGCTCGTCCAGCATCTGAAGGCACAGAAGGTGCCGACCGAAGGCGGCGGCATTCTGCAGATCAACGGTTCACCGACCGATGCGGCTGCCGGGCTGATCAAGGACGGCATTCACGAGGGTCTGGCGAGCGGCGGATACAAGACGCTTGCCGAATTCGACACGCCCAACTGGCAGCCCGCGAACGCCCAGCAATGGGCGGGCGGGCAGATCACCCGCTTCGGCAAACAGATCGTCGGCGTGGTCGCTGCCAATGACGGCACCGGCGGCGGCGCCATCGCAGCTTTCAAGGCGGCGGGTATGGATCCGGTGCCGCCGGTCACCGGTAATGATGCGACGATCGCTGCGCTGCAGCTGATCATAGCAGGGGATCAGTACAATACGATTTCCAAGCCGAGTGAAATCGTCGCCGCTGCCGCTGCCAACGTCGCCGTGAAGCTCTTGGCCGGAGAAACGATCAAGGCCGAAATGACGCTCTACGACACGCCCGCACAGCTCTTCGTACCGGCTGTCGTTACCGCCGAAAACCTCAAGGCCGAGATCATCGACAAGAAGATCAACACCGCCGAGGAGCTGTGCACCGGCCGCTATGCCGACGGCTGCAAGAAACTCGGCATCACCAAGTAATCGAGTCAAGGGAAAGCGCGGCCGGCCACCGGTCGCGCTTCCGATTTTCGCTTTTTCGAAAGGCCAGGCGATGTCTGAAAACTCTCATACTCCTGACCCTTCCCGTCAGCCTGTCCTCAGTCTGCGTGGAATATCGAAGAACTTCGGAGCAGTGTCGGCGCTCGCCGATATCGAACTCGATGTGTATGCCGGCGAGGTCGTGGCACTGGTGGGCGACAACGGCGCCGGCAAATCGACGCTTGTCAAGATCCTGGCCGGCGTGCACCAGCCAAGCTCGGGCACGATCTTCTTCGAAGACAAACCGGTCAACTTGTCGAGCCCGAGCGCCGCTCTCGACCTCGGCATCGCAACCGTCTTCCAGGATTTGGCGCTTTGCGAAAATCTGGACGTCGTCGCCAATATCTTTCTCGGCAAGGAGCTCAGCCCCTATCAGCTCGATGAAGTCAAGATGGAGATCGCTGCCTGGAAGCTCTTGAACGAGCTTTCGGCCCGCCTTCCGAGCGTGCGCGAACCCGTCGCCTCGCTCTCCGGCGGACAGCGCCAGACGGTAGCAATCGCCCGATCGCTGCTGCTCCAGCCGAAACTGATCATGCTCGACGAACCCACAGCAGCGCTCGGCGTCGCCCAGACCGCTGAAGTGCTTGACCTCATCGAGCGCGTGCGGGAACGCGGCCTCGCCGTCATCATGATCAGCCACAATATGGAGGACGTTCGCGCCGTCGCCGACCGTATTGTCGTCCTTCGGCTCGGACGCAACAACGGCACCATGCCGCCCGACGCATCCAACGAACAGCTCGTCAGCGCCATCACCGGTGCATCCAACAATTCCGTCTCCCGCCGCGCGATGCGCCGCAAGGCGCAAAGCCAACAAAACGAGGAGGGCAGGCCATGATGAAGACCATCCAGAATGAACCGGCAGCACCTGCGCTCCTCGACCGGCGTGACGAAAGAGTGCACCACGACGATAGCCTTGCCGGCTCGATCCGCACCTTTGGAGATCGCATCCGCTCCGGCGATCTCGGTTCGCTGCCGGTCATTGTCGGCCTGGCGATCATCTGGACGGTGTTCCAGGCGCTCAATCCGGTGTTTCTCTCGAGCAGCAACCTCGTCAACATGCTGTTCGACTGCTCGACCGTCGGCGTCATCTCGCTGGGTATCGTCTGCATCCTGATGGTGGGTGAGATCGATCTGTCCGTCGGCTCCGTCAGCGGCTTCGCCTCGGCACTGGTCGGCGTCTTCTGGGTCAACCAGGGCTGGCCTGTGGTTCTGGCGATCCTCGCCGCCATGATTGTCGGCGCCCTGATCGGCTCGCTCTACGCGTTTCTCTTCAACCGCTTCGGCATGCCGAGCTTCGTGTCGACGCTGTCGGGGCTGCTCGCGGTTCTCGGCCTGCAGCTCTATATCCTCGGAGCGACCGGTTCGATCAATCTTCCCTATGGTTCCTGGCTCGTGAGTTTCGGCCAGATCATGGTCATGCCGGACCCGGTCGCCTATCTGCTGGTGGCCCTTGCCGGCATTGCCTTCTTCTTCTCCAGCTACCGCACCTCGGCGCGCCGGCGGGCGGCCGGCCTGTCGGCGAAATCGGCCGGCGGGCTGCTTGTCCGCGCTATCATCATCACCGTCGCCCTGGAAGCAGTCGCATTCTATCTCAACCAGTCGCGCGGCATTCCCTGGATGTTCGGTCTTTTCGTCGGGCTCGTCGCCGCGATGAACTATGCGCTGACGCGCACGAAATGGGGACGCTCGATGCATGCCGTCGGCGGCAACAGGGAGGCTGCCCGTCGTTCCGGCATCAACGTCTCGCGCATCTATACGAGCGCCTTCGTCATGTGCGCCCTGCTTGCTGCCACCGGCGGCGTTCTCTCCGCCGCGCGGCTGGCGACGGCAAGTCAGCAGGCCGGAACGGGCGACGTCAATCTCAACGCCATCGCCGCAGCAGTCATCGGCGGCACGAGCCTGTTCGGCGGGCGCGGCAGCGCCTATTCAGCCCTTCTCGGCATCATCGTCATCCAGTCGATCGCCAGCGGGCTGACGCTTCTCGATCTGTCGTCATCGCTTCGATACATGATCACCGGCGCTGTCCTTGCCGTCGCCGTCATCGTCGACTCGTTGGCACGCCGATCGCGAATTTCGCACGGCCGAGCCTAAAGCAACCAGAAAGCAGAGGAAGAAAATGGGACAGGATCTGTCTGGAAAAGTCGCGGCCGTCACCGGAGCGGCGTCGGGTATCGGCCTTGAATGCGCCAAGGCCATGCTTGCCGCGGGCGCTCGGGTCGTGCTGGTCGACCGAAATGAAGACGCCTTGAAGGAAATCTGCTCGAAACTCGACGCCAACGCCATTCCCTTGGTCATCGATCTCACCGATCCGAAAAGCGTCGAACGGATGATGCCTGAGATTTTGGAAAAAGCCGGCCAGTTGGACATCTTCCACGCCAATGCCGGCTCCTATATCGGCGGCGAGGTGCTGGGCGGCGACCCGGATGCCTGGGACCGGATGCTCAATCTGAACATCAACGCCGCCTTCCGCTCGGTGCATGCCGTTCTGCCGCATATGGTCGAGCGCAAGACCGGGGATATCATCCTGACGAGTTCCGTCGCCGGCATGGTCCCCGTCGTCTGGGAACCGATCTACACGGCCTCGAAACATGCCGTCCAGGCATTCGTCCATACGCTGAGGCGGCAGGTGGCCAAGCATGGCTTGCGCGTGGGCGCCGTCGCTCCAGGCCCCGTGGTCACGGCCCTCCTCAGCGATTGGCCGCAGGAGAAGTTGGACGAGGCGCTCGCAGCAGGCGGCCTGATGGAGGCGAACGAAGTGGCCGAAGCCGTGCTCTTCATGCTAACACGCCCACGCAACATCACCATCCGCGATCTCGTCATCCTGCCGCAGAGCGCCGACATCTGACGAAAGTGCATCCGCCTTCTACACTCGCGAACCCACTCAAGAGAGGAAACGGCCATGATCTTCGACAGATTTCGCCTGAACGGACAGGTGGCGCTGGTGACCGGCGGCACGCGCGGCATCGGGCTTGCGATCGCCGAGGCGCTCGGCGAGGCGGGTGCCAAAGTCATCATCACGGGCAGAACCCGCAATCCGGCCGCGGAAGACCAGCTCTCCAAGGCCGGCGTCGATTGCGATTTCATCGCCGTCAACCTGACGAAGGAAAGCGCTGCCGACGAACTCGTCGCTGAGACTCTTTCGCGGGCGGGGCGGCTCGACATCCTCGTCAACAATGCCGGCATCGCCATTCACGGCGACAGCGGCGAATTTCCCGATACCATCTGGCGCGAGATCATGACGGTCAATGTCGACGCCGTCTTTCGCGCCTGCCGCGCCGCATTAGCACCGATGCGGCGCCAAGGCGGCGGCGCCATCCTCAATATCGGCTCGATATCGGGCATCGTGTCCAACATTCCCCAGAACCAGGTCGCCTATAATACCTCCAAGGCGGCGGTCCACATGATGACGAAAAGCCTCGCCAGCGAGGTGGCCGCCGAGAATATCCGCGTCAACGCCATCGCCCCCGGCTACATCGAGACCGATCTGTCGCGCGGCGGCATCGACAATCCCGACTGGTTCCCGACCTGGCGCAGCATGACCCCGATGGGACGCGTCGGGCAGCCGGAGGAGGTGGCGGGTGCCGCATTGTTCCTCTGCTCGGCGGCGGCAAGTTATGTCACCGGCGAAGTGCTGGTTATCGACGGCGGTTATACGACGCGGTGAGACGCGAACATTCGAGTTGGGAGGGGTGGCACGCAATAGCTTGGTCGGTGGCGAGTTTATATCTCCTGCCGTCATATGGACAGCACATGCTCACGCCAGGCAATCAAGCATCCACTGGACTCCAAAGCGATCAGTGAGCTTACCATAATAGCTTCCCCATGGCTGGACGGCGAGTGGTGTCGTAATCTTGCCCCCCTCGGCCAGCCGTGCGAAGAGGCTGGCGGTACTGCCTCGGTCGTCCATGATCAGCATATGGGCGGAACCTCGCATCGGCTCGGCATCGTGATTGTCCGAGGCGAAGAACAGAATACCAGGTCCTTCGAAACGAGCGTGCATCACCTTGCCCCGCATGGCTTCGCTGGCAACGGGCATCCCGTCTGCGCCGTGGCGCTCCAATTGCGTGATCCGGCCAAGCCCGCATTCGGCATAGAAGGCGAGCGCCTCTTTGCAACCGGTGGAAAAGAACAGATAGTTGGCAAGCTGCATGGTCTGGCTCCGTCAAGGCGCCGGACCGCGACGCCCTGGTATCGCCGGCCCGGCATTGCATCAAGTCTGAGATTTCCGAGCGTACGCCGCGATCGTTACGAGGCGGCAACCGCACCCTGGATGGCGCCGACGAGATCGGCATTGTTATAGCTGCGGCCGGCGATACCCCAGGCCCCTTCAGGCGCGTAGACGATGTTCGACCATATATGCTCGCGCTTGAGCCGGCCTTCGGCGGCCTGTTCGATGACATCGGCCGCTTTTTCGAAGAAAGACTGTTTTGCTTCAGCGCTCACCAGCGCTATCTCGGGCAGCTTGAGCTCAACGAAGGCTGCAGCGATCGGCTCTCCCGCCGCAAGTACATGTTCCCGCGGCAGCACGTTGATCGTGCCGATAATATTGGCTGTCATGAAGTCATTACCGGTCAAGCCGGCGGCATCGAGCAACGCGTCTGTCAATCCGGCAAAGGCTTGGGCCTGAGCCCGCTGCGAAAGCAGGCCTTCGGGTACGGTGAGCGTGATGGGCATCGCATGTCTCCTTGTTTGAACCGTGACCGTTTTTGATATATACCGATCACTCTTTATGCATACACATCGATCACTCTCCTAGCAAGAAATAAAGAGTGATCACTCTCAAAAGGGACATGCATGCGATACAGTGCCGAACATAAGCAGGAGACCCGAACGCGCGTCATTGCCGCGGCTGGACAGGTTTTCAGAAAGGAAGGCTATGGCGGTGCGGGCATCGATGCATTGACCAAGGCGGCAGGCGTGACCAACGGTGCCTTCTACGGACATTTCAAGTCCAAGGGCGAAGCCTTTCGCACCGCCGTGCTGACGGGCCTCGAAGATCTGCGGCAAGGAATTGCGGCGCTAAAGGCCAATCACCCGAAAGACTGGCTGACGACATTCGTCGGCTACTATCTCGGCTATAAAAGAACCTGCGACCTGGCCGAGAGCTGCGCTCTGCCGAGCCTTTCCCCCGACGTCATGCGCGCAGACGATGAAACACGAAGCGCCTATACGGCAGAACTCAAACGTCTCATCGAGGAAGTTGCGGTCGGCTTGCCGGAGGGTGAGATACCGGGTCAATCCAAAAGGCGCCGGGAAGATCAGGCGATCTTGCTGCTCGCCATGCTCAGTGGTGGTGTGACCCTCGCCCGCGCTGCTTCAGACCCGGCGCTGTCCAAACGCATTGCAGATGTCATCGCGCAGGCTGCATTGACGACGATAGAGCCTGGAAACTGATCCACTGGCTTGGCGACATCACCTTGCTCAGGGGACGCCTTTCCGAGCAATGTTCCGATCAGTCTCTGGAACGTCAGCTCGGTCCGGGGATGGTGATTTCGAACTCGGTGCCGGCGCTGGTCGTCTTCACCAGGCGGATCGTACCGCCGTGGGAACTCAGCATGGCGTGGACGATACTGAGGCCCATGCCGGTACCGCCCTGTTCGCGGCGGGTTGAGAAGAACGGCTGAAAGATGCGTTGGCGATTGGCCTCGCAGATACCGCTGCCGTCGTCGCGGATAAGAATGACGGCTGTTCGGCCGTCGGCCGATACTCTGAGTTCCAACAGCGTGGCGCCGTGCTGAAGAGCGTTTTCGGCGAGGTTGGCAAAGACGATGCCGGCTGCTTCCTGGGGAAGAGCAACCGATATTTCCGTATCGCCTGTGCCGGAAATATTGAGAGCGGGAAATCGCCCGCGCAGTGAGGATATGATGTCCGTGACGCTGCTTCTGCCCTCGGCCACGGGCGTTTCCGCCTGCGCAAGTTCCCTCAGCCGCTGCAACAATGCATCGAGCCGGACGGCATCGGCGACGATGTTGTCGAGAAACTGCAAACGCTGCGCCTTCGTCATCGGCCTTTCGGCATCGTCATCGCGCAAAAGCTCTGCCGCACCGCGGATGGCCGTCAGCGGCGATTTCAGTTCGTGGGAGACATGGGCAGCAAAGGAGCGAACATATTCGGTGCGATCGACCAGTTTTCCGGCGAGATCGAGGAAGCTTTGCGACAGGACGGCGATCTCGCGCGTTCCATAGCTTTCCAGCGGCCGGATCGCTCCCTTGCCGCCTCGGGCGATCTCTTCCGTCCGGGCGATCAAAGCGTCGATAGGCCCGGTGATGGTGCGGGTCAGCACATAGGCAACACCGAGCGTCAGGATGAAGGCGACGACGAGGGCGCCGATCTCCGCCGGTGCCATCCGGTTCGAACTCGCCTCCACGGCACAAAACCAGATGACGATCAGGATCGGCAGCGCCATGACCGCGAGAAGCACGACATAGACGATCAGCGCCAGCGTCGGCCGCCACTTCGTCCTGACTTTCGGTGCCGACATCAGGCCTTCCTCCCGATGTCGGCGGCGAGCTTGAAACCGATGCCGTGAACGGTTGCAATGATCGCGGAACCGCCGACCGCCAGGAACTTGGCCCTGATGTTGCGGATATGGCTGTCGATCGTCCGGTCAGCGACATAGGTTCCGGCGCCATAGGCCGCCTCCATCAACTGTTCGCGGCTGAAGACCATATCGGGGCGTGACAATAATGCATCCAGGATTGCGAATTCGAGCGCTGTCATTGCGATGGTGCTCTCTCCAAACATGACCGTCCTGCCACGCCGATCCAGGCTGAGTTCACCGGCGACAAGGGTGGCGTGGCGTCTGTCAGCCCCCACTTCATTGCTGCTGCGCTTCAAAATCGCCTTGACCCTAGCCACGAGTTCGCGCGGACTGAACGGCTTGGTGACATAATCGTCCCCGCCGATTTCGAGACCGAGCACCCTGTCGATCTCCTCGTCGCGCGCCGAAAGAAACAGGATCGGCAATGCCGACGTCTTGCGGATATGGCGACAGACCTCCAGGCCGTCCATGTCGGGCATGCCGATATCGAGGATGATGAGATCGATGTTGCCGCGGCGGAAGGCCGCCATCGCCTCGGTGCCGTTGCGGGCGGCCATCGATGCCAGGCCGGCGCGCTCAAGGGCGAAGCAGATCACGTCGCGGATATGAGGTTCGTCATCAACGATGAGAATGCGGGGCGCCATCACCAGTCCTGCATTGGTTTGTCGTGCCTGTTGTTATCGTTCTCGTTCTATCTTGCAATGGGAGCCAGAAGATAACTCCCCAACCGCGCCGCCCGGAAGGTCCAGTTCCGCCAGTCCCGCCGGCGCATCTCAAAATTCCTGGCGAGATAATGCCGAACAGTCGCAGCTTGGCTCCTCTGCTCGATCAGGTGATCCGGCAGCTTGAGGAGGTAGAGATCGAGCGCCGGAATGACGGAAGGACCGAGCGAGGAGAGATAATCAAGGTCGAGCGGCGGGCCTTCCTGGCTGATTTCCTGACTGTGGACGACATTGAAGCGGGCGATGACATCAGGGAAGTCGATGAAGGCGCTGATATAGAGCACCGCAATCAGCGAAGCGAGGTTCGTGGCGATCAGCCACTCGTTGGATCGGTCGAGCAGAATGCGCAGCAGGATCAAGACGAGGCCGACAGCGACGATGCCCATCCAGAGGCCGGCGGCGACGCGCAGCTCCGTCAGCGAATAGGCCTCGACGTAAAGTCCAAGCCGCAGAATCGAGGACAGGCAGAGAAGGACGTTCTGGCCTATCCAGGCATGGACGAGGCCGCGGATCAGCGAACTTTGATCGCCAGGCCCGCCGCGACGCATGGCGAGGAGAACGAAACCGGCGGCCAGAAGCGCCGTCGCAATCAGCGGATAGGCGCCGCGATGAGCATATTCTGCGTGACTCATGTGATCGGGCAGGTCTGCGCCGCCCCAGAGATAGACGAGATCGAGAAGTGTCTGCACGGCAAAGAGCGCGTTGAAGAGGAACAGCGACCGCAGCAGGGAGGCCTGGCCGAACGGTGCATTTCTGGTCGGCACGATGACGAACGCCCTGCTGGCTTGCGACCTCGCAGCGCGCCGCTTCAGGCGCGGCCGCAACATCGCCCAGACCACAGTAGCGATCATCATCCAGAAGCCGATCCGCCAAAGGTCGAGAAACTGCAACAGAACGGCAAAGCGGATGCTGCGCAGCGCGATCTCGATCAGCGGGTTTGCAGCCGCAAAGAGGAACACGAAGACTGCGGCGAGAGCGAGCGGCATGATCCAGAGGCCGACGCCCTGCCAAACGACGGTGAAGGAGAAACGTCTGGCCGGCGTCTTAAGATATTTCCTAATATCGTCGGCAAGCCGCAAGGGAATGACAAGAGTGAAACGGAGAAACACCAGCGGCAGACCGGTCAGACTGCGAGGCATAAGCCTGGCGACGATGAGAGCAACCGCTATCAGCGCGCTGAAGCAAAGGGCGATGCCGGTTAATGAGGGCGCTTCCAGCAGAGGTGCCGACGCCAGAACCGAGAAACCAAACAGGAGAGCAGCCATTGACGGCGCTCGGATCTTCCCGGCCGAAAGTAGAATGCCGACGCAGACGGCGAGCGCAAACAGGAAAAGGTTTATCCCGGACATCTGACCAAAGATCATAAAATCAGCCAGCGCCACCAGCGCAGACAGCGTGGCAATCCGGCTACTGCCACGCCTGATGGGCTTTGCTTCTGTCAGCGTGTCGGTTGTGTCCATTGGTGCTCCTCTCGTAGATGCCGTTTTTCGATCACGATGAGCATGGTTGCTGGGGTCTCCTCGGAGGCGGTCCCTCGAGGCCAGCTCGCCTCCGTCAGCCACCATCCGTCATTGCGGAGGCGATCCGGCAACGCCGGACGGTGTGGTGCGAGGGGGATGTCGTTCTTGCTCATGGCGGAAGAATGCCGCGCCGGATTGCAGATTTTGTGCAGAGAGTGAGCAGCAATTCAGGAAAATCACCCGGACCTATGGGGTCACGCAGCGGTCTCTCCAGACCATATCTCCCGCGTGAAGATGGCTACTGCATAATTCAGAGTGCTACAGCGTTCTTTGCGGCTCTCGCAAAAGACGTAGAATTTACGATTGCCGCGGACGGCTCTTTCCATTCGTGCGGGACGGCGTCGCCGGCCTGTTTCCGGCGATCGGGATCGAGGCAATCAGCCTGGCGAGCGCCGCCTGGGATCGTACCCCCGTTTTGCCAAAGCATCGGCCGGTGTGGGTTTTTACCGTGTTGGACGAAATTCCAAGAACCCGGGCAATCTCGGGCAGATTCATTCCGCTGCCGACCAGTGCGGCGACACGGGTTTCGGCTTCGGTCAGGCCGAAGATGTGTTGCAGTTGTTGCGCTTGCCGACGCGTCTTCGCTTCCGGATCGACGATATGAATGAGGACGCGCGCTCCGCTATCAACCGCATCCCATATCGAAACCGCTGTCGGTGCAAGCGGCGTGATCATCACCAGATAGGGCGGCAAACCCGATGGCCGGGAGATCGACAATGCCCCGTCGAAAGGCGTGTCTTCGCCATCGGCTATCAGCAAAGCCTGACGAATGGCGTTCACTAGGCGGGTGGATGTCTTCGAAATATGGGCGGCAAGCGAGGGTCTCTCGGATCGGCTGAGAAAAATGCCGTCAGCCTGCTTGAGCAGTGCTTCGGCTGCCGCATTCAAGAGAAGGACGGCACCCCGACTATCGATCAGCACGGCCGCATCCGCGATTGCATCGATCAGCCGTTGCGGCAATTCGGGTGCGCGGGCGATCCGGTTTACCTGAAAGGAAAGATCGATCGCCCGCGCCATATGCGGGCTCAGCCGCTCTAACCGCGCTGCCGCTTCGACAGCGTGCTCGTCTTGTTGACGAGACAGGAACAGAGCGACACCGCCAATACCTCCCCGCTCGTGCAGGCTGGCATGCGGCAGGAAGAGCTGATTGAAGATGTTTTGAGGCTCGCAGATATCGGCATAAAAGGCCGAATGCCGGACGGCCTCGGCATCGATCAGCTTGTTGCCGACCGCGATCTCGCCCGGCCTTACCTTCTCGAACGCACGGGCATAGGGATTGCCCGTGTAATGCTGAAGATAGAGCGCATTCAAATCTTCACGCATGCGGCCGGGGATCAGAAAGCTGCCGCGGCCATCAGGCGCCTGATAGACAATATTTCCGGCGACAGCACCGACGTAATCAACGATCGCGCACAGCGTATCCGGCCATAGTTCTGAACGGACCGCCGCCTGATAGACAGCATCAACGATATCGACATGATCCATATCAGCGCCGCTCGTTTTCACGATGATGGTTCCGCCAAATGCAACGATCGCACCATTTCGATTACTGCCCAAAAGTCTAAGGAGAGGCAAGATAGCGAGCGTCACCCGATCAGGCGATATCTCGCGCCGTCTCGTTCACCGAATGACTTACCGGGATTTGTGAGAAGATCGTTGAAGAAATGGGGAAGGCCTCATCTGAACCTTGGCGCGCGTTTGGCATTGTGAAGCAATTCGGAGGCGGTCGCGAACGGCCCGAAGAGTTTGAGCAGCAGCGCTTGTTCCTCGATATCTATGCGGTGACGAGCGCAGAACTCGGTTACGGACCAGACTTTCGTCAGATCGTCTGTCTCGATTTGCTTGGGTTCGATGTGTTCGGTCAAGGGCGTGTCCTCCGAACTTCGAGACTACGCCTCCCCCGCGTCTATAAGAACTAGCTAAAAAGGATTATATACCGGCGTCCCGCCGGGCCTTGTATCAGAGTGGCGAATATGCGGACGCCCGCCGATTGCGCGGCGGGCGTCGTGTCTCACTGATCTATCGCTGCGGATCAAACACCGACGCCGTCGGGATGAGCATCCGTGCCGGTGATGTTGAGCGTCACCTTGGCAGCGTCCGTGTGGCCTTCGCCATCGGAGATCTTGTAGTAACGGAGAACTTCCGTGTACGTCTGACCTGCATCCAGATCGGAGGTCAGTTCATAGGTGAATGTGCCATCCGCCTTGACGTGGAACATGCCGTAGGTGCCGGCAACGTCGGTAACGGCGCCATCCTTGCCGTCTACCTGCTCGGTCAGGAACTGACGCAGGAACATCTTGCCGTTGTCGCCGGCAATGTCGTTATCCAGAACGTTACCGCCGATGGCGTTGCCTTCGGTGAAGCTGAAGGTATCGTCGACTGCGATCGGCTTGGTTACGCCCTGGATGTTCAAAGTGAACAGGCCGACGTCGGTGTGACCGCTGCCGTCGGAGATCTTGTACGAAACCTTCTCCTGGAACGATTCGCCGTTGGCGAAACCGATCTTGGC
The DNA here is from genome assembly GCF_032464805.1 of Rhizobium sp. 10PS4. Lineage (NCBI taxonomy): Bacteria > Pseudomonadati > Pseudomonadota > Alphaproteobacteria > Hyphomicrobiales > Rhizobiaceae > Rhizobium > Rhizobium sp. 10PS4. The sequence goes on along the minus strand of NZ_JAWDIW010000011.1, from coordinate 131,184 downwards.
AGCGTCGCTCAGGACATAGGTGTAGCTGCCGTCCGGCTTGACGAAGAAGGTACCGTAATCGCCCTGGATTTCAGTAACCTGGCTGTTGCCGCTCTTGGCGCCAACACTTGCGCCATCGAATGCGCGCAGGAACAGGTGGCCGTTGTCGGAAGAATCGTTGGAAAGCAGGTTTCCGGAAATAACATCAGTTTCTTGAAATGTTGCACTATCATCAGTTGCGTGTATCGGCGAAGCCATTGCACTCTCCTCAAATTGTTTATTGGCGGGTCAATTTCGACCTCAGCGAGCGGCTCCTTTAACAACCTATTAATACTACAAGTCAATGGCCTATTTAACAGAAGGTTAATTTCGATGGCGATCTTCGCGTTGCTTCCATTCCGGCTGAATAATGTCACTCTCGCGCAAAATTGAGGAAAATTCGGCAAAAACTATACCCGGATAACTTGAATAAAATGGCGCCGAGTATATCTGAAGGCGATTGGCGGTGCCCGCGCCAACCATCCGGGCTATCCGTTGCAATTCTGCTCGCCGAGCCCTATGTTGCAGATGTACCCGATCCAAGCGGAAATCCAAGCCGTTGCCGGCTGCTGATTGAGACGCTTATGCATCGGCGCGCGCCTTAAGGCTGCGTGATGGGCAATCCCACAAACAATCGATAACGCCGGCCAAGGCCGGCAAAGGATTTCTTTTTGAACAACACACATACAGCCACCGCGGTTGCGGCGGCGAATCCGCGTGAGGATGACGAGGCTGTCCGCAATGCTCCCAGGAGCTGGAAGCCGTTTCCCTGCCTTCTCACCCGCCGCGAATTGCAGGCTCTGATCGCCGAGCAGCTCGACTGAGTGGCGATCGGCGCACCATCCCAAACAAGGAGAACTCGAAATGCAGGTACTCGTCCGAGACAATAATGTCGATCAAGCGCTCAGAGTCTTGAAAAAGAAAATGCAGCGCGAAGGGCTGTTCCGCGAAATGAAGGAACGGCGCGCCTATGAGAAGCCGTCCGAACGGCGCGTCAGGGAAAAGGCACAGGCGATCAGCCGACATCGCAAGGCTGCACGCAAGCAGATGCAGCGTGAGGGCCTGCTGCCCGGTCCGAAGCGGGCGGTGGCCGCCCGTTAACGGCTTTATCCTCGCCAGCCTTTCCGGGCCTTGGCGGTTACATTCCCCTGAAAGGACAGACAATGGACGAACTCAATAGCCTCACCGTTTCGGAAGAACGCCTCGAGGATTGCCGCGATGTCGTGGAGCCGGATCTGCAGGATCTGATTCAACGCGCTCTGACATCGGGCTTTTCCCTGGAGGAAGTTCTCATCGCCGTCAGCGAACTGGTCGCCGAAGACTTCGCAATTGTCATGAAAACCCCAAGCGTCCATTGATCGACTGCGTGCCTCGATCACCCTGGGAATCGGCTCGTGAGGCCCGCCGACTGGGAACATCGGCCGCGGCAGATGGTTACTTCGTCTCTTGCACAGATGGAGATGACGATGGCCAATCAAGACGATGCGACACGAGTATGGGAATTGATCGACAAGATCGGGTTTTGCATGCTGACGACCCGCAGCGGCGACGATCTGCGAGCCCGCCCGATGTCCGCCTATACCGCGCAGCTCGAGAATGCGATCTATTTTCTGACGGATGTCGGCAGTCACAAGGACGATGAAATCACTCGCTGGCCAAACGTGTGCCTCGCCTTTGCCGACACCAAGGGACAGAAATATGTTTCCGTATCGGGGAGGGCCGAAGTGCAAAACGACCGGGAGAGAATCAGGGAATTATGGGCGACGCCGGCAAAGGCCTGGTGGGACAATCCCGACGATCCTTCCATCCGTATCCTCAAGATAACGCCGGCTTCGGCCGAATATTGGGACAGCCCGGGCACGATCATCAGCTATATCAAGATGGCGGCCGCAGCAGTCTCGAACAGCAAACCTGATATGGGCGACAATGCCGAGGTCAAGCTCTAAAGCGCGTCGCGATCTTTCAGATTCGCGTGCCGCGCTTTAGGTCTTTGTTTTCCGCATGTCTTTGCCGCAAAACCGCTGCACACTTTTGCGAGAGATGCTTTAGCGCATCGTCGGCCATTAAGGCCGCTTACAGCGCCGCATCTTTTAGACGCGCAAAGGATGCTGTAAACCTTGAATTGCGACACCATTTTATCCCTAGATCGATTCCGGCTAAAGAATTATGCCGGAGCCGATGCCTTGACAAAGTCGATGAATGCCCGGAGCGGCGCCGGTACCAGCCGACGCCCGGGATAGTAGAGGAATGGCCCGGAGAAACGCTGCCACCACGGTTCGAGGATGGGCTCGAGCGCGCCACTGTCGATATGCGGGCGCAGCCAGTCCTCGAAGAGGCAGACTATCCCTGTTCCTGATATCGCTGCATCGACGGCCAAATCGGTCGCCCCGCCGACCCGCACGATCAGCGGCCCCGTCGGGTCCACTCGCACTATCTCGCCATCGCGCTCGAACTCCCACGGCGCCGTCATCGCGCCGCTGGCAAAGCGACCCAATAGACAGGCATGGCCGAGCAGCTCGCTCGGATGTTGCGGCCGGCCACGGCGATCGAGGTAGTCCGGGGAGGCTGCGATGGCAAAGCGCTGGACGCGTGGCCCGATCGGTATCGCGATCATATCCTGCTCCAACCGCTCGTCATAGCGGATGCCGGCGTCGCAGCCGGCCGCGATCACGTCGACAAAGCTCTCGTCGGTGACCACTTCCAGCCGAATATCGGGATAGGCGGCAAGGAACGGCGGAACGATGGCGGGCAGCACCAGCCGCGCCGCGCTGACCGGCACATTGAGGCGTAGCGCACCGGCCGGCCTGTCGCGAAAACCGTTGACGACGTCGAGGGCAGACTCCACCTCGCTCAAAGCAGGGCCGAGCCGCTCCAGCAAGCCTTTGCCCGCTTCGGTCGGGACGACGCTGCGTGTCGTCCGGTTGAGCAGCCTGACGCCGAGCTGGCCCTCCAGGCGACGCACCGCTTCGCTGAGGAAGGAGGCGCTGCTGCCACTGACGCGCGCGCCTTCGCGAAAACCGCCGGCACGCGCCACGGCAACGAAGGCATTGAGATCACTCAGATCTGCTTTCACTGTTCGCCACTCCGCACAGCCTGTGCGGATTATAGCCAATTTTCACACGCTCCGACAATGCTTATCTTGAGCCTATCTTGGCGTCATCTCTTGAAAGGAGTTAGATCATGTCCACTATCGATCAGTCCGGCACGTTCAACCTCGGCGGCCGCAGCGTAAAGCGGCTCGGCTATGGCGCCATGCGGCTTGCCGGGCCTGGCGTATTTGGCCCGCCCAAGGATCATGGCGCGGCCTTGGCTGTGCTGCGAGAGGCAGTCGCGAGCGGCGTAAACCACATCGATACCAGCGACTTCTATGGCCCGCACGTCACCAACCAGATCATCCGCGAAGCGCTGCATCCCTATCGCGACGATCTCGTCATCGTCACCAAGATTGGCGCCCGGCGCGGCGCGGATGGATCCTGGATTCCGGCCTGCTCGCGCGAAGAGCTGACGGAGGCAGTACACGACAACCTCCGTAATCTCGGCCTCGATGTGCTTGATGTCGTCAATCTCAGGATCATGTTCGACGTGCACGGTCCGGCCGAAGGGTCGATCGAAGCGCCCCTGACGGCGCTCGCCGATCTCCAGCGGCAAGGCCTGGTGCGTCACGTCGGGCTGAGCAACGTCACATCCAAACAAATCGCCGAAGGGCGTGGGATCACTGAGATCGTCTGCGTGCAGAACCAGTACAATCTGGCGCATCGGAGCGACGACAGGCTGATCGACGACCTCGCGCGCGACGGCATCGCTTATGTGCCGTTCTTCCCGCTCGGCGGGTTCAGCCCGCTGCAGTCGTCCACCCTGTCCGATGTCGCCGCACGCCTTGAAGCCACGCCCATGCAGGTGGCGCTCGCCTGGCTGCTGCATCGCGCGGAAAATATCCTGCTGATCCCCGGCACTTCGTCCGTCGGCCATCTCAGGGAGAACCTCGCCGCCGCCTGGCTCGCGCTGCCGGATGAGGCTCTCAAGCAGTTGGACGGCGTGGCTGGCAGCGCCGCTTGATGCAATCCGAAACCAGGCGCGACGTCACGCTCTCAACGCGTGCTCAGGCTTTCGCCCAGTTGCAAGCTGATGACTTCCTTTGGCGGACCGAGAGGTCGCAGGCCTTCGCCGTCCATGTAAAGAACCCTGTCGGCGGCGGCGATGGTTTCCTGCCGGTGAGCGACGACGATGCGGGTAATGCCGAGTGAGCGTATGGAATGATTGACGCGCGCTTCGTTGGCGGCGTCCATGTGAGATGTGCCTTCATCCAGGAAAAGCATTTTCGGCTTTCTATAAAGCGCGCGCGCCAGCAACACGCGCTGCTTCTGGCCGCCGGAGAGGCTCGATCCCATGTCGCCGACGAGCGTTTCATATTGCATCGGCATTTTCATGATCTCGTCGTGAATTGCCGAAGCGCGTGCGGCATCGGCAATGGCTTCAAGATCGGCCTGCTCGGCAAACAGCGTGATATTGTCCGCTATGGATCCGGCGAAGAGATTGTCGTCCTGCAGGACGGCTGCGATCTGGTCGCGAAAGCTCTTGTGACCGAACTGCTGGAGGGGAAGACCGTCGACGGCCACCTCACCGGATTGAGGCAACAGCAGCCCGAGCATCACCTTGAGGAGCGTCGATTTACCCATGCCCGACGGCCCGGTGATGGCCACATGTTCGCCGGCTTCAACGGAAAAGTCGATCTCCTGGAGAACGAGGGGATCGGTTGGAGAATAGCGGTAGGAAACGCTTTTGAGCTCCATCCGTCCTTTTAATTCCGTGACGGCCATGGAACTGGGGGCAAAGCTTCTGTCATCCTCGTCCAAGGCGATATCGGCCAAGCGTTCCAGATGCAGCCGTAGCATCAAGAACGCCATGCCCTGATCGACGAGATTGCCGGCCTTTTCGAGGAACTGACCTTTATAGGCGAGGTAGGCGAAAACCATGCCGACGCTGAAGCCGCCATTCATGACGAAGCCGATTGCGAGATAGATGGTGACGACATTCTCCAGGCCGAACAACAAGGCATTGCCGGTCGTTTGCCAAATGCCGATGCGCGAGGAGCGGATGTTGGCATTGACGGCATCCGTCAACAATGTCTGCCACATGGCATGCCGCATCGTTTCACCATTGTAGAGACGAAAGGTCTGGATACCGCGTATCGTCTCGATGAGCGCCGTCTGTTCCTTGCCGTGCGCGATGATACTGCCTTCCTGGGCGCGGCGCTCGAACGAGAAGGATATCAGGCGAACGACGAAATAGAGGAAGAAGGCGGTCAGCGCGATCATTGCAAGCTTGGCGCTGTAGAAGAACATGATCGCCAGCGTCGTCAGCGCGAGCAACCCGTCGACCAACGTTCCAGCAACACCTTCCGTCAGCATCTTCTGGATCGGCGTCACCGACTGGAAGCGGGAGAGAATGTCGCCGACCTCCCGCTTCTGGAACCAGTCGAGCGGCAAGCGGAACAGTTTCCTGGCGATGTTCGAGGCGATGCCGAAGCCCAATGCCGAGCCTGCCGCCAGGATCACGAAGGAGCGAAGGAAACTCGCGCTCGCATTGAACGCGGTGAACAGCCCAAAACCAAGCGCAAGCACGGCAAGCAGATCGTGGTCGAGCGCCGGCAGCGCGTTGTCTATGCCGATCTGCAAGTAGTAGGGCAGGGCAAGCACATAGATCTGCAGCACGACACTGAGGACGATGACCTGGAGGAATGAACTTCCAAGCCCGTTGATCCGCGTCCAGAGCTGCGACCAGCGCAACACCGTACGCTCCGTTTTCTTCTCGAATGCTTCGTTTGGCCGCAACTCCAGCGCAACGCCGGTAAAGTGGTCCGAAACCTCAGACATTTGAAGCCATTCACTGCCGCCAGCAGGGTCGTGGATCAGCGCCTTGTCGCCGGAAACCCGCTCGATGACGACGTAATGGTTCATGTTCCAGTGGAGGATCGCCGGCAATGCGAGATTGGGCAGCTCCTCCAGCGGCAGCTTGACGGCGCGAGGCAGGAGGCCGACCTGGTCTGCGATCTTGATCAGGCTCGACAGCGGGGCTCCTCGAAATGATGGGGTGAAACGTCGGCGCATCGTCGCCAGATCAACGTCGTGCCCGTAAAAGCTCGCCATCATTGCCAGACAGGCCAGACCGCATTCGCTGACCTCATTCTGACGAATGAGACGAATCCGTGAGGTTGAAAAGAACCCGGCCTGAAGTGCTCTAGCAGACAATCGCGGGTCCTATCGTCGTTGAAGGGCGAACAACGGCTCGAACAGCCATTCGAGTAGAGATTGGCGCGCGGTCGCAATCCGGGCCGACAAGGTCATGCCGGGAAACAGCGCTTGCTGCTTCCCGAAGGCCGTGATGCTCTGCCGCTCGAGGTCGACCGTCACGAGATAGTTCAGGTTGGTGCTCGCGCCGCTGCCACGGTTGATCGGGCTTTTCGACAGGCTCTTGACGCGACCTGCGATCGTCCCGAAGCTCTGGTAAGGGAAGGTATCGATCGCCAACCGTACCTCCTGCCCGACCTCGACAAAACCGACGGCGGCGTTGGGCACGTCCAGTTGCGCATGCAATGTTGCATTCAGCGGCACGACGCTCATGAGCGCCTGCTGCGTGTTCAGCGGCTCGCCGATCTTGGCCGTGAGGGCAGAAACCGTGCCTCCGATCGGCGATCTGATCACATAGGCGCGGGACTGTTCGTTGGTGGCGAGGCCGCGATTGATATCCTCACGCTGCGACTGGAGTGCTGCGACCTTCTCGTTTGAGCGCGCCTTGACCTGATCGAGCATTCGTTCGGCATCGGAGAGATCCGAGCGCCGTTCCGTCAACGTGCTTTCCAGCACCGCCATTTGCTGGCGCCGCTCGGTGAGCGAATCTTCTCTCAACGTCACGTCTCGTCGTGGAACGATGCCCTTGTCGACCAGGCCGCGAATGCGCTCGACATCTTTCTCGATCGAGGTGATCAGCTCCCTTTGCAGAACGATCTGGCTCTGAAGCTTGTCGATCTGCGTCTGGTAACCGGCAATCTGCGCGTCGAATTGCGCCGTTTGGGCAATTTCATCGTTTTTGACCTCCGCCAGTTGCTCGCTGATGCTCGCATTCTGCCGGTCGAGCATCTCGGCGACTTTTTCGGAGGCCGATTCACCGCTGACCAGGTAGTCCTCGGAGCGCACGGCGACCAGTTCCTGGCCTTCTTCGACTTGATCGCCGTCTGCGACCATCATCTTCATGATGACGCCTGAGCGCGAGGGCATGACGACTGCAACACCCTTGTCCGGCTGGATAATGCCGGTTGCGGTGACAACGCGGGAATAGCTTGCGATGGAAAGAAAGATCAGCACGGCGATGAGAATACCGGCCATCAGATAGCCAGTGACGTGCCACCCCATGGGCACCGCCATCGATACCGTTCCCGTTAAACGCTGGGACTGCCGTTCGAGGGCTTCTCGGCGAAACAGGCTCATTGTGATCAGATATGGTCGTTAAGGGGAGGAAGGGAGCCCCGCCATTCGGGCGGAGCCCCCATGTTTTAAAGCTCAGGCAAAAGCTCTCGCCAGTCTGTAGACACCGTAGACGCCAAGCGCAGCACCACCGACGGCAAGCGCTCCGACGCCGAAGGCGGAAATGCCCACGCCCGCGCCGATCGCTGCGGCGTAGCCCAGAGCGCCACCGCCTGCGAGTGCGGCTGCGCCGTCGATTGCGCCCCGAACACCGGAGCTGACACCACCACCGGATACGTTTTCAATCTCCGTACTCGAAAGTTCTTTGATACCCTGCACTTTAACTCACCCTTTGTTTGTTTCGGGAAGTAGTCGAAAACACTACGTGCACGGGAAAATTAGGCAGCTGCGGGAAAGCGTCAACCTGCAGACGATGACTTTTGAATGCCGGGACAGGATTAAGTATAGAATTGAATCATAACGGCCGGGAGATTTACGCCTCCCGGCCGGTGAAAAGTCACAGGCCTTTCAAACCAGACAGTAACGTCAGGATGATTTCGTGACGAAAAGCTCGTAGGCGACGAAGGTCGCGGCCATTGCCAGGAAAACCCCGATCGCCAACGGATAATTGGCGGCGGCATTGGGGTCGGTCAGCTTGGGAATGCCGATGACCGCGCCTGCCGCCAAGACTGCCGATAACGCAACTTCCTGCATGATCAATTTCGAAAGAGCCGTCATGATTGACCTCCTGTCACCTCGGTCTTCTCCACCCAAAGCGGAGCCCAGTCCTTCTGCTTCACCACGCTGCCGATCAGGAAGCATAGCGGCTCGCCGATAAGGCGCACCACCTTGCCACTGAGCGACCCCTTCGAACGGCGCCCGGCCTGGTAGGCAATCTCCAGAGCCCGCGCTCTGGCGAGAGGATACATGATTTTTTCGGCCAGCGGACTGCGACGCATCAGGCGGACATAGGGGATCGCCCAGTATTGATATCCGCGAACCGTCGTCTGGGACAGGGACTGAAAGGTGAACTCCAGATCCGCCCGCCAAAGATCGCGGTCAAGCATGCCGCGCCTGAAGAAATGCGTGCAGATGACACGGCCGCTGCTGTTGCCACCGCCAGAGAGGCCGCCATTATATATGCTGCCCGACGCCCCTGCTGCGAATCCGGCACCGCCGGCAATACCGGCTGTGCCGAGGCTTCCGGTACTCGCAAGAGCGCCGCCGGCCGCAAACGTGCCGCCTATCAGCCCACGATCGACATGGCCGACCCACGAGCCTGCGCCATTCACGGCGTCGATTTCAAAATCTTCAAGGGGATGGATGTAATATCCGCTGGTATTTGCATTAACACTCTGAACGTCAACCATAGGTGCCTCCGAGGTAAAGCCAAAACCCGCCATATCGGGCGTGCGAGGGGGAAGGTTAGGGCAATCAGGGAGCGTATCAAGGCTTTATTCTCGCGGTTTATACTCGGCGGGCGCGAATATTTCGCCGACCATTGGCAAAACGGCCCTGAATCCAGTGCTTTGACAACAAGGCCAGCGGATCGATTTTTTTTGCCTTGCCGCCGAGCTTGCGGCTGAGAAATAGCTCCACTTCGCGGGCGCGCACCAGTTTTGTTTGCCAGTCAACATAGCCATGGCCCTCCCGATCGAAGTATAGTGCCGTGACATCGAGACCCGCCTTGCGCAACGCCTTCTCGAAGGCTTTTGTCTGCTCGAAACCGACAACCGGATCTTCCATTCCAGCCGTGAGCAGGAACGATCCACGCAATTTCTCCACATTGTGGAGCGGCGAGAATTCCTGCATCTGCGTGAGATCGCCGTGATCATCCGGATTGCCGAAGTAACGGATGACCTGGCCCAGGAACAATCCCCAGCCGGCGGGATTGTTCTGCATCTGGTAAGGCAGGTCTAAAATCGCACAGTCGATGATTGCCGCGGAAAAGAGCCTGTCATCGCCGGCCATTGCCAACGCGGCGATGAAACCTCCGTAGCTTTCGCCGGCGACCGCAAGCTTGCCTTCAGCCGCAATGCCTTGGGCGAGCAGCCATCGCCCGGCATCGGCGATATCGTCCTGCATCTTTCGCCCGAACTGCCGATAGCCCAGAGTTTGGTATCTCTTCCCGAAGCCGGTCGAGCCGCGATAGTTGACCGACAAGATTCCGTATCCGCGGCTTGCGAGAAAGCTCTTCCCGATGTTGTAACCCCAGCTGTCGTGGCGGGCGGGGCCGCCGTGAGCCATGACGATGGTCGGCACAGGAGCGGGTGCGACGCTCGGAAGCGTCAACAATGCCGGGATCTGCTCGCCGTCTCTCGCAGTGAAATAAACAGGCTTCGTGGTTGCCAAAAAGAATCTGAGCTTTTCTGCCGGCGCGGAAAGGAGCGTCTTGCTCTTGTCCGCCAAGTTTAGAAGATAGTGCTGGTAGGGTCGTTCATCGTAGGAGATCGCGACTGTGAGCAGCGAACCATTCTTCGAAGAGCCCGAGATTTCAATATCGGCATGGCCGCCGCGATCCAGAACGAGCTCGGTGAAGATCGTACCCCTTTCCGAAAGGGCGATATATCGCGGATAGCCGTCGCGAATGACGGCGACGTCAGCCGGTTCGGCGGGCGTAAAGCGCAGCGCGTCTGAAACATCGACATCGCCGTCCTCGACCAGCACGGTCTCACTGCCGGTAACCGGGTCCAGCGAAACCAACGCGATCTTGTCCCGCTGGCGGCTGGAAAGCGCCTCGAAGGCATTGCCTGACCTGTCCGTACGCCAGATGACCAGCGTGTCATCCGGCTCGACTGCCGCCATCTCTTGCCACGGCTTGTCGGCATCGCTGCGGTGAAGGTATCGCCTCATTCCGCAGGCGGTCAGCTCGACGCGAATGCATGGCACCTGCGCCTCATTCAACAACCAGCTTTCGGTCGAGCCGTTGTTTTGTTCCACGAGCCGCTTGTCGCGTCCATCCGCATCGGTTGCATAGAGATCGGCGACAGCGGGGCTGCGATCGTAGGAAACCAGGAATTGGCTGTCTCCGGCGTGTCGAGGTTCAACGATGACCTGCCACGTCTGGAAATCTCGTGGAGTGACGTCGGTCCGAGTCCCGGGTCGCTTGGGATCCACCTCCCACAGACGGTCTTCCTCGGTGAGAACCAAAAGGTTAGCGTATTGCCGCCAGCCAAAATGGAAGAGGTCGCCTTTGAACGTGGCGATGATGTTGAGTTTTCCGCTGGAAAATTCCCCGACGAAGACGGCGCGAGCGCCGCGTTTGGAACCCCACCATGCGATGAGAGCGCCGTCGAAACTTGGTTCGTATCCCCATGTGGCACGCGTATCGGCGTAAAATCGGCTACTGGAAAGCAAGCAATTCCCTCACTCGTCCACTCTGAGGCACGTCGACGGAACCTCACTCTTGAAGCGGAACCTAGTGTCGGGCGGGGAATGGTCCAGAGGCAGCACGCCGCGAGGGCCGCCCCCTGAAGACAATTCTGGGGGCGGCGTAAGCTATAATTTCAATAGCGCTCCGGTACATACATTTCAGGCGGAACCGGCGCCCTGTTGTAATCGGCGTTACGGATGCGGTCCGGCAATTGGATCTCCGGTTTCGGAACATCCTCGTAAGGGATCTGATCGAGAAGATGGGCAATGCAGTTCAAACGCGCCCGTTTCTTGTCCACGGCCTGCACCACCCACCAGGGTGCATCCTCCGTGTGGGTACGCGCCAGCATTTCTTCCTTGGCTTTGGTGTACTCCTCCCAATGGACACGGCTTTCCATATCCATCGGTGAGAGCTTCCATTGCTTCAGCGGATCGTGGATACGCATATTGAAGCGGAACTCCTGCTCCTCGTCGGTGATCGAAAACCAGTATTTGATCAGCACGATTCCGGAGCGGACCAGCATCCGTTCGAATTCGGGCACCGAGCGGAAGAACTCCTCGAGTTCATCGGGGGTGCAGAACCCCATCACGCGCTCGACACCGGCGCGATTATACCAGCTTCGGTCGAAGAGCACGATCTCGCCACCGGTCGGAAGATGCGGGACATAACGCTGAAAATACCATTGATGGCGTTCCCGCTCGGTAGGGGCGGGCAGCGCGACTGTTCGACAAACGCGCGGATTGAGACGCTGGGTCACGCGCTTGATCGCGCCTCCCTTGCCGGCCGAATCCCGGCCTTCGAAAAGCACCACCACCTTGAGTTTCTTATGCTGAACCCAGTCCTGCAGCCGTACCAGTTCGTGCTGCAATCGGAAAAGCTCCCGGAAGTAGATCTTTCGCTCGAGCGTCTGCTCCGCCGGTTCCGACATTCCTTCGGCGACCAGATCGTCGAGTCGGTCTTCCTCCATCTGCATTTCCAGCTCTTCATCGAAGCTGTCGGCGATTTCGGCCTTTATCCGGCTGAGCTGGTCCTGATGTGTTCGCGACATGGGTTTCCCTTCCTGCTTTTGTGTTGACAGGAGCATGTCAGTGCGAAGTTTATATGACGACCACTGATCGAAGGCTGAAACGGTTTACCCGGGTCCCTCGTTCCAGGCGCGGCTATAACTGTCCCGTCCGGTACTGGTCGACAAGATTCCGGCAGGCGCGGATCGTCAGAGCCATGACGGTGAGCGTCGTGCCGGCGATACCGCTGCCGGGGAAGGCGCTGGCGTCGGTGACGATGAGGTTCGGGGCATCCCAAACCTGGTTGTAGGGGTTGAGCACCGAAGCCTCAGGGGTTTCGCCCATGCGCGCGCCGCCCGTCTCATGGATTGCTGCCCCCATGCACATGGTCTTGCGGAACCATTTGCGGAACATGAAACGGCTGAAGGCATCGGCTTCGGGAAAGGCGCCCTTGCCCATTTCCTTGAGGCCGGTGGGCGAGCCGATGAATTCGAGGTCGCCGCCAATCTCTTTAATCATGGCGATCAGCGTCTCCTCCTGCCTTTTGAGCAGTGCCTGCTCCTCCTGTTGCATGACGCAACGGATATGCGGCACGGGAATATTCCAGGCATCCCTGCGCCTGACATCGAGCCTGATGCGGTTGTCGGCATAGGGCAGCATACGGCCGAAGCCGAAGAAAGCGAGACGCGCATCGGTGTCGCCCGAGACCGGCGCCCGGCCGACGCTTCCCTGGTAGTCAAAATCGCCGCGGGCGGCGTCGCCCTCGCCGAAGCGGGGAATGAAGATCCCGCCCGACGGATTGTAGAAGGGGTCGGTCGGCGCGGAATCGTCGGGCGCCCAGCCCTTCGCCTTCGAAAAAGACCCGAAGGCGAGGCACGGCAGCTGGTCCATGAAATAGCGGCCGAGAGCGCCCGAGCTGTTGCCGAGCCCATCCGGATGTTTCGCCGAAGCCGAATTCAACAGCAGCCGCACGCTCTCTATCGGCGAGGCCGAAAGCACCACAGTCGCGGCGCGAACCGTAGATACCGCGCCCGTGTTGCGATCGATGAACTCCGCGCCAGTGGCGCGGCCGGTCTTCTCATCCGTGGTGATGCGGCGAACGACGGCGTCGTAGCGGATGGTCAGCTCGCCGGTCGCCTTTGCTTCTCGCAGCGGTCGCGGCATCCGGTCGGCGTCAGGCGCGATGTAGCGCCAGGAGACGACGTGCCTGTCCGGCCAGCGGCTTTCGACCGCCTGCTTGAAGATCTGTTCGGCAGGAGTCAGGCTTGCCGGCTTCGCATAGATGCCGTCCGGCAGGGTGGCCACGTTGTCCTTGTTGCCGTAGAGCCCGAGATAGGCCTCGACCTCGTCGTAGAAAGGCACCAGTTCTTGATAGGAGACTGGCCAGTCCACGCCCTTTCCGGAGCGTGAGCGGATCTTGAAATCGTCGTCGGTCCAGCGCAGCAGCACCCGGCCGAAACTGTGGAGGCGCCCACCGCCCTGGCGGCCGCGGATCCAGAGGAAGGGTTCACCCTTCGGCGTCGTATAGGGGTTCTTGCGGTCATTGACGAAGAAGTGGCTGAAGCGCTCGGTGAAAAAGGCTGCGCGCGCCTGGATCGGCTGGCCCTTGAGGGTGGCCCGCGCACGCTCCCAGATATTGATGCTGCTTGCCGGCGCCTTCTTGCGCGCGGGATCGAAATCCTTCGGCCCGACGGCGGGGCCAGCCTCGAGCAGCAGCACCGATAATCCCTGTGCCGTCAGTTCCTTTACCGCAAAGGAACCCGCCGCGCCGGAGCCGATCACCAGCGCATCATAGACGATCTCAGACATGTCTTTTCAAATCCTGTCCTGGAGCAATCCTCAAAACGGCGCGAAACGCACCCGGAATTGCAGGAAAACAAAGGGATGGCGCGTCACAGCCGCGATCCGTCAGCGCCGAAGAGGGATGCCTTGGCGATATCGAGCCCGGGAGCCACGGCATCTCCGGGCTGCAGGGTGACATCGCCCATGAGCCGGAGCGAAAGGCTCTGGTTCGCCCAGTCGAACCAGACGACGGCGTCTGAACCCATCGGCTCGACGACGGAAACGCGACCGGGAATGGTGGGCAGGCCGCTCGTGGCGCCATCGAGCACAAGGTGTTCCGGCCGAAAGCCGAGTGTAGCAGGTCCTTCCGCTGCGTCTGCCCGGAAGGAATAACCGGAGAGATCGACAGCGAGCTCCTTGCTCCGGAAGACCGGAGCGCCGTTGCAGCGCTCGATCCGGCCCTCGACGAAATTCATCGCAGGAGCGCCGATGAAGCCGGCGACGAAGAGATTGATCGGACGGCGATAGATCTCGGCCGGTGAGGCGAGTTGCTGGATCACGCCGTCCCGCATGATGGCGATCCGGTCGGCCAGCGTCAGGGCCTCGACCTGGTCGTGGGTGACATAGATCATCGTATTGCCGAGGCGCTGGTGCAGCTTCTTGATCTCGACGCGCAATTCGTTGCGCAGCTTGGCATCGAGGTTCGACAGTGGTTCGTCGAACAGGAAGACATCCACTTCACGCACCAGCGCCCGGCCGATGGCAACACGCTGGCGCTGACCGCCGGAAAGCTCGGCGGGACGCCGGTCGAGCAGCTTGTCGAGCTGGAGGAGCGCGGCGGTGCGGGAAACACGGGCCTCGATCTCGGCCTTCGGCAGACCGGCGACGCGAAGGCCGAAGGAGAGGTTCTTGCGGACCGACATACGCGGATAGAGCGCGTAGGACTGGAAGACCATGCCGATGCCGCGGTCCTTCGGCTCCTCCCAGCTGACATTCTTGCCTGAGATCCAGACCTCGCCTGATGTAATGTCCTGGAGACCGGCAATGGCGTTTAGAAGCGTGGACTTGCCGCAGCCGGAAGGGCCGAGCAGCACCAGGAACTCTCGCGGCGCGATATCGATCGACATCTTCTCGATCACCGTATGGTCGCCATAGGCGATCTTCAGGTCCTTGACGGAGACGGCAGATTGCATGGAAGCGTTACCCCTTGACTGCGCCGGCCGCGATGCCGCGCACGAACCAGCGGCCGGACAGGAAATAGATGGCAAGCGGAACGATGGCGGTGAGAATCGTCGCCGCCATGTTCACGTTGTAGGTCCGCTCACCCATCGTGGTGTTGACGATGTTGTTGAGCTGCACGGTCATCGGCAGGTTGTCGCGCCCGGCAAAGACGAGACCAAGCAGGAAGTCGTTCCAGATGCCGGTGAATTGCAGCATGGAGACGACGACGACCATAGGCACGGCAATCGGCAGCATGATCTCGAAAAAGATGCGCCAGAAGCCTGCGCCGTCGACGCGCGCCGCCTTGCAGAGCTCCTCCGGCACGCTGACGAAATAGTTGCGGAAGAGCAGCGTCACCAGCGGCAGGCCAAAGATGACATGCACGAGAATGATACCGGCGAGCGAATTATAGAGATCGATATTCGCCATCGCCCGGACCATCGGATAGAGGAAGATCTGGTAGGGGATGAGGCCGCCGGCCATCAGCAGGCCGAAGAGCAGGTTTGCCCCGCGCGGCCGCCAGAGCGACAGCGCATAGCCGTTGACGGCGCCGATGAAGACCGAGAGCGCCACCGAGGGGAGGGTGATTGCCACCGAATTCCAGAAGCCGCTGCGAATGCCGACGCAGACGGTTCCCATGCAGGCGCCCGACCAGGCGGTCACCCAGGCAGAGAAATCGAGCGTGGCTGGCAGGGCAAAGATCTGCCCGAGCCGGATTTCGTCCATGGACTTCAGCGAGGTGACGACCATGGTGTAGAGCGGCAGAAGGAAGAAAAGTGCGGCGATGAAAAGGAAGGCATAGAGGCCGATGCGCCCGGCGGTGATTTGTGCCGGCTTCGGACCATTTGGATGAGAGCGGGCCATTACGCAGCCCCCTTTGCTTTGTCACGCATGTGCATCGCATAGCGGGCCGGGGCGACAGCGATGATCACGCCGAGGACAAGCACCGTTGCACCGGCCGTGGCGAGGCCGAGGTTCTGGCGCCCGAACAGATTGTCCATGATGAATTTCGCCGGCACCTCCGTCGCATTGCCGGGGCCGCCATTGGTCATGGCAACGACGATGTCGTAGGTCTTGATCACGCCCATGGCGAGCAGCATGCCGGCCGCGGCCAGCGCCGGTCCGAGCTGGGGCAGGATGATCGAGACATAGATCCGCCAGACGGGAATGCCGTCGATGCGCGCCGCCTTCCATTGCTCGCCTTCGATACCGCGCATGCCGGCGAGCGCAATGACCATAACGAGCCCCGCGCCCTGCCATACGCCGGCAAGCACCAGCGCATAGATCGCCATGTCGCGATTGACCACCCAGTCGAGGACGAAGCTTTCCCAGCCGAGCGAACGCACACTCGCCTGAATGCCGAGCGTCGGATTGAGCATCCATTGCCAGATCAGCCCGGTCACCACGAAGGACATGGCGTAGGGATAGAGGAATATGGTCCTGAAGGCGCTTTCGAAGCGGATCTTGCGGTCCAGCGCCGCGGCCAGCAGGAAGCCAAGCAGCAAACAGCCTGCGACGTAAAGGACGCCGAAGATCAACACGTTTTGCAGCGATGCCAGCCACTTGGCGGACGAGAAGAGCTTCGAATACTGCGCCAAGCCGACATAGGTCGAAGACGGAAAAAGTGTGGAATTGGTGAAGGACAGGCGGATCGACCAGGCCATGGTGCCGATGAAGACCACGACCGCGACGAACCAGGTCGGCAAAAGGGCGATGGTCGCGGAAAGATTGGGCTTGCGTTTGATGGACATCGGCCAGCTCGTTGACGGGTGGAAAGCAGGGCTCGCACCACCGCGCGAGGCGGCAGCCGGCAGCAGCTGTGGCGTCGACATCAGGCCGACGCCACAGGCGCTATGCTACTCGAAGATGGCGAAGAAATTCTCGGCCGCGGCGGCCGCATCATTCGAGCCGCCGCTCCAGTACTCGTCGACGAAGTCGTCGAGTGCGCCGACCTGCTGGGGCGTCAGCACGATCGCCTGATCCGGCACGATCGCACCCGCGGCCATCAGCTCGACACCCTTCTGGGCGCAGACGTCCAGTTTCGACTTGTCGACGTCGGAGCGCATCGGAACCGAACCCTTCTTGAGCGCGAATTCGACCTGGATAGCCGGGTCCATGACGACTTCGGCGAGAAGTTTCTGTGCTTTGTCGGTCTCGGCCTTGCCGGTTTTCGGGAACCAGAGGGCGTCGGCGATGTAGACCATGCCCTTCGACTCCGGCACGATCATGCAGCCATAGTCTTTGCCCGGCTCCTTGCCGGCAACGGTGAATTCGCCCTTGGCCCAGTCGCCCATGAACTGCACGCCGGCTTTGGCGGTGATCAGCATGGCGGTGGCGTCGTTCCAGTTGCGGCCGGCTGCGCCCGCATCGACATAACCGCGCAGCTTGCCGAGGATCTCAAGGGTCTTCTTCACGCCTTCGACGGATGCCGGGCTCTTGTCCTTATCGACATAGATCTTCAGGAAGCCGTCGATCCCCACCTGCGAGAGCAGGATCATATTGAAGACCTTGGTTTGCTGCCAGGGCTGGCCACCCCAGGCGACCGGAACCATGCCGGCGGCCTTCAGCTTGTCGAAATCGGCAAAGAGCTCGTCCCAGGTCTTGGGCTCTTGCGAAATGCCGGCCTTCTCGAAGGCTTCCTTCGAATAAAAGATCCAGCTTTCGCCATGGGCGCCGGTCGGCGAGAGATAGACCTTGCCGTCATAGGTGATGAGATCGTGGATCGATTTCGGCAGAGCATCGGCCCATTTGCCTGCGGCCGCCACGTCGTCGATCGGATTGAACAGTCCCTGGTTGATGAAATCTGCGGCAGCGAGACCGATGACGCCCTGCTTGGCGCCCGGCGCGTCACCGGCAACGATCCGGTTTTGGAAGGCGGCATCGGCCGCGCCGAAGCCGGCGATCGAGGAATCCTTCCAGACGCCACCGCGCTTTTCGAACTCGGTCTTGATAACGTTAAGCGCTGCTGCTTCGCCGCCCGACGTCCAGGACGACATGATCTCGATCGTCGGCTTGTCCTCGGCATGGGCCGAGCCGGATAGGCCGACGATTGCTGCGCCGGCTAGAAAAAGCTTCATCATGTTCTTCATTGTTCCACCTCTTGAAAATGCCCTCTTTGCGGGGCGTTTGTTGTCTTAGGGATGATTGTCAGCGATAGATCGGCAGGAGCGCCTGCCGGACGAGCGTGAGCCCGTTGGCGATGTCGCGGACGGGATCGGGCGCGGCATCGAGTTCGAGGATCGCCCAGCCTTCAAAGGCCCGGTCGCGCAGCAGCCGTATCCAGGCCGGCCAATCGACCCGTCCGAGGCCGAAGCTGCAGAAATAGGGCTGGTGGCGTTCATGGATATGTTTGTCGATCGGTGTGTCGGCGGGCATAGGACCGATCGCATCCTTCCAATGGGCGATGATCATGCGCTCGTGATGACGATCGACGAGCTGGACGGGATCGGAGCCGGCAACGATGATATGGGCTGTGTCCGGGCACATGTGCACATAGGCCGGATCGGTGAGCAGCATCATCAGATCGACGTCGCGCGTGGCGGCAAAGATCGAGTGCGCCTCGGTGTGCAGAGCAAGCCGCACGCCCCTGGCATAGAGGGTCGCGCCGAGCCGGTTCAGGAAATCGGCGATCACCTTGGCGCGGTCGAAATCGTAGAACTGCACCGGCTGGGCGCCGAGCGTCTGGCGCAAGGGAGCGCCGATCACCATGATGTCGCTGCCGCAGGCTTTCAGGAAGTCGGCATATCGTTCCGCCTTGTCGATCAGCGCGCGCTGGGCCTCGGGCTCAGCAAAGTCGCCGGCCGCCTCCAGTTCAGCGAAGAAGCCGCTGCACAGCGTCAGGCCACGTCTTGCCAACTCGGCCGCGAAGGCGTCGACGGAACCATAGGTCTTGATCGCGTCCTGCCAGTTGAAAGGAGAGAAGGTCAGCTCGACGCCGGTAACGCCGGAAGCCTGGACGCCGTCGAGAATCTTGTCCCAGAAGGCGCGTGGCTCGGCGCGGGCATAACCGACGATCGCATCGTGGCTGTCGACGCCCCAGAAGCCGGGATGAAAGAATGTCACGAGATCGACGCCGAAGCGCAGCCTGTCGCCAGCTGCCATAACCTGTCCATTTCTCGAGGCATGACCTACCCGCGTGCGGAACAGCCATTCCGCGTCCAATAAGCCATGGATTTTCAACGCATTAAGAAATGGCAATCGTTTGCCATGGCTAGATAATAGCCAAGCCGGTTTTTTAAGCAAGCAGTTTTTGGCAAACGTTTGCAATAAATCGCCCCCTGCCTTAGAGTTGCAAATCGAAGCACCTGGGAGACCGAAACAAACGTGAATAAAAACAAAGATGTGGCCGGAGAGGAGCCATCGGGTGCATTGATGGCCGATGTCGCGCGGCTCGCCGGCGTTGCAATATCGACGGTCAGCCGGGCACTCGCCAATCCCGGACGGGTCAACGAGAAGACACGCGCCAAGATCAATGCCGCGGCCAGGCAACTGGGCTACACGCCGAACGCCATGGCGCGCGGCCTCAGGGTCGGCAAGTCCAACATCATCATGATCATCCTGCCGGGATCGCTCTATTACGGCGCTTCCCAGATCATCCCGCAGGTGCTGCAGAGCATCAACAAATCGCTGATCCAGGGCGGTTACAACCTGATGATCGCCAACCTCGATCGCGACGAAATTTCAGAACGGCATATTCTCGACCTCGCCTTCGGCGGCAGCGTGCGCGGAGCCATCATCCTGTCGTCGAAGCTTCCGGAGGTCGACGGGCGCTCGCTGGCCAATTCCGGCCTGCCGATCGTGTCGATGCTGCTCGACATGAGTGATGCCGGCCTGCAGAGCGTGATTACCAACGACCGCGAAGCCGTGCGCGACGTCACGGCCGAACTGATCCGATTGGGTCATCGACAGTTCTTCTATCTTGCGGGGCCTGAAGGCAATTACCACGATGTCGAGCGTTATGGCGGCGTGCTCGAGGCGCTCGAGGCGGCAGGACTGTCAGAGGGTTCGGTGCGCCGCTCGGGCGGTCATCTCGATTATCAGCACGGCTTCGACATCGGCGTCCAGGCGGCAGACGATTTCGCCAAACTGACCGAAAAGCCAACGGCCGTCATCGCGACCAGCGACGACATGGCCATTTCATTTGTAAGCCGTATCCAGCGCACGGGCCTGAGCATCCCCGGTGATGTATCCGTCGTCTCCTTCGACGGTTCCCCCGTCTGCGAATTCTGCTCTCCACCGCTCTCGACGATCAAGCAGCCGGTGGAAGAGATGGGGCGCGCGGCGGTGGGTCTGTTGCTCGGCGCCATTGACCAGAGAGAGACTACGGCGGCGGTTCGCACCGTCATCCACAGCGAGCTTATTCTGCGGGAGAGCATCGGCCCCACGAAGAACTGACGATGAGGGAACAACCGGCTGCGCATCCCATGCATAAACGCTAACGTTGTCAATTTTGACACGCAACTTGCATCCGTCTAAGGCGGCTACATTGCTTGACCCTTCCAAGGATCGACAATGACGACACCGGTGCCGTCGAAATCTCTCACGTTTCGGGTGACCACTGTAAGATTGTGCACCAGTGCAGTGGCAGCAATCAACGCATCCGCCTCGTTGCGCCGGTCGGGAATATGCAGATGCGCGCAACGCGTTGCGATAGCATCATCGATCGGCAGTATCCGGCCGGCGAACTGCGGACGCACGTGATCATCAAGCCATGTACGCAGGCGTGAACCTTGCCGGGCATCGCGTCGTTGGACCGCAAGCACGCCCCGTTCCAATTCAAGAATGGTAATTGCAGAGAGATAGAAGTCAGAAGCGTTTGCCATCTGAATCCATGCCACGACTTCCGGATCAGCCTTCCCGTCACCGACCTTGCGCAGTTCGGAAATGACATTCGTATCCAGCAGATAGCTCAAGACAGGTCAACTTCGCGGGTTTTGATCTCGACCCGCGGTGGCATGAAATCGATTTCCGACAGGCCCGGCATGGAAAGCCCATCGACCAGGCTTTGGCGCCTGCCGGAAAGACGCTGAAATTCCTCATATGTCAGAAGGACGTGGGAAGGTTTGCCGCGGTCAGTGATGATGACTGGTCCTTTTCTGGCAGCTTTCTTCGCATTGCTGACGTCGTGATTGAGTTCACGGCTGGAAAGTGTCGTAATGGTCATGGCTGCCTCATGTAGGTATTTACCTACATATAGCACTGTTAGCCGTCAGAACAAGCATTGTCCCTTCATTGAATCCATTGCGGGGTTTCTGCCGCTTCCGGCTGCCGGTCGCTGACGTTCGGCGACATGTCCTATAAGGCGCCAATTGCACTCCATCAAAACTTCGTCTGACCCCATCAGTCGACGCGTCGTGCTACGAAAAATCACAACACCGAGCGACTTGAAACTTCGGGTCAGCGCGGTGGAAGTTTGAAATTCCGAGCACGCATATGGACCTCTCGAAGATCAAGACGCTGATCGACTTTGTCGGACGATCGCACATTACCGAGCTGACCGTGACGGAAAAAGACGTGACGGTTCGGATCTTCCGCACGTCGCCGGGTCGGAAGGCTGCTGCCGAGCGCGAGCAAGAGGCAGGATCGACGACAAGCTCTGCCCGGGATGCCGGCGCCGATACGCCTTTGAGGCCTGAGAAAACCTATGCGGTGAAGGCGCCGGTCTTCGGCGTTCTGCACCGGACCCCGGCGCCCGGGGAACCGCCATTCGTCGCGATCGGTGACGAGGTGGAAGAGGGGCAGACCCTTTTCATCGTCGAGGCAATGAAGGTCTTCAACACGATCGCCGCGCCGCGGGCAGGGCGCATTACACACCTCACCGAAACCGACGACGGCGAGGTCGAGACCGGCGACCTGCTGGCGGAGATTGGCTGATGCCGGAAACGCCCGAACAATCCGCGGCCGGCCGCTTCGACACCGTTCTGATCGCCAATCGCGGCGAGATCGCAGTCCGGATCCAGCGCGCCTGCCGCGAGCTCGGCCTGAAGACGGTCGCCATCTGCTCCGAGGCGGACAGGGAAGTGCCCTACGGCAGCACAGCCGACAACTTTCTCTGCATCGGCCCGTCGACTGCCGCCAAGAGCTACCTCAATCAGGATGCCATCCTTCTGGCGGCGCGTCTCGCCGGTGCGGGCGCCATCCACCCAGGTTACGGTTTTCTGTCGGAAAACGCCACCTTCGCCGACGCCGTCGAAAAGGCTGGCCTAGTCTTCATTGGTCCGACCGCGTCGTCGATTGCCATTATGGGCGACAAGATCTCGGCAAAACGCGCGATGATGGCCGCCGGCGTCCCCTGCGTTCCCGGTCCGGACACCGCGCTGCCCGATGACCCCGGCGCGATCGAGCGCATAGCGCTCGAAATCGGGTATCCCGTCATCATCAAGGCAGCCGGCGGTGGCGGCGGGCGCGGCATGCGCGTCGTGCCAAAGGCCGATGTGCTCCATGAAGCAATCGCGCTGACGCGGGAAGAGGCCCGCAAGGCTTTCGGTTCACCTTCGCTCTACATGGAGAAATTCTTAGAGCATCCGCGCCACATCGAGATCCAGGTTATTTGCGACGATCACGGCAATGCCGTGTGGCTGGGCCAGCGGGATTGCTCGATGCAGCGCCGCCATCAGAAAGTTGTGGAGGAGGCGCCGGCGCCTGGAATTGCGCCCGACATCATCCAGCCGGTCGGCCTGGCCTGCGTACAGGCCTGCCTCCAGATCGGCTACCGGGGCGTCGGAACCTTCGAATTCCTCTATGAGGACGATGCTTTCTATTTCATCGAGATGAACACCCGCCTTCAGGTCGAGCATCCCGTCACCGAGATGACGAGCGGCGTCGGTATCGTCCAGGCGCAGATAAGGGTGGCGCAGGGTTACGTTCTCGATCTCACCCAAAGCGATGTGACATGCGAGGGCCACTCCTTCGAATGCCGCATCAACGCCGAGGATCCGGAAACCTTCCTGCCGTCGGCGGGTGTCGTCACCCATCTGGCGTTGCCTGCGGGACCGGGCATCCGCGTCGATACGCATATTCATGCCGGCTACAAGGTCTCGCCCTATTACGATTCTCTGATCGCCAAGCTGATCGTCCATGCGCCGACGCGGGCCGAAGCGATGGCAAGAATGCGCGAGGCGCTTGCCGGCACTGAGGTCGAGGGGATTTCCACCAATATCCCCTTCCTGCGCGCCCTGTTCGAGGATGGCGCATTCGCGCGCGGCGAGACGGATATCCATTATCTTGAACAATGGCTGAAGCTGCGGAGGGCGGCATGAGCGCGATCGATTTCAGCGATCCGGCGACCGTCGCATTGCTCACCGAGGCGCTGACGGCCGCCGGTGTGGACGGTCTTGAAATCTCCCGGCCGGGCGGACAGCTTCGCATCGTCGTCGCTGGAAAAAACGGCGCCCGGATCAGCTCGACCGAAGCGACGCCTCCTGCTCCCGGTTTCGCTCCCGGCTTCGCATCCGCAATCGTGAAGGCGCCGATGGCCGGCCACTTCTGTGTCGAGCATCCCGCCTTCGCCACGCCGCAAGATCTGCCACGCTCCGTATCCGATGCGGATATCGTTGGCTTTGTCGGGGTAGGGCATATCCTGCTTCCCCTTCGCGCCGGCCGTTCCGGTGTTTTGACCAGGCTGCTCGCCGAGCCCGGCGCGCTGGTCGGCTTCGGCGATCCTCTGTTCGAAATCGAGCTCCCATCATGATCGCCACGACGAACAGACATGCATCGCAACGCGAAATCGTTCCGGCCACCAAAAGCCAGGCGCGGGTTTCCTCGATCGGCGCCAGATCCTTGCTGCTCGAGGCGCCAGGCGACTTCGATCTCGTCGCGCAGCGGCGGATCTGGGCTCTGTCCCAGACCGTGAAAGACTGGCCGGACCTTGCGGAAAACATTCCGGGCATGACCAATCTGCTGGTGATCTTCAAGGAGACGCCCGAGGATCCTGATGCGGTGGTCGCCCGGCTGCTGGAGGCATGGGAGAATGCCCGCAGCATCGATCTCAAGGGCAAGACCATCGAGATTCCCGTCCATTATGGCGGCGAATATGCGACGGATCTGCCGGCCCTTTGCGATCTCTCGGGCTTGAGCGATCGCGAAGTCGTCCGCATCCATCATGAAGCGACCTACCGTGTCTTCGCCTTGGGCAGCGCTCCCGGTTTCGGTTATCTGCATGGTCTCGATCCGCGCATCTACATGCCGCGAAAGACAGTGCCCTCGCTGAAGATGCCGAAGGGCTGCGTGACCATCGGCGGCATGCAGACCGGCGTCGCCATGCTCACAGGCCCCAACGGCTGGAACTCCATCGGCTTCGCGGCACTGCAGATGTTCGACCCCGCCTCATCGAACCCGGCCATGATGGCGCCGGGAGATACGGTGCGGTTCCTGCCAGCAGGGATTGAGCTATGATCGAGATCTTGGAAAGCGGTCCGTTCAATACGGCGCAGGATCTTGGCCGCCCCGGCTATCGCGACATCGGCGTATCGGCGAGCGGCGCGATGGATCCGCTTGCGGTCAGGATCGGCAACATTCTCGTCGGCAATGACGAAAGTGCCGCCGCGATAGAGGTGCAGACCTTCCCGTTCAGCCTGCGTTTCGAGCAGCGCGTGGTCTTTGCCGTGACCGGTGCCGACGGCAATCCTCATCTCGACGGATCGGAACTGCTTTCCTGGTGCGCCCATGTCGCGGAGCCCGGACAGGTTCTCGAACTGAAACAGCCGCCGCGGTTGGCGCGCTCCTATATTTCGCTCGGAGGCGGGCTGGATATCCCCGTTGTCATGGGTTCACGAAGTACGTCGCTCCGCGGCGGTTTCGGGGGCAATGCCGGCCGGCCTCTGGCGAAGGGCGATCGAATCGCGGTCGGCGAGGATACCGAGATCGCCATGCTGCCGGCCTCTGGGCTCGCCGTCGTCGAACCATCCGTCGCGCTGCGCGATGTCTTCCCGGCGGCGGTCGACGGCACGCTGCCGATCCGCGCCCTACCGGCCGGCGAGCACGATCTTTTCGCAGGCGATGGCGAAGCTTTCTGGAGCCAGACCTGGAGGATTTCCTCCCGAAGCGACCGGACCGGCTACCGGCTGTCAGGCGAGCCGATCAAGCCGACGGCGTCCATCGAGATGCGCTCCCACGGCGTCGTGCCCGGCGTGATCCAGGTTCCGCCCGGCGGCGAGCCGATCGTGCAGATGAGCGATGCCAACACTGCCGGCGGATATCCGAAGATCGCCGGCGTGATCGAATGCGACCTCTGGCGGCTCGGGCAAGCCCGCATCGGCACCCGCCTGAAATTCGTTCGCTCGACGCATGCGGAGGCGCGCAGGGTGGAACAGGCTGTCGCCCGCTATGTCGAGGACGTCAGGCAAACATCCCGGATGGTCAAGCGCGCCCTGAAGGCGATGGCCTGATACGGGCGGCATGCGTGAAACAAGAGATACCGGCCTTCAAAAGGAGGAGCTGATGAAGATCGATCTGAATTCCGACATGGGCGAAGGATTTGGTCCCTACCGGCTGTGCGACGACGAAGCGATGATGAAACTCGTCTCGTCGGCCAACATCGCCTGCGGTTTCCATGGCGGCGACCCCGAGATAATGGGGCGCATGGTCCGGCTTGCGAAGCTGAACGCTGTCGGCATCGGAGCGCATCCTGGCCTGCCCGATCGGCTGGGCTTCGGCCGGCGCGAAATAGCGTTTCCAGCAGATGCGCTTCGCCAGCAGATGCTTTATCAGCTGGGGGCCCTGATGGCGATCGCCAAAGCCGAGGGTGTCACTGTCTCCCATATCAGCTTCCACGCGGCCATGGGCAATATGGTCAATCGTGATCCTGTGCTGGCCGACCTGATGATGGATGCGATCACCACGGTCGATGCCGGTCTCGTCGTCTTCGTCACTTCAGGCAGCGAGATCCAGCAGGCAGCCAGACGCGCGCGTTTGAAGACCCTGGCGCTTTTCCTTGCCGACCGGGCCTATGATGCCGAGGGCAGACTTGTCGCGCGCGGGCTCGCCGGCGCCGTCATCAAGGACGAAGCCTCGGTGCGTGCACGCGTACGGCAATTCCTGCTCGAAGGAACCGTCGAGACGGTCGACGGAGCGGCGATCGCGATGCCGGCCCGCTCCATTCTCGTCCATAGCGACACACCCGGCGCCTTGGAGCTTGCCGGCATCGTGCGCGGCGAGATCGAAGCCACGGGTGCTGCGCTCGCGCCTGCCGCCGAACTCGCCGACTGACGCAATCCCGATCGCCTGCGGGCGGTCTCCCCGTTCCCATCTCTCATCGAAGGACCATCTTGATGTCCGCCATATCAGACCGCCTGAAAAACGTCTCCATATCCGCATCCGCCGCCATGACCCAGCGCGCCAGGGAACTGGCCGCCAACGGGATCAAGGTCGTCAGCCTCTCGTCCGGCGAACCGGATTTCCCCACCCCGGCGCACGCGATCGAGGCGGCTCACGCGGCAGCTCTTGCGGGCGATACGAAATATCCTCCGATGGACGGTACGCCGGCACTGAAGGCCGCCATCATCAGAAAGTTCAAACGGGACAATAATCTCGACTATGATGCCAGCCAGATCGTCGTCTCGGGCGGCGGCAAGCAGGTGATCTTCAATGCCATGCTGGCAACCTGCAATCCCGGCGACGAGGTCGTCATCCCCACGCCCTCCTGGGTCAGCTATGCGGATATCGTCAAGTTCGCCGGCGGTGTCCCGGTCGCCGTCCCCTGCCACGAGCAGACCGGCTTCAAGCTGCGTCCCGAGGATCTGGAGGCGGCGATCACGCCGCGCACCAAGTGGCTCTTCCTGAATTTCCCGAACAATCCGACCGGAGCCGCCTGCTCTCGGGCGGAGATGGCTGCGATCGCCGAGGTTATGCTGCGTCATCCCGATGTCTGGATCATGACCGACGATATCTACGAACACCTGGTCTATGACGACTTCCAGTTCTGCACGATCGCCGAAGTCGAGCCCAGGCTCTATGAGCGCGTCCTGACGATGAATGGCGTCTCCAAGGCTTACGCGATGACAGGCTGGCGGCTCGGCTTCTGCGCCGGGCCGAAAGAGCTGATCTCCGCCGTCAGCAACGTCAACGGCCAGAATGGCGGCGGCATCGCGACGCTGACTCAGGCTGCGGCGACCGCGGCGCTCGACGGGTCTCAGGATCTCTTGAAGGAGCGCGCCGCAATCTACAAGGAAAGACGCGATTTCGTCCTCGACAGATTGTCGGAAGTGGAAGGGTTGCGCTGCCATCGGCCCGAAGGCGCCTTCTACCTCTATCCCAACATTTCCGGGCTGATCGGCAAGACCAGCAAGGGCGGGCGAAAGATCGGGACCGATGTCGATTTTGTCATGGCGCTCGTTGACGAACATCATGTCGCGACCGTGCAAGGGGCGGCTTACGGAATGAGCCCCTTCTTTCGCATTTCCTACGCCACGAGCATCGAGAAACTCGGCGAAGGCTGCGCGCGCATAGCTCAATTCTGCAGGGATATGTGCTGATCGACAACGCGTTTCAGCCTTTCAGCCCCGCCGTCAGCTCGAGAAGGATGTCTCGGACGGCGAGGGCCGGCTCTGTTAGAGGATTCTGGTCGGAAACGCACAGCGACAGGGTTTCTTCGATTCGCGGCGAGACGAGCCGGCAGATCAGCGGCTCGCTCGATTCCGATACGATACGGTCGGCGATGGCTTTCGGCATGATCGTCGCGCCGAGGCCGCTGCCCACGGCGCGGGCCAGCGTGCGGACAATTTCGACTTCCGCCACGACTTTCAAATTGGTGCGGGTGCGCGTGAAGGCGGTGTCGACCGCGCGGCGAACGAAATTATAGGCCGGCGGCAACAGCAGCGGTATCCCGTCGAGAGTATTGACCGAAACGGGTTTCGCATCCGCCTCGATCGCAAAGTCACGATGCGCAACAAGGAAAAACTCTTCGCTCAGGATCGGCTCGAACCGGACACCCTTGATCGGTCCGGTTCCATGGAGAAGCGCCATCTCCAGCCGGCCGTTCATGATCATCTGGCTATAGGTTTGGCCGACGCTTTCGGTCAGGTGCAGCAGAATACCGGGATGCCGTTTGCGGGTCTCCGCCAGGAGGTCGACCGACAGCGTGGCCGCACTGCTGAAGGGCACGAGACCGACGGACACACGCCCGGCAAGCGAATTGCCGGCTGCGGAGGCATCCGCTTGCGCCTGCTCCATCTGCCGAAGAATAATCTGCGCATGGCGGTACACTGCGTGTCCCGCATCGGTCATGCTGACGCCCTGCTGGCTGCGGATCAGCAGCTTGTGGCCGAAATGCTCCTCCAGTGCGGCAAGCTGCTGGCTGAGCGCCGGCTGGGCGATATGCAAAAGGTCCGCCGCTCGCGTGATGCTGCCGCTGTCGACGATCACGATGAAAGATTTGAGGCGTCTGATGTCCATGAGGATCGGGGTACCGTTCTGATGTGCGCGGCTTACATGTTTGCAGACACGCAGTGCTTTTGCAACGCGACGCCGTCACTGCTTTCCTCAGGCCCGGACGCCGCAAGCTGATGCCCGGCATCAGCTCTTTCTCTTCTTCAGCAGCCTGCGCCGGCTCCATAACCGTTGCTTATTGCTCCAGAGATAATCGGTCTTAGGCAAGGGGTTTAAGCTTCGCTACTGTCTCGATCAACAACAAGGGAACGACAATGCCATTCTCCGACTACAAGACCGCACTGGTGACCGGCGCATCCTCCGGTATCGGCGCAGCCGTGGTGGAGCGGTTCCGCCGGGAGAACATCGAGGTCCATGCCGTTGCCCGCAGCGCCGAAGCGTTGCAGCAGCTGGCCGCGCGGACGGGCTGCGTCGCCCACGTCATCGATGTGACCGACCGTCAGGCCATGGCCGAGCTCACCCGTCGTGTGGAGTTCGATATTCTCGTCAACAATGCCGGCGTCGACCGGCCGAAGAAATTCCTGGAAGCCGACGAGGGCGATATCGATCTCATCGTCGACGTCAATCTCCGGGCGGTCCTGCATATCTGCCGCATGGTCGTGCCCGGCATGGTGGCGCGGGACCGCGGGCATGTCATCAACATCTCGTCGATCGCCGGCGCCTACAATTTCGGCGGCAACTCATCCTATCACGCCACCAAGGCCGGGGTGAGCATGCTGTCCAACCAGCTGCGCATCGACGCTTTCGGCAAGCGGGTACGGGTCACGGAAATCTGCCCCGGTCGGGTCGCCACTGACATTTTCAATCACGTCCATGGCGATGACCCCAGCATTAGGGAACGGTTCATCGACGGCTTCGAACTGCCACAGGCGGCCGATATCGCCGACGCGATTGCCTTCGCCATAGCAGCCCCCGTCGCCGTCAACATCGGACATATGGAGATTACGCCGACGCTGCAGGTCATGGGCGGCCTGCAGACGGCAAAGCCCCAGCCTGCGGCGAAGACGGATCAATCCGGGGAGCCAAAGCCGTGAGCGGTTTCGACCTTTCGGCAATCCTCGGAAATCCGGAATATACCGCCATGCTGCTGCATGGCATCGAGATGACATTCATCATCTATGCCGGCTCGTGGTCTATGGCGATGGCGCTGGCACTTCTGCTGCTGGCTTTGCGTTTGTCGCCCTTTCGCTTCGGCGATCCGTTAGTTGCCGCTTACGTCTCCTACCACCGGAACGTCCCCACCCTGGTTCAGCTGATGCTGTGGTACTTTGGGATTTTCACCCTGATGCCGAGCGGAGTAGCCGAATGGCTGGCAGTCCACAATGCCGAAGCCATCTTCGCGGTGATCGGGCTCGGGCTTTGCCAGGCGGCCTATTTCAGCGAAGACCTTCGGTCGGGCGTGCGCTCGGTCAGCCCCGGCCAAATGCAGGCAGCCCGCGCGCTTGGCCACGGCTATGTCTCGGCGATGCGTTTCGTCATCATGCCGCAAGGCGTGCGCAACGCGCTGCCGCCGCTCATCAATCACAGCGTTTCCCTGTTCAAGAACAGCAGTCTCGCCGTCGTCATCGGAGCCTCGGAATTGACGCATGCCGTCAAGGAGATCGAAAACCTCAGCTTCCGGACCTTCGAGATCTACCTGATCGGCACGGTTCTCTACCTCTTCTTCTCGCTCGTGATCATGAGCATCGGCGCCTATCTGTCGATGCGCGCCGATCCTGCCAGGAGTGCGCGCGCATGATCCACGATATGATCGCCATCGTCCGAGACTACTGGCTGCTGCTGCTGATCGGCCAATATCCGAACGGGCCGCTTGGCGGGCTCGCCAACACGCTGATCCTTTCTGCACTCAGCATCGCTCTCGCCTTTCCGGTCAGCATCCTCTTCGCGTTGGCGCGGCTCTCCAGGTCGCCGCTGCTGCGCTGGCCGGTCACGGCACTCGTCTATTTCACCAGGGGCGTGCCGCTCTTGATGCTCATCCTGTGGAGCTATTTCCTCGTTCCGCTGCTGACCGGCGCCGATGTGCCTAGCTTCGTCACGATGCTGACGACACTCGTGGTCTATCAGAGCGCGTTCCTGAGCGAAGTCGTGCGTGCCGGCATCGTCGCGCTTGGACCGGGTCAGATGGACGCGGGGCGTGCGCTTGGTCACGGTTATTTAGGTGCGATGCGCTTCATCATCCTGCCGCAGGCACTCTACAACATGATCCCGAGCATCATCTCCACCTTCGTCTCGACGATCAAGGACACGACGCTCGGCTACGTGATCAACGTGCCGGACCTGACCTTTGCCGCAAGCCAGGTCAACAACCAGCTCCTGACGCAGCCTTTCCAGGTCTTCCTCATCCTGGCGATCGTCTACTTCGCCATCTGCTGGACGCTCACCTACTTCGCAAATCGCCTCGAGCGGAGCATCACGCGGCGGCGTGCGGGACTTTCCAACCTTCCTGCCGCCGCCTTGGTCGCGCCATCGAAAATCATATCGGAGCAGCTATGACCATGTCAGTTTCAGCACAGGAATTGCAGACGATCCGGCTTTCGCAAGTCTGCAAGAGCTACGGCGACTATCCGGTCCTGAAGGACATCGATGCGCAGGTGACACGCGGCGAAGTCGTGGTCATCTGCGGGCCGTCCGGTTCGGGAAAATCGACGCTGATCCGCACGATCAATCGCCTCGAGGAGATCAACAGCGGATCGATCACGCTCGACGGGCAAAACATTCACGCCGCCATGCGGGCAAAGGAACTCAATGCGCTGCGCAGCAGGATCGGCTTCGTATTTCAGAACTTCAACCTGTTTCCGCATCTTTCGGTGGTCGAAAACGTCTCGATGTCGCCGATCCGGGTGAAAGGCGTGGCGCCTGATGTTGCCGAGGACAAGGCCCTCAAGCTTCTCGATCGGGTCGGTCTTGCCGACAAGGCGCGGGCCTATCCCGGTCAACTCTCGGGCGGCCAGCAGCAGCGGGTGGCAATCGCCCGCGCCCTTGCCATGGAACCGCCGGTGATGCTGTTCGACGAACCGACCAGCGCGCTCGATCCCGAAATGGTCGGTGAAGTGCTGGCCGTCATGAAGAGCCTGGCGTCGGAAGGCATGACCATGCTCTGCGTCACCCACGAAATGGGTTTCGCGCGCGACGTCGCCGATCGGATCTGGTTCATCGATGCCGGCCAGATCCTCGAAATGGCGACCCCCGAGGAATTCTTCAACAATCCAAGCCATCCCCGGGCGCAGCGTTTCCTCGCTGATCTCAGGCATTGATACCAACCACCAAAAACAAAGGAGAACAGCAATGAACTGGAAATGCCTAACTCTCACCGCCGCATTTGCCGGCATGGCGGCCGCCTTGCCCGCACAAGCCGATCAGCTCGACAACATCATGTCGGCGAAAACCCTGCGCTGCGCGACTTTCGCCGACGTTCCTCCCTTCGCTTCACCCGATCTGAAGACCCGCGAAATGGCCGGTTTCGACGTCGATCTCTGCGGCGCCATCGCCAAGGAACTGGGCG
This sequence comes from Rhizobium sp. 10PS4, assembly GCF_032464805.1. Taxonomy (NCBI): domain Bacteria; kingdom Pseudomonadati; phylum Pseudomonadota; class Alphaproteobacteria; order Hyphomicrobiales; family Rhizobiaceae; genus Rhizobium; species Rhizobium sp. 10PS4. Next base: position 99,441 of record NZ_JAWDIW010000011.1, on the reverse strand, counting down.
TCAAGGCTGAGATCAAGCCGGTTTCGGTCGAGGCGCGCGTGCCCGAGGTCAAGCTCGGCCGCGTCGACATCACCGTTGCCAACCTCGCCTATACTCTGAGCCGCGCCGAGCAGATCCAGTTCAGCGATCCCTACTATCTCGCCAAGGAAATGCTGATCGTGCCGGCCGACGATGCCGGCAAGACGAAGGCCGATTACGCAGGCCAGCGCATCGCTTCGACCAAGGGTTCGACCTCCGAGATGTCGATCAAGCTCAACAAGTCCGACCCACTGACCTTCCAGGATACCGCCTCGGCCTATCTCGCCGTCCAGCAGGGCAAGGCGCGCGGCATGGTGGCCAACACCATGACGACGACCAAGTTCGTCAATGAATCGAAGAGCAAGGGCAAGGCAATGCGGATGATCGAGGAGCCGATGCTGTATCAGCCGATCGGCATCGGCATGGCCAAGGATCAGCCGGCGCTGACCGCCAAGATCAACGAGATCCTTCGCAAGCTCGACACATCGGGCGAGATCAACAAGATCTGGGACAAGTGGCTCGGCCCGGATACCGAATACAAGATGACGCGCACCGACAAGGTCGTATCGCTCTCGGAGCTGAAGTTCGACCCGATCCCTTAAGACCTCGGCGTCGTCCGATGACGATATCCAAACGAAATCAGACGGCGGGACATGCCCGCCGTCAGCCAAAAATGGGAGGCATCCATGATCCATATTAAAGATATTGCCGAACGGCCAAGCAAAGCCGATATCGACGCCGTTTCCAAATTTTCGCCAGCGACGATCCACGAGGCTCAAGGGCGCCGCGGAGCCCTTTCCTCCCGCCTCAAGCCCGTCGACTACCGCATGAAACTGTGCGGTCCGGCCTTTACGGTGAAGTGCGCGCCGCGTGACAACATCATGCTGCAGCTTGCCATCAACTACGCAAAGCCGGGCGATATCATCGTCGTATCGGCGGGCGAATACGAAGAGGCCGGATCCTTCGGCGATGTACTTGCCAATGCCTGCCTGGCAAAGGGCATCGGCGGTCTCGTGACCGACACCGGCGTGCGCGACACGCTGCAACTGAGGGAGCTTGGCTTCCCGGTCTTCTCGCTCAGCGTCTGCATCAAGGGGACGGTGAAGGAAACCATTGCGGCGGTGAACGACACGATCATCGTCGGCGGCGAAATCATCCATCCCGGCGACATCATCGCCGGTGATGCCGACGGCCTGGTGGTCGTGCGTCGCCAGGAAGCGCAGGAAGTCGCCAGGCTGTCACAGACCCGCGAAGATGCCGAGGCCGGTTATATCGCGGCATATAAGCAGGGCAAATCGGTCATCGAGGTCAGCAATCTCGAACCGGTGCTGAAAGCCAAGGGCCTCGTCGCCGACATCTGAGATGGCCGCCCGCGCCGAAAGATCAGTCTGGACACTATTATGGACACATGTTCTATAAAATGGACAGATTCAGCGGGAGCACGCCATGCATCTTTCCATGTGGACTTACCCCTGGGATATCCAGGACCAGGGGCTCGACCCCTTTGCCGTCGAGCTTCGCGGCCGTGCGGGCCTGACGACGGTCAGTCTGGCGACCTCCTATCACGCCGGCCGGTTCCTGCAGCCGCGCAGCCCGCGACAGAAGGCCTATTTCCCCGAAGACGGGACCGTCTACTTCCGGCCGGACGCAAGCTTGTGGCAGGACAAAGTGATCCGGCCGCTGATGGCTGGGAATGTCACTGAGCGCGGCGACATGCTGGAAGCGCTCGTCAAGGGACGCGAGGCGACGGGTCTCAAAGTCTCCTGCTGGACGGTCTGCCTACACAATACCCGTCTCGGCATGCTGCATCCCGATCACGTGACGCGGAACGCCTTCGGCAATCCCAACTATTACAATCTTTGCCCCTCCAGCCCGGCGGCGCGGGACTACGCCGTTACCCTTGTTCGCGACATCACGACGAACTACCGGCCCGATATGGTGGAGCTCGAGAGCCCGAACTTCATGGGATTCGCGCATGAATACCATCACGAGAAGGACGGCGTCGGCCTGAACGCCGAAGACGATTTCCTGCTGTCGCTCTGCTTCTGCGACCATTGCACGGCACGCGCCGAAAAGGCCGGCGTGCCGGTCGAAGGTGCACGCCGGTCGGTCGCGCGCTTCATCGCCGAACTCTGCGAACGCGCTGTCCCGGAACGACAATTCCCGGACTTCCCGGCAGCCGGCACCGATGCCTTTCGAGGCCATCCCGATCTTCATGCCTATCTCAACTGGCGCAGCGAACCAGTGACCAGCCTGATCGGCGAGATCAAGGCGGCCGCCGATCCGGCAACACGCATCGTGCTCATCGACTTGAAGGACGGCTGGCTCGGCGGCGTCGATCTGACAGCGGTCGGCAAGCTCTGCGACGGCGCGATCCTCTGCTGTTACGACATGGAACCGGATGCCGTCGGCGATGTCATCCGGACCGGCCGGGCGGCAATCGGACCGGGAAAGTTTCTGGGCATTGGTCTGCGCGTTTTCTATCCCGAAGTCAGCGGGCCGGCGGTGCTCGCCGCACGCGCCAAGGCTGCCGTCGACGCCGGCGCTGACGGCGTGAACTTCTACAATTACGGCCTGATACCGGCAAAGCGCCTCGACTGGGTCAAGGCAGCGGTCGACGCAATCATTTGAGCGGATCAGCGCTCCTCAGGATGCGATGGGTTCGGCGATCTGGATCAGGCAGTCGCCGGCCTGGCTGTCGCAATGCAGTCTGTGGGAAATGACAATACCGCTCTCGGCAAAGCGCAGTTCTTCCTCCGGCTGCTCCAAGCGTTCCAAGTCATGATACCATCCGGCAAGGTCACCGGCGGAAACGGTAGCGCCGAGGGCAACGGCCGGCTCGAACCAGCCTCTGCGGTTCGCATAGATGCCCTGGCTGTGCCGGGATAGCGACAGCAGCTGTAACGGTCCGGGCTCGGCGAGCGGCACGCGCGACAGGACCGGACGCTCGACGATGCCGAGTGTCACCAGCAGCCGGTCGATCGCCGCCGCCGTGAAGGCCATTGTCTCAGGCGTCACGGTGCCGCCACCGCCGAACTCGCCGGAAAGACCGACGATTCCGGCCCTTGCCGCAGCACCCATCGATGTCGGTGCGGTCGGCCCGTTATCGGCGATGAAGGCATGCGCCGAACCCATCGCGCGCATCAGCGAAACCGACCGTTCGAAGCGGGCGGCATCGGCCTGCCGCTCGATCAGCGTGCAGGGCAGGTGGGCCATGGAGGTGCCGCCCGAATGCAGATCGAGCACGACATCATGGCACGGAAAGAGTTCCTGTTCGAGGAAATGCGCCATCCGCGCCGTCGGCGAGCCGCTGGGATCACCGGGAAACGCCCGATTGAGATTGCCGCCGTCGAAGGGCGAGCAGCGCTTGGCCGCCATCACCGCCGGCAGGTTCGCCATCGGCAGGATGGTGACGGCGCCGCGAATTTCGGCGACATCAAGCAGCCGCATTAGCCGGCCGAGCTGGAGTTCGCCCTCATACTCGTCGCCATGATTGCCAGCCATCAGCAGCAAAGACGGCCCCTCGCCATTCTTCAGTCGAAGGATCGGAATACGGATCTGATAATAGGGCGAACGGTCGATCGAATAGGGAATGGCGAGGTGGCCGGCCTGCCGGCCCTCGCGCGAAAAGTCGATCGGATTGACGAGGCCGCTGTGCATGATGTCTCCAGTGCGGTCAGTTGCTATGCCGTCAAAGGGCGGCGACCGCGGTCATTTCTACGCGCAGGTCAGGATCGGCCAGGCGTGCCTCGACACAGGCGCGAGCCGGCGGGTTTTCAACGTCGATCCAGTCATCATAGACGCTGTTCATCGCATCGAAATCGACGATCGCCGGCAGGAAGACGTTGACGGCGATGAGGCGCGAGCGATCGATACCGGCTTCTTGCAAAAGGGCGTCGATCTTGCCGAGCACGTCGCGGGTCTGCTCCTCGATATCAGCCTTGCGATTTTCCGCGACCTGGCCGGCAATATAGACGAGACCGCCGTAGCTGACGGCTTGGCTCATACGCGAACCTTTCTGATAACGCTGGATCATGGCGGGTTTTCCTTTTCTTGCTTTTGGAGGGAGAGTTCAGCCGAAGCTGGTCAGATAGGCCGCGGTCACCGAATGATCCGGGTCGAGGCCGTAGAGGATGGCATGCCGGTCAAGGCAGGTGCAGGGATGCGAGATGCCGTACTCGATGACGTCGCCGACCATGACGTCGCTGCCGTCGGCAAGGGCCACGAAGGCGTGCTGATCGTTGAGGCGAAACACTTCGGCGCCTTCGAGCTCGGCAAAATAGGCCCCATTGCGATAGAGCGCCAGCGGCCGCGGCAGGCCCTGGTCCATCGCCACGTCGCGCATGCCCATGCCTGAGATCGCCAGCCGTAGCTCCGGCCGGGAGAGGACCTCGGCCCAAACCCGCAGCGCCGGACGGAAACCTGCGGCCGCTGAGATCGTCTCACCGCCGATGCGGAAACCACCGCGTGCATCGAGGCCGGCAAGGCCGCGCTGGTAGATGCCGTGATCGTGGAAGAAGATCGCGCCACTGCGCAGCACCATCCGGCAGGCGGGATCGCCCGCGACGGCGGCTGCAAGCCTGGCAATCACAAGGTCGAAAAAAACCGAGCCGCCTGATGTGACGAGGAGCGGCCGCTCCTTGCCTATGCGGGCGCGCACCTTCGGCAGGAAATCTGATGTCACCGCCATCAGCGCCTCGATCCGAAGCATCGTCTCTTCCCCATCGGCGGTCGCGGCCGCACCCTCATAGGCGGCGATGCCGGTCAGCCGCAGGGTCGGCGTCTCCACGGCAAGGATCGCCTCGAGAATGGCCTCGGCGGCGTCCATGCTGCGGGCACCGGCGCGGCCGGCGCCGAACTCCACCAGCAGGCCGAGGGGCGGCAGATCTGTGTGCTCCTGCCAGACGGAGCGAAGAGCCTCGACCAGCGCGGTCGAATCCACGAAGATATGGAGTTCCGCATCGGGATAGCGATCAAGCAGGGCCGCGAGCCGGCGAGCTGCGGCGGCCCCGCCGATCTCGTTGGCGAGAATCAGCCGGCGTTGTCCCGCCTTGAGCAGGACGGCGGCCTGGCGGATGTCGGCGACCGTCGTGCCCCAGGCGCCTGCCGCCAGAAGTGCCTCCGCCAGCGCCGTCGACATCGGTGTCTTGGCATGTGGGGCGATTTCGGCGCCGTGGCTCTTCACATAGGCCATCATCAGTTCGACATTGCCGGAGAAAGCCTGCCGGTCGAGCGAGATCAGCGGCAGGGCCATCCTGCCGTCATAGGGTTTCCATCCCTGCTTGCCGATTGCATCAAGCGGAAGCGGCGGATTGCCTGGCGGAAAGCCGCGCACCCGATCGTCGATCAGCACGTTTTCCGTCGCGCTATGAAGGTCAGACATGGCAGCCACTCCTGATCTCGGCCGGATCGGCGATACCGAGGCGATAGGTGTCGTTGGCGCTGGCAAAGAACAGAGCGCGCTGCTCGTCGTAAGAGAGCTGCGAGGCGACCGTGCGGAAAACCTGGTAGACCTCATCGAAAGAGGCATGCAGGCCCGCAACCGGAAAGTCGCTCGCGAACATGGCGCGCGCCGGACCGAAACAATCGAGGCAATGCTCGATCACCGGCCGCAGGCTTTCGAGCGTCCACTTATTGTCATAGGCGACCAGGTCGGAGATCTTCAGTCGCGTGTTCTGCTCATTGCCAAGCGCCCGCAGACCACGACGCCAGAGCGCCATGCCGTCCTCCGTCCGATCCGCCGGGCTGCCGCCGTGGTTGAGCACAAAAAGCGTTTCCGGAAAAGCGCGCACCAGTTCGAGCGCCTCGCTCATCTGCCAGGGATAGAGCATCAGATCGAAGACCAATCCGAGCCGCGTGGCCTCGGCAAGCCCCGCCCGCCAGGCGGGATCGGCCATACGGTTCGGGCGCGGCGCAAAACTCTTCGCCGCGTCCGGATGCCAGCTCAGAATATCACGGATGCCGACGACATTCGGGTTCGCCGCCTCCGCCTCGAGCAGGCGCATGGCGTCCGGCCCGTCGAGGGGCACGCGCGCGATATAACGATGCGCCACACCGGAGCTGCGGTCGAGGCCATCCAGCCAGCGGCTCTCTTCCAGCGGATGCGCATCGGACCAGCCGGCCTCCACATGCACGGTTGCAATCACGTTCTGGCGGGCAGCACCGGCGCGATAATCGTCGATGCCATAGTCGCGCAGAATCGGTGCGAGGCTTCCGAAAACCATCTCCTCGCCGGATGCGCGCGCCTTCTGCAGCCAGGGATGGCGTTCTAGGCTTAGGTCCCAGAGGTGGTGATGCGGGTCGATCACAGGCCCGTCGTAGCGCTCCGTCATCGGCGCGCCTCGCGGCCGGAAACGAGCAGAAGGGCAAGGATCAAGGTGCCGAACATGATCGAGCGCCAGCCGGGCGAGGCATTGACGACAGTAATCAGCGCCGTCGTCGTGACGAGCAGGATTGCCCCGGGAATGGTTCCGGCATAGGTGCCGCGGCCGCCGAGGATGGAGGTGCCGCCGAGCACGACGGCGGCGATCGAGGTCAGCAGATAGGGATCGCCGATGCCGACATAACCTTGCCGGTTCATGCCGAGCACGAGAATGCCGGCGAGCCCTGCGAAAAAACCCGACAGAGAGTGGACGATCAGCGTGTTGCGCGTGACGCTGACGCCGGAAAGCCGGGCTGCCAGAGGGTTTGCCCCAAGCGCCAGGAAACGCGCGCCGATCGGCATGCGGTGGACGAGCAGCAGGACGATAATCGAGACGACGAGCCACAGAATGATGCCTGAGGGAATGCCGAGCGGCCGCGCCTGCCCGAGCAGAATGACCGCGGGATTGCTGACGGTGACCGCGCTGCCGCCGGCGACGATGACGAGCAGCCCCTGCAGGAAGGTCGCCATCGCAAGTGTCATGATGATCGGCGGCACGCGAAGATAGGCGGCCCCGGCGCCGTTCAGCAGGCCGATGCCGGTGGCGATGGCAAGGGCCGCCGCAATGCCGGCGAGGCCGGTCGGGTCCCAGGCGGGCGAGATCAGCGGCAGCAGGATCGCCGTGACTGTTATGACCGCACCGACGGAAAGATCGATGCCGCCGATCAGGATGACGAGCGTCTGGCCGGCGGCGGCAATGCCGATCACCGCGGCGAGTTCGAGCAGGTAGCGCAGGTGGCCATAGGCGCCGAAACCACGCAGCGAGACGCTGGCGACGATCCAGACGAGCGCGACCAGAAGGAAGGTCAGCAGCGGCGGATTGCGGAACGCGGACCTGATCATGTTCATCGCCTTGCTCTCCAAGTCCCAAGAAGTTCCGGCACGGCGACCGCGCCGACGATGATCAGGCCTTGCGCGACATATTGCGCGACCGGCGGAAAACCCAGGAAGAACATGACGTTGATCATCACCGAGAGCAGCAGGCTGCCGCAGATCGCGCCGCGCATCGTGCCCTTGCCGCCGAGGAAGCCCACGCCGCCGAGCACGGCGGCGGCGATCGAGTTCAGCGTGAAGGGCGTGCCGATAACAGGATCACCCGAGCCGGTCTGCGCGGCGACGAAGAGACCGGTCAGGGCGGCGAGAAGGCCGGACAGGGCGAAGGCGACAACCTTCACCCGTTCGACCGGGACACCGGAGCGGAACGCGCCGACCGGATTGTCGCCGGCTGCGTAGATGCCGAGGCCGAGCGGCGTTGCCAGAAAGATCTTCCAGAGCGCCAGGATCACGACGAGCAGCAGGAAGGCGACGGGCGTGTGGCCGGCCAGCACCGTCGACAGCCAATCGGGAATGAACCCGCCCGGCCGCGGCAGCAGGATGAGCGCGACCCCGCCGATGATGAAGGAGCCGGCGAGCGTAACGATGATTGCGGGAAGCCTCAGATATGTGACGATGGCGCCCATGGCGGCGCCGATCGAAAGACCAGTAATCGAGACAGCAAGAATGCCGCCTGGTACGCCGAGCGCCCCACCCATCGTCGTCGCGGCGATCACCGCTCCAAGACTGACGAGCGGGCCGATCGCCAACGTGATGCCGCCGTTCAGCATGAGCAGCGCCTGCGCCATGGTGACGAGCGCGAGCGGGAACCAGTTCTGCGTGAATTTGGAGAAGCCGCCGATCGAAAGAATGCCGGGAAAGAGCAGCGCATAGAGGATGAGAAAGGCAGCGACAACCAGATAGAGGCCGGCAAGGCCGCGGTTGCGGCGGAGCTGGATCGAGCCATAGAGCCGGGATGACGAACTTGTGCTCATGCCGCCTCTCCCTGCGTCGTGGTGGTGATGCCCATGGCCGCGCCGACGATCGCTCCTTCGCTGATTGCATCTTGCGACAGCACCGCCGCGACACACCCCTCGCGCAGAACCACGACGCGGTCGCAGAGATGCACGAGCTCCGGCGTATCGGAACTGGCCAGAATGACGAGCCGCCCCTCGTCGGCGAAGGCGCGGAGCATGAGATAGATTTCCCGCTTGGTCTCGATGTCGACGCCGCGCGTCGGATCGTTGAGGAGCAGAACGGAGGGATCGAGCGGCAGCCATTTGGCGAGCGCCACCTTCTGCTGATTACCGCCGGAAAGCGCCTGCACCGGGCGGGCCGTGTCGCCCTTGATCGTCAGCCGGCGCGCGAGATCGGCGACCAGCCCGTTTTCCGCCGGCCGGTCGCGCAGCCCCTGGCGCGCGACCCGTCCAAGCGAGGGCAGGATGAGGTTGGAGGCGATGGAATGCGGCAGCACCAGTCCCTCATGCTTGCGGTCGGCCGGGACATAGACGATGCCGGCGGCATTCGCCTCGCTGACATCAGCGGGCAGGGCGGGCTTGCCGGATACCTCCGCCCGATCGGCCGAGGCCGGAATCGCGCCGTAGAGACCGAGCAGCAAGTCTTCCTGCCCTTGTCCCACCAGCCCGCCGATACCGACAATCTCGCCGGCGCGGGCGGAGAAGCTGACGTCACGCACCATGCCGGCGGAAAAACCTTCGACGCTGACGCGCATCGGGCCGGGTGCTGCGGCCGGGCGCGGCGGGAACAGGTCGCCGGTCTCGCGGCCGACCATCAGGCGCACCAGGCCCTCGCCGTCGATGCCGGATAGCGATTGGTCGGCGGTGACCAGGCCATCCTTCAGCACCGTGACATGCGAACACAGCGCCTGCACCTCGTTGAGGCGGTGGGAAATATAGAGAAGTGCCGTGCCGCGATCCCTGAGCGTCCCGATCAGGCGGGCAAGGATGCCGGCTTCGTGCGCGGAGAGCGATGAGGTCGGCTCGTCCAGGATCAGCACACGCGGCTTGCGGAACAGCGCCTTGGCGATCTCCACCATCTGGCGTCGGCCGAGCGCGAAGTCGGCGACCGGCATGTCGAGCGGCTCGGTGAGTCCCACCATATCGCAGACGTCTAACACGCCGCGATGGAGCGCTCTGTAATCGATGAGGCCGAACCGGCGCGGAAATGCGCCGAGCCCGATGTTTTCGGCAATCGAGAGACTGGCCGTCAGGCTCAGCTCCTGCTGAACGACGGCAATACCCGCCGCGCGCGCAGCCGCCGGGCTGAAGCGTTCGACCGGCTTGCCGTCGACGAGGATGGAACCGCCGTCCGGCTGCAGAGCGCCGGACAGGAGGTTGATAAGCGTGGACTTGCCGGCGCCGTTTTCGCCGAGCAGGGCGTGAACCCTGCCCGGCAGAAGGGCGATATCGACGCCCTTCAACACGGGATTGCCGAAAAATCCTCTGAACACCTGCCGGGCTTCCAGCAAGGGTCTTTCTTCCGTCATGACGGTTTTCCTCAACCCCGGATTACTTGGGCGGATTACTTGGCAAGCAGCTTGTCGAAGAGCGCCTTGTCGTAGTCCGAGTAGATATAGCCGTCAGCCGGGAACTTGTCGGCCCGTGCGAGGTAGCTGCCGATCGTGCTGTCGTCGATGACGGGCAGCGGCACCTTGACGAAGGCCGGAACGTCCTTGCCTTCCAGCGCCTGCACGGCGGTGTAAACGGAAAGCGCGCCGAGCCAGTTGGGCTGCATGGTCGCCCAGCCCTTCAGTCCCTTCTCCTTCCAGAGCTCCAGGAACTGCCTTGCGTTTTCGCCTGTTGTCGGCACCTGGTCGCGGCCCTGGCGCTCGAAGGCAAGGACGGAGCCGGCCGATAGCGCGCCGCCGAGCGACAGCACGCCGTCGATTTCGGGATTGGCAAAGAGCAGGCTGGTCATCGCTTCCTGTGCTGGCGCGACGTTATATTCCGTGTTCGTCTCGGTGATCACCTGGAGACCGGGATTGGCGTCAAGGACCGGCTGGGCGCCCTTGCGGCGGTCATCGCTCACCGAAATGCCGGCCGGACCGTTCATGATGATGATCTTGCCCTTGCCGCCGAGCTGGCTGACCATCCACTTGGCAGCGGTCGCGCCCCATTCGTTGGAATCGGTGTTGATCTTCGCCGTCACCTTGTCGGTATTGACCAGACTGTCGAAATTCACGACGGCGATGCCCTTGTCGCAGGCATCTGATATGACGCGGTCGAGCGCATTGGAGGAACCGGCGATCACGACGATGGCGTCGACATTGGCGTCGATCATCGACTGGATATGCTGGATCTGCGTCTGGGCGTTGCCCTGTGCGTCCGTGATCATCAGGTCCTTCACAAGGCCTGCCTTCTTCAGCTCCTCCACTTCAGCCGTGATGGTGCCTTCGGTCTGCTTCATCCAGGTCGGCACCGAATAGATGTTTGCCCAGCCGATCGTATAGGGCGCCTTCCTGTCACCCTTGATGCAATTGGCGGCGGCCGAGGCCGTACCTGCCGAAAAGACGAGCAGTGCCGCAGCGGCGGCAGCACCCGCAAGAAGCCGGCGGCGCAGCGAAGCAGAAATGCCGTTTTCAAGATTCCTCATGTCGATCCCCTTTTTTTGTGTGCGGCAGCGTTGACCGCTTGCCATCAATGTCCAATATAGCGTACATATGATCTATATATTGGACGAAGTGATCTTATGCCGATTTTTCCACCTCGCAAGAGGGGTCGGAAAATTTCATTCGCAACGAATGACGGACCGATTGACAGATGCGGCAGCCGGCTTGAAAAGCTTGGCCGGACAAAGAAGGATCGATAGCAATGGATGCAGTGCAGGACGAAGCAGCCGGCAAACGCGCCCGAGGGCTCGACCGTGCCTTCGAAATCCTCGATTTCCTGCGCCAGAAACGGCAGGCCCTGAAGCCGAATGAAATCGCCGCGCAGATCGGCGCGCCGCGCTCATCGGTTTACGAGCTCGTCAACCTGCTGCTGCAGCACGGCATCCTGGAATTCACCGGCGGCGAGGGGCGTGTCTATCTCGGCCGCAAGCTGTATTTCCTCGGCGCAGCCTATGAGAACCATTTCGATTTCACCCGCGAATGCGAGGCGACGCTGGAACAGCTTGCCGACGAGACGCGGGAGACGGCGCAGTTCTGCATGCTGGATGGAAACAGATACACGGTTGTCCGCATGCGCGAAGGCGCGCGCCCCTTCCGCATTTCGACGGATGTCGGGCAGTCGGTGCCGATCCCGTGGACGGCGTCGGGCCGCCTGCTCGTCGCGCATCTGTCGGATCAGGAAATCCTGAACTTCATTCCGCCGCAGGATTTCCGCCTGCCGAACGGCGAATGGCTCGAGCCACAAACCTTCATCGCCGAGGTCCGCCAGGCCGAGCGTGAAGGTTTCTTCACCTTCAACAGCATCGTCGACAGCTTCACCCACTGTTTTGCCGTACCTGTGCGGGGCGAGGAAGGCCATGCAGCCGCAACGCTCTGCCTCGTCACGCCGCGCGACGATGGCATCGCCAACCGGGACCGCTACCTCGATTGCCTGAAGAAGGCCGCCGCCGGCCTGGAGCATGCCCCGGCCCGACCGAAACGGGGCTGAGCACCCCTGCATCTCTCAGAAATCGGATTGATAGCGCCGAAGCAGATCGAGTTTCTTCTTGAGCTCCAGAAGACGGCGCCGAGGGCAGATGAAGCGCTGGCGCGGTCACTTCACCAAGAGGATCAATAAGCCCGAAAGCCGCAATTCTCGGCAGCAGCCTCACTCTCGGCTATTCAGCGCAATAGCGTCTTCCTCAGGCGATGGATATGGGCCGTGCCGATGCCGCAGCAGCCGCCGATGATCGTTGCGCCGGCTTCAACCCAGGAACAGGCATAACGCGAATAGGCATCGCCATTCAAATCATCACGTGTGTCGTGCAGGCCTTCATTGGCAGCTGCCTCGCCCGTTTCCCCTTCGAAGGCATTGGCATAGACCCCGACTTCGATAGGAGCATCCATCTTTCGGAAGACTTGCGCCGCGGTTTCCACCGCTGTCTGCATCACCTCGGGCTTGCTGCAGTTGAACAGGAAGGCTTCCGCGCCCGATGATACCGCCCAGGATGCCGCGTCCTCCACGCTTTCGCCGGAACGAAGCTTCGGCTCGCCGCCCTTGATCGCGGCTTCGTCATCCGCCAAGGTGAAGGAAATCCAAAGCGGCTTGCCCGACGCCGCTACCGCCTTGCGGACAGCCTCGCCTTCGGCGATCAGGCTCAGCGTCTCGCCGAGCCATATATCGACAAAGGGCGCGAGGTTTTCGACAAGCACTGCGAGATAGTCCTGCACCCGCAAAGGTTCGAAATTCTGCGGCTCGTAGGAGCCGAAGATCGGCGGCAGCGAACCCGCGACCAGCGCCTTCCTGTCGGTAGCGGCATCGGCGGCGTCGCGCGCCAAGCGACCGGCAAGACGGATCAGCGCCGGTCCCTCCGTCCAAAAGCGTTCTTCGCCGATGTGAAAAGGCACGAGCGCATAGCTGTTCGTCGTAATGATCTGGGCGCCGGCGGCGATGAATTCCTGGTGTACCTCTCGCACGATGTCAGGCGAATTCATCAGCGCCAGCGCCGACCATTCGGGTTGCTTCAGTTCGGCGCCCAGCCGCAGAAGTTCGCGGCTCATACCGCCGTCGAGAATTCGCGTGGTGCTCATGAGGTAATCTCCATTCAGGCTGTCGCGCCGTCCCCGGCTGCGGGCTTTCAAAACAAAGTAGCGGGATTCATCGACCTAGCGGCGAACCGGCACCTGCGCTTCGAGACTTCGGAAGACGTGGGCGATCACCGCGGTCAAGGCGAGATAGAAGAGGGTGACGACCAGCAGCGGTTCATAGACGAGCAGCGTGTCCTGCCGAACCTGGTTTGCCACGGCGTAGAGATCCATCACCGTCACGGTAAAGGCGAGCGGCGTCGCCTTGAGCTGCATGACGATTTCTCCCGCAATCGTCGGCAGGGCGATGCGAATGGCGCGCGGCAGCCAGATGCGGCGGATCAGCATCCAGGGTGAGAGGCCGAAAGCCCGGCCCGCTTCGAGCTCGCCCTTGGGAACAGCAAGCAGCGCGCCACGCAACACCTCGGCCTCATAGGCTGCGTAGTTCAGGGTAAAGCTGACGGCGGCGAAGAAGAAGCCCTCGCGCAGGACCGGCCAGAACAGGCTCTGGCGGATGCCGGGGACCATGGGCAGCAGTGAGCCCACCCCGTAGTAGAGAAGCCATAGCTGTATCAGCAGCGGCGTGCCGCGAAAGAAGGTGCAGTAGCTCCGCGCCAGGATCCGGGTCAGTCTACCGCCGCTGACCCGCGCGAATGCCAGGCCTATGGCGATGACGAAGCCGAACACCACGGAGATCACCAGCAGGCAAACGGTCTGCCAGGCGCCGGTCAGAAGCAGCGGCCAATAGGAAGAGATCCAGGTGAAATTCATGGGGCGCTTTCTTCAGGCAAGACGCGGCTGCCCCCGCCGTACCCGTCCCTCGATCAGTTTGAAGACAACGTTGGAAACAAGCGTAATGGCGAGATAGAGAAGGGCCGAAGCAAGGAAAAAGACGAAGTAATGCTTGGTGCTTGCCCCGGCAAGACGGGTGGCGAGCGCCAGTTCCTGGTAGCCGACGACCGCGACCAGCGCGCTGTCCTTAGTGACCGACATCCACAGATTGGCAAGACCCGGCAGCGCGTTCGGCAAAAGCGCCGGCAGCAAGACGCGGCGGAACCTCAGCACCGGCCCCATGCCGAAGGCCTTGGCAGCCTCGATCTGGCCGGCGGGAATGGCGAGGATCGCGCCGCGCAGCACCTCTGTCATGTAGGCGCCTTGGACGAAACCCAGCACGGCGACGGCCGCGACGAAGCCGTTCACATTGACCGGCGGCAGCTCCAACGCGGCGAGCAGCCGGTTGAGGCCATCGGTGCCGGCATAATAGAGCCCGACGATCAGGATCAGCTCGGGAACGGCGCGGATCAGCGTGGTATAGAGATCGAGCAGCAGGCGCAGCATGCGGTTGCCCGAAAGCTTTCCCAGCGCGCCGCCCGTGCCGAGCACCAGGCCGATCGCGAAGGCGCAAGCCGAGATGGCGACCGTTGAGACCGCACCTGCCAAAAGAACGCCACCCCATCCCGGAGGATAGGGAGACAGCAGGTCCAGAATACCTTGTTGCGTGGTCGCCATCGTTCCGGCTGCTTACTTTGCGCCGTAGATGTCGAAATCGAAGTATTTCTTGTTGATGGCGTCATACTGGCCACTGGCACGGACGGCAGCGATCGCCGTGTTCAGCTTGACCTTCAGCTCAGCGTCTTCCTTGCGCAGGCCGCCCGAAACGCCGGCGCCGAGAATCTCCTTGTCGTCGGCAACGTCGCCCATCTTGGCGCAGCAATCCTTGCCGCCATCGCTTTTCAGGAAAGCGTCAAGCGCCAGTGAATCGCCGAAGACATAGTCGATACGGCCGGATGCGAGGTCCTGAAAAGCCTCGTCGAGCGTCTGGTAGGTCTTTTCCTCCGCAGCCTCGGCAAAGTACTTCTTGTAATATTCCGACTGGATCGTCGACACCTGGATGCCGATGGTCTTGCCTTTCACGTCCTCGGCGGTAGCACCGGGTTTCTGGTCCTTGGGACCGATCAAGGTGCTCGGCGTGTTGTAATATTTGTCGGTGAAGTCGATCACCTTCGAGCGTTCCGCGGTGTTCGACATCGACGACCAGATTACGTCGAATTTCTTGCTCTGGAGAGCCGGAATGAGACCATCCCAGGAAATATCGACGATCGAGCATTTCTCCTTCATCTCTTCGCATACGGCATTCATCAGGTCGATTTCCCATCCCTGCCATTGGCCCGAGGCGTCCTTGGCGAAGAAGGGCGGATAGGATTCGTTCATGACGCCGAAGCGGACTTCAGCCTGTGCGGTGACGGCGGAAAGCACGAGTGCCGCGCCGGCGAAAAGCGTGGGGAGCAATTTCATTCGCAGGATTCTCCTGGTTTGTGTTGTCGATGAGAGCTCGAAGTGCATCAGTGGGCGCTGAGGCCGGTGAACTCCCGGCAGCGGGCGCTGACGGGCGCGCCGAATATCTGCTCTGGTGGGCCTTCCTCCTCGATCCGTCCCTGATGCAGGAAGAGAACACGGCTTGAGAGGTCGCGTGCGAAGCGCATTTCATGTGTGACGATCAGCATGGTCCGGCCTTCTTCCGCCAGATCGCGGATGACCTTCAGCACCTCGCCGACCAGCTCCGGATCAAGCGCTGATGTCGGCTCGTCGAACAGCATGACGGCAGGGTCGACGCAGAGGGCTCTCGCAATCGCCGCGCGCTGTTGTTGACCGCCGGAGAGGAAGGCGGGATAGGCATGGCGCTTGTCGAAAAGCCCGACCTTGTGGAGCAGGGCCTCGGCCTTTTCGATGGCCTCGCGCCGCGAAATGCCCATGACATGCACCGGCGCCTCGATAACGTTTTCCAGCACGGTCCGATGAGCCCAGAGATTGAAACTCTGGAAGACCATCCCCAGTCCGGTCCGTATCCGTTCGATCTGCCGCCAGCTGCGCGGCTGCAGCCGGCCGCCCCGCCCCATCTTCAGCGCGATCTCCTCGCCGTTCACGGCAATCCGGCCACGATCCGGCGTTTCCAGGAAATTGATGCATCTGAGAAAAGTGCTCTTGCCGGAGCCCGACGAGCCGATGATCGAAATCACATCGGACTTCTCGGCCTGCGCCGAGATACCCTTGAGAACCTCTTGCGAGCCGAAGCTTTTATGGAGATCTTCGACGCGAAGAGCAGGAAAGGGTTGATCCGACATGCATGGTTCCGGTTGAACTGATTTTGCGAAGGATAATGATAAAATAACGCGGTTTTTTCGCGCAGTTTTCATCTATTCTGCATATATTATGCAAAATAATCGTTCTCATGCGGCAAGTACGGCAGAATGCGCGAATTGCTGCGGCGAGAACTAGGATTGGACAATGGAACAGCTCGATCGTTTTGACCGTGACATTCTCGATATCGTTCAGCGCGACTGCCAGCTGAAAGCCGAAACCATTGCCGAACGGATCGGACTGTCGGTATCGGCCGTGCAGAGGCGGTTGAAGCGGCTGCGCGAGGAAGGGATTATCAAGGCGGAGGTAGCCGTCGTCGACCGCAAGGCGACGGGCACAGCGATGGTGTTCATCGTCGGAATGGAGATCGAGCGGGACAATTACGACGCGCTGGCGAAGTTTCGCCTCTGGGCGGAGAAGCAGGATCACATACAGCAGGTCTATTACGTCACAGGTGCGGTCGATCTGATCGCGATCGTCACCGCCCGCGACGTCGAGCATTATGACGATATCGCGGCCCTGATCATGGCTGACAATCCGCAGATCCGTCGCATGCACACGAATGTCGTGCTGCGGGACGTCAAGCTCGGCCTGTTCGTGCCCCTGGACTAGAGCATGATGTCGAAAAGTGTGAGCGGTTTTCGGACAACATCATGCTCACCCTCTTTGATCCGAAAATGCGAAGGGCAGCAAACGCTGCCCTTCGCAAAATTATGCCGCTTTGGCGTTCCAGCATAGGCTGGCGGGAAATCAGGGCGACTTAAAACTCTTCCCAATCGCCGGCCAATGCTGCATTCCCGTTCGTCTGGAACGACTTACCCACCTTGGCAATCATCTGGCGCGCAGGCGAGGGCGCCGGTTGAGCACGGGGCGCCGCGACAGCGGGCTGCGCTACACGCTTCGGAGCCACCGCTCCGCCAATGTTGAACTGGCCCAGAAGCTGGAACAGCGCGTCGGCTTCCTTGGCGAGGTTGTGGGCGGCCGCTGTGGCTTCTTCCACCATGGCGGCGTTCTGTTGTGTGCCCTGATCCATCCTGTTGACGGCGGTATTGATTTCTTTTAGCCCCGTCGCCTGCTCTTTCGAAGCGCCGACGATGGCCCCCACATTGCCGTCGACCTGGTGCACCTGCTCGGCAATCTCCTTCAGCGCCTTTCCGGTCTCGCCAACCAGGGCCACACCGCTTTTGACGTGGCCGTTCGAAGCGTTGATGAGTTCCTTGATCTCTTTTGCCGCCTTGGCGGAACGTTGCGCCAATTCACGCACTTCCTGAGCCACAACAGCAAAGCCCTTGCCTGCCTCACCGGCACGGGCGGCTTCGACGCCGGCATTGAGCGCCAGCAGATTAGTCTGGAACGCGATTTCATCGATGACGCCGATGATGCTGCCGATTTCGGTGGCGGAGGATTCGATCTTGCCCATGGCATCGACCGCATCCCGAACGACGCTGCCCGAGCGCTCGGCACTATCCTTCGTCTTGCGAACGAGTTGGCCGGCTTCCTGAGCCTTGTTGCTCGAGTCGGCAACGGTGGTCGTAATCTCTTCCAGGGCAGCGGCGGTTTCCTCGACCGAGGCTGCCTGCTGTTCGGTCCGCTTGGCGAGATCGTCCGAGGCAGAGCGGATTTCCTGTGCACCGGCGGCGATGGCACTGGCGTTCTGAGCAACCTTCTGCATGGCGGCGCGGAGCTTTTCGACCGCAGAATTGAAGTCGGCTCTGAGCTTTTCCAGAGACGGAATGAACGGAGTGCCAATCTGCTGTGTAAGGTCGCCATCAGCCAGTGCCTGCAGCGCATCGCCAAGCTGGCCGACAGCCTTGTCCGTCTGCTCGGCAAGGGTGCGGCGCTCATCGGCATCCTGCTCGAGCCGATGCCGCTCCGATACGGCTCTCTTCGCTTCCGCGTCAGCTTCCCGCTCCGCCTTTGCCGAAATCGCATCGCGCAGCCCGGCCACTGCCCGTGCGAGCTTGCCGATCTCATCGCCGCGCGCTTCGAGGCGACGATCGCCATCAAGATTGCCGTCGGCCATGGCTTTCAGCGAAAGCTGAAGTTTTGCCAACGGGCCGACGATCGTGCGTGCGGTCACAGCGGCGGCAACCAGTGAAAGAACAGCCGCAATGCCAAGCGCGGTCAGGGCCAATGGCTTGAAGCCGCCTGCCGTGCTGCGAACCTCGCCGCCGATCGATTTGTTCAGCGCTTCCTGATAGTCGATGAATTTGTTGATGGCGCCAAGCCAGGCAACGAAAGCCGGCCGCGCCTGTTCGAGCAGGATCTTGCGGGCGGCCTCGCCGTCGCCCTTCTCCTGCAGCGCAATGATCTGCGCGACCAATGGATTGGTCTTCGCCTGGATGTCTGCAATCTCGCTGAGGATGGTCTTTTCCTGTTCCGTCGCACCAGCCGGAGATGCAACCATATCCGCCATGCGCTTTTCATTCTCGGCGTAGGAGGCCGCCAGCTTCTCGATCAATGCCTCGGCCGTCTTTCGTTCATCGGGAGAGGTCACCAGAGTGACGTCGCGGATGGCGATCGCCCGATCATGCACGCTGCCGCGATAGTTGATGGCAAACCGCTGCTTCACGCTGTTGACGTCGTTGATGGTTCCAAGTTTATCGTTGATCTGCGCAACTTCTTCCGTCGAATAGATGGTCAAGCCGACCATCAGCAAGAGGAGAACGCTGAAGCCAAGCGCCAAGCGCGCCACGACCCCGAAATTCATGATATTCTTCATATGCACTCTCCCCCGCGGTGAGGTTTGTTGGAAGGATGTCTCGGCAGCCAGGATTGCTTGCATATGTCGTTCGAAGGCAGAGCCTCGGTGTCTCCGAGTGCATCCGATGGGCACCCCTGTGCCCGGAATCACGCTAGAGATACGGGACATCCGTCAAAGCAATAAAAGCCGATTTCATGCGAAATTCGGGTGCCTGGCCCACCATCATGGCGGAGGTGACGGTCCTTAAGAACGTCGCCCGATACCTAAAAAATTAGAGTAATATATTTTAGAGAGTGTAAACGGAGCCGACGGAGCAAGCTATTGCGCTCTATCTGGATAGCATTTGCGCTTTTCGGATGGACGATTGGACGAGGGCTCTTCCGATGGTTGCGAAATCTCTTACCTCGCCCAAACAACGAGGTTCCGCGGTTTGCCCGCGACATGCGCGACGCTCTGAATGGTCTCGCCAATCAGCATGAATTGCAGGCGGTACCGGAGCGCCGCTGCTCCGGTTTCAGCCGCGCAGCAGCGGAAGAAGCTGATCGCCCTGCCGTTTGATTTCGGAGAGATAGGGCGTGTCGGACAGCACGAAGTGGGTGACGCCGAGATCCTGGTATTTGCGCAGCGAGCGGGCGACGTCCTCCGCCGAGCCGACCAGCCAGGTGGTGCCGGCGCCGCCGCCGCCGAACTTGCCCGGCGCGGTATAGAGGTTGTCGTCGAGGACGTCGCCACGCTCATGCAAATCGAGCAGCCGCTGCTGGCCGACGGCCAGCGCCCGCTGGTGATCGTGCCAGCCGCTGCCCTTGCTTCTGGCCATCTCGGCGACCTTCGCCTCGGCGTCGGTCCAGGCCTGTTCGGTGGTGTCCCTGACCAGCGTCGTTATCCGCAGGCCGAATTCCAGCGGTGGGAGGTCGCGGTCCAGTTCCCGGCACAACGCCTTCAGCCGCGCGATCCGTTCGCGGACACCCTCAAGCGGCTCGCCCCAGAAGAGCTGGACATCGGCCTCGGTGGCGGCCACCCGCTCGGCCGCCTCCGAAGCGCCGCCAAAATAGAACTTGGGGTGCCGACGGTCGCCGCGGACCTGGATGCGCGGCACCACGGTGGATTCAGCGACCCGGAAGTTCTCGCCCGCGGATGTGACGTTTTCTTCGGTCCACAATCTGCGGACCAGCCGCATAAACTCCTTGGTCCTGGCATAGCGGTGTGCCTGATCGCCCTCGCTGTCGCCGTAGGCGGGTAAGTTGTCCTTGCCCGATACGACGTTGATCCGCACGCGGCCGCCGGTCAGATGGTCCAGCGTCGCCGCCGCGGAAGCGAAATTCGCCGGTCGCCAATAGCCGGGACGGATCGCAATGAGCGCTTCGAAGGTAGTCGTCCGGGCGGCGAGCGAGGCCGCGACGGTGAACGTGTCGGGGCGGCCCCAACCGGTGCCGATGAGCGCGCCCTTCCAGCCATATTCCTCCAGCGCCAATGCGTGGCTGGTCAGCGTGTCCAGGCTGTTGTGGTTCTCGACGGCGGAATCGCCGCGATGGCCGGCTTTGACGTCGTTGGGAATATACCAGAGAAATTCGGAATTATTGCTCATGCGATGCTGCGGTTCTGTGTGTGATTGGAACAAGACGAGGGGAGGAAAGCCCCTCAAGAGATCATACGGCCACCTGCACCTGCTGCTGCC
The DNA here is from genome assembly GCF_032464805.1 of Rhizobium sp. 10PS4. Lineage (NCBI taxonomy): Bacteria > Pseudomonadati > Pseudomonadota > Alphaproteobacteria > Hyphomicrobiales > Rhizobiaceae > Rhizobium > Rhizobium sp. 10PS4. Next base: position 78,980 of record NZ_JAWDIW010000011.1, on the reverse strand, counting down.
CCGCCTGAACCACAAAGCCATTCGGCGGGCGTTGGAGGCCCAGGTTCTCCCGCAGTGTCGTGCCTTCGTATTCGTGCCGGAACAGGCCGCGTTTGCGCAGGATCGGCACGACCTGATCGACAAAATCGGTCAAGGCGGTGGGCAGGATCGGCGGCATGATGTTGAAGGCGTCGGCAGCACCGTTTTCGAACCAGCTCTGCATCGCATCAGCGATCTGCTCGGGTGTTCCCACAACCGTCCGATGGCCACGGGCGGTGGCGACCGCCAGATAAAACTGGCGCAGCGTCAGATTGTTGCGCGATACCAGATCGGAGACCAGCTTGAGGCGGCTTTTGTTGAGTTCGGTATTTTCGGGCAGGGGAGGGGCGGGATCATCCAGCGAGTAGCCGGAAAGGTCGATGCCCTTGTAGTGGCGGGCAAGGATATTCCAGGCGATGGAGGGATGGACCAGCGATTGGATATGGTCGTAATTCGCCTGGGCTTCCGCTTCCGTCCCGCCGAGAACCGGGAATATGCCGGGACTGATCAGCTGTTCGTCCGGCCGGCGCCCGTAGCGGGCGAGCCGCCCTTTGACGTCGGAATAGAATTCCTGCGCATCCTCGAAGGTCTGGTTGGCGGTAAAGATCATCTCGGCCGTGCGGGCGGCAAGTTCACGCCCCGGTTCCGATGCGCCAGCCTGCACGATGACAGGATAGCCCTGAACCGGACGGCCGACGTTGAGCGGACCGGCCACCGAGAAGAACTTGCCCTTGTGATCGACGAGATGCACCTTGTCGGGATCGAGATAGACCCCGCTTTCCTTGTCGCGGATAAAGGCGTCGTCCTCGTAGGAATCCCACAGGCCCTTCACCAGGTCGACGAATTCCTCGGCCCGCTCATAACGATCGGCATGGGCGGGATGGCCTGCGATTGAAAAATTCTTCGAAACATCCGCACCTGTCGTGACGACGTTCCATGCCGCACGGCCCTTGGAGATATAGTCGAGCGAGGCGAACCTGCGGGCGAGAAGGTAGGGGTCCTCGTAGGTCGTCGATGCCGTGGCGACGAAGCCGATATGGTTGGTTACCTGCGAGAGGGCGGCCCAAAGGGTCAGGGGTTCGAAATGCGCGCCCTGGGCGGTGCGGCGAAGCGCCTCCAGATCCTTGGCGCGGTCCCATCCCGCCGGGCTGTCGGCGACGAAGACGAGATCGAATTTGCCGCGTTCGGCGGTCTGCGCGAGCTCGCGGTAGTGATCGATATTAAGGCCGGCATCGGCCTGCGCATCCGGATGGCGCCAGGCGGCGATATGATGGCCGGTCGCCATGATGAACGCGCCAAGCCGCATTTGCCGTTTCGATGTGCTCATTGGCTTATCTCCAGATCAAATTGGACGGTTGCTGATGTCAGGCGGCCTTGCGGCCTGGGAGCTCGACCCCGAGCCGGCCGAGGAGATGGGTGCGGAATTGCGCAAAGCGCGGATCGCCGTGATCACGCGGCGTCGGCAGATCGATCTTGAGATCCTCGATGAGGCGGCCCTCGTCGAGGACCAGTATGCGGTCGGCCAGCGAAATCGCCTCATCGACGTCGTGGGTGACGAGCAGCACGGCAGGACGATGTCTTGCACACAACTCCCGCAGCAGATCGTGCATTTTCAGCCGGGTCAGCGCATCAAGCGCGCCGAACGGCTCATCGGCGAGAAGCAGGGCCGGTTCGCGCACCAGCGAACGGGCAAGCGCGACCCTCTGCTGCTCGCCACCCGAAAGCTGGTTCGGCCACGCCGTTTCACGGCCTGCAAGTCCTACCTCCGCCAAAGCCTTCCGTCCGGCTTCCTGGCCGGAGGCGCCGGTCAAGCCGAGCGTGACGTTCTGGATGACGGTGCGCCATGGCAGCAGGCGGGCGTCCTGGAAAACCACCGAAAGGCTCTCCGGTGTCTCGAGGGTGCCGGCTCCCTCGACACCGTGATCGAGACCGGCAAGAGCCCTGAGGAACGTGCTTTTGCCGGAGCCGCTGCGGCCGAGCAGGGCGACGAACTCGCCTTCCTCGATATCGAGATCGACGCCGTCGAGGATCGTCTTCGTTGCAAACCGCCGTGCGAGGTCTCGCACGCGGACGGCTTTGCTTGCGGGCTTCAGTTTGCCAGGGTGCGGCGCCATGAGAGGGCCCTCCGTTCAAGCAGGCGGACGAGACCATCCGAGACGAGACCCAGCAGCACGTAGACCACCAGGCCGACGAGAATGACGTCGGTCTGCCCGTAATTTCGGGCAAGATCGATCATGTAACCGAGCCCGCTGGTGGCGTTGATCTGCTCGACCACGACGAGAGAAACCCAGCAGAGGGTGACGGCAAACCGCAGACCCAGAAGGAAACCCGGCAAGGCGCCCGGCAGCACCACCTGAAGGATGAAGTCCTTCTGGCTCATCCGTAGGGTTTCGGCCAGTTCGACGTAACGGCTGTCGATGCTGCGGAGCGCATTGTGGGTGTGGATGTAGATCGGCACGATCACGGCAAGCGCGATGGTCGTAACCTTCATGCTCTCGCCGATGCCGAACCACAGGATCAGCAAGGGGATCAGAGCCAGCGTCGGTATCGCGCGCTTGATCTGGACCGGCCCGTCGATCAGGGCTTCGCCGATCCGGGAAAGGCCGGCGATCACCGCCAGGATCGTGCCGATCAGCAATCCGATGCTGAGGCCGAGCAGGGCGCGTGTCGCCGACGTCACGAAATTGTCCTGCAGGCGACCCTGCTCTATCAGCCTTACGAAAGCCTCGGCCACCGTCCACGGCGCCGACAGGATACGCGGGTCGATCCATCCGAGCGCCGAGCCGACGACCCAGGTCAAGACGAGCAATACCGGCCCGATCTGCAACCCGAAAGGGATCGCGGGTCCGGGACCCAGCCTGCGCCGGGCGCGGGGGCCAGTGGAGCCAGCCGGTTTTACGAGGCGAGAACCTGCCCGCACAATTCTACCGCCGGACGACCGCGACAGTTTCGCCTCATCTGCATCCCAAGTGGTTGCCATGCTTCAGATCTCCTCTCCGAAGGGGTGTCGAACGTTACTGGCTCTTGGCCAAAGCCGCGGCGCCGAGCTTTTCGAAACGATTGTCGAAAATCTGCTCCACATTGAGGGGTTTGTAGCCGAGCTCGTCTGCCAGCAGGTCGATGGTCTCCTGGTGGCGCTTCTTCACTTCGCTCCAATCGCTGGGAACGACCTGTTCGCCTGTCAGCTTGACGAGATATTCCCCGTCCTCCTGGCTCAACCCCTGCTGACCGACGTAATATTCCTTGATCCAGAGGTCCGGGTTGCGGTTCACCCATTCGGTCGCGCGTGCCCACAGGCCGACATATTCGGCGAGCGCTGCCGCCTTGGCGGGATCGTCCAGAACCCATTGCGGCGCATAAAGATGGCTCGGATCATCCCGCAGGCCATGTTCCACGAGGGTCGCGCCATCGGGTCCGTATTGGGTGATGTAGCGCCTGATGTAGACGCCGCCGAGCGGCGCGATGTCGACCTGCTTGCTCGCCAATGCCTTCGGGTAGACGTCGCTGGTGCTCGGCAGTTCCACCAGAGTGACGTCGCCGCTCTTCAGGCCTGCGGCATGGAGGGCACGCAGAACGAGCGTGCCCTGGGCCTGCCCCGGGCTGAAGGCGATGCGTTTGCCGCGGAAATCCGCCAGCGTCTTGACGGTCGCGCCTGGCGCGATGCCGAAGCGGTAGATCGGATTGGCGATCGGGTCACGGCGTTCGCGATAGGCGATGTTGCGGACGGGCAGGTTGTTCCAGTTGGCGAAGATGGAGGGGATCTCGGCCACCGATCCGACATCGAGTGCATGGGCGCGGAAAGCTTCCGACGTCTGCGGCCCGCCGCTGATATTGGCCCATTTGACCTCGAAACTGAGCTCCTTGCCGAGGCCGGACACTTCGAGCGCTTTCTGAGTGACCGGATCGCCGATCGTCAGCACCGTGCCTGCCGGCACTTTGGAAAGCAGGGGAGCCTCTGCCTGGGCTGCAGCCGGACCATGAATGGCACTGAGACCAAGCAGACTGAACAGCGCAATTTTGAATGTCTTTGCCAATGTCATCCGTCGATCTTCCCGTTTCGGATTGTTGTTTGCAGGAGCGATGCACGGTAAGATGGAACATAATCGACTAAATCGATAGACTATTTAGTTTAATGAAAGTGGCGCTGAGGGAAAATTGTCCTCAAAAGTCGGGCAACCGAAACGATCGCATCCGTTGCGTCCGAGGATGCTCGGCGCACCAGACGTGAAAAAGCGCCCGGGAGGCTCGTCCGCGGGCGCTTTCCGGGTCTTTGTTCAAACCCTTACTTTTGTTTAAGTCGGGCAGCGGACCGGAGCAGTCGCCCAAGCCGTCGCGGACGTCGGGATCGACTGATGTCAGGCGCTATCCGGCGCGTATTGGTTGGCCGCGAATACGTGATGATGCACCTTACCGGTAAAGAGCTGCAGGAGTTCGCCGGTGACCTCGCGGCTCTGCGACCGCACATCGGAGAGAAGTGCTGCCTTCACCGCGTCCATATCGGGATAACGAATGGCGAGCGCCATGGCATAAACAGGGGCGCCTTCGTCGCGCTCCATCCCGTCCAGCACCCGGATTTCCTCGGCGCCCGGAAATTTCGTCCAGAGAGGGACGAGCCGTTGCCGCACGAATTCGCGGAATTCCGCTTCTTTACCCGGATGGATTTCGCCTTCAAACAAAGCATAACGAATGATCATAGGTTCTCTTTTCCAAAACTCGCCGGAGCTGGATCGATGGTGGCGGGCTGTCGTAGGATCAGGGCGTATCGGTCGATACGCCCTGATTGGGAGGGCTATTTGCCCCAGATTTTGTTGTATTGATCGCGATAGCCGTTGTCCGGATCGAAGCTGTTCTTCGGCCCACCGTCAAACTCGACGTTCTCACTGGTCACCACATGGAGGGGCGACACATAGCCCGACCACGGAGCACCCGCAAAGGCGCGGTTCAGTTCATCGACGAGCTGCCAGCCCTGGAGGTTGAGCGGCTCGGCGACCGTGACGGCCTGGAACTGTTTGGCGCGGATACGCTGATAGGCGCTCTCCGAACCGTCACCGGCTGCAACGTTCACCGGTTTTCCATCGCCTGCAATGCCGGCCGAGGCGAGCGAAGGTCCCATGAAGTCGTAATAGAGGTCGTTGATCGCCAGCGAATGCGTCCACTTCGCGCCATACTTCTGCAGAAGCGATGTGGTGAGCTGCGGCATGCGCTGGGAGGTTTCGGCGATCGGCGTGTCGACATATTCGAGCACCGTACCGCCGAGATCCTCGATCTCCTTCTTCATGCGATCGGCCTTGGCAATCGCGATCGCATAGGTGGAGTCGGTGAAGATGATGACGCCCGGCTTGCCGGCGGCATCGGCGAAGGCCCAATCCGCCGCAGACTTCGACACTTCCATCGCGTCCGTGGTCACGTTTGCGAAGACGCCGACTTCGGGAACCGGACCGACCGCCGAGGCAGCGTGCCAGGAAACCATCGGAATGCCGGCAGCCTTGGCCGCTTCCATCGCCGGCTTTTGTTCGACTGCGTCAAAGCCGTTGATGATGATGCCATCCGGCTTCAGCGCCATGGCCTGGCCGAACGCCGCGGTCCGGCCGCCGATCGAACCGGCGCCGTCAAGTGCCTTCACCGTCCAGCCGAGCGCGCCTGCCGCTTCCTGAACGCCATTGACCACGCCGAGGATGCCGCCGTTTTTCATATCACCGGCAAGAATGACGATGTTCTTTCCGGCAGCGCCCTTGGGGCCGCTCGTCGGGCCATCCCAGGCGCTCACCTTGGAAGCATACTTTTCGACTATGGCTTTGGCGTCGGCCATCGAATCGGCCAATGCCGGCATGCTGAGCATAACGGCGACGGTTGCGACCGTTGCCTGCAATAACGTTCTGCGCTTCATGTTCACTCCTCCATTTTGTTTGTTGTGAAATGCCGGGATGAGCCGGCATCCTCATTTGGATGCGGGTGTGATCCTCCTCACAGCTCCGCGCTTGCGCTGGGCGTAGCCTGCTATGCCGATGGCAATCAGCAGCGTCACGCCGTTGAACAGCGGTTCGACGAAGAACGACCCGCCGAATTGCTGAATTCCTGAAATTCCGACCGCCAGGATGATGACGCCGATCAAGGTACCCCAGACGTTCACCCGGCCCGGCTTGATCGTCGTCGATCCGAGGAACGCGCCGACAAGCGCCGGCAGGAGATATTCGAGGCCGACGCTCGCCTGGCCGATGCGCAGCTTCGAGGCGAGAAGGACCCCGGTCAGAGCCGCAAGCAGCCCCGAGGTGACGAATGCGCCGATCACGAATTTGCGGACCGGAATGCCATTGAGTGCCGCCGCCTTCGGATTGGCGCCGATGGCGTAGAGATAGCGGCCGATCGGCAGGTATTCGAGCACGATCCACATGCAGATGGCGATCAGGAGCACGTAGAAGCCGGTGATTGGCAGGCCAAACAGCATGGTGCCGTTCAGCGCATAGAAACCATCAGGCAGGACGCCGACCACCTGCCGGCCGCCGGTGTGCCAGAGGGCGAGCGCGTATAGGACCGTTCCGGTGCCGAGCGTTGCGATGAAGCTGTCGATCTTCGCGACCTCGACCAGCAGGCCGTTGATGAAGCCCGTGAGGATGCCGAGCGCGAGCACGATGACGACCGCGACCGGCCAGGGCAGGCCGTAGGCCGTCTGCAGGCTGATGGCGAGAATGTGCCAGAGCACGATGCCATAGCCGACGGTCAGATCGATGCGACCCGATGCCATCGGGATCATCGCAGCCAGCGATAGAAGCGCGATGATAGCCTTGTCGGACACGATCGAGCGGACGTTCAACACGGTCGGGAAAGTATCGGGCAGAAGGATCGAGAAGATCACGATCAGGCCGACGGTCAGGATCACCAGTCCATAAACCGGGATCAGACGTCCGATCTTCTGTCCCGTGGACAGGCCGGCCATTTCGCTCTTGGTCGGCTCCAGCGCCGTGGATTCAATGGATTGCATGGCTGTTCTCCCGATGGCTTAAGCGGCTTCCGATGCGGAGGCGGCCGTGATGACCGCCTCCGTCGTCAGAGCGCTTCCAGTCAGTTCGCTGACGATTTTCCCGCGCGAGAAAACCAGCGCGCGGTGGCAGATATGGGCGATTTCCTCGAAGTCGGTCGACACCACGACAACCGCGAGGCCGGCCTCGAGCGCCTGGGTGATCAGACGGTAGATCTCCGCACGCGCTCCGATATCGACGCCGGCGGTCGGATCTTCTGCGACCAGCAGCTTGCGGCCGGTCGCCAGCCAACGGCCGACGACGACTTTTTGCTGATTGCCGCCCGACAAGGCCTCCACCGGCAGATCCGGGTCGTTCGGCCGCAGGCCGACGGAATGACCGATCTTATGGGCAAGATCAGCTTCGCCGCGCGGCGACAGGAAGGACAAGAGCCCACGTCCGACGGCGCCCGGATTGAGGTAGGTATTTTCCCGAATGGAAAGTGAGAGCGCCACGGACTCCTCCGTCCGGTCACGGGCAATCAAGCCGATGCCCGACGCCATTGCCCCTCGTGGGCTGGAAAGGTCGGGGGCCTCGTCATGCAGCAGAACCGAGCCGTGGAAGGGCTCGCAACCGAACAGGGCGCGGCCGATCCGTTCCTGACCGGCGCCACGCAATCCAGCCAGGCCCAGAAGCTCGCCCTCGCGGATATCGAACGATATTGCGCCTGTGCCGGCGCAAACGAGATCGCGAACTTTGACGATCGCCTTGCCGGGCGTAATCACCGTCTTGGAAAAGAGGCTGTCGCCGCTGCGGCCGATGATCATTGTCACCAGCTCGTCGGGGGTGGTCTCGCTGACGGGTTTCTGTCCCACCATGCATCCGTCGCGCAGAACGGCGACCCGATCGGCAATCCGGAAAATCTCGTCCAGCCTGTGGGAGACGTAGATCATCCCGACGCCGCGATCCTTTAAGGGGCGGATCGCATTGAACAGCCGGTCGACTTCATCGGCGGGAAGGCTCGCCGTCGGCTCGTCTAGCACCAGAACGTCGGCTTCGACGGCAAGCGCACGGGCAATGGCGACAAGCGATTTCTCGGTACGCGACAGCGCCGAGACCCGCGTGGTGGGATCAAAGTCGCAACCGACCAATTTCAAGGCTTCCTTGGCACGCGCCTGCGTCCTGTTCCAATCGATCAGGCCGCGACGCATCGAGAAGCCCTGCGACAGGCCCATGTTCTCGCCGACCGTCATCCACTCGATCAAACCGAGATCCTGGTGGATGAAGGCAACCGGCTGCCGCTCGTTCGGCTTGGGGGGACGATGATGGTAGCTCTGACCGCGAAAAAGGATGTCGCCGGTATCGGGCTTGTAGATGCCGGCAAGCGTCTTGATGAGCGTCGATTTGCCGGCGCCGTTTTCCCCCAGCAGCGCGAGGATTTCCCCCTCACGCAGATCGATCGAGACGTCGCGTAGCGCTTGCGTGCCGCCGAAGCTCTTGGTGATCGACTGGAACTCCAGCAGTCTCTTGGCTTCCACTGTGGCTCCTCCCAAAGCTGCGGCTGTCATTGGCTGTATGTTATCGATAACATTTATGGATGGTCAAGCGGAAAGATGACGATCTCGAATTTCCCGGGAAATTGACGTCAGCCGGGCTGAAATCCGTCGAGAAGACGCATCATCTCGGCGGAGTCCTTCGGCCCGAGGCCGGCAGCGCAGAGCAGGCGATGAATTTCGACCACGGAGCCGGTCATCGGCAACGGCGTCTTGGTTTTCAGCGCGAAGGCCTGAAGCGAATCCAGGTCCTTCAACATGTTGTCGATTCTGCCTGTCGGCGAGAAATCCCGGGCAGCGAATTTTGCCATGAATTCCTGCATTATCCGGTTGTCTGCCCTGCCGCCGGCAAGGGCTGCCGGAATGGCGGCCGGATCGACACCGCCGGCTTCAGCGAGCTTGACCGCCTCGGCGACGGCCTGAAACAGCACGGCGCAAAATAGCTGATTGATCAGCTTCGTCGTCTGCCCGGCGCCGGATGCACCCATCAGCGTGTAATTGGCGGCAAGATGCCGCATCACCACGCGCGCCCGTTCGAAATCCTCAACGCTGCCGCCGGCCATGATTGTCAGGCGTCCGCTCAGCGCACCCGGCACGCCGCCGGAGAGCGGGCAATCCACCCATGCCATGCCCGTTTCCCGACGGAGCCGCGTCGCCATGTCAGCCGTCTCGGCCGGGTCGATCGAGGACATGTCGATCAGCACCTTGTCGGCATTTGCAGCCGCCGCAACGCCCTTTTCACCGAAGACGACAGCGCGGACAATATTTGCGTGATTGAGGCTGAGCACACAAAACGCCGACCGTGAGACCGCTTCCTCCACAGAGCCGGCAGCGCGTGCGCCCTTGGCCTCCAAAGCCGCGACTTTTTCGGTATCCAGGTCGAAGACGGAAACCTTATGCCCGGTTTCGATCAATCGGGTGACGATCGCCGTTCCCATGATGCCGGCACCGATGACGGCGACATCTGCTCTGTAATCATCCTGCATGATATTCTCCTCCCTTGACGGCCATGCCGCTCAGTCCCTTGCAAGCCAGTGCCACAATATCATCCAAGGCATTATCGATCGCCACCGTCACAACACCAGCTTCACCGGTCGGCGGCTCCAGTGTCTGCAACTGGCTGTCGAGCAAAGTCGCGGGCATGAAATGGCCCTGACGGGCCTGCATCCGCGACAGCAGCAGATCGCGGGGCCCTTCCAGGAAAACAAAGGCGAGATGCCCGTCCGCCGCCTGCCTCAACCTGTCCCGATAGCTTCTCTTCAGCGCCGAACAGGAAATCACCAGCCCTTGCGATGCTTCTTGCACGGTCCTTATTTCCTCGCCGATCCGGTCGAGCCAGGGCAGGCGGTCGTCGTCAGCAAGCGGTATGCCCTGCGCCATCTTCTCGACATTTCCGGCAGGATGGAGTTGGTCACCTTCCAGAAACGGCATGCCGTTTTCAGCGGCGATACGCTCTCCAACCGAGGATTTGCCGCAACCGCTGACGCCCATGACGACGACGGCCAGAGGCGGTGCCTTTTTCACGAAATCCATGGTCTCATCTCTATCAGAGGCAGGTCGTGATGCCGCCGTCGACATAAAGCGTGTGCCCGTTGATGAAGGACGAGCCGCGGCCCGACAGGAAAACGGCAGCGCCCACCAGCTCCTCGACATTGCCCCAGCGTCCGGCCGGCGTTCGCTTCTCGAGCCAGGACGAGAACTCGGGATTGTCGACAAGCGCCTGGTTGAGCGGCGTCTTGAAATAGCCCGGCGCAATCGCGTTGATCTGCAGGCCGTACTTGGCCCAGTCGGCGCACATGCCGCGGGTCAGATTGCGCAGCGCGCCCTTGGTCGCGGTGTAGGGAGCAATGCCGGGGCGCGCCAGTTCGCTTTGAACGGAGGCGATATTGATGATCTTGCCCTGTCCGCGGGCGATCATGGGTTTGGCCGCTGCCTGGCCGACATAGAACACGCTCGAAATATTGGTGGTCAGCAGCAGCTCCCATTTGTCCGCCGGAAAATCTTCCAACGGCGTGCGAAACTGCATACCGGCATTGTTGATCAGGATGTCGAGCGGCCCGATATCGGCTTCGATTGCGTCGATACCCGCTTTGGCAGCGTCCTTGCTGGTCACGTCGAAGATCGCCGCATGGGCAGACAGGCCTTGATCCTTCAGGCTCTCGACCGCGCGGTTGACGCTTTCGGGCGTGCGGCCGTTGATGATGACTTCGGCGCCATACTTCGCCAGGCCTTCGGCCAGCGCATAGCCGATCCCCTGGCTCGAGCCGGTGATCAGGGCACGCCGTCCGGTAAGATCGAACAAGTTCTTCATGCAAATAGCTCCTCCGGTTTCGCCGCGGGTGACGGCTTCAACTGCCGCTGACGGTGAAACTCGCTTGACATCCCTTTTCCGAATTATATGTTATCGATAACATAATCAACTGTCAAAATGCGGGATGGAAACGGAATGCCTGAGGTAGAAATCTTGATGGCCGGAGCTTATCCGGAATGGGACATGGTGGATTTGGAGGCGACCTACCGCGTCCATCGCCTCTGGGAAGCGGCAGACCGGCAGGAGCTGATTTCCAGGGTCGGCAAGGATATCCGCGCCATAGCCACCCGCGGCGAACTCGGAGCGTCCGCAGAGTTGATGGCGCAATTGCCGAATCTGGAAATCGTCTCCTGTTATGGCGTCGGCACCGACGCCATTGACCTATCCTATGCCCGCGCCAACAGCATTCGCGTGACGAATACCCCTGACGTGCTCACCGAAGATGTCGCCGATATCGCCATTGGACTGCTGCTTGCCACGGCGAGGCAGGTCCCTCAAGCCGATGTTTTCGTCCGCTCCGGCCAGTGGGGCAATGCCGCCATGCCGCTGGTGACGCGCGTCTCGGGCAAGAAGGTGGGGATCGCCGGCATGGGGCGGATCGGCAAGGCAATCGGCAGAAGGGCGGCCGCATTCGGCTGCGACATCTCCTATTTCGCCCGCCATGATCACCAGGATGTTGCCTACACCTACGAGCCCGATCTGGTCGCGCTTGCCGCTTGGGCCGATTTTCTGATCGTCATCGTCCCCGGCGGGGAGGCGACCATAAAGATCATCAATGCGGAGGTGCTTGAAGCGCTCGGTCCGAACGGCATCTTGATCAACGTGTCGCGCGGGACGACCGTCGACGAAGAGGCGCTGATCGCAGCCCTTCGAGACCGCACCATCCAGGCGGCCGGCCTTGATGTCTTCCTGAACGAACCCAAGATCGATGCACGTTTCCTGACCCTCCAAAACGTCGTGTTGCAGCCCCATCACGGCTCTGGCACTGTCGAGACCCGCAAGGCCATGGGCCAACTGGTCAGAGACAATCTCGCTGCACATTTTGCAGGTAGCCCGCTTCCAACTCCCGTCGTGTGAGGGTCCCGATATGAAAGCCATCGTCATTCATGCCGCCAAGGATCTCAGGATCGAAGAGCGCGAGCCGGAGGTTGCGGGCGCCGGGCAGGTGGAGATTGCCATCGAAGCCGGCGGCATCTGCGGTTCAGACTTGCATTATTACAATCATGGCGGTTTCGGCACCGTTCGCCTGCGCGAGCCGATGATCCTCGGCCATGAGATCGCCGGCACGGTCAAGGCGCTGGGCTCCGGCGTCGCCGATCTTGCCGTCGGAGACCGGGTTGCGGTTTCCCCGAGCCGGCCGTGCAACCATTGCCAATATTGCCTGAAAGGACAGCAAAACCACTGCCTCAACATGCGGTTTTACGGCAGCGCCATGCCGATGCCGCATATTCAGGGCGGTTTTCGCCAGCGGCTGGTGGCGGAGCGTTGGCAGTGCCACAAGGTTACAGACGGCATTTCCATCCATGAGGCAGCCTTTGCCGAACCCTTTGCGGTGACGCTGCATGCGGCAAACCGCGCCGGGTCGCTGCTGGGCAAACGGGTGCTGGTCACCGGCTGCGGCCCCATTGGGATGTTGGCGATCGTTGCGGCGCGCGTTCTCGGCGCCCGTGAGATCGTCGCGACCGACGTAACCGACAGCGTCCTGGCCATTGCCCGCACCAGCGGCGCCGACCGAACGATCAATGTTGCCATGCATGCTTCCGACCTTGCAGCTTACAGCGCCGACAAGGGATATTTCGACGTCATGTTCGAAGCGTCGGGCAATGAGCGGGCGGTACGCGCCGGCCTGGAGACGCTTAAGCCGCGCGCCGTTCTCGTGCAGCTCGGCCTCGGCGGCGATGTTTCCATTCCGCAGAACATGATCGTTGCGAAGGAAATCGAGATGCGTGGGACATTCCGTTTTCACGAGGAATTTGCGCTCGCCGTCGAACTGATCAACGCGCGTCGCGTCGATCTGAAGCCGCTGCTGACGGGTGTCTTTGGGATCGAAGAGGCCGTCGCCGCCTTCGAATTGGCAGGCGATCGCAGCAAGTCCATGAAAGTCCAGATCGCTTTTTGATCTCCTGCATAATCCCTTAAATCGGAATTGGCTTAAGGATAAAATTGTACAACAATTCAAAGTGTTAAAGCGCCGCGCATATGAAAAAGACGCGCGGCGCTGCAGTACTTAAGCGGTCGGCGCGCCGTTGCGATCCGTGCTTTCGCGCAAGACAACCTTGTAGCCTGTTAATGTGATCTCATCGCCGGTCGCCTCGCCGGTATGGAGGGCATCCAGAAGGCGGGCGGCCGCCTGGCGGCCGATGCCATAACAGTCCACATTGATGGTGGTAATGCGTGGATGACAGATGGACGAGATCTCATAATCGCCGAAACCGGCAATGGCGATGTCCCTTGGAACCTTCATTCCCCGGCGCGTGCATTCCATGATGGCGCCGAAGGCGGAAAGATCGGAGACGCAAAGAACCACTTCCGTGTCCGGCCAGCGCTCCAGCAGGCTGACGATCGCCTGGCCGCCCTGTTCCATGGTGATGGGCGGCACGCCGAAGGAAATCATCCGTCCTGGTCCGAGGCCCAGTTCTTCGACAGTCTTCTGGAAACCGGTGCGCCGCTGGCTGCCGCGCGTATCGCGCGCCGTCGTTCCGCCGATATAGCCGAACTTCCGATATCCCTGACTGGCAAGTGTCCGCACCAGCAGGGCCATCGCCTCGCTGTTGGAAAAACCGACAACCTGATTGATCGGATCCTCCGGAAGCTCCCACGTCTCGACAACAGGAATGTCGGCTTGCGCGAGCATGCGCCGTGCGCGCGGCGTGTGCGAACCACCGGTCAGGATGATGCCTTCCGGGCGGCGGCGCAGCATCGCCTCGATCAGTTCTTCTTCTTTCTCCGTCGAATAGTCGGTATAGCCGAGGAGGAGCTGAAGCCCGGTCTTTTCAAGTGCATCAGTCATGCCCCGCGCAGTGTCGGAAAAATTCGAATTGTTGATCGAGGGCACCAGGGCGGCGATGAAGCCGCTTCGCCTTGACGAAAGACTGCCGGCAGACAGGTCGAGCACATAGCCGAGTGCGTCGACGGCCTCCATGATGCGCTTCCGAGTCTCCTCGGAAACGCTCGCATCCTGGCGAAAGGCACGCGAAACGGTCATGGCGGAAACGCCGACATATTTGGCGACCTCCGCCATCGTCAGCTTTTGAGCATCTCCCGGCTTGAGACGTTTGTCTTTCGGCTCATCCTCGTTTTTCACTGGTCTCCGCTTTCACAAGGCTTCCTGATTGGATAATTCAAGACACGATAAAGTTATCGCTATCATCCTACAATTTATATTATTACAAGAATACACCATTCCAATGTCGAGAAACCACGATTACCTGGGAATTTTCGCAGAGGCTGGCAGATCGGCATCTGTACGAAGTCGTTAAAACGCGGCAAGATGATATCGATAACAATTTTTGTGAAGTGGAGGAGCATCTTGTTCGGGCAAATTGACGGGACGGGGCTTGAGGTTCTCGACCCTCGCTTTGAAAGCTGCTTCGTCGGTCACGCTCGCGTCGAGCGTCTTTGGACGGGCGGGCGCTGGCTGGAGGGGCCGGCCTGGTTTGCCGCCGGGCGGTATCTGGTTTTCTCGGATATCCCCAACGACCGCATGATGCGTTATGACGATACCAGCGGGCACACATCGGTATTCCGCTCGCCCAGCAACAACTCGAATGGCAACACTGTCGACAATCAGGGCCGGCTCGTCACCTGCGAGCATCTGACGCGCCGTGTAACGCGCACGGAATTCGACGGCAGGATCACCGTTCTGGCCGATCGAATTGCAGGCAAACGGCTCAATTCCCCAAACGACGTCACCGTCAAGTCCGATGGGACCATCTGGTTCACCGACCCGAGCTACGGCATCCTCCATGACTACGAGGGCGATTATGGCGACGCGGAAATCGGCGGATGCCATGTATACCGGCATGATCCGGCAACAGGCACAACCGATCAGGTGACCTCCGATTTCGTCAAGCCGAACGGACTGGCCTTTTCCCCGGATGAGACGGTGCTCTATGTTGCCGATACCGGGGCAACGCACCTGCCCGGCGGTCCGCGTCATATCAGAAAGCTCGCGGTCTCGAATGAGGGAAGGTTGAGCGATCTCGGCGTTTTCGCAGAATGTACCTCAGGCCTGTTCGATGGTTTTCGCGTCGATCGGAAAGGCCAGATATGGACGAGCGCCGGCGATGGTGTGCACGCCTATGATCCGGATGGCACTTTGATCGGCAAGATCCATATTCCCGAGGGCGTCTCCAACGTCACTTTCGGCGGAGAGAAATTAAACCGTCTCTTCATCACCGCGAGCACGTCTCTCTACGCTGTTTATCTCACCGCCAACGGGGCGAGACCGGGATGATCACCAAACAAGAGGCCGTCCTTTTGGGACGGCCTCTTGTTTGGTCAGTTTTGTGCCTCTTGTCTCATCGTTGACTGAGGCCGTCCGCCAGCCGAACGAGGCCAAGAAAATCCGACCTGTAGCCGAAGGCGTCAGTGCCTCGCGATGCCGCGGCGAGATCGGCAATCGCCTGGTAGGAATAGGTGTCGACAGCCGCGACATGGCTGAGTTTCTGACCAAAGGCAGCGACGGCCACCGAGAAGCGGACATCCTGCGGCGCGGCATCGACGGTGGCGACCGCGTTGCCATCGTTGACAGGCGTGGTGATGAGGGCGCTTTTGTCCTCGCCCGGCCGCTTGTAGCGCATCTTGACGAAGGCAAGCTCGCCTTGATAGGCGCTGTCGGAGGTCTTGGGCGGCACCTGATCGGCGGCGCCATAACGCAGGTCGTCATTCATCACCGCGGGGCTTCCCTTGGGCGTAATCTCGTAAATCGCCGTGACGCTGTGGCCGGAGCCGATATCGCCGGCATCGACGCGGTCATTGTTGAAATCCTCGCGGTTCAGCGCCCTGGTCTCGTAGCCGATCAAGCGGTACTCGGCGATCCGTTCCGGGTTGAACTCGACCTGGAACTTGACGTCGCTCGCGATCGGAAACAGCGTCGATCCGGCCTCTTCGACCAGCGTCTTTTGCGCCTCGGCCAAGGTGTCGATATAGGCGGCGCTGCCGTTGCCGTTCTGCGCCAGCGTCTGCATCAGAGAATCGTTGAGATTGCCCCGCCCGAAACCGAGAACAGTGAGGAAGATACCGTCCTTGCGTCTTTCCTCGATGATGCGCTTCAAATCCTCATCGCTCGACGGGCCGACATTGAAGTCGCCATCGGTCGCCAGCATCACCCGGTTGACGCCGTCCTTGACAAAGGCCTGTTTGGCAAGGTCATAGGCCGCCTCGATGCCTTCTGCGCCGCCGGTCGAACCTCCGGGCTCCAGCCTGTCGATCGCCGACAGGATCTTCGATTTCTCCGCCACGCGTGTCGGCTGGAGCACCGTGCCGGCATTGCCGGCATAGGTGACGATCGAGACGGTATCGTCGGGTTTCAGCCTGTTGACCAGCAGCCGGAAGGCGCTCTTCAGCAGCGGCAGCTTGTCCGGCTCGTCCATCGAGCCCGACACGTCGATCAGGAAGATCAGATTGGCGTGCGGCGTGGTCGCCGGCGCGATGTCATAGCCCTTGATCGCCACATGCATCAATTCCGTGTCGTGGTTCCACGGGGTCGGCATGACAGTCACCGTCGCCTTGAACGCCTGGTCGGCATTGTCAGGGCCTGGCCAGTCATAGGGGAAATAATTGATCATCTCCTCGACCCGAACCGATTGCGGATCGGGCATCGCCCCGCCCGTCAATGACCGGCGGACGAAGGCATAGGACGCGCTGTCGACATCGGCGGCGAAGGTCGAGACCGGATCCGTCGCGACGCTCTTGATCGGATTGGCCGCAGCATTGGCAAACCGCTCGCGGTTGGGATCGAGCTGAATCTGCACACGCCCCTCCGCAGGCGGCACAGGCGAGGGAGCAACGGCGGCCATCGGTTCGGCCAACTGCTGCTGGGGAACGATGCCGGGAGCGGCAGGCACGGAGCGTTTGGCCCCTCCGAGTGCAGCGGCAGAACCTTCCGATTTATTCAGGAGAGTGGATATCTCGTCGGCGCTGAAATCAGGGAGCTGCGACGCAGCCGATTTCGCGGCGGCTTGCTGTTCCTTGTCCCGCAAAGCTGGCGCGCTGTCAGCAGCGGGTTGTTCGGCAAGTCCGCTCGTTTCGGGGGGTGCCGGCCGAAGCTGAGGCACAACCGTAATGGGTTTCGCAGACTGGCGCGCCGCTTCGCCGATCGGTTTCGGCGCATTATTCTTCGAAAGGTTGCCGGCGATCTCGGTCTGGTCGGTGATCGGCAATCCGTTGCGGGTCAGTTCGATCGCGAGATAACCGGCGGCGGGGATGACGAGCAGTGTCGCAAGGGCTGAACCGGCGAGGAATTTCTTGTTCATGGCAGGGCTCCATATCCAGTTGATGATGGAGCTTTGACGCCAGCCTTTCGCATTTCCTTGGGCAGCCGGCGCATCATTTTCTGCGGTGTCGAAGGCCTGCATCGCGGCAGCAAGCGCACGCGCGCGCGCCTCCGGCGTCGCGGCCGGCGGTGTCAGGCGGGAGAGCTTTTCGAGTTCCTTGTCCACGGTCATACCTCTTCCTTGCCGAGCACGGCCTTCAGCCTCTTGCGCGCCTCATGAACCTGCCAGGACACAGTCGCTTCCGAGCAGCCCATGACATCGGCAGCACCCGAATGGCTGAGACCTTCGCCGTAAACGAGCAGCACGGCGTCGCATTGTCTTTCCGGCAAGGCGCGCACGGCGGCCCATAATTCGCTCGATAGCTCGTCGTCATTTCCATCAGGCGCATCCTGCTGCGGTTCGGCGGCGTAAGCGCGGAATGTCTGCTCCTCTCGTGCAAGCTTGCGTCTATGGTCGCGGGCAGCGTTCAGCGTCAGTGTATAGAGCCATGTCCTGAAGCGGCTGGCGCCGCGAAAGCTGCGGATCGCCGCGCCGAGCTTGACGCAGACCTCCTGGGCGATGTCGTCGGCGTCGGTGGAACTGCCCGACCACCGCCACGCCGTTGCATGGACGAATTCATAATGGCGCGAGACCAGTTGCCCGAAGGCCTCCCGGTCGCCGCCCTGCGCTCGTTCTATGAGCTCTGCGTCCAATTCCGCACCTACCCCATGCTATCCAGCAAGATGCTATTTCGAGATTGAGACGTTTCTCGGATGACTTTCCTTGGGTCGGCGATGAAAAAATTATTGCGAATTTTGAAAGCCGCGACATCCATGGGTCGCGGCCAGACAGATCGTCCGCGTCACAGAGGCGCATGATGAGGACAGAGTCGGCCAGGGACATGATCTGTCATGTCCCAAATCGCGAAAGGACCTCCATGTCCGTTCAACCGCCTGTCCCCACCGAAAGGGGCATCCTGCAGTTTCTGGCGATTTGCGATTCCTTCTATCCGCCAGACGCCGTTCAAGCATCGATCGAACAGCAGCGACATTGGTACGACGCTCTCTGCGCGCGTTTCGACCGCCCGCTGCCCCCGGAGATGATCTTTGCGGACGGCATGCTCCAGCGCATACCGATCCGCCGCTACCGTCCACGGAAAATCAGCACACGCACCATTCTGCTCTATCTTCATGGCGGCGGCTTTGTTGTCGGTTCGCTCGAGAGCCATCATGCCATCTGCGCCGAGATCGCCGATTTTGCCGGCGCGGAACTTGTTTCGGTCGATTACCGGCTGGCCCCTGAATATCGCTGGCCGGCCCAGACGGATGACGGCTTTACCGTGTCGAAACATCTGCTTTCCGCCAACAGCAAGGTCGTGCTGATCGGCGACAGCGCCGGGGCCAATCTGGCGGCGGGCCTTGCATTGCGCGCGCGCGACGAGGGCCTGTCCGGAGTCGTCGGCCAAGTTCTGATCTATCCGGCGCTTGGCGGTGACCTTGCCGCAGGCTCTTACGTCGAAATGGCCGCGGCGCCGGGCGGCCTGACGACGGCGGATGTCGCCTATTATCGCGAAATCCTGCAGGCGCCGGCAGGCAATGAGATCGCCGAGCCGCTGCAGGCAGCTTCGCTTGCCGGGCTGCCGCCGGCCTTCATCACGGTCGCGCATTTCGATCCGCTCCGGGACGACGGCCGGCAATATGCCGCCCGGCTCACCGCGGAGGGCGTCGAAGTCTGGTTCAGGGAGGAGCCGCAGATGGTGCATGCCTGGCTGCGCGCTCGCCACATGAGCGAAGGCGCCCGCGACGGCTTCCGCGCCGTCTGCGAGGCCATAAGGCGTTTTGCTGCGGCCTGATGGTCACATCAGGTCGCGCGCAATCCGCTTTTCCGCAAAGACCTTTTCGAAGATCTGCACGTCATCCTCGAAGGCGGTGACGACAGCGCTGATGACCCAATCGGTGCCGGTGCAGGCAATACGCGCGGTCGCGACAGTCCGCACGAACCAGCCGGGGCGGCGCATGTCGCAGGTCCAGGTCGAGGTCCCGGTCATCGACTGGGGATTATCGGGTGAAATCGACCAGACTTCTTCGCGCAATTGCCGGGTCGAGAGACCTGTCTCAGGGTGTTCGGTGAGCCCGGTATCCTCGTGGATGTGATAGTCCGTTCGGGCGGCTGAGAGATCGCGGGCGACCTGCCGCTTCGTTACGGCGCCCGCATGCTCGATGTATTTCGGCAAGGGATCGGGATTGGCCGGCTCCTTGATTTCGATCCGCCGGTGCTCGCCGAGCATCGGCAGCCCCAGGCCGAGTGCGGCGATATCGATGTCGATGCCGTCGTCATCAGGCGGCGGCAGGATCATCGGCCAATATGCGGTGGACAACGAAAGGCGGATGCGATGGCCCTTGCGGAAGCGATAACCGCAGGCATCGAGCACGAGCCGGATCGGCACCGTCTCGCCCGGTGTCAGCGGCTTGGGATCGGCATTGCCGTCGCGGTGGGTAAGATTGATAACGCCGAAGGCGACACGCGTTGCCGTGCCATCGGGATGGACATCGACGAGCCGGGCGCAGAGATTTCCGCCCGCCGCCCGAGACCGCAGCGCAAGCGTGAGCACCGGCCGGCCGAGATAGTCGTGATCCCTCGCAAGCGGCATCGTATCGAAGACCAGCGAGCCGGCATCGTCCGAGCGTTGATCGATCGCCATTTCCGCATCGGGTTTCAGCGTGAAATATTCACCCGATGCGGTCCCGGTGTCGAGCGGAGAGCGGAGATAGACGGGATGTTCGGGCGCGTGCGGAATCGGCATGCCTTCCGTCAGCTTGCCGAACTGCTCGACATAGAAGCACTGCATCCGCGGCGGCGACCAGACGTCCTTGGCGACCCAGAAACCCGGATCGCTGTCGCGTCGCGGGGCAGGGCGGATGGCATCGAGAATATAGGCGCGGACCTGCGGCAGCTTGTCGATCCCATTGTCCTCGCCCCGCAGCCATCTGTTCCACCAGGCAATTGCCTCGCCATGAAAATCGGTGCGCGGCTTCGGCCAGGCGAAATGCGGATATTTGTGGACCCAGGGGCCGATCAGCGCCTTCGCCTTGTCGCCCAGTCCTTCGACCGCCATCAGAGGAGTATTGCGGTAGCCGTCAGCCCAGCCGGCGATGACCAGCGTCGGGATTTCCACGCTCGAAAAATCCTCCGAGATCGATCCGTGACGCCAGAAATCGTCGCGCCGCTGGTGGGCCAGCCACTCCTCCATGAAGAAGGGTTCGCCTGCCAGGCGTTCCAGCCACATTTCCTTCCAGCGTTCGCCGACGAGTGAAGGGTCGGGCGGCCGCGACTGGTAGCCGAGCATCGTCGCCGCCCATGAGAGCTGGGCGGAGAGATGGCAGCCGTTCTTGTAGTGGATGTCGTCATTGTAGCGGTCGACGGTCGAGGCGATCGAGATGACCGCCTTCAGCGCCGGCGGGCGCAATGCTGCGACCTGCAGGCTGTTGAAGCCGCCCCAGGAGATGCCCATCATGCCGACCGCGCCATTCGACCATGGCTGCGCGGCAATCCAGGCGATCAACTCGCAGGCATTGGCAAGCTCGCTTTCGGTATATTCGCCGTCGATGACCCCGTCGGATTCTCCGGATCCGCGGATATCGACACGCACGCCGGCAATGCCTGATGCCGCGAATACCGGATAGGTCGACTCGTCCCGGAGACTGGTTCCGTCCCGCTTGCGATAGGGCAGGAATTCGAAAACGGCGGGAACGGGATCTTCGCTCGCGCCATCCGGCATCCAGATGCGCGCGGCAAGCCGCGTCCCATCCTTCAGCGTAATCCATTCATTCTCGATGGTGATGAAGCCGCGCGAGGTCATGCTCATTCCTTGACGCACATTGCATGAGACGAGGGGTCTGCCTCGTCAGGTCAGTTACCGGCGCTCTCCATGCGACGCGTGGCAAGCACCCGTTCCAGCCAGCCGATTTCCATTTCCGGCACGGATTTCAACAGCAGATCGGTGTAATCGTCAAAGGGCGGCGACAGCGCCGTCGATTTCGGACCGAACCGCACCAACTTGCCGCGATGCATCACCGCCACGCTGTCGGCGATTGCCCGGACGATTGCGATGTCGTGGGTAATGAAGACGTAGGACAGCTGCTCTTCTTCTTGCAGGCGCAGCAGCAGTTTGAGGATACCTTCCGCCACCAGTGGATCGAGCGCCGAGGTCGGCTCGTCGCAGAGGATGAGCTCGGGCTTGGCAGCAAGCGCTCTCGCGATCGCCACGCGTTGCTTCTGGCCGCCGGATAGTTCGGCCGGGTAGCGATCGACGAAGCCCTTACCCATCTCGATCTGATCGAGCAGTTCCTTCACCCGGGCGGTCTTCTCAGCACCTCTCAGGCCATAATAGAAGGTCAGCGGGCGGCCGATGATGTCGCGGACCGTCTGGCGCGGGTTCATCGCCGTATCGGCCATCTGGTAAATCAACTGGATGCGCCTCAGGTCGTCGTTCGGCCGGCTCTTGAGATCCGGCATCAGCGGCTTGCCATCAAAGACGATACGCCCGCTGCTCGGCGGCAACATGCCGGTGATGACGCGTGCCAAGGTGGATTTTCCGGAACCGGATTCGCCGACGACCGCGAGCGTCTGCCCCTTCGGCACGTGCAGCGTGATATCATGCAGCACTCTGAAACCGTTGGAATATTCGGCACTGATATTTTCCACACTGAGAAGTGCTGCAGACTGGTCGGCCGCTTCCTCGCGATAGGCCTGCCTGACATTGACGAGAGCGCGGGTATAATCCTCCCGCGGCGCCTCGATGATCTGCTGGACACTGCCATATTCTACCTGCTTACCATAACGCAGGACCATGATGTCGTCCGAAATCTGGGCGACGACGGCCAGGTCATGAGTGATGTAGAGAGCGGCGGTGTGCGTTTCCTCGATGGCATGCTTGATCGCCGCCAGCACGTCGATCTGCGTGGTGACGTCGAGCGCCGTCGTCGGCTCGTCGAAGACGATGAGTTCGGGATTGGAGCAGAGCGCCATCGCGGTCATCGCCCGCTGCAGCTGGCCGCCGGAGACCTGGTGGGGAAAGCGCTCGCCGAAGGTTTCGGGATTGGGCAGGCCGAGAACCCCGAACAGATAAAGCGCCCGTTTGCGCGCCTCCTCCTTGCTCATCAAGCCATGCTTGACCGACGCTTCGATCACTTGATCGCCGAGCCTGTGCGCCGGATTGAAGGCGGCCGCCGCCGACTGCGCGACATAGCAGACCCGTGCGCCGCGAATTTTCCGGATGCCGTTCTTGCCAAGCGCCAGGAGATCGGTGCCGTCGAGCCGCACCTCGCCGCCGGTGATTTCGGCGCCGCCCCGGCCATAGGCAAGTGCCGACAGGCCGATCGTCGACTTGCCGGCGCCCGATTCCCCGATCAGGCCGAGGACCTTGCCCTTTTGCAGGTCGAAGGAAACGCCGTCGACGATCGTCACTCGCTTCGGCGATTCACCCGGCGGATAGCTGGTTGCTTCGATCTTCAGATTGCGAACGGAAAGAAGCTCAGGCATCGCCGCGCCCTCCCTTGAGGCTGGATGTGCGTTTCAGGAGCCAGTCGACGACGAGGTTGACGCAGACGGCAAGTGTCGCGATCGCGGTACCCGGCACCAGCGCTGCCGAGATACCGAAGATGATGCCGTCCTTGTTGTCCTTGACCATGCCCCCCCAATCGGCCGCGGGCGGCTGAATGCCGAGGCCGAGGAAGGAAAGCGTCGAGAGGAACAGGATCGAGAAGGCGAAGCGCAGGCCGAATTCGGCAAGCAGCGGCGACAGCGTGTTCGGCAGGATTTCGCGGAAGATGATCCAGAGCTTGCCTTCGCCGCGCAGCGTCGCAGCCTCGACGAACTCCATCACCGCGACATCAAGCGCCACGGCACGGCCGAGACGATAGACGCGGGTGGAATCGAGGATCGCCATGACAAGGATCAGCACGACGATGTTTTGCGGCAGCACCGCCAATACCACCAGTGCGAAGATCAGCGTCGGGATCGACATCATCAAATCGTTGAAGCGTGAGAGGACAGTGTCGACCACGCCGCGCGAGACGGCGGCGGTGAAGCTCAGGATGATGCCGAGCGAGAAGGAGATGACGGTGGCGGCGGACGCGACCACCAGCGTCGTGCGTGCGCCGTAGATCAGCCGCGAGAAGATGTCGCGGCCGAGATTGTCGAGACCGAAGATATATTGATCATCCGGCATCTGCCAGACGTCGCCGACGACCTGCGTCTCGCCATAAGGAGCGATCCATGGTGCGAAGATTGCGAAGATGAAGGCGATGACGATACCGGCCATGCCGATCCAGGCGGTGATGGGAATATCTCTTAATCTCATCGCGGATGCCTCAGCCTGGGATTGGCGATAATCGCGAGAATATCGGCCGTCATATTGAGGAAGATGTAGACAGCCGCGAAGATCAGGCCGCAGGCCTGCACGACAGGCATGTCGCGCACGGTGACCGCATCGACCATGTACTGCCCCATGCCGGGATAGACGAAGACCACTTCGACAACGACGACGCCGACCACGAGATAGGCAAGTGTCAATGCGATGACGTTGATGATCGGCGCAAGCGCATTGGGGGCGGCATGCTTGACGATCGAGCGGAAGGCACTGAGTCCCTTCAGCTCTGCGGTCTCCATATAGGCCGACGACATGACGGAGAGGATTGCGGCCCGCGTCATGCGCATCATATGCGCGAGTACGACGAGCACGAGGGTCGCCGTCGGCAGCGCGATTGCCTTCAACCGCTCGACGAAACCCATGCTGTCATAGACCGTCGCCGGAAAGGTGGCCACGCCGAACTTGACCGCGAAGAACAGGATCAGCAGGTAGCCGACAAAGAATTCCGGCAGCGATATCGCCGCAAGTGAGATGACGTTGATGATCTTATCCGGCAGACGGTTGCGGAAATGCACCGACAGCATGCCGAGCCCGACGGCGAGCGGTACTGATATCACGGCCGCGAAACCCGCCAGGAAGAGCGAATTGCCAAGGCGCTTGCCGATCTGTTCGCTCACCGAATTCTTGCTGGCCCAGGAGGTGCCGAAGTCACCCTGGACGGCGTTGCCGAGCCATTCGACGTAACGCGTGATGATCGGGCGGTTCAGCCCGAGGTCCTCTCGAATATTGGCAACGGCCTGCGGTGTCGCCGACTGGCCGAGATAGGTGGTCGCAAAATCGCCGGGCAGGGCTTCCAGACCGCCGAAGATCACGATGGAGACGGCAAAGAGCAGGACGATGCTGAGCAAGAAGCGCTCAAGGATAAGGGCAAGCAGCGGAAAACGCTGCCGAAACCCGAGGCCGGGCAAGATATTGCTTGGGGCAGGATTGGTCATGGCGAGGACCTCGCGCTAAAACGTCGGGAGGACCGCGGGTTTTCATCCCACGGTCCAGGCTTCGTTGGAGATCGGAGGGGCAAACGCCCCCATGCCCTCAGGCGTCCAGCCAGACGCGGGTCGCGACGTAACCGTTCGACATGTCGTTGCCGATGTCATGGACATAACCCTTCACCTGCTTGGTGGAGGCGTTCACGAAATCGTTAAACATCGGCAGGATTACCCCACCTTCGTCACGCACCGTCATCGCCATGGTGCGATACATGTCCTTGCGCTTGGCTTCATCAAGTTCGGAGCGGGCCTCCAGCAGCAGCTTGTCGAAGTCAGGACGCTTGAACTTGGTGTCGTTCCAGTCCGCCGTCGAGAGATAGGCGGTGGAATACATCTGGTCCTGGGTCGGACGGCCACCCCAGTAGGAGGTCGAGAAGGGTTGGACGTTCCAGACATTGGTCCAGTAGCCGTCGCCCGGTTCGCGCTTGACCTCAATCTCGATGCCAGCCTTCTTGCAGCTCTCCTGGTAGAGGACGGCTGCATCGACACCGCCAGGGAAGGCGACCTCGGAGGTGCGCAGAAGCACCGAACCGCTATGGCCCGACTTCTTGTAGTGGAACGCGGCCTTGTCGGGATCGTAAACGCGCTGCTCGATGCCCTCGGGAAACAGCGCATAGGTGCTGTTGATCGGGAAGTCGTTGCCGACCTTGCCGTAACCGCCGAGGATCTTCTCCACCATGGTCTCGCGGTCCATGGCGTATTTGAGGGCGAGGCGCAGGTCGTTGTTGTCGAACGGCGCCTTGTCGCAATGCATGATGAAGACGTAGTGGCCGCGGCCGGCGGTCGAGAGAATCTCGACGTTCGGGGCGCGCTTCAGCAGATTGACGGTCTTCGGGTCGACGCGGTTGATGTAGTGCACCTGGCCGGACGACAGGGCCGCGATGCGGGCGGTGGCATCATTCATGCCGATGATCTCGATCGAATCGACATAACCGCGGTCGGTGCGCCAGTCGTCCTTGTTCTTTTCGAAGGTGGCGCGGACGCCGGGCTCGAAGCTCGTCATCTTATAGGGGCCGGTGCCGATCGAGGCGAGAGGATCGTCGGCGCCGCCGTTCGGCTGGATGACCAGATGGTAGTCGGACAGCAGCAGCGGCATGTCGGCATTGCCTTCGCTGAGCGTCAGCACGAGATTGCCGCCGTCGGCCTTGATCTCCTTGATCGAGCCGAGAACACCGAGCGCGCCGGATTCCGACTTCGCATCGGTGTGACGTTTCAGCGTCGCAACGACGTCGTCGATCGTCAGTTCCTTGCCATCGTGGAACTTGACGCCCTTGCGGATCTTGAAGGTCCAGGTGACAGCATCCTTCGAGGGCTCCCAGGATTCGGCGAGTGAGGGCACGGCGGCACCCGTCAGCGGATCGGATTCGACCAGCATGTCGCCCCAGCAGCGGCCGATGCAGAACATGACCTGCGACAGGAACTTCGCCGGGTCCTTCGAATCGGTGGCTGCACCGCCTTCAAGGCCGAGCTTCAGGTGGCCGCCGCGCTTCGGTTCGGCGGCTTCGGCACTTTCGGTGAAGAGCTTGTCGGCGACGGCAAGTGTGATGCCGGCCGCCATGGCGCGTCCCATGAATTCGCGGCGGCTGAGCCCGCCGGCGGTGACACGGCTTGCGAGATATTTGGTGTAGTCGTTCATTCCCCAGTTCCTTCTTTATGGTGCGTTGACAGAACTTCCGGGCTGGTCCGCAGGCGGTTTCCTCTCCCCCTCCGGTGCCCGCATCATGCGGGAAAACAGTGCGGTTGCTGCCGCCTGGTTATTTTCCTTTCCAAATAGGGCTTCGCTTCTCGGCGAAAGCCCGTGCGCCTTCCAATTGGTCCTCGCTCGAATAGAGCCTGTCGACCGTCGCAAACTGCCGCTTGGTGATCTTGTTCATGGCAGTCTGGAACGTCGAACCCTCCGCCTCGCGGACGATTTCCTTGATGGCCGCATAAACGAGCGTCGGACCGCTCGCGAGCAGCCGGGCAAGCTCCCAGGCTCTTTCCATCAGCCGATCGGCCGATAGGATCTCGTTGACGAAACCCCAGCGATGCGCCTCCTGAACGTCGAGCCAGCGTCCCGTCAAAAGCATGTCCATGGCGATGTGATAGGGTATGCGTTTCGGCAGCTTGATCGAGGCCGCATCGGCAACCGTGCCCGAGCGGATTTCCGGCAGGGCGAAACTCGCATGCTCGGCGGCGATGATCAGGTCGGTCGACAGCGCGATCTCCAGTCCACCGCCGCAACAGATACCGTTCACCGCACAAATGACCGGCTTGTTGAGGTCGCGCAGTTCCTGCAGCCCGCCGAAGCCGCCCACACCGTAATCTCCGTCGACCGCATCGCCTGATGCCGCCGCCTTGAGATCCCATCCGGCACAGAAAAACTTCTCGCCGGCGCCTGTAACGATGGCGACGCGCAGCGCCGGATCGTCGCGGAAATCTTGGAAGATCAAGCCCAGGGCACGGCTGGTCGCAAGGTCGATGGCATTCGCCTTCGGCCGGTCGATGACGACTTCGAGCACTCCGTCGTCAAGTCGTGTGCGAATGGGATCGCTCAACCTATGCTACCTCCTCCGCCGTATCAGAGCATCGACTGCAATAACGCCATGCCCTTCGGGAAGAACCATCAATGGATTAATGTCCAGTTCCTCCAGGCATGCCGCGTTCTTTACGACATAATCTGCCGCTGCTGAGACAGCGCCGACAGCGGCCTCGAGATCGCCTCTCGGCCGACCACGATAGCCATAGATCAATTTCGCCAGCTTGAGACGTGAAATCGCTGCGTGGATGTCGGTTTTCGTCGCCGGAAGGGGCAAGATGATGGAATCGTCAAGCAATTCAACGAAGATTCCGCCCGCTCCAAGCGTGAGCGACAATCCGAAGACAGGGTCGCGGATGGCGCCGACAATGAGCTCGGCGACCGGCGGATCGATCATCCTCTCGACCAGAAAACCGGCATTCGGCGGCATGGCCGCCGCCGCATTAGACACAGCTTCAACATCCTCCAGGTTGAGCGCGACGGCCCCGGCCTCGGTCTTGTGGGCAATGCCGAGCGCTTTCAGCACGACGGGAAAACCGAGCCGCTCGGCCTGCTCAGCCGCTTGCCCGGGAGAGGAGGCCAACAGCCCCTTTGGAACCGGAAGGCCGAAGGCGGCAAGCTCAGCCTTGGCATCGGCCTCCGTCAGCGTCTCGATCTCGCCATCGATAGAGGACACATCGAGCAGCGGCAGGGGAGGCGGGCGATCCCACGCCTGGCCGATACCGGCGGCGACTTCCGCAGCCGTGATGGTTTCGTCGATGCCGCAGAAGGCAATGATGCCATTTGCCATCAGCCGATCGGCGATCGGCTCCGGCATGTTTTCCGGAAGGGTTGCCAGAAGGCCGGCCAGCGCACCGGTTGCGACAGCAGCCGCAATCACCGCGTCTGCCGTCATCGCCCATTCGGACGCATCGCAGCGGTCACTGCGGGGGAAGTCGAGGACAACGAGATTGAGGGCATAGCCGCCGTCGAACATGGCGCTGAAGGCTTCGGTCTGGCGTGCGAGATCACCCCAGACGAAGGTGTGGTAATCGAGCGGATTGGAAAGCGTCACCATCTCGCCGAGGAGCCGCCGCAGCTGGGGCAATTGTTGCGGCTGCAGCGCCGGGAATTCCACATTGCGACCGACGGCGGCATCCGCCATCAGCGATGCCTCGCCCCCGGAACAGCTCATCGACGAGATCGCATGGCTGGCGAGCGGTCCGGCGACATGCAGCAGCTTCAGGGTTTCCAAGAGCCCCGGCAAGTTCTGGACACGGCCGATGCCGAGGCGGGTGAGCACGGCATCGGCGACGGCATCGCTGCCGGCAAGCGAGGCGGTATGCGACACCGCCGCGCGTTTTGCCTGTTCGGACCTGCCGACCTTCAGCACGACCACTGGCTTCCTCGACCGCCGGGCAAGGGCGGCCAGGCGTTCGAGCGCCGAGAGATCCCCGAAGCCCTCGACATGAAGGCCGAGCGCCGTGACGCGCGGATCGTCGATCAATGCGCAGGCGACATCGGCAAGCGATGTCTGCGCCTGATTGCCTGCGGTGACCACATAGGCGATCGGCAGGCCGCGGGTCTGCATGGTCAGGTTGATGGCGATATTGGAGGACTGCGTGAGGATCGCGACGCCACGTTCGATACGCTGCATCCCATGCTGATCAGGCCACAGCAGCGCGCCGTCGAGACCGTTGATGAAGCCGTAGCAATTCGGCCCGAGGATCGGCATGTCGCCGGCAGCCGCCAAAAGGGCCTGCTGCAGTTCGGCGCCGTCGCCGAGTTCACTCGTCGCCTCGCTGAAGCCCGATGCATAACAGACCGCCCCGCTGGCACCGGCCTCAGCGAGGCTGCGGATGATTTCGACGGTCAGCGTCCTGTTGACGCCGACGAAGGCGGCGTCCGGCGCCGAAGGCAGGTCGGAGACGGAGCGATAGCAAGGCCGCCCGAGAACCTCGTCAAGCTTCGGATGGACTGGCCAGATCTCGCCGGCAAAACCCATACGGTCGCACTGCTCAATCACCCTACGCGCCTCGCGGCCGCCGAAGACGGCGATCGTTTGCGGTCTGAGCAGGCGGTCGAGCGAGCGAGGCGTCATCGGCTCATGCTCCCAAGGGTCTAAGCAGGTCGCGGCTGATGATATGCCGCTGGATTTCAGAGGTGCCGTCCCAGATGCGCTCGACGCGCGCGTCGCGCCAGAAGCGGGCGAGCGGCAGGTCGTCCATCAGTCCCATGCCGCCAAAGATCTGGATCGCTTCGTCAGTCACGCGGGCCAGCATTTCCGACGCGTAGAGCTTAGCCGAGGCGATCTGCCGGTCTGCGGGGCGGCCGGCATCGACCTGCCAGGCGGCGGCAAGGGTCAGCCAGTCGGCCGCGTCGATCTCGGTGATCATGTCGGCGAGCTTGAACGACACGCCCTGATTGGCGCCGATCGGCTTGCCGAACTGCTTGCGCTCGGCGGCATAGGGCAGAGCCAGGTCGAAGACGCGCCGCGCCCGGCCGACGCAGGTAGCGGCAACTGTCAACCGCGTGCCGTAGAGCCATTGGTTGGCGATGTCGAAGCCGCGGTGCACTTCGCCCAGCACCTGGCTTGCGGGAATGCGGCAATCTTCGAAGCTGAGGGTGCAGTTATGGTAGCCGCGATGCGAAACGGAATCGTAGCCTTTGAGGATTTCGAAGCCCGGCGTGCCGCGATCCACGAAGAAGGCGGTGATCTTCTTCTTGATGCCCTTCGGTGTCTCCTCCTCGCCCGTCGCGGCAAAGACGATGACGAAATCGGCGACATCGGCATGCGAAATGAAATGTTTCGTGCCGTTCAGCACGAAGTCGCTGCCGGCGCTGCCGTCGCGGCGGGCGGCGCATTTCATGCCGCGCATATCCGAACCGGCGTCCGGCTCGGTAATCGCAAGCGCATCGATCTTCTCACCCCGCACCGCAGGCAGGAGATAGCGCTCGCGCTGCTCACCCTCGCATGCCATGAGGATGCCGGAGGGCCGACCGAAGAAAACGGTCAGTCCCAGGGAGCCGCGTCCGAGCTCCCGCTCGACCAGCGTGAAGGTGACATGGTCGAGGCCGGCGCCGCCGACCTCTTCCGGAAAATTGCAGGCATAGAAGCCGAGATCGATGCATTTGCGCCGGATCTCGTCTCCAAGCTCCGGCGGGACGATACCGCTGCGCTCGACCTCGTTCTCATGTGGATAGATCTCGGTTTCCACGAAGGCGCGGACCGTCTCGACGATCATTTCCTGTTCTTCGCTCAGTCCGAAATCCATGCCGATCCTCCTACCGCTTCTGGCCGACGTGACGACCGACGCCTTCAGGCGCGACCAAATTCGCATGCGCTTCGACAATCGCCTTGACCTTGTCGAGAATGACGGCCGGCGCCGGTATGGCCTTGCCGGCCTTGCTGTCGACATGCAGCAACATGTGCTCGGCGGTTGCGAGAACCTCGCCCGCCCCCGTGTCATACAGGGTGTGGAAGACATGCAGCCGCTTCTCGTCGACACCAAGGATCTGGCAGGTCGAATGGATAGTCTGGCCAAGCTTCGCCTCGCCGAGATGGCGGATGTGGGTTTCCACCGTGTAATAGCTCCGCCCTGTCTCGACATACGCAAGATCAACGCCGATGAGGCGCAGCAATGCATCTGAGGTATCCCCGAAAACCTGCAGGTAGCGGTGCTCGGTCATATGGCCGTTATAGTCGACCCAGGCGGGACCGACCTTCGTCTCGACGAGCCTCAGCGGCTTCGACGGGTCGAAAGATGTGGTCGCGCCGCCGCCTTGCGCCCAGAGCGATTGCTCGAAGTCCTTCAACAGCTTGCCGGCGCCCCAGCCCTTGCCGCCATCGCCGCCCTTGAGAGCCTGCAGGATGCCGACGAGGTTTTCGTCGCGGATACGTTCGAGCTCGCGGATTGACAGGCCGGCCGCCTGTTCATCGGATTGCCGGCCGATCTTTTCGATCAGCGCATCATCGAGATCGACGACATCGGTGAGCTTGGTCCAGGGCCAGGCGAGGCATGGACCGAACTGGGCGAGGAAGTGGCGCATGCCGGCCTCGCCGCCGGCAATGCGGTAGGTCTGGAACAGGCCCATCTGCGCCCAGCGCAGACCGAAAGAGTAGCGGATGACGTCATCAAGCGTCTCGACGGTGCAGATATCGTCGTGGATCAGCCACAGGGCCTCGCGCCACAGCGCTTCGAGCAGCCGGTCGCCGACGAAGGCCTCGATCTCCTTGGCGATGTGGACGCCCTTCATGCCGATCGGCGCCAGTCTTTCCATCGCCGCCTGGATGGTCGCCGCCGAGGTCTTTTCGCCGCCAACGATTTCGACGAGCGGCAAGAGATAGACGGGATTATAGGGATGGGCGACGAAGAGGCGCTCGGGATGCTTCATGTCGCGCTGCAGATCGGTCGGCAGCAGGCCTGAGGTGGAAGAGCCGATCAGGGCGTCCGGGCGCGCCACAGCATCGATCTCAGTCAGCACCCCGCGCTTGAGGTCGAGCCTTTCCGGCACGCTTTCCTGAATCCAGTCGGCGCCGGCGACGGCTTCCTCCAGCGTCGTGCAGAAGGTCAGCCTGCCGCGCAGCGGCAGGGGTGCACCTGTCAGCATGGCATAGGCTTTTTCGGCATTGGCGATGACTTCGCCGACGATGCGGCTCGCCTCCGGATGCGGATCGAACACATCAACGTCGATGCCGGCCAGCAGGAAACGCGCGATCCATCCGCCGCCGATGACGCCGCCGCCGATACAAGCTGCCTTGTTGATCCCTGTCATGCCGTCCTCAGCGCTTCGTCAGTTTGAGTTTCTTGCGAACGTCTTCCGGACCGATGATCCGCGCACCCATGCCCTCGACCACCTGCACGGCCTTTTCGACGAGTTCAGCATTGGTGGCGAGCTGGCCCTTGCCGACGAAGAGGTTGTCCTCCAGGCCGACGCGCACGTTTCCGCCGGCGAGAACTGCCGCCGCCGGATAGGCCATGGCGTTGCGGCCGATCGAAAAGGCCGAGAAGGTCCAGCTCTCAGGCACGTTGTTGACCATCGCCATGAAAGTGTTGAGATCGTCGGGCGCGCCCCATGGAATGCCCATGCAGAGCTGGATCAGGACCGGGTCTTCGATCAGGCCTTCCTCGGCAAGCTGCTTGGCAAACCAGAGATGGCCGGTGTCGAAGGCCTCGATCTCGGGGCGGACGCCGAGATCCGTCATCTTCTTCGCCATCGCCCGCAGCATGGCCGGCGTGTTGGTCATGACATAGTCGCCGAGGTTGAAATTCATCGTGCCGCAGTCGAGCGTGCAGATCTCAGGCAGGCATTCGGCGACATGGCTGACGCGCTCGGTGGCGCCCGCCATATCCGTTCCGTTTGGATTGAGGGGAAGGGGCTTTTCGACATCCCCGAAGATCAGGTCCCCGCCCATGCCCGCAGTGAGATTGAGGACGACGTCGACATCGGCCGAGCGGATGCGGTCGGTGACTTCCCTGTAGAGATCGTTACGGCGGCTGGCGGCACCCGTTTCCGGATTGCGGACGTGGCAGTGAACGACTGCAGCACCAGCCTTTGCCGCGTCGATAGCGGAATCGGCAATCTGCTTGGGAGTAATCGGCACGTGGTTGGATCTGGAAACCGTGTCGCCGGCGCCGGTAACGGCGCAGGTGATGAAGACATCGCGGTTCATCGCAAGAGGCATGTTTTTGTTCTCCCTCGTCTTGTGCCCATTACGCGACAGGATGGACGGCGATGCGTTGCAATTTCGGAAGCAATCGATACATTATCGGAACTCAAGGGAGGTGATCTTGCTGCAGCGATCGACGGAACGGCTCGATATCGACCTTCTCGTCCTGCCGGATGCGAACCTGATCCTGATTGCCTCGGTTATCGAGCCGTTGCGCGGCGCCAACCGCATTTCCGGCAGCGAACTCTATCGCTGGAGGCTGCTCACGCCGGACGGAGCACCGGTCCTGACCACCAGCAACATTGCCGTGCCCGCCCAGGGCGCTTTCAAGGCGACGACCGAGGATGCGCCGCTGTTTGTGCTGGCCAGTTACAACTGGCGGCGCAGCGCGACCCCGGCGCTGAAGATGCAGCTCTCCCAGGCTGCCCGCTATCGCACGGTGATTGCCGGCATCGAGTCCGGCACATGGCTGCTGGCCGAAGCCAGCCTGCTCGACGGGTTGCAGGCCACCGTCCACTGGGAAGACTATGAGGATTTTGCGCTGACCTATCCTGAGGTACAGGCCGTCAAGGATCGCTTCGTCATCGACGGCAAGCGCCTGACGACCTCGGGTTCGCTTCCGACCGTCGACCTGATGCTGGAGGTGATCCGGCAACGGCAAGGCTATTCGCTGGCGCTCGAGGTCAGCCGGCTATTCCGTTACGAGCAGCCGTCCTTCCATACCGATGAGCCTCTTTCCGCAGCCTCGGCCGGACTGCGCATGCACGATCCCCGTGTTGCGCAAGCGGTGCGACTAATGGAGGAGCATATCGAGCAGCCTCTGATTCTCACGCGGCTCGCCCGCAGGGTGGGCATCAGCGCCCGGCATCTGCAGGATCTCTTCCAGCAGAGTATCGGCGCGCCGCCGCATGTGCATTATCTCGCGCTGCGCTTGAATGCGGCCCGCCGCAAGGTGATCGAGACGACGGCCTCCTTCGCCGACATCGCGGCGGCGACCGGCTTCAACTCGGCCTCAGCCTTTGCGAGAAGCTATAGGGCGAATTTTTCGGAGAGCCCGTCCGAGACCCGCCGCCGCTTGCGCCGCCGCATCACGTCATCGCAGGTGATGGGATAGGCTGGAACGCGTCCCGTATCATTTCAGCTAGTTCCCGGACGGCTTCGCTGGAACGATAGGTGCTTCGGCGCAGCACGACCTTGGAGGAATCGACCGGCGGGAAACCATCTTCGGCGGTGAGTTCCCGGCAGCCGGGCGGGATGTTGCTGCGGGAAAGCGTGGTGACGGCAAGACCGGCGATGACGGCATTCTTCAACCCCGAGCCCGTATCGGCGATAAAGGCGATCCGGTAGTTGCGGCCGGTCTGCTCCAGCGACCGGAGCGCAAAATCGCGGCACCAGGTGGAATTGCGATAGATCGCAATCGGCAGGGGATCGATATCGTGCAGCCGATGGACCATCGATGTGACCCAGACCGTGGGATCAATGCAGATGACCTCGCCTTTGGTCTCGTCGCTCCAGTCAAAAACGACGGCCAGATCGAGCTCGTCCCGCTCGAGGGCGGCCAGGTTGCGGACCGTGTAGTCGCAGGACACAGTGACCTCGACGGCCGGGTGGCGGACGGCGAAAGCCGCAAGGGCCGCCGGCAGCACCGTCTGGCTGTATTCCTCGGGAATTCCGATGCGTACCGGTCCATCCAGCGGCTTGCTGCGAATCGTCGCAGCCGCCTCGTTCAAGAGGTCGATGATCCTGCGGGCGTAGGGCACGAGTTGGATGCCCGGGCGCGTGAGCAGCACGCCGCGGGCGCCGCGATCGAAAAGCGTTTCGCCGATCGTCTGCTCGAGCCTCTTAATCTGGGTGCTGACGGCCGACTGCGTCCGCCCTATGCGCTGCGCGGCGGCGGAGAAATTGGATGTCTCGGCAACGACCAGGAAGGTTCTCAGCAGGTCGCTCTCAATCGGCTCGTGCATCGGAATAGCCATAGAAAAAATCGATGGTAGTCATCTCTACTATTCGTTTGTCCGATGTCAATTCCTGGTGCAAAAAGGAGCCGCGTTCGACTTCCTTCTTTGAGAATATCTGCGTGACCATTGAAAATCCGGCCAGACGCCTCGCAGGCAGCGAGCACGAGAAGGGTGTGCTTCTCATCATTGCCGCGACGCTTGCCTGGAGCGCGAGCGGCGTCTATTCGCGGCTCCTGACGACCGACGTATGGACGGCGATCGCCTGGCGGTCGTTGTTCGGCGGCCTGTTTCTGCTGATCCCCTGCTTTTTCCTCGAAGGGGGCATGTCACGGCAGCAATGGCGATCCGTCTTCCATCCGTCCGGTCTTGCTATGATCGCATGCCAGACCTTCAGTCAGGTATGCTTCATCGGGGCGCTCTACATGACCACCGTCGCCAATGTGACGATGATCTATGCGACCGCGCCTTTCATCGCAGCGTTGCTCGGCTGGGTCATCCTCCGGGAGAGGGTCTCCAGGCGGACGCTGATTGCAGGCGGCATCTCGCTCCTCGGCGTTGCGGTCATCGTCGCCTCGTCGATCGGCGGCGGTACCGGTTGGGGCGACCTGCTGGCGCTCGGCATGACGGCGTCCTTCGCGCTCGTCATCATCATTCCGCGCGTCAGTCCTGATGTGCCGAGCCTGCCGCCGACCGTGGTCAGCGCCTTCCTGACGCTGGTTATCTTTGCTCCGTTCGGTTCGGTCGGCTCGCTCGACCTCCACAACTGGATCGTCCTTGCTGCTTTCGGCGCGACCAATTTCTCTCTCGCGCTGGTGCTCTTCCTTGCCGGAGCGAAGCGAATGCCGCCGGCGGAGGCGGCGCTGATCGGCACGATGGAAATCGTGCTCACACCCTTCTGGGTCTGGTTGTTGTTTTCCGAGCAGCCGCCCGTTGCCACCTTTTTCGGCGGTGCGATCATCCTTGGCGCCGTGCTCTGGCACACAGCCATCGACGTCAACCGCAGCCGCCGGCCGCATCGCGCGTAAACCTCTCATCCTCAACGCAGGCCGCAATCAAATCTTCCCGGGCGATCTGGAAAACCGCCGCATTCGCGGGATCAATTATTTCCCCTGCGCAGCGAGCTATTGCGACTTTGCCGACTGTCGTCTTTGGGTCGCGCCCATGTCGTTTTTTTGATCGCTGTTTTGCGTCAAGCGTGGTTTGTTTGGGGTGTTCAAGGCGCTACCTCGCAAACTGGCGAAATGGACCATTGGGAAGCCGGCCTGACGCGCCGGCCTCCCCGCAGCGGTAGAAGAACTGACATCCTCAAGGAAATCGCCGGACAGACATCCGGAAAGATATCGAGATGGATCGAAAGGAGATTCTGGAGCCGGAAACCAGCTCTTGTCACAACAAATCGACGGATTGCAGGCAGACGATCACGAGCGGAACGAAGGGCGAAAGCCATGGCGTTTGCTCCTCTTCTCCATTCAATCTGTCCCTTTTGCCAAATCCAAATATCGCCCGGTGCGGCGGTATCCTCGTATTGTGAACACCGGGCTGCAGAGGAGGCAGGCCGGAGGGAAGGTTGCCATCGACTGCATCGGTTGCAGATCGAGGCATTCAAACAAAGTGGGAGGAATCCATGAGCAAAAATAGAGGCGTCGTCTATCTCCGGCCGGGCAAGGTCGAAGTCCGCGACATCGACGATCCGAAGCTGGAAGCGCCCGACGGCCGCCGCATCGAACACGGCGTCATCCTGAAGGTGATCTCGACCAATATCTGCGGCTCCGATCAGCACATGGTCCGCGGCCGCACGACAGCGATGCCGGGCCTGGTCCTCGGTCATGAAATCACTGGCGAGATCATCGAGAAAGGCATCGACGTCGAGATGCTCGACATCGGCGATATCGTCTCGGTGCCCTTCAATGTCGCCTGCGGCCGTTGCCGCTGCTGCAAGTCTCAGGATACCGGTGTCTGCCTGACGGTAAACCCGGCCCGCGCCGGCGGCGCTTACGGTTATGTCGACATGGGCGGCTGGATCGGCGGACAGGCACGCTACGTCACCATTCCCTACGCAGATTTCAACCTGCTGAAAATCCCTGATCGGGACAAGGCGATGGCGAAGATCCGCGATCTCACCATGCTCTCCGACATTCTGCCCACCGGCTTCCATGGCGCAGTGCGTGCAGGCGTTGGGGTCGGCTCGACCGTCTATGTCGCCGGCGCCGGCCCGGTCGGCCTTGCGGCTGCGGCTTCAGCTCGCATTCTCGGCGCTGCAGTCGTGATGATCGGTGATTTCAACAAGGACCGCCTGGCGCATGCGGCGAAGGTTGGTTTCGAACCGATCGACCTGTCGAAGAGCGACCGTCTTGGCGATATGATCGCGCAGGTCGTCGGCAGCAACGAAGTGGACAGCGCCATCGATGCGGTCGGCTTCGAGGCACGCGGCCACTCGGGCGGGGAACAGCCGGCGATCGTGCTCAATCAGATGATGGAGATTACCCGTGCCGCAGGTTCGATCGGTATTCCCGGCCTCTACGTTACCGAGGATCCGGGCGCCGTCGATAACGCCGCCAAACATGGCAATCTTTCGCTTCGTTTCGGCCTCGGATGGGCCAAGGCACAGTCCTTCCACACCGGCCAGACTCCGGTGATCAAATATAATCGTCAGCTCATGCAGGCGATCCTCCACGACCGACTGCCAATTGCCGATATCGTCAACGCCAAGGTCATCCCGCTCGACGATGCCGCCAATGGATATGAGAGCTTCGACCAGGGAGCGGCGACGAAATATGTCCTCGATCCGCACGGCGAGGTGGCGAAAGCCGCATAGCGATGCGACCTAGAGCAATTCCAGCAAAAGTGCGCAGCGGTTTTGCGTCCGGGGTTGCGTAACACAGGACTTGATAGGGATGGCCGGGCGAAAACCCGGCCATCCCGCGTTGTCGAAAATTGGCCGGCGAACTACTGGATGCTGAACGGGAAATATTTTGCATTGATCATATCGTAGGTCCCGTCCGCCTTGATGCTCTTCAGCGCTTCGTTCAGGCGCGTCAGACGCTCCTTGTCATCCAGGCGGAGCGCGATCCCGGCACCTTCGCCGAAGTATATGACGTCGACCAGATCCGGCCCTTTGAACTCGCAGCAGGTTCCCGCCTTCGTGTTGGCGATCCAGTCGTAGATGGCAAGTTTGTCCTCCAGGATGATATCGACGCTGCCGTCCGATAAGCCCTTGTACAATTCAGGCGAAGACCGGAAGACCTTCTTTTTCATCTTCGGATAGACATGGTTGGCGTAGGATTCCTGCGCCGTCGACGACGTCACCCCGAGGATCTTGCCGCTGAGGCCAGCGGGGCTGACATCGCTGATCGGCGAATCCTTCCGAGCGATGAACACGGAAGGGCTGTTGTAGTATTTCTCCGAGAAGGCAACCTTTTGACGCCGCTCAAGGCTCATCGACATGGATGAGATGATCGCGTCGTATTTTTCCGCAACGAGATTGGGAATTATGTCGTCCCACTTCTCGATGATGAATTGGCATTCGAACTTGCCGACCTCGCAGAGGGCGTTAGCGATATCGATATCGAATCCCTGAAGCTTGTTATTTGCATCGAGATAGTTGAAGGGTGGAAACGCACCTTCGACGGCAACTCTCATGGGAGTGCGATCTTGCGCGGCCACCTCGAGCGGCGAGGTCGCAGCCAGTAGGATACCCATCCCGCCCGCCATCAGCGCTCCGCGCAGTATAGTCTGAATGGATATGCGCAACATCGTCGGGAACTCCTTGGGCGTATTCAATCTCGCCCATAGTGCGCCGCAGCCTTTAATTCTACGTGAACGCTTCTTTGTTAGCGTCGACGAATGCGCCCATGTCGTGGTGTTCAGGGGTCTACGCTTGCACATCGTTCTTCCTTCCAGCTCCAACACGTTTCAGCAATCCTGGATCGCTTCGGGAAGAATTCTGTTTCTGATTGCCGTCAGCGGGCTTGGAGCGATCGGACTCGTCGTGCTATCGGCGCTCTGGGCAGGAACCGAGAGCGACGCTGCCGCCCTTGATCGACAGCGCCAGCTTGTGAATGCCCGCCTGCGGGAACAGGTCGATCAAGTCGCACATGTTATCGGGCAGTTCGGCAATGGTTACCTCGCACGTGTTTATCCTGCCGCCCTGGCGACCGAAGGCTCCTCCAGCCTCGATGCCGTTTTGACGGCGGCAGCCGGGAGTGCGATCAGCCAGACGGCGATGTCTGCCTTCGGCTACGATCAGGCCTTTGTCGTCGATGGCAAGGCTCAACTGCTCATGCTGGCGGACGCTCAAACGGAGAAGCGATACCGCTGGATGAAGCCTCTCTTTTTGCCTCTCCTTAAGGATGCCCGTCTTGGGGTCAGGCGAAGCACGGCTTTGAACGAACGAACGCCGTCCTCAATGGAAGCCCGCCTTGCAAGCGCCGCCCGTTCCAACCGTGCTTTGGCCAACCTGATGCGGCTGGAGGGCCGGCCGACGATCGTGGGCGCCGTCGCCATTAACGAGGTTGCCGGGGGACAGCAGCAGCCGATGCGGCAATTCCTGATCGTCGTGCGATTTATCGATGGTGCGGCGTTGGATGAATTGAGCCGGGAACAGGGCCTTAACGGCGCCCGCTTCGCGCGCACGGCCGATGCAGACGAAAACGAGGTTGCGTTCCAGATCGACGCCACGGCAAACGGCGAACCGATCGGCTTCATCGTATGGCGGCCCGATCTTCCAGGTTCGAGGGTGATCGGCCGATTGATGCCGGCGCTTTCAGTTGCCGCCTTGGTGATCGCGATCCTGTTCTCGGTCTTGCTGGTGCGCCTGCGAAGCAGTCTCGGCGAGTTGAGGAAAAGCGAGCTGCATGCACGGCAGCTTGCCCTGCATGATGTGCTGACCGATCTTCCCAACCGCGCTTTGTTTGCGATGAGGTTCGACGAGTGCCTGGCCGAGACGCAGAATTCGACCGAGCGCTCGGCAGTGGCACTTCTCGACCTCGACCGCTTCAAAGCCGTGAACGACACATTCGGCCACGCCGCCGGCGATGAACTCATCAGGATGGCCGCGGAGCGGATCCGCTCCTTGCTTCGTCCGGGCGACACGCTGGCCCGGCTTGGAGGCGACGAATTCGCCCTGCTTCTCCGGGACATCAAAGATCATGACCACGTGTTGCCGGCAATATGCGAAGCGATCGTTGCCGAACTTGGCAAGCCCTTCCCGCTTTTAAGGGGCGAGGCGGTCGCGCGCGTCGGCGGCTCCATCGGCGTGACCGTCGTGCCGGACGCCGGGCGGAATGCCGATGACATCATGCGCTACGCCGACGTCGCGCTGTACGAGGCAAAGATGGGCGGCAGAGGCCAGTGGCGTCTTTATTCACCGTCCATGGACGGCGGCAGGAATGCGCGCGACATTCTCAAGAACGAATTGCGCGAAGTTCTGGCCAAAGGCACCGCCTCAGACGCTGACGGTCCGCAATCCGATCCGATTGTAAACGGGCCGGGCTTCGGATCGCTCGAGGTCTATTACCAAACGGTCTATCGCGCTGAGGCAGGATACGCGGCGTCGGGCGCGGAGGCACTCGTGCGCTGGCGTCACAGTCAGCGCGGACTGTTGACGCCTGCCAGCTTCATCCCTGTCGCCGAGGAGGGCGGGCTCATCGACGCTCTCGGTTTCTGGGTCCTGCGCGAAGCCTGCAGAGCCGCCTGCGAATGGCCGGAAGACACGTTCGTTGCGGTCAACGTGTCTCCTGCGCAGCTGAGAAGGCCACATTTCGCCGAGGAAGTCTTCGCCGTTCTTGAGGAGAGCGGCCTGCAGCCGTCCCGGCTCGAGCTCGAGCTTACCGAATCCTCGCTCATCGAGGATAATTCGGACGTTTATACGGTGCTGAAGTCACTGCGCAGTCGGGGTGTTCAGGTTTCGCTGGATGATTTCGGAACCGGCTATTCATGCCTCAGCCACCTGGTGCGTTTCGATATCGACCGCATCAAGATCGATCGTTCATTCGTCTCGCAGCTCGGCACGAAAGCAAACGGGGCGGCAATCATCGGCGCCATCGTCGCGCTCAGCCGCAATCTCGGTATCTCGACGACGGCTGAAGGGGTCGAAACCGAATATCAACGCGACTTTCTGGCCGCCCTTGGCTGCACCGACCTCCAAGGCTACTTCTTCTCCAAACCGGTTCCTCTGCACGAACTTGACTGCTTCCGGAAAGCTGGGAGCACCGCCGGATTGTTGACGATTGCTCCAGGCGCCGTCGCGTAAGGGACTTCTGATCTTCCGCTGGTCAGGGGAACTTTCGCCCCGTGCGACAGTTGACGCCCCGAAGAGCGGATGGAGGATCTGATGGGCGAGGTCGGCGAGTGGCGGCACCTTTGCGTCGACGTGCAGCGGATGTTTGCCGAAGACACACCGTGGCACGTCCCCTGGATGGCGCGGGTCTCCCCCCAGATCGAAGAGTTGGCCGGGCGGCACCCGTCGCGAACGATATTTACTCGCTTCCTGCCACCCGAGCGTGCGGACGACATGCCGGGGAAATGGCGGGACTATTACCGGAAATGGTGGATGATGACGGGCGAGCATCTTCCGCGCGACTTGATCGATCTGGCTTCATCGCTGGCGGCGTTGGTTCCGCCGGCAAGGTATTTCGACAAACGCACCTACTCCCCTTGGATCGATGGTCGCCTTCACACGCTCCTTCAGTCGGAACGGGTCGATACGCTGGTTATCTCAGGCGGTGAAACGGATGTTTGCGTGCTTGCCACGACGCTCGGCGCGATCGATCTCGGCTATCGTGTCATCGTGCTGAAGGATGCCGTCTGCAGCGGCGCCGACGATACGCATGACGCGTCACTGGAACTTCTGCACGATCGGTTTTCCGTGCAGCTCGAACTCATCGAGACCGAAGAATTTTTGAGGGGCGTTGGTTAAAGCATGTCGCGCAAAACTGTGCGGCGGTTTTGCGCGAACGACATGGTCTTGGCCCATCCGGCCAATTGCCAGAGATGACCGAGAGGTCGGTCTCAGCGTTTGCCGATCGACGGACTGAACACCATGAGGCTCAGGATCTCAAAGAGCACCTGTGCTGCGGCGTGCGCCGTGTTGGTCGTTGCGTCATATTGCGGGGCAACTTCGACGACGTCACCGCCCACTAAGTTGATCCCTTTCAGCCCGCGTATCAGCTCAAGGACTTCACGTGTAGTCAATCCACCGACCTCGGGCGTGCCCGTGCCGGGCGCAAAGCTCGGATCGAGGCTGTCGACGTCGAAGGAAAGATAGGTCGGGCCGTCGCCGACGACGGATTTTGCTTTGGCAATGACGGCCGCAATCCCCATTCCGTTGATATCCTCTGCGTGGATCACGGTCATTCCCGACGCATAGGAGAATTCCCACAAATATTCCGCCGAACCACGGATGCCAATCTGGATCGTCCTTGTCGGATCGAGCACGCCGTCCAGCACCGCATTGCGGAACGGCCCGCCATGATGAAACTTCGTCTGATCGAAGGCGCCGCTTGTATCGCAATGGGCATCGATATGAATGAGGCCGACCGGCTGCTGCCGACCGATGGCCTTCAAAATCGGATGGCTGATGGAATGATCGCCGCCGACGGAAAGCGGGGCAACGCCGGCATCGACGATCTGGCCGATGCGTTTTTCGATGTCGTCGTGGCTGAGCTCCAGCCGGTAACGGCTTTGGAACGCTACGTCACCGATATCGGCGACCCGAAGATCGAAGACCGGCGCCGTGGCGAGGACGTGATTATAAGGGCCGATCCTTTCGATGGCGCGAAGCGCTCTCGGTCCGAAACGCGAGCCCGGACGATTGGTGACGCCAAGATCCATGGGGACCCCGGTGATTGCAACCTGGAGATTGCCGAAGTCAGGATCATCGGCAGCGACCTGCATGTAAGGGGCGCTGAGGAAGGTCGGTATTCCGGCATAGGGCGCCAGTCTCGTACCGTTCTTGGAGATAATCTTCTCCGCCACTTTGCGAAACTTTTCGTCGAATATCTCGCCGCCATTGGCGTCTGCAAATTCTGTGCGCAGCTGTTCGAGCCGCGTTTTGTCCCACACCATGCGCATGCGTCTCCGCTTCAGCTCTATATCACTCGACAAAGAGGTTGAGAAAGCAATTGGTATCGTTGTAGCAATCGGTGTCAAAGAGAAATCGATATGATCGCTGCAAAACCCAATTCGCTTGTTGCCCGCCTTTCCGCCCCGCCCATTCCTTCCGTCGTCGCCTGGAGCCGCGAATACAAAGGAGAAAAAGGGCCGCTCATCGATCTGTCGCAAGCTGTGCCTGGTTATCCCGCGCATCCGGAGATGCTGCGGCTTCTTGCCGAGGCGGCCGGGCAGCAGGCCATGACGGGATACGGGCCGATCGAGGGCGAATCTTTCTTGCGCAAGGCCTACGCGGCTCATCTTGCCGAGCTTTACGGCGCCGACCTTTCCGCCGGCAATATCCACATTACCGCCGGCTGCAATCAGGCGTTCATGTGTACGGCGATCGCGCTTGCGGGCGCGGGCGATACGGTGGCGCTGACCAATCCCTTCTATTTCAATTACGACACGACGCTGTCGATGCTTGGGATCGGGCGCCGATTGGTCGATTGTGACCCGGCCGCA
Source organism: Rhizobium sp. 10PS4 (assembly GCF_032464805.1). NCBI lineage: Bacteria > Pseudomonadati > Pseudomonadota > Alphaproteobacteria > Hyphomicrobiales > Rhizobiaceae > Rhizobium > Rhizobium sp. 10PS4. Next base: position 35,511 of record NZ_JAWDIW010000011.1, on the reverse strand, counting down.
GGATTTCTTCCCGGTCCGGCTTCGGCCGAGGCAGCCCTTGCAGCGGGCGCGAAGATGCTTGCCGTCGTGACACCCAATAATCCCACCGGAGCCGTGTATCCGCCGAGCCTGCTTCATGAGTTTTTTGTTCTCTGCAGGAAATATGGCGCCTGGCTGGTTATCGATGAAACCTATCGCGATTTCCTTGGCGAAGGATATGGGCGGCCGCACTCTCTTCTGTCCGAGCCGGATTGGGAGGAGACGCTCGTCCTTCTCTACAGCTTCTCGAAATCCTTCTGCATTCCCGGTCATCGACTGGGTGCAATCACGGCAGGGCCCAAACTCGTCGCCGAGATCGCCAAGGTGATGGACAATATGCAGATCTGCGCACCGCGTTCGCCTCAGATCGCCGTTGCATCGGCGATCCCGGCGCTCGCCGATTGGCGGGCTGGCAACCGGCTCGAGATCGCCCGCCGGGCGGATGCGTTGAAGTTGGTCTTTTCCGGGCTGCCGGATTGGGAGATCGGAGCGATCGGCGCCTATTTTGCGTTTGTCCGCCATACCTACGCCGATCGATCGTCTTCAGAGGTTGCCGAAAAACTCGCCAAGGAATCCGGCGTCGTCTGTTTGCCCGGCGCTTATTTCGGCGAAGGCCAGGAGCGTTACCTCAGACTTGCCTTTGCCAATGCGGATGTCGCCTCGATAGGGCTATTGTCCGAGCGCCTTCGTTAGGTCGCTGCGATCAACCTCCGCCGGAATTTCATGAAAGCCGCCGCGCCAGTAAAGCAGCGGCCCTATGTCCTGCCGGATTTCGATCGCGCAGACATGTCCGACCAAAATGGCGTGGGAATGATAGTGGAATGCGGTTTCGAGTTTGCAGTCCAGCACCGTCAGGGCGTTTTCAAGGGCGGCCGCGCCGGTCTTGAGGCGATACCATCCCGCATTGCCGTAGCGTTCGGCGCCCTTTCGCCCATCAAGGCCGGCAAAGGATTGCGCCACCTGCTGCTGGTCGGCGGCGAGCACGTTAACGCAGAAGCAGCCGTACCGCTGCAACGCCGGCCATGAGGAAGATGCTCGGTTGACGCTGACGATGACGGACGGCAACTCCGCCGAAAGCGAGGAGACCGACGTTGCCGTGAAGCCGGTGCGGTGTTGCCCGTCGCCGACCGTGATCACGCTGACGGCACCCGCCAGATGACGCATCGAAAGCTTGAAGTCCGCTTCGCTGATCAAAGCCTCGGCACTCATCGGGCTGACTCTTTCGTTTTGGCAAAACGGTTTGCCGGCATTGAAAGACCCAGGTTTTCGCGCAAGGTCTTGCCCTCATATTCCTCGCGGAACAGCCCGCGACGTCGAAGCTCGGGCAGGACCAGCCGCACGAAGTCGTCGAGGCTGGAGGGCAAGGTCGGGAACATCAGGATGAAGCCGTCGGCGGCGCGTGTCTCGAACCATTCCTCCATGAAGTCGGCAATCTGGGCCGGCGTCCCCGTCATGCCATTTCCGGTATGCTTCTCGGCATAGTGCCGGATAAGTTCGCCGACGGTGCGGCCGCTTCTGACGAAATCGACCAGCTCGTCGAACAAGGCGCGTGATCCCTTCGGCGCCGCCGGCAGCCGATCCATGGGGAAGGGCTTGTCGAGAGCGACATCGCGCAGGTCCGCTTCCAGAAATTCGGAGAGCATCAGCCGGCCGACATCCGGATGCATCTTGTCGATCAGATAGTCCACCTTCGCCTTTGCCTCGGCTTCGGTTTCACCGACGTTGATGACGATGCCCGGCATGATTTTCAGGTCGTCGGGATCGCGCCCATGGGCGGGCATCCGGCGTTTGACGTTTTCGTAAAAGGCCCGGTTCCGGTCGATATTCGATGCGAGGCTGAAGACGATCTCGGCCGTGCGCGCCGCCATGTCCATTCCGGGTTCCGAACCGCCCGCCTGGGCAATGACCGGGCGGCCCTGGGGCGTCCGCGCGATGTTGAGCGGCCCGCGAACCTGGAAGTGCTTGCCCTTGTGATTGAGCGTGTGGTGCTTGTCCTTGTCATAGTAGACACCGTTTTCACGGTCGAGAAGCAGTGCGCCTTCCTCGAAGCTGTCCCAGAGGCCGAACACGACATCGACGAATTCGTTGCCGCGCTCGTAACGCAGTGCATGCGGGTCGAGCCCCTCGCGATTGAAGTTGTAGCCGGTTTCGTCGTGATCGGAGGTGACGACGTTCCAGCAGACGCGCCCCTTGCTCAAATGGTCGATCGAAGCGAACAGGCGCGCGACATTGTATGGCTCGTAGTAACTCGTCGACACCGTCGCCACGAGGCCGACATCGTTGGTGGTGACTGCCAGAGCCGAAAGCAGCGAGAGCGGTTCGAAACGGTTCATCTTGGTCGGAATGCGGGCAAGCGCCTTCGGATCGCCGACGGCGGCGGCAGGAGAATCCGCCATGAACATGAAATCGAACTTGGCCGCTTCGGATCGTTTGGCGACATCGAGCAGATGAGCGAAGTCGTTGGCGCCATTGACGTCGCTTGCCGGATGCAGCCAGGACGCAGGATGAAAGCCGAACGTATAGACGAAAGTCCCGAGTTTCATCTTGTCAGTTCGCGCCATCGAGCTCTCCTGCTATGTCGGCCACGCCGCCAACGGTGGAGGGCGACTGCGCAAATTATCGCCAGGCGCAAATTTTCATCAATATCGCTCAGCTGGGTTCCGTTTTAGTTTTTCTAAAGTATCGGCGCGGACGCCAGGGCCTGCTGACGGGAAACAGCAATGAGCCAATCGCGGAATTCGCGCCCGTGGGGCTTCTGCAAGGCCGCCCGATCCCAGGCGAGAAAATAGCTTTCGCGCAGTGCGATGCGCAGGTCGACGGGAATGACGAGCGTTTGCGCATCGAGCTCATCTGATATCATCGACATCTGCGCGAGAACGACGCCGCGCTTGTTGACAGCCGCGTCAATAGCGCTGCTCGACAGGGTGAAGGAAAGGCCTGGCGTTGACGCGTCGAAGGAGACACCGGCCTTGGCGGCAAACTCCGCCCAGCTCGGGTAAGGCGTGAAGTGCCGTTCCCACTCGACATGGAGGAGGGGCTTTTTGAAGAGATCGCAAGCCGCATGCGCGCGATCCTGCATCAGCGCCGGCGAACAGGCAGGCACCACCCAATCGCGAAACAGTTCGGTATAATGTTCGTGCTGCAGCACGTCCGACCCGTAGCTCACGCGGAAATCGATATCGTCGAAGCCGATGCGGGGCTCTCTGTCGCGTCCGATGATCCTCACCTGCACGTCGGGATGAAGCGCTTGCCAGTCGAAGATGCGCCTGCCGATCCATTTGTTGACGACGGAGGAAAGCGCACTGAGAACCAATGCTGTCTCATTGCGGGCCTTTTCCAGCAGTTGCCCGGCGAGGGCGAATTGCTCAAATCCCTTCGATATCTCCTGGTGGTAGAGCCGGCCCCAGGCAGTCAGCTCGACGGTTCGTCCGCTACGTTCCAGAAGCGAAACGCCAAGGAAGCTTTCGATTTTGTGAACCTGCTGGCTGATTGCTCCCGGCGATACGTTGAGTTCCAGTGCCGCGGCCGTCACGCCGCCGCAGCGCCCCACCGCCTCGAAGGCCTGCAAGCCCTTCAGCGGGATCGTCTTGAAGCGCTCATGGGTCACTTGCGGAGCCTCTCGTGATTTGCGCCAACTCAATTTGCCGTCGGGTGAAACGTCCCTGCGAACTGGAAGCGATCGCCTGGATGGGTAATCTCGACATATGTCACCGTGCGCCCGTTCTGCCAGGTCTGGCGGATCAGGCTAAGGCAAGCCTCGCCCCTCTCCGTCTGCAGGATCCGGGCCGTCACGGTATCGGCCGAGACGGCACGAATGACATGTTTGGCCTTGGACCAGGGCACCTGCTCAAGCAGCCATTTGCCGGGCGGGATCGAGGCGAAGCTCTCTTCTCTCGCCCGTGGCACGGCATCGAGCATGATGATTCGCCGCTCGATGGCATTCGGTCTGCCGTCGACGATATGCAGGCATTGAAGTCTAAGGACTTCTGCATCGGCAGGCTCCGACAGCTGCTGCGCCTCCGCCTCTCCAAGGCGCTCGACCGTGCGGGCGAGGATTTCGAAGCGGTGTTCGTGCCCGGCCAGTTCTGCTTCGGTGCTGATATCCTGAATATCCATCACGGTGCGGTCGATCTGGGGCGATGCGACAAACGAACCGGTCTTGCGCCGCCTCACGATCATGCCGCGTTCGGCCAGCGCCGACAGCGCCTTGCTGACCGTCATGCGCGAACACCGATATTCGGCCACCAGCTCGTGCTCGACGGGAATGCGGTCGCCGGGCCGCCAATCACCGCTGATGATCTTCGTCTCGATATCCGTGAAAATACGCTGGTAAATCGACACCAAGTCCGCACCTCATCCGGCGTCAGCGATCACAAATGCGGAACAGCACGCCAGCGAGATCGACGCCATCCGGCACAAATTTTGCGTTCCTCGTCTTTTACATTGACACTCTAGGCCAGCCTATATCTATTTGTATAGTCAAAAGCGGAGCATAGAAATCCGTGCCGAGGAAAATCGAAGTCGGGAACAAAACTCCCCCGCCGGGGGAATAAAAATTGGAGAGATGATCATGAAGGCACATTCACTGCTGAAGGGTCTGGTCGGCGCTGCGTTCCTGCTCGGAGCAGCCGTTTCCGCCCATGCAGCCGACACGCTGGCAGCCGTCAAGGCAGCCGGCACCCTCAAGGTTGGCACCGAAACGGCTTTCGCACCGTTCGACTATATCGACGCCGGTGAACACACAGGCCTGAACGTCGACCTCTTTGCCGAGATCGGCAAGGAACTCGGCGTCAAGATCGAGTGGGTGGCGCTTCCCTGGGACGGTGTCTTCCCGGCGCTCGAGGCCGGCAAGTTCGATGTCGTCGCAGGCCCTGCGACAATCACCAAGAAGCGCTTGGAGCGCTATCGCTTCACGCCGCCGATCGCCGAAGCGACGATTGCCATTCTGAAGAAGGCCGGCGATACGACCATCAGCAAGCCGGAAGATATTGCCGGCAAGAAGATCGGCGTCGGCAAGGCAACTGCTCAGCTCGACCAGTTGAAGGAATTCTCCGACACGCTGCCGACCAAGGTCGATGTGCGCGAATATCCGGCCTTTACCGAATCCTATGCCGATCTCGCAGCCGGGCGCATTGCCGGCGTTGCCAACTCGCTGCCGAATATCGCCTTCGTCGCCAGCCAGCGAAAGGGCACATTCGAAGTCGTCCAGCCGCCATTCGGCAAGAAGTCCTATTTCGGCTTCATCGGTCTCAAGGATGCCGATCACGCCCCACTGATGGATGCGATTGATGCCGCAATGCTCAAGATCAAGGCAGATGGACGCATGGCTGAGCTGCAGAAGAAGTGGTTCGGTGCATCTTTTGATACGCCTGATGCTGTCAAGGACCCGGCATTCTGATTAGCTGCCGGTGAAACGAACGCGCCCCGCCAGTGGTCGGGGCGCAATCTGCCGTGGCATCAGAGTTCACGGCCGCAGCGCCCAGGCAAACACCGCCCATGCCCATCAAGCTTTTCGAACTGCTTCTGCAAGCCGCGATCTACACGGTGACGATCAGCGTGGTTTCTATCCTGATCGGCTTTGCGATCGCCATCATTGTTTCCGCCATGCTGCTTTCGCGGCAACGGCTCTTCGCGCTGCAGGCGCGGATTTTCATCAGTTTCTTTCGTGGCGTGCCGCTGCTGGTGCAACTGCTGCTGATCTATAACCTGCTGCCGGCGATCGGCATCAACGTGCCGAGCATCGTTGCGGCCATCATTGGTCTTTCGCTGTGTACTGCGGCCTATCAGGCTGAAAATCTGCGCGGCGGATTTTCCAGTGTTCCGACGGGCCTTGTCGAATCTGCCGAAATGGTCGGCATGACACCCGTTCAGATCTTCCGCCGCATCAAGGCGCCGATCGCCCTGCGCCTGACCTTTCCGGCGCTCGTCAACGAAGCGATCCTTATCCTGAAGGCGTCTTCGCTGGTCTCGGTCGTCGGGGTCATCGAGTTGACGCGCATGGCCCAGGACCTTGCCGGCAGCACCTTCCTGCCGCTCGAGATTTTCGCTTCCGCCGGGCTGATCTATCTCGTCATCAATTGGATCGTTGCCCTTGCGGGCGGCCTGATCGAACGCTCCCTGCCAGGAGTGCCGCGATGACCTTCGACATCAATGTGATCTTCAGCAACTTGCCGGAAATCCTCAGCGGTGCATGGGTCACCATCGTCATCTGGATCATCACCACCCCGGCCGCTGCCGTGCTCGGCTTCCTTGTCGCCGTTGCCAGACGATTTGGCGGGGTGATCCTGGACAAGGCGTTCGGCATTGTCATCGCGGTGCTCCGCGGCACGCCGTTCCTGATTCAGATATTCCTCGTCTACTACGGCGGGCCATTCGTCGGATTATCGCTCGATCCGATCCCGGCAGGCGTCATCGGCCTTTCCATCTACGGCGCGGCTTATTTCAGTGAGATATTCCGCTCGGGCTTTGCTGCGGTCCCGAAGGGACATATCGAAGCCGGGATATGCGTTGGCCTGACACAAGGACAGATCATCCGACGCATATTGCTGCCGGAGATGACCATGCTGGTGTTGCCGCCGTCGATCAACATGACGATCATCCTGATGAAGGAGACGGCCGTGCTGTCCATCATTACCGTGCCGGAGTTGACGGCGACACTGAGCGCCATCGGCTCGCAGCAATATGCTTTCGTCGAGGCGCTCTTTGTGCTCGCGCTGTTCTATTGGGCCTTGGTCGAAATCACCGGTTGGCTCGGTCATCTCGCCGAAACGAAACTCACCAGATTCAGGTTTTTCAACATATGAGCGTTCCTGCAATCGCAGTCAAAAATCTCGTCAAGACGTTCGGCGGCTCCACCGTGCTGCACGGCATCGACCTCGATATCGTTCAGGGGCAGGTTTCCTGTGTCATTGGCCCGTCGGGTTCCGGCAAGAGTACGCTGCTGCGCTGTATGGCCTTTCTCGAGGAATCGACCAAAGGGACGATTACAGTCAATGGCGAGGTGCTTGGCTTTGCGGAAAACGCCAAGGGCGTCCGTGAGCGGGTGCCGGCGGCGGTGAACCGGCGGATCCGATCACAGATCGGCATGGTTTTTCAGCAGTTCAATCTCTGGCCGCATATGACGGCGCTCGGCAATGTCAGCGAGGCGCTGAAGACGGTTCACAAGATGAGCCGCAAGGATGCGGAAGAGCGGGCAATGGCCCAGCTCGTCAAGGTCGGCCTTGAGGGCAGGGCAGGGCACTATCCGTCGCAGCTTTCGGGAGGGCAACAGCAGCGCGTTGCCATCGCCCGGGCGCTTGCCCTCAACCCAAAGATCATGCTCTTTGACGAGCCGACCTCGTCACTCGATCCAGAGCTGACCGGCGAAGTGCTGAACGTCATGCGCGATCTCGCCGCCGAGGGCATGACGATGGTCGTCGTCTCCCACGAGATCGGATTTGCCGCAACGGTCGGCCAGCAGATCGTCTTTCTCGATCACGGCAAGGTGCTGTTCACCGGTCCGCCGCAGGACGTCTTCAAGCGACCGAGAAACCCCCGGCTCGAGCAATTCCTGGATACCTATATCGATCGCGGAGCCTCGATGCTGCTGTGACGTTCATGTTCTTGTGGATCGTCGGGCCGATCTCCAAGGCGGGTGCCGGGTTCAGGCAATCTCCTCTTCGAGTATTTTCACGGGCCGGTCCCACTGGATGAGCACGATACAGCCGGTCTCGCTCCAGACCGAGTGTTCGCTGCCCGGCGCGTTGACGATGTAACTGCCGCTGGCGTAATCGCCCGTCTCGTCGGATTGAACGCCATCGAGCACCAGGATGGTCTCGAGCCCCTCGTGGCGATGGCGGGGAACAGAGGCGCCGGGCTCATATTTCAACAGCGCCACGCCTGGCTGATCGCCTTCGAAGGGGCGGATCCAGTGAATGGTGACAGCATCGCGGAAAGGGCCGAATTCCAGCTCCTTCCAGCCGCCTGACGTCAGGCGTTCGCGGGTCGTTTCAGGCATGGGCGATGCTTTCCAGAATGTCGTCGACATGGGCGGTCCAGCCGACGATCGCGCCCTGGGCACGGATCATGGCAATGGCTGCGGCTTTGAATTCGGGGAAATAGCTTTCCGTTGCCTCCTCGGCGAGAAGACATTCATAGCCGCGGTCGTTTGCTTCGCGCATCGTCGTTTGCACGCAGACTTCGGTGGTGACACCGGCAAAGACGAGCTGCTTGATGCCCTTCTGCTGCAGCACGGTGCCGAGCTCGGTCGCATAGAAGGCGCCCTTGCCGGGTTTTTCGATGACGACCTCGCCCTTCACGGGAGCCAGTTCCGGAAGAATTGCCGTGCCGGGTTCGCCCGAGATCAGGATGCGGCCCATCGGGCCCTCGTCGCCGATCCTGAGCGAAGGATTGCCGCGGTCGCGTTTGGCCGGCGGCAAGTCGGAGAGATCAGGCCGGTGGCACTCCATCGTATGGATCACAGGCAGGCCGGCATTGCGGAAGCCCTGGATCAGGCGTTTGACATCGGGCACGATCCTGGTGATGCGGCTGACATCATTGCCGAGGCTGGCACCGAAGCCGCCCGGCTCGGCGAAATCGCGCTGCATGTCGATGACGATGAGGGCGAGCTCATCGTGCTTCACCGGAAAGGCGAAGGGTTCTGCCTTGATCCCCATCATCAATGATGCCCCGCCATGTGGGCGCCGATCACGCCGATATCGGCCGAGCGCGCCGGTGTCTCGTAAACCAGCCTGCCTTCCGAAATGACCATGATGCGGTCGGACATCTCGAGCAGTTCGTCGAGGTCTTCGGAAAGCAGCAGCACGGCGGCACCTAAATTGCGTGCTTTCATGATGCGGGCGCGGATTTCGGCAACGGCCGAGAAATCGAGGCCGAAACAAGGGTTCGAGACGATCAGCAGATCGACCTCGCCCGTCAGTTCGCGGGCGAGCACCGCCCGCTGCACGTTACCGCCCGAAAGCGCTGCGATCGGTGAGGAGGAAGAGGCCGTCTTGACCTTGAAGTCGGAGATCAGCGCCGAGGCACGCTTCTTCATGCTGCCCTTGTTCAGCCAGATCGCGTCCTTGCCGTCCAGCTTCAAGTCGAAGGTGCGGAACGCAAGGTTCTCGCTCACGGTCATCTTGGGTGCGCAGGCATTCTGCAACGGCTCTTCGGGGATGAAACGCACCTTGTTCTTGCGGGTTTCCCCACGGGTGGCGCCGTAAGTCTCGCCATTGACCATGACCTCGCCGCTATCGGTCGGGCGCTGGCCGGCCAGGATTTCCGTCAGCTCCTTCTGGCCGTTACCCGATATGCCGGCGATGCCGACGATCTCGCCGGCGCGGACCGTAAGCGTATCAATCTCGATCGTCTTCAGGCCGGAGCGATCCGGAGCTTTCACCTGGCTTACAGTGAGCACGGATTTGGCCGCTTCCGCCACCGGCAGACGGCTGTCGAGCTCGGCGAGCTTGACGTCGCCGATCATCATCGCCGCCATCTCGGCGGTGGAGAGCTCGCCGACCTTGCCGGTGCCGACCAGCTTGCCGCGCCGCAGGATCGAGACGGCATCAGCGAACTTCGTCACCTCGTGGAACTTGTGGGAAATCATCAGCACGGTGAGCTCGCCGCGCTCGGTCATCCCGCGCACGATGCCGAGCATCTCACCGGCTTCGGCCGGCGTCAGCACCGAGGTCGGCTCGTCGAGCACCAGGAAGGAGCGGCCGAGATAGAGCTGCTTGACGATTTCGAGCTTCTGCTTTTCGCCGGCCGCAAGCTCGCTCACCGGCCTGTCGAGCGGGATCTTGAACGGCATGCGCTCCATGAAACCCGCCAGATCCTTGCGTTCCCTGGCCCAGTTGATCACCGCGGGTACTTCGGTGCGGCTGATGACCAGGTTTTCCGCGCCGGTCAGAGAGGGAACCAGTGTGAAATGCTGGTAGACCATGCCGAGCCCATAGGCCGCGGCATCCTTGGGTGAGGCGACCGCCACCTCGCGGCCATCGACCGACAGCGAGCCTGACGTGGCGTGATAGAAGCCCATGATGCATTTGACGAGCGTCGACTTGCCAGCGCCGTTTTCGCCGAGAAGCGCGTGAAAAGAGCCGGCCGGAACGGCGATCGAAACGTTGTCGAGCGCGGTGAACGAGCCGAAGCGCATGGCCATGCCGAGCGTATCGATGCCGACGGCCTTGCCGGCTTGCGGAAGGGGCGTGTCGCGGACTGTGCTCACTTCATTGCTCCTTTTCGACGATGATGGCGACGGGACCGCCGCCGGGCGGACCCTGGTGTTCGGCGCCGCCGGACACATAGAGATCGGTAATGCCGAAGATGCCGGCGAGAACGCCGCCGACGAAGGCACGGGCATGGCGGGTGCCTGCAATATCCGAGTCATCGAGCATCGTGTGGCGCCTGCCGCCGATCCTGCCGGACGGGTCCGGCTCGGCCTTGGCGAGAACCGCCGCCAGCCGGCTGTTTTCCGGCAGGCGTTCGCGGGCTTTCCTGACGGAATGCGCGTCGATCGCATCCCGCATGACCGCGTGGTCGATCGACAGCGGACCGGACCATTTTGCGCTCATGCCGAGGACGATGATTTCGTGATCGGTGAGTTCGACCCCGGACGAGGTTGAGGCGCAGCGGGAAAAGAGATCGAAACGTGTGCAGATGTCGGCATCGTTGATCGATGTCGCATCTATCTCGCCGAGTGCCACGGCGACGCCGAGAGCCGAAGCGCCGCGCGAGAGGCCCATGGATTTCAGCGTGTCGTGGGTTGCGACCTTCCTGCCTGCTGCCTCGGCCTCGGCAATCCGGCGCGAGGTGAGCAGCGGACACTTGATCTGCACGAAATGGGCATCGGCGGGATCATCGATGCCGGCATCCCTCATCGCGGACTTCACGCCTTCGGCAACGAGCAGGATCTGTTCCCGGCGCCCGAGATGTTCGGGGGGCAGCGCGGGGGTACGCGACACACCAATGGCAAGCGCCCGTTCGCCCGAGGTTTCTACGGTTTCACGCGCAAAAACCGTCCAATGCGGCGAGAGCGCACCCTCGGTGCCGCCGGACATGATGATCGAGACGCCGTCGACGCCATATCTACTGAACAATGTCTCGAAGCTGCGGGTGGCATAACCGCGGGTAAAATCATTGACGCAGCCGTTGCCTTCCGTCTTGCCGAGAACGGCGACGATGTTGTTCGCCTGAAGGCCGTTGGCAAAGAGCGCCTCGACGCCGGAAACGTCATCGGGGCCGTCGGCTGGCACGCGAAAGACATGGGCACGCAATGACGGCATCAGGGTAGCGCCTCGACTAGAGCCGCGGAATTGGAGACTGAGCCGAAGACGCCGCCCTGCATCTTCACCATCTTGATGGCGGCGAGGTGGTTTCCGTAGTCGGTCGCACCACAGCAGTCTTCCAGCAGCAGGCACTCGTAGCCGCGGTCGTTTGCCTCGCGCATCGTCGTCGAGACGCAGACATCGGTGGTGATTCCGGTGAGGATAATGTTCTCGATGCGCTTCTGGTTGAGGATGAGTTCCAGGTCGGTGGCGCAGAACGAACCCTTGCCGGGCTTGTCGATGATCGTCTCGCCTTCGATCGGGTAGAGTTCGGGAATGATGTCCCAGCCGGGTTCGCCCCGCGTCAGGATACGGCCGCAGGGGCCGGGATCGCCGATGCCGGCGCCGATGCGCTGCGAGCGCCAGCGTTTGTTGGCCGGCAGATCGGCGAGGTCGGGACGATGGCCCTCGCGGGTGTGGATGATGTGGTAGCCCTTGGCCCGCATGGCGGCCAAAACACGTTTGATCGGTTCGATCGGCGCCTGCACCAGCGACAGGTCATAGCCCATATGGTCGACATAGCCGCCCTTGCCGCAGAAATCCGTCTGCATGTCGATGATGATGAGGGCGGTGTTATCAGGCCGCAGAGCGCCGTTATAGGGCCAGGGATACGGATCGGCGTCGATAAAATGCCCGTTGGTTTCGGCCATCGCGTCCATCATTCTCTCTCCTATTCGGCGGCTGGTTTGAGGGGTTCGCCGTAGCGGCGCATCGGCTTGTCAAATCCGCAGGACGTGCCGTCCTTGACCTTTACCTCGTCTTCCCATGGCAGGTGGTATTTGCCGGCGACAAGGTCGTGCATGTAGGTGTAGGGCGCATCCTGGGCGCCGCCGGCGACAGCGACATAGCCGCGATGGCCGAACTGGTAGATATTGTTCTCCACCCCCCAGCCGAGCCGGGCCTCGCGCACCAGGTCAGGGCGCACCTCGGCGGTGATGATCTCGTTGACGCGGCCGGAGGTGCCGTGGGCGATGATCGTGCCGTCGAAATTGCAGATCATGCCTTCGCCCATGGAATCGAACGTGCCGTCCGAGCCGCACATGCAAACGTTGGCCGTGACCATCAGATTGCAGAAGGCGTTGGCCTGGTTGGTGAAGCGCCAGGCGTCGCGGATGGGCGCCGTGTAGCCGGCCGTGCGGATCATGATTTCGGCGCCCTTATAGGCGCATTCGCGCGCCATCTCCGGGAACATGCCGTCATGGCAGATGATCAGCGCGAGCTTGGCGCCCCCGGGGCCTTCGATGACAGGGATGCCAAGGTCGCCGGGCTCCCAGGGCTCGACGGGGATCCAGGGATGCATCTTGCGGTAATAGAGCTTCAACTCGCCCTGGTCGTCGATGACGATGCCGGAATTATAGGGCATGCCGCCGGGATTGAGCTCCATGATCGAGAAGCAGCCCCAGATCCGGTTGTCCCTGCAGGCCTGCTTGAAAGCCGCGACCTCCGGCCCGTCGAGCGTGCACATGATCTCCGGATTGATGTCCATGGAAAGGCCGTGCAGCGCGTATTCGGGAAAGACGACGAGGTCCATGCCCGGCTGGTTGCGCCGCGCCTTGGCCACCAGATCGACGATCACCTGCGTCTGTTTTGCCAAATCCGCTTTGGTGACGGTCACCGGCAGCTGGAGCTGAACGAGGCCGATACCGACGCCATGTTCGGATTTGTTGAGACCACCAAGTCCGTTCATCGGAAGGCTCCGTTATTTCGTGAGCGACAGCGCGCCCGGCGCACCGGCGAGCGAGCGGGTGGGCGAGGAGGTGGCAATCAGGATGACGAGGGTGAGCACGTAAGGCGCGGCATAAAAAAGGTAGTAGCCTTGTGTGACGCCGACCGATTGCAGCGCCGGGCCGAGCGCGCCGGTACCGCCGAAAAGCAGGGCGGCGAGGAAACAGCCGATCGGGTTCCAGCGAGCGAAGATGACGAGGGCCACGGCCATCAGGCCCTGGCCCGACGAAATGCCTTCATTCCACGAGCCCGGATAATAGAGCGAGAGATAGGCGCCGCCGATTGCCGCCAGCGAACCGCCCACTGCCGTCGCCAGCAGGCGAACCCGGTCCGGGTGGATGCCCATGGCCCGGGCCGCGTCGGTGCTGTCGCCGACTACGCGCAGGATCAGGCCGATGCGGGTGTTCTTGAAGGCCCAGAACAGGAAGAGGGCAAGTGCCGCGCCGATGAAAAACAGTACGTTTATATTGAGTGCCGCCTGGACCTGCGGCGTGCTCGACCAGCCGCCGAGCGGGATCGAGGGCAGTTTCGGCGCCACCGGCTGGATGAAGGATTTGCCGAGGAAAAACGCCATGCCGAGACCGAACTGCATCATGGCGATGCCGATGGCGATGTCGTTGACCTTCGGGAACTTGCAGATCCAGCCGTGGATGAGGCCGAAGATCGCGCCCGCCACCATTGCGGCCAGCACGCCGAGGGTCGGCGAGCTGGTCATGACAGCCACCGCATAGGCCGTCATGGCGCCGAAGACGAGCGTGCCTTCCAGGCCGAGATTGATGCGGCCGGAGCGTTCGGTGATCGTCTCGCCGAGGCTGACGAAGATGAAGGGGGTGGAAACGCGGATGGCGCCTGCGAAGATCGCCAGCGGCACGCCCCAGATGCCGATGCCTGTCTCTTCCATCAGAGGCTCCTTTTCCAGAGGTCGGGATTGAAGATCTTGAAGCGGCCGTAGAAGGTCTCGCAGAACAGAATGACGATGAAGAGCGTGCCCTGCAGCACCAGAACCGTCGCATCCGGCATGCCCATGCGCCGCTGGATGAGGCCGCCCGAGGCGTCGATGCCGCCGAGCAGGATCGCCACCGGAATGATGGCCAGCGGATTGTGCCTGGCGAGGAAGGCGACGAGGATGCCGGTATAACCGTAGCCGGCGGCAAGCGAGGCGTTGGCACTTCCCTGCACCGCCGCCACTTCGATCATGCCCGCCAGGCCGGCAAAGCTGCCGGCAAGCGCGGTAAATCCCACGATCAGCTTGCCGACCGGCAGTCCCTGGATCTGGGCCGCGCGCACGTTGCCGCCAGCGATGCGGGCGGCAAAACCGTAGCTCGTCGCCTCGATCACGATCCAGGAGACCATGCAGGCGAGGATACCGATGACAAGGCCCCAATGCACGTCCATGCCGGGAATATTGCCGAGCATATATTCCGCCGGCAGCGGCCTGGTCGACGGCTTGTTGAGGCTTGCCGGATCGCGGAGCAGCCCTTCGACGAACTGGTTCATCAGGGCAATGGCGATATAGGATAGCAGCAGCGACGAGATAGTTTCGTTGACGCCGCGATAGTGGCGCAGGAAGCCGGCAAGGCCGATCCAGATGCCGCCGACCACCATGGCAGCGATCGCCATCAGAATGAGCGTGAGGAAGACGGGCGCGGTGCCGGCGAGCGGCAGAGCCATGGCTGCGGCGGCAACGCCGCCCAGCACGACCGCTCCTTCCCCGCCGATGATGACGAGGCCGAGACGGGCAGGCAGGGCGACGCAGAGTGCCGTCAGGAGAAGGGGTGCGGCACGACTTAAGCTGTTCTGCACCGAAAACCAGCTGCCGAAGCCGCCGGTGTACATCAGTTGGAAGAGGGTGGCCGGCGACTTGCCGACCGCCAGGATGAAGAGGGAGAAGAGCGCAAGACCGATCAGTATGGCCGCGAGGCCGATGACGACAGGCTCGGCCCGCCGCGCGATCCATTCGAGGACGGGGCGCAGGGAAGCCGGTTTTTCCGTGATGGCTATGGCGGGATCATTGGCCTCGATGGTCATGGCGCTTCTCCCTTCGCGGTTTACGCCGTGGACCCGACGACGCCCTCGACCAGATAATTCATGCTTTCGAGCTCGATCGCGTCTTCGGCGTAACTCTTGTCGGCAGCCACGACGGTGTCGCCCTTGTTGTCCTTCAACGGTCCCTTGAAGACCGAGAAGCCGCCCTTCATCATGTCGGCCTGGGTGGCTTCGAAGGCCTTGCGGCCCTCGGCGGACACACCGGGGCCGAGCGCACTCATCTTCACGAAGCCGTCCTTCAGGCCGCCACGCACGAAGTTGCCGAGCTTGTCGCCGGCCTGCGCCTTCTTGACGAAGTCGCCGTAGACGTTGCCCCAGGCCCATTCGGCGCCGGTGAGGTATTTTTCGGGAGCAAGCGGGCTCTGGTTGGCGTGATAGCCGCAGACGAAGGCGCCGCGGCCGGCAGCCGTCTCGACGACCACTTTGGGGCTGTCGACGTGGCAGGTGATGACGTCGGCGCCCTGGTCGACCAGCGCATTGGTGGCTTCGGCCTCCTTGACGGCGAGCGACCATTCGCCGGTGAAGATCACCTGGCAGGTGATACCAGGATCGACCGTGCGCGCGCCAAGCAAAAAGGCGTTGATATTCTGCAGAACCTGCGGGATCGGTTTGGCGGCGACGAAGCCGATCTTCTTGCTCTTCGTCGCATGGCCGGCGGCAATGCCGTTCAGATACTGGCCCTGGAAGATATAGCCGAAATAGGAGCCCGTATTGGCCGGGTTCTTGCCTTCCTGCCAGAGGCCGCCGCAGTGGCGGAACTGGATGTCGGGATGTTTGGCGGCCACGGCCAGCATGTGTGGGTCGAAGTAGCCGAAGGAGGTCGGAAAGAGCAGGGTCGCGCCATCCAGGTTGATCATGGATTCCATCGTCTTCTGGACGTCGACGGTCTCCGGCACGTTCTCTTCTTCGACCAGCGTCACACCAGGCATCGCCTTGATGACGGCCGCACCTTCGGCATGCGCCTGATTGTAGCCGTAGTCGTCCTTGGGGCCGACATAGATGAAGCCGACGGTCAGCGCGGTTTGGGCTGCGGCGGAGGAGGCGATCAGGCCCGGCATGGCGCCGGCAAGCGCACCGGCAGCGGAAGCCTGGAGGAAATTGCGGCGGTTCATGGAAAGGAGTTTGGTCATCGGAAATGCTCCTTGCGGCGCTGGGCCGGTTGTGAACGGGTACAGAAAAGTGCATGCAATGTATGTGCCAGAAATTAATCTATTGTTTTTTATAGTTTATCCGTTACCGCAAGATTTGCGCGTTGCAAAGTGCATACAGATTGATCGAATTCTTGCGTAAAAAGTAATCAATAGATATTTCTTGTTCATTGTGACTGCGTAGTTGGCACAAAGTCGAGTTACCCGAGGTATCTCGGGCATCGGAAAGCGAAAATTTAACAATATCTTCGCCGCCCGATTTGACTTATCCAGTCTCGAACGTCATCTGTATGCAGAGTGTTGATGTGAGCAGATTCGTATCGTGAAGCAGCCCAGGCGCAGAGAAGTGATCCGTACCGGAACCACCGTCGAACAGATGGTGCGGTCGATTGCCGACATGATCGTTACGGGTGAACTCCTGCCGGGCGCGAAGCTGGACGAGGTGTCGCTTGCGGCTCGTTTCGACGTTTCGCGTACGCCGGTGCGCGAGGCTCTGCGTGAGCTGGGTGCCATGGGATTGATTGCGCGCGAGCCGAACCGCAGTGCCGTCGTGACCAATGTCACCGAGGCTTATCTGCATTCGATGTTCGAGGCGATGGCGGAGCTCGAAGCGATCTGCGCCAGGCTCTCGGCCGAGCGTATGACGGTCGATGAACGGCGCGCGCTGGAGCTGGAGCATCGGGGATCGGTGAGGCTCGTGCATGCCGGCGCGGAAGAAGAATATTCGGCGCACAATACCGAATTTCATACCCGGCTTTATCGCGGAGCGCATAATGATCATGTCTTCGAGATGGTGACTCAGACACGGGCGCGGCTTGCGCCTTTTCGGCGGGCGCAGTTCCGCCTGCCCGGGCGTCTGGCCAAATCCTATGAGGAGCACGGCCGGATCGTCACCGCGATCATGCGCGCGGACGCCACCGCCGCAGGGCAGGCGGCATATTCCCATGTGGAAATTGTCAGCGATGCCAGCGCGGTCTTTGCAACGCCCAGGGAGTAAAGAGGGCGCGACGCCTGAAATCAGGCGCCGCTACGAAGGCGAGAAGACCACGACCGGCAAACGCCGAGGTTATGTCCCGGTCTCTACTCCGCCGCTTCGATGAAGCGGTGGCGTTCGTAGAGGAACTTCAGTACGGCTTCACGGCATTTGAGATATGTCCGGTCGGAGGCGAGTTCGATGCGATTGCGGGGACGGGGCATGGTCACATCGAGCACTTCGCCGATGCGGGCCGCCGGGCCGTTGGTCATCATCACGATGCGATCGGACAGCAGCACCGCCTCATCGACATCATGGGTGATCATCACCATCGTGTTGCCAAGCCGGGCGTGGATTTCCATCACGGCGTCCTGAAGATGGGCGCGGGTCAGCGCATCGAGCGCGCCGAAGGGTTCGTCGAGCAGCAGGATCTTCGGTTCCATTGCAAGCGCGCGGGCGATACCGACGCGCTGCTTCATGCCGCCTGAAATTTCCGAAGGCCGCTTATCCCTCGCATGCGCCATCTGCACGAGGTCGAGGTTGGCCATCACCCACTCATGCCGCTCGGCCTTGGTCTTCGTTCGGTTGAAGAGTTTGGAGACGGCGAGATTGACGTTCTCGTAGACCGTCAGCCAGGGCAGCAGCGAGTGGTTCTGGAAGACGACGGCGCGCTCCGGACCGGGCCCGTTGACCTCACGGTTTTCAAGCAGCACGGCGCCTGCCGAAACCGGCGTCAGGCCGGCGATGAGGTTGAGCAGGGTGGACTTGCCGCAGCCCGAATGGCCGATGATCGAGACGAATTCGCCCGCGGAAATCGTCAGGTTGATGTCCTTCAGGACCTCGGCGCGCGCGCCGCCCCGATCGAAATGTTTGTCGATATGGTCGAGCTTCAGATAGGCGATCATAGGTGCGCTCCTCAGTTGGCCATGGCGCCGCGGGTGATGAGTTTGCCGAGTGCTGCCACCAGCTTGTCGAGGGCGAAGCCGACGATGCCGATATAGGCGAGCGCGACGATGATGTCCGGAAGGCGCGACGAGTTCCATGCGTCCCAGATGAAGAAGCCGATACCGACGCCGCCCGTCAGCATTTCAGCCGCGACGATGGCGAGCCAGGAGAGGCCGACGCCGATCCTGAGGCCTGTGAAGATGTAAGGCGCTGCCGAAGGCAGCATGATCTTCCAGAAAAACTCGAACTGGTTGAGGCGCAGCACCTCGGCGACATTGCGGTAATCCTGCGGGATATTGCGGACGCCGACGGCGGTGTTGATAATCACCGGCCAGATCGACGTGATGAAGATCACGAAGATCGCCGAGGGGTTGGAATCCTGAAAGGCTGCGAGCGACAGCGGCAGCCAGGCGAGCGGCGGAACCGTACGCAGCACCTGGAAGATCGGATCGAGGCCACGCATCGCCCAGACCGACTGGCCGATGACCGCACCGATGATGACGCCGGTGACTGCGGCAAGCCCAAAGCCATAGAGAACGCGCTGCAGCGAAATGAGCACGCGCCAGCCGAGCCCGATATCCTGGGAGCCGTAGTTGAAAAACGGATAGGCGATCAGGTCATAGCTATCCTGCCAGACCCGATGCGGCGAGGGCAAAGACGCATCCGCCGACGAACAGAGCACCTGCCAGACGAGCAGGATGAGTGCCAGCACGACGACTGGCGGAACGACATTACGAAGTGCGGTCAGTGCCGCTCGACGAAAATCGATCCGCGATCCGTGCTTGCCGGAAAATGGCAGAACCTTTGCCGCCAGCTTGGCAGAGGCGGCCGTGGAGGGACTTTCTTTATTTGCCAGGGCGGACATCAACGTGCTCCTCACGTGAGTGAAAGGCCGGCGCGCCGTCGCGCGCCGGAGCGGGTCAGGAGACAGCCTTGATCGAAAGGCTGTCGAGATAGGCGGAGGGATTTTCAGGGTCGAAGACCTTGCCGTCGAAGAAAGTCTCCTTGCCGCGAGAAGACGATGCGGGAATATCGGCCGCCGCGACGCCGAGATCCTTGGCGGCCTCGCGCCAGATGTCTTCGCGGTTCACCTGGTTGACCAGCGCCTTGATGTCGGTACTCGCCGGCAGATTTCCCCAGCGGATGTTTTCCGTCATGAACCAGGTATCGTGGCTCTTGAACGGATAGGAGGCGCCGTCTTTCCAGAACTTCATATAGAGGTCGGTGGCCTTGACATCGCGGCCATTGCCATAATTGATGTCGCCCTTGAGGCGGCCGAGCACGTCCTTCGTCGGAACGTTGAACCATTGGCGCTTGCCGAGAATGTCAGCCATCTCCGCCTTGTTGTCCATGCTTTCGCACCACTGCTGCGCCTCCATGACGGCCATCAGTAGGGCCTTGGCAGCATTGGGATTCTTTTCGATCCAGTCGGCGCGCAGTCCGAGCGCCTTTTCAGGATGGCCCTTCCAAAGCTCGCCGGTGGTGGCTGCGGTAAAGCCGATGCCCTGGTTGACGAGCTGCTCGTTCCACGGTTCGCCCACACAGAAGACGTCCATGTTGCCGACCTTCATGTTGGCAACCATCTGCGGCGGCGGCACGACGATGGTCGAAACATCCTTGTTCGGATCGATGCCGCCGGCGGCGAGCCAGTAGCGGATCCAGAGGTCATGGGTGCCGCCCGGGAAGGTCATGGCGGCCTTGATCTCCTTGCCCTCCGCCTTCTTTTTCTCGAATGCCGCCTTCAGCTTGGAGGAATCCAGCTGCACGCCGGTCTCGGCATATTCCTTGGCGACGGAAATACCCTGGCTGTCGAGGTTGAGCCGGGCGAGGATAGCCATCGGCACCGGCTTATTGTTCTGCGTCACCTTGCCGGTGTGCATGAGATAGGGGAGCGGCGACAGGATATGGGCACCGTCGATGCCGTTTGCTGCGCCGCCGAGCACGAGATTGTCGCGGGTCGCACCCCAGGATGCCTGCTTGGCCACATCCGTTTCCGGAAGGCCATGCTTGTCGAAAAAGCCTTTTTCCTTGGCGATGATGAGCGGTGCGGAATCGGTGAGAGCGATAAAGCCGAGCTTGGCACCTTTCACCTCAGGGCCAGCTCCGGCTGCGAAGGCGCCGGACGGAAAGGCAGCCTTGACGGCGCCGATGAGGGCAGCCGCTGCGGTCGTCTTGAGCATGCCGCGGCGGGTAAGGCCGCTTGTCGAAATCCCCGTCTGCAAATTCTTAGTCATGCGCAGGTTCCCTCTGCTGGCTGAATTTGGACACAAAAAAACGCCGCCGGAAATTGCGTCCAGGGGATGGGAGAATCCCGGAGCAAAAACCTTGCGACGTCGGTGTCTGTTGTAGGCGCTTATGCCGCGCCTATCTGCGCCGGTCGCCATTGACCGATGCTTCTCAGAACTTGCAAGCAGCGTGCCAATTTCAAGAAGAGACGGTAACGGCATGAAGCAAAAGGAGAAATGCGAAGAATTAACGAATGCCTATTTCTTAGGCTTTGTTATTTTCTGCTTCTGTTTTGTGCGATTGCTAACGTAATCGCAGCCATAGGAGCGCTCTATTTGTGCAGTGCACGCAATATGGAAGTCGCGATCACGCAGACCGCAGAGCGGATTCTGCCCGCCTTATTCGTCGGTATCGCCACCGGGGAAGCTCAAGAGGGGCAGGTCAATGCGTGGCGATTGGCGTAGCGATTGGCCTCGCCATCCCCTCATTTCATTGCAGCAAGGATACGAGGCAGTAGAACGTTGCGGATATTGCTGCAGCCGCCGGCATCGTGACGATCCAGGCTATCACTATGTTGCCGGCCAATCCCCAGCGCACGGCTGAGACACGACGAGCCGCGCCCACTCCGACGATTGCTCCGGTGATGGTATGCGTCGTCGAAACGGGAATACCGAGCCACGTCGCTCCAAAGAGTGTCAACGCACCGCCCGTTTCCGCGCAGAAACCTTGCATGGGGTTGAGCCGGGTGATCTTCGACCCCATGGTATGAACGATCCGCCATCCGCCAAAGAGCGTCCCGAGAGCCATTGCCGACTGGCAGGTAATGACCACCCAGAAAGGCACGTAAAAGGTCGGGCCAAGATATCCCTGACTGAATAGCAGCACCGCGATGATGCCCATCGTCTTCTGCGCATCGTTTCCGCCGTGGCCAAGCGAATAAAGCGAAGCGGACACGAACTGCATGATGCGAAATGTGCGATCCACCGCAAACGGTGTTTGCCGGACGAATAACCAGGAGACGGCGAGCACCAGCACCAGGGCAAGTAGAAAGCCGATGGCCGGGGAAAGGAAAATGGCACCGACGGTTTTTAGAAGGCCGTTCCAGACGATCGAGTTGAAGCCCACCTTTGCCAGACCGGCCCCCACCAGCCCACCGACAAGCGCATGCGACGAGCTCGACGGAATCCCGAAAATCCAGGTGATGATATTCCAGATGATCGCGCCCATGAGTGCTGCGAAGATCACTTGTGGCGAAACGATCGCAGGATCGATGATGCCGGTCCCGAGTGTTTCGGCGACATGCAGGCCGAAGAACAGGAATGCGATGAAATTGAAGAACGCCGCCCAGGCGACGGCATATTGTGGCCGCAGGACGCGGGTGGAGACGATCGTGGCGATCGAATTGGCCGCGTCATGCAGACCATTGAGAAAGTCGAAGAACAGGGCGATAACGACCAGGCCGACCAGCAGCGGCAGAGCGAGGGAGGCATCCATCAGACGTTCTCGATGAGAATGCCGCTGATTTCATTGGCGACATCCTCGAAGCGGTCGACAACTTTTTCTAGCTCTCCGTAGATTTCGCTTCCGATCATGTAGGCCATCGCATTGCCGCTGGCGCCATGACGCAAGAACAGATCCTTCAAACCCTGGTCGTACAGCTCATCGGAACGTCCCTCCACTCGGGTGACTTCCTCCGCGATGGCCGTGAGACGCTGCGCATTGGCTCCCAATCTGTCGAGGAGAGGTATCGCTTCCGCGACAAGGTTTGCCGCCTTGACGATTTCGCTGCCCATCTGCTGCATGAGCGGTTCGAAGCTCGATTGCTCGAACAAACGGATCGTCTTGACTGCCTTGTGCATCATATCGATCGCATCATCCATCGACTGAATGAGGTCCTTGATGTCACCCCGGTCGAAGGGCGTGATGAAGCTTCGTCGAACGGCAAGAAGAACCTCACGCGTGACATCGTCCGCCTCGTTTTCCAATGTGACGATACGTTCGCAGTTTTTCTCAACCTCATTGCCCTTCAGGAGTTGATCGAGGGCGTGCGCGGCGGCAACGACGGTCTTCGAGTGCTTGGAAAACATCTCAAAGAATCTGTCTTCCCGTGGCATCAGCTTGCGAAAAATGCTCATCATGCCTGCGAACCTTCCTCGTGCGGCCGATTGTCATAAATCTGTCATAAACACGCCCAGGCAATTGAAGCAACAAGCAAATTCGGTAATTCATTAGTTATGACGCCGAGCAAAAAAAGCAGGAAGCCTCGACCGGACAAGTCCCAGCCGCTGCTGCGGCAGCTCGCTGCCGTTCCTGAAACGCTGTTCGCCGGTGCATTCCGTCAACAATACGGCGCAATTTGCTTCCGCCACGGCAATGCCGGATCCGAGGTCGAAATCCTGGTGATCACATCGCGCGAGAGTGGGCGCTGGGTCATCCCGAAAGGGTGGCCGATGAAAGGGAAAAAACCTTTCGAAGCAGCAGCAATCGAGGCCTGGGAGGAGGCAGGCGTGCGCGGTTTGGTGAAGAAGAAGCCGGTCGGCCGCTATACTTATTTGAAAGAACTCGACAATGGCGATGTGGCGCCCTGTATCGTCGACATGTTTCAGATTGAAGTCACGGACATCAGCGGCGATTTCAAGGAGCGGGGTCAGCGTATTCTCGAATGGGTGAGCCCCGATGAAGCGGCAAGACGCGTTCGGGAGATCGAACTCAAGTCGCTGCTCGTCCAATTTGAGGCGCACGGCCGCAGGAAACGCGATCGCGGCTGACCACGGGCTTCTTCGCCGACGCGTTACAGCGCCGCGCGTCTTTATCGCTCGAATGGTTCGCCGAGCGAAGCGACGCCGTTCAGTTTGAGCAGGCGGCGGTCAGCGGAGATGATGCCGAGCACGATGATCGTGACAAGATATGGCAGGCTCGAGAGCAGCTGCGAGGGAACGTCCAGTCCGGTTGCCTGAGCTGCCAGCCCCATCAGCGAGACCGCGCCGAAGAGGCAGGCGCCGAGGAAGATACGGCCGGTGAGCCAGGTCCCGAAGACGACGAGGGCAATCGCGATCCAGCCGCGCCCGGCGATCATTCCGTCGGCCCAGAGTGGTGTATAGACCACCGACGCATAGGCGCCGGCGAAGCCGGCCATCGCGCCGCCGAAGGCGATGGCGAGGACGCGGACTGATATCACCGAATAGCCGATGGCGTGAGCGGCCTTGGGATTCTCGCCGACGGCACGGACGATAAGACCAAGCTTGCTATAGGCAAATATCGCCCACAAAGCGAGGGTCGTGGCAAGTGAGATCCACACGACGATGTCCTGGACGAAAAGGCCGCCGACAACCGGCAGTTCCGAAAGCCCGGGAAGGGCAAGCTTGGGGAGTCCCCTGACCGTGAGGCTTTCATAGGTCTTGCCGAAAAGCGCAGAAAGGCCCTGGCCAAGGATGCCGATGGCGAGGCCCGCCGCCACCTGGTTTGCCCGGAAACCCAGCGTGACAAAGGCAAAGAGCAGGGAAAGGACAGCACTGCCGAGCCCGGCGACGACGAAGCCCAGGAGATGCCCGCCGCCCTGATAGACGACGATGAAGCCGAGCACGGCACCGAGAGCCATCAATCCCTCGACCCCGAGGTTGAGGACGCCGGCGCGCTCGGCTACCAGCTCGCCGAGGGCTGCCAGAAGAAACGGTGTCGCAGCCGCCAGCATGCCGGCAAGAATGAACTCGATGGCGTTCATAAGGGGCTCCGGTGAGCGGCGCGGCGCCATTCAAGGCGATAGCGCACGAAGGCGACGGCGATCAGGTAGGCGAGCAGCAGACTGCCCTGGAAGACGCGGACAGCGGCGATCGGCAGATTGGCCGAGACCATGGCATTGTCGCCGCCGATATAGATGACCGCCATGACCAGCGCCGAGACCACGATGCCGATCGGATGCAGGCCGCCGAGATAGGCGACGATGATGGCCGCATAGCCATAACCGCTCGCGACCGAACGCTGCAGCTGGCCGAGCGGACCGGCGACTTCGGCAGCCCCCGCAAGACCGGCTGCAAAACCGCCGATCAGCAGCGAAAGCCAGATCGCCCAACCTTCCTTAAAGCCGGCATAGCCGGCAGCCCGCGGCGCCAGACCGCCGACCTGCAGCTTGTAACCGATGAAGCTCCTCTGCATGAAGACCCAGGCCGCGACCGACAAAGCCAGCGTGATGAGGAATGAGACATTGACGCGGGTACCGGCAATCAGGGTCGGCACCATCGCATCGTACTGGAACATCACCGACTGGGGGAAGTTGAAGCCATTCGGATCTTTCCAGGGGCCGAGCAGCAGATAGTTCAGCAACTGCGCCGCCACGAGGCTCAGCATCAAAGAAACGAGGATCTCGTTGGCATTGAGGCGTACGCGCCAGAAGGCGGTGAGAGAAGCCCAGAGAGCGCCGCCGATGGCGCCGAGCAGCAGCATTGCCGGCCAGATCCACTGGCCCGTCGCTTGCGGAAACCAGACCGGAATGGCCGAGGCGAAGATCGCACCGAGAATGAACTGGCCTTCGGCGCCGATGTTGAAGACCTTGGCGCGAAAGCCGATCGCCAGTCCTTGGGCGATGAGAAGGAGCGGACCTGCCTTCAAAAGCACTTCCGAAAATGACGCCCAGGAAAGGAAGGGCTCGAAAAGCATCGCATAGACGACCGCGACAGGATCGCGGCCCATCAAAACGTAAAGGCCGAGATTAAGTGCGATCGCTCCCCCGAGCGCTATGACAGGTGCGCACAGGGCCGCGGCAAGCGAAGCGCGCTCCCGGCGGACCAGGGTGGGAACGAAAGCAAGGGACAAAGCGCTCATATATGGACTTTCTCGGGCGAGGCTTGAGCCCCGATCATGTATCGGCCGATCTCCTCGGGCTTCGTGTCCCGCGTTGCGAGCGGCGGGCTGAGCCGGCCGTGATGCAGCACCTGGATGGAATCGCAGAGCTCGAACAGTTCTTCCAGTTCCTCGGAAATGACGAGGATCGCCATGCCCTGATTGCGCAATGCGACCACACGGCTGCGGATGGCGGACGCGGCGCCGATATCGACGCCCCAGGTCGGTTGCGCCAGGAAAAGCAATTTGGGAGACAGCATGATTTCGCGACCAACGATGAACTTCTGCAGATTACCGCCCGACAGGGTGCCGGCTTCCGCATCCGGGCCGGGTGTGCGCACATCATACTGACGGATGCAATCATCGGTGAACGCCGTCGCCCGCGCCCTGTCGATGAGACCACGCCGCAAAAGCTTGAGCGGATGGGCCGTCAGCAGGCTGTTGAGGACGAGCGACATTTCGGGCACGGCGCCGCGTCCGAGCCGGTCTTCCGGAACGAAGGCAAATCCGAGCGTCCGCCGTGCGGCGGCATCGAGCCTGCCGACATCCATCCCCATCATGAAGATCCGGTCGCGCTGGTCGCGCCCCAGCACCGTCTCGCCTGAAATCAACGCGGCAAGCTCGCTTTGACCATTGCCCGAAATTCCGGCGATCCCGAGGATTTCGCCGGCACGCACCTCGAGGCTGATGCCGGAGAGCGACACAGCAAAGGGATCGTCGGGCTGATAGTCCAAACCGATGATCTCCAGCCGCTTTTCCCCACCAGACAGCGGCAGCGCCGCCATCGGCGCCGGCATGTCATGGCCGATCATCATGCGGGCAAGGTCATGGGCATCATGTTGACGCGGGTCGACATCCCCGGTCACGCGTCCGCCGCGCAGGATCGTCGCCCGGTCGCAGATCGCCCGGATTTCTTCGAGCTTGTGGGAGATCAACAGGATGGAAACGCCGCCGTCGCGCAGGCGACGCAGCGTGTCGAAGAGCCTCTCCACCAGTTGCGGCGGCAGGACCGAGGTGGGCTCGTCGAGGATCAGCAACTTCGGATTGGTCATCAGGCTTCGGATGATCTCCACCCGCTGCCGTTCGCCGACGGACAGCGCATGCACATGGGCAAGCGGGTCGACTTCGAGACCGAATTCCCGTCCAAGCGTCCGAATACGTTCCTTGAGCTCAGCCTTGCGGCCCGGCACGACCAGCCGAATATTCTCCAGAACGGTCAGGGTCTCAAACAGCGAGAAATGCTGGAAGACCATGCCGATGCCATTGCGCCTCGCCTCGGCGGGGGAGGCGAGGCGCAACGGATTTCCTTCCCAGATGACCTCTCCGCCGTCCGGTTGCTCGACGCCGTAGATCAGCTTCATCAGCGTCGATTTTCCCGCCCCGTTCTCCCCGAGGATCGCATGAATCGATTGCGGCGCCACGTCCAGATCGATGGCCTGATTGGCATGGATCTGGCCGTAACTTTTCGAAATGCCGCGCAGCGACAGGAGCGGGGTGGTCATGACTTATTTCGGCAACGGCGTGGACACGCCCTTGACGTGCCAGTTCATGGCGATGATCTCGGGGTCGGCCATGGTCGCACCCGATGCGACAGCTTCGCTGCCGTCGGCCTTGGCGATCGGCCCGGTGAAGGGCGAGAAGCTGCCGTCGGCGATCTTTACCTCGATCTCCTTGATCTTGGTCATCACGTCAGCCGGAATATCAGGATTCCAGTCGACCACCTCGACGACCTTGTCGGCAACGCCGAGGAACGCATTGGCGCCCTTGAACGTGCCGGCGAGATGGGCATCGACCGAAGCCTTGAAGAACGGCGACCAGTCCGTCGCGATGCAGCCGAGATAGGTTTTCGGTGCATATTTCTTCATCGAGGAATTGAGATTGAAGGCGTAGACGCCGGCTTCCTCACAGGCCGAGATGACGGACGGCGTGTCCTGGGCGTTGGAGAAGATCACGTCGCACTTCTGCGCGATCAGGGCCTTTGCGGCTTCCTGCTCCTTGGCCGGATCGAACCATGAGTTCACCCAGACCACCGAGACCTCGATATCGGGCTTGACGGCTTGGGCGCCGAGCGTAAAGGCGTTGATCGAGGTAATGAGCTCGGGGATGGCAAAGGCCGAGACAGAGCCGAGCTTGCCGGTCTTGGAAAGTGCTGCCGCAGCCATGCCGAGCAGGTAGGTACCCTGAAAATACTTGGCGGCGAAGGGCGAGAAGTTCGGAGCGACCTGGAAGCCGGAGGCGTGCAGAACGGTGACGCTCGGATCGCGGCGGGCGATCTGCAAGGCGCCGTTCTGATAGCCGAAAGAGCCGGCGACCAGGAACTTGTTTCCGTCGGCGACGGTCTTGTTCATGATGCGGTCGGCGTCCGGGCCTTCCGCAATATTCTCAAGCACGGTGACCTTCACCTTGTCGCCGTAAGCGGCCTTGATCGGCTCGAGACCGGCGGCAAGTGCGTGCCCCCAGCCAACGTCGCCGACCGGCGAGGGGATTACCAGCGTGATGCCGAGTGGCTCGTCGGCGGCGAAAGCAAGCCGGCTGCCGAGCGCGCCGGCGAGGCCGGTAGCGGCAGCCGCCGTCATCAGATTTCTGCGGGTCAGTTTGGTCATGTTCTCAGTTCCCTCTTTTGGTTTTTTTAAAATTCCACGGTGGAGAGTGCGGCCTCGGCATCGGCAGCCAGCTTGGCTTCGTCGAGCCCGGGAAATTCGCCCTTCTGCCAGACGATGCGGCCATTGATCATGGTCATGTCAGTCGCCATGCCGATGCCGACGCGGGTAATCAGGCTCAGCGGATCGTGGCGCGTGCCGACATAATCCATGCGCCGAGTGTCGATCGCAAACAGGTCGGCGGCCATGCCCGGCGCCAGCCGGCCGATATCGCGCCGGCCGAGCAGGCTGGCCCCCCCTGACGTGCCGTAGCCGAGAAAGTCGACCGGCGGCGGCACGGGATGGGCACGGCTGGAGGAGACGAGGCATTGTAGCATGTAGGCGGAATGCAGGCAGTGCATCAGGTTGGAATTGTCGTTAGAGGCAGCGCCGTCGCAGCCGAGGCCGATGCGCAGGCCGAAGGCGGCCATGGCGGGAATGTCGGTAACCTCAGCGCCGACCAGATAGACCGGTTCTGGGCAATGCGCGACACCGGTGCCGCTCGCGGCCATCTTCCTGAGTTCGTCGTGGTTGAGCTCCCAGCAATGGGCATAGAAGGTATCAGGCCCGGCAAAGCCGAGTTCGTCCAGATAGTCGACCGTGCGCATGCCGTGGCGCGCCTGAATGACCGGGCTTTCGCCTTCGCCGACATGGGTGTGCATCATGACGCCGCGATCGCGCGCCAGCGCCACCGATTCCACGAAAGTTTCGCGGTAGCAATTCACCGGCTGGCAGGGTGCCACCACGACCTGGCGCATGCTGAAGGGGCTGGTATCGTGATAGGTGTCGATCAGCCGGACGCAGTCGGCGATGAATTCGTCGGTCGTTTCCAGCATCTCGTCGGGAATGGTCGAGCCTTCCGACTTCGGCAGGGTGTTGCCGCCGCGGCCGGCATGGAAGCGCATGCCGAGCAGACCGGCTGCTTCGAACTGGCGGTCGATCAACCGCTTTCCGGCGTGCCGCGGGAAATTATATTGGTGATCCAAGGCCGTGGTGCAGCCGTGCTTGATCATCTCGGCCATCGCCGTGACCGAGGAGTGGTAAAAGCACTCCCCGTTGAGCTGCGAAAAGATCGGGTAGATGCGGTCCAGCCACTCGATCACCGAGAGCTTCGTCCAGTCGAGATCGGCGCGGTTGCGCACGAAGCACTGGAAGAAGTGATGATGGGTGTTGACGAGGCCCGGATAGACAAACCAGCCGGCAGCATCCTGCACGGTGGTGCCGGCAGGCAGTGCGTCCGCCCCCAGATTTTCGCCGATCGCCACAATCGCCGGACCGTTGGTCAGGAGATCGACATTGCGGTGGACGACCGGCCCCTTGCCCTCGTCGACGATCACGGCTGCGCAGTTCTTCAGGAGATAACCAGCCATCTCACGCCTCGCCCGATTCGATCTGAGGTTCGGGCTTCAATTCGTGCAGCCGGTGAATGCCTGGCATCTCGATAAATTTGTCGAGGGCGCGCAGCGCGCGGGACCAGAGCCGGATCGCAGGATAAGCATCCAGCGTGACGCCCCCATCGGGCGCCAGCGCCACATAGGGAAAGCAGGCGATGTCGGCAATTGTCGGCCGGTCGGCAGCGAGGAAACGCATGCCGCGAAGACCCTGCTCGACAAGCCCGGCTTCAAGCTCGCGAAGCGCGGCGATGCCCTGCGCCTGCAGCACGCCGATATCGCCCGGCCGCAGCAGCATTTCATGGAGCCGCGCTGCCCCGAGGCTGGCCGTCAGCCGACCGGAGAACGACAGCCATTGCTGCACCCGCGCCGCTTCCTCGGCCGTACCGTTGTCGAGCCATTCGGGTGCTGCCTTGGTGGCGAGATAAACGAGGATCGCCGACGATTCCGTCAGGATCAGGTCGCCATCCTCCAGGATCGGAATGGAGCCTGCCGGGTTGAGCGCAAGCAGCTCGGGGCCGCGATGCTCGGCGCCGGGATGGAAATCCACCGGGCGCAGGTCAAGTTTCACGCCGGTCAACGCCGCCATCAGGCGCACCTTGTAGCAACTGGGCGAGAGAATATAGTCGTAGAGTTTCATTGCGCCACCAGCTGTGCGCCGTAGGTATAGTGGTGACGCTTCAGCCAGCGCCGGTAAGCGATCGATGTCAGATCGGCACGCGTCGGGATTTCCATGCCGGGGTCGAGCGGCAGCAGCCGCGGGATCTGGTTTTCGAGGATCGAACGGTCCTGCAGGAAGATCGTCTGCTGGAAATGAATGAGGTCGGTCATCGCGGTCTCGTCGTCGAAGAGCGCCATCCACGGCCAGACGTCGCAGAGGTCTTCGGCCAGCGGCTGCACGAAGAGCGTGATGACATCCCATTCGCTCGGGCGCGGCGGGCAGGTCTTGTAAAGCACGGAGCAGGTGGGCGCCGGCACGCGGTACATGTATTCCGTCGTGATCCCGCCGCTTGCCGACTTGGCGGCCTGCGGCTGATAGAATTTCACCTGCGTTGCCCAGACCTCGTCTTCTTCCTCGCGGATCTCGACCTTGTAGTTCTGGACCTCGGTGTGCGGCTCCGCGCCGAGAATATCGGTGTGGACGAAGGGGAAATGGGCGACATCGAGGAAGTTCTCGACGGCGCGCAGCGGCGAGCAGCGCACGCGCACCACGCCGACATCGACGAAGCGGCGGCCGGGCTGGTCGGCCTCGGGAATGGGGAAAAGTTCCTTCTTCTTCGGCTCGCCGAGGGAGGACCAGACATGACCGTAACGGACGCGCACCGGCAGAACACGCCCATCGCCGCCCGTCACCTTCGCATTGCCATCGGCATCGCGCGCCACGTCGATCGGCTCGCCCATCAGCGCCGTCTTACGGCCGGCGCTGTCGAGCTGGCTGAAAAGCCCAACCGGATACCATTCATCGATCATCGCCTGCATGGTCATTGCGCGATCTCCTTTTTCTGAAGATCCTCGGCCCGACGCCGCAGGCTTTCGGCGGCCCGTGAAGCGCCGATGCCCGCAGGAAGGCCGGCATCCCCCTTCAGCAGCACGTGGATCAGCGTCTGCCCGTCTTCTTGGGCGGATAATAGCAGACAGATGGTCCCGGTGGGTGCGTCGATCTCGACAAGACCGTCAGGGCTCGCCTTGCCGCCTGCCGCCGCCTCGATCGCGGCGATGCCGGCGAACGCCGTCAGCGAGCGCAAGGGAATGAGGCCCTCGAGCCTCGGCGGCTTCGATACAGGCGTACCCACGGCCACCCAGATCACGCTGTCCACTTCCTCGACATCATGGGTGGCGACGCGGATGGTTTCCGGTGGCGTCAGCCCCGGATGGGCGGGGATGCGCAGACAGTTTCCGGCCTGGCCATAGCTCCAGCCGTGATAGATGCAGGAAAGCGCCTCGCCGCGGACGAAACCGTGAGACAGGCGCATGCCGCGATGCGGACAGCGATCCGCCGATGCCGATATGCGTCCGGAAGCGCTGCGCCACAGGGCAATCGATCCGGCTGCCGTCCATGCCGGTATGACGGTTCCGGCCGGCAAATCCCGGGAAAGCGCGACTGGCGTCCAAAAGCCCGTCGTATCGGAAGGCATGACTAGAATTCCCACACAAAACCAAATGCTTGCCGATCAAGTCCCGCATCGGCGCCGAGGCAATTCCGCCGCAACCTTATTAGGTTTGCATAATTATTTCGCATTGGCAACATTGAGTAAATAATATGCACGGATGAAATACGCGAGAGCCCGGACTAGGTCCTTTCGCCGCTGATCGCCGTTCGATCTATCCTCTCGACCCACACGTCGATAGGCCCGAGAGAGCATCCCATCTCCATCATGTCGATCAGTTCTTCCGGCCCGGCAACCTCAAGTTCGATCCGCTGGGAACTCGTATGAGATATGGTGTGCGAGAGCCCAAGCTTGGCAGCGTGGCGCCGGATCCAGGGAACGAAGGAGGCAGCCCCCAGATCACCGACAATCGTCATCCGCTCCAGCAGGTAGCTTGTATCTTGTCCCATGCTCGCCCTTGTTTTCCTACACCAAAGCGCTTGAATGAACTTCGGGAAGGGGTCGCCGTCAAGGCGAGAATATGGCGTCGGAATTTCCTTTGCAAATCCCTGCGGCAACATACCAATTCCCCGCCACCGTATGGCTGCTTTGGAGCAACTCAGGCTGCGTGATGGCGCAGCCTAGTCGCGCGAGCGACTGCCCGTAAGCATCGCGACAAAAGCCGTGACCTTGGGCGGACGAAACCGAGCTGCCGGATAGACGACATAAATTCCGCCGGCAGGCAGGCTCCAGTCCGGCAACAATCTTATCAGTCGGCCAGCCTCTATATGTTCTCCAGCCAGAAAATCCGGCAGGACGGATATGCCTGCCCCCGCAAGCGTGGCCGCGAGAACCGCGGGTGTCGAATTGCTCATGAGGCTTTGTTGCATCCGCACGGTCCGCTGGTCGAAATCGCCCTGGACAAACCTCCAGACCACCGGCTCCTTGAGGGCCAGGTTGGCGATAAACGGCTGGCCCGCAGCATCCTCTGGGCTGTTCAACCTGAGCGTGGCGAAGAAGCTGGGGGACGCCACAAGCAACTGCCGGAACGAACCGATCCGTCTCGCTTGATGACTGGAGTCATCGAGCCAACCAACGCGGATCGACAGGTCGATCTGATTGGCGAGCAGTTCCATCCTCGTATCGGCGAGCAGAAGCTCGACCCTGCAAGCGGGATACTTCCGGATAAAGGCCGCAGCAATGGGAGCGATCGTGCTCGCACCATAATCATTGGGCGCAGCAATGCGTAGCATGCCTGTCGGCTCGGCATTTGCGCGGGTGATTTCATCGACAGCGTCCCCGGCTTCGCGGAAGATCATGACGCAGCGCGCGTAGAGAAGCTTGCCGGCCTCAGTCGGCTCGACGCGTCGTGTTGTCCGGAGCAGCAAGCTAGTTTTCAACTCAGCTTCCAGCCGCGCAACCTGCTGGCTGACGACCGTCTTTGTGATCGCGAGGCGCTCGGCAGCTTTCGTGAACGAGCCGGTATCGACGACGGCTGCAAAATAGGCCAGCCGATTGAGGTTGACAGCCTCCATAGCCTTCTTCCATTTGATTGTAAGTTTTTGACAAACATTCTGTCACATTTAACAATATTTATCACTCAGTAGAAGTGCACTATCTGTCGTCCATCGCTTCAAGGATGGTCCGATATGCATCTTACCTATCTCTACGATCCGCTTTGCGGCTGGTGCTATGGTGCGGCGCCCGTGCTCGACAAATTGGCCATGCTCGACAATCTCACCGTCGAGCTTGCGCCCAGCGGGCTTTTCGCGGGCGAAAGCGCCCGTCCGCTGGATGAACGCTTTGCAGCCTATGCCTGGCACAATGACCAGCGGATCAACCGGCTCACGGGGCAGGTCTTCAGCTATCGCGATCAGGTTCTCGGGGGCGCAGATGGTATGTTCGACTCAGCCCCTGCGACGCTTGGGATCATAGCCGTCGGGGTGACGCAACTCGACAGGGAAAGCGATGCCCTAAAGGCACTTCAAAGCGCTCGCTACGTTGACGGCCGCGACACCTCGGAGATCGCTGTCGTGGTCGACGTTCTCGATCAGGCCGGGTTTCCCGATGCCGCCGCTCGTGTCCGGGCTCCGGACGAGGCCCTGCTCGACGCCTACCGCAACAGGATCGGGAAGTCCCGCCAACTCATGGCTGCATTCCGGATGGATGGTGTCCCCGCGCTTTTGGTCAGCGACGGCAACAAGCACCGCGTGCTGCGCAGCGATGCCTTGTTCGGCGGCTTTGACCGACTTGCTGCCGAGCTTCAGGCGGCGTGATCATTCATTTTCAGCAGACCGTTCCATGAACTACCGACAACGCCTGCCGGGGGCAACACTCACGGCAGCAGAAAATCGAAACTGGCGATCATCGGAGACAACCATGTATTCAAGGAGAGAAATCATGAAAACCACCCTCGCAGCCGGCGCCGCTGCCGTTTTTGCGCCTGCCGGTCTCGGCAACGCAGCCGGGTCAAAGCTGGCCTGGAAGCACTTCCCCGCCGGTCAGAATGGCTTCTTTCGCGCTCCGGTGCTGCTGACCGGCCCCAGCGAAGCGTTGCTGATCGATGGTGGGTTCAGCTATCCCGACGGCCGTGCGCTGGCGGAAGCCATCAAGGCCACGGGCAAGACGCTGACCGCGATTTATGTCAGCCAGTCCGATCCGGACTATTACTTCAGCCTGAAGCCGATCCTCGAAGCCTTTCCCGGCACAAAAGTGCTGGCAGCTTCCGATACGATTGCAGCGATCAAGGGCAACGTCGAGAAAAAGCTTGCCGTTTGGGGGCCGCAGCTCAAGGAGAACGGCCCGCAGACCCTTGCAGACATCGTCATGCCGGAAGCCTTCGACGCTCCAAGCCTCACAGTTGATAGCGAAACCGTCGAGATTGTTGCGGCCGAGGCAGGGTTAAGCAATCGCCGGTACCTGTTCGTGCCGTCGCTGAACGCTGTTTTCGGAGGCGTCATGATTTTCTCCGGCGTCCACGTGTGGACGGCCGACACCCAGGCATCGGAGCAGCGTGCCGCTTGGGTGGCCACCCTCGACAAGATCAGCGCCCGCACGCCAACGATCGTCGTTCCTGGCCACATAATGCCGGAAGCGGCAACCGATCTGTCCGCCGTCGAGCACACGAAGAGCTATCTGCTCGCTTTCGAGGAAGAACTCGCCAAGGCAGCCGATTCCGCCGCGCTGAAGGCCGCCATGGAAGCCCGCTTCCCCGGTCTTGGCATGGGCGTTGCGCTCGACATAGGCTCCAAAGTTGCCAAGGGAGAAATGAAGTGGGGCTGAACGGCCGATCTTCAAACTGATCCGAAGGGCCTGGGAGGGCCCTTCACCTCCAGGAAGGCCGCAAAAGTGGTGATGCAGTCGTCAGGTCCGCATCTCATCAAGGCGTTCGAGTCTTTGACAAACTTTGCCAAAATCGGTTATATTGCCTTCAAATGGAGGTTATCAATGGCCACGATGAACGTATCTCTTCCAGGCCCGATGAAGGATTGGGTGGAGGCCCAGGCCAAGACCGGGCGATACTCGAATGCTAGCGACTACGTGCGCGACCTGATCCGACGCGACCAAACGCGAAACGACAAGATCGCCGCCATGCAAAGCTTCGTCGAGGCCGGGCTCCGAAGCGGTGTCGGCCTCCGATCAAAGGATGAACTCTTTGCTGAGGCGATGGCTCGTACCAGCAAGTCATGAGTTTTAAGCTTTCTGCCGAAGCGGAAGAGGACATTATCGCGATCGCCGAGCAAGGTGTGCGTCTGTTCGGGGCAGGCCAAGCAAAGCGATACCACGATGAACTTTTCGCATTATTTGATCTGATAGCTGCCAATCCACGCATCGCGCGCGAACGGGAGATTGATCCGCCCGTTAGAATTCATCCCTTCAAAGCACATCTAATCGTCTATCGGATCGAAGATGATGAGACAATTTTTGTAATACGAATTCGCCACGCGCATGAAGATTGGGCAAGTGATTCAATTTAGCGCACCTCGGATGGAGCTGTGGGATTTGGTGTGTCTCAAGTTCGAATGGGTTCATGGGAGGGGCAAGACCCGATCCCGAAGAGAAGCAAGGCCGTGAATGACATCAGATGCGGTGTAAATGGAAGCTCGACAGCGCTTGACTTCAACACGCCGAAATAGAGAAGTTCCATAATTCAGCTTATGCCATTTTACAC